>JAPLRS010000016.1 GCA_026399015.1 Methylococcales bacterium | reverse complement strand
CCCACTTTTGTGGATATTGATGGGGATGGTGATCTGGATGCTCTAGTGGGTAATGATGCCGGCAACACCCTGTTTTACCAAAACACCGGCACATCGAGCAGTCCTGCTTTTGCAGCAACTATCACCAATCCATTTGGTTTGACCGATGTGGGCACTGGAGCCGACCCCACTTTCGTGGATATTGATGGCGACGGTGATTTGGATGCCTTGGTGGGTGTAGGTTTTGGCAACACCCTGTTTTACCAAAACACCGGCACAGCGAGCAGTCCTGCTTTTGCAGCAACGACCGCCAATCCGTTTGGTTTGAGTGATGTGGGGCTTTTTGCCAGTCCCACTTTTGTGGATATTGATGGCGACGGGGATTTGGATGCCTTGGTGGGGAATGGTGATGGAAACACCCTGTTTTACCAAAATACCGGCACCGCAAGCAGTGCCGCTTTTGCAGCAGCAACCACCAATCCCTTTGGTTTGACTAATGTTGGAAACAATGGCAAACCTACTTTTATTGATATTGATGGTGACGGCGATCTGGATGCCTTCATTGGTAATTATAATGGCGATACCCTGTTTTACCAAAACACCGGCACGGCAACCAGTGCGGCTTTTGCAGCGGCAACCACTGATTCGTTTGGTTTAGGTGGTGTGGGATATAATGCCACACCCACTTTTGTGGATATTGATGCGGATGGTGACTTGGATGCCATAATTGGTAATTATAATGGCGATACGTTTTTCTTTATTAATGCAGTTCCGCCAACACCGGGTATTACCCTAACCCAAAGCAACGGCAATACTGCCGTCACCGAAGGTGGCTCAACGGATAGTTATACGCTGGTTTTGGATAGTGCACCGACTGCCGATGTGGTCATTACCTTAGGTAACACCAACGGTCAAGTTGGTACCGATGTCACAACCTTAACTTTTACCTCAGCTAACTGGAACGTCGCACAAACGGTAACGGTCACTGCGGTTAATGACACGATGGGTGAGTTTACCAACACCGGCGTGATTAACTACACCGTAGCCAGTACCGATGCCAATTACAATAACTTTGCTATCGCCAATACGATAGTGACGGTCACAGATAACGACTTGGCTGTGGGTAATCCGACTTTCCAAGCGCCGGTTACTAATCCGTTTGGATTTACAGACGTGGGTTATATGTCCAGCCCTACTTTTGTGGATATTGATGCCGATGGTGATTTGGATGCCTTAATTGGCAATTATGATGGCAACACCCTGTATTACCAAAACACCGGTACTGCGAGCAGTGCGGCTTTTGCAGCAAAGACCACGAATCCATTTGGTTTGACCGATGTGGGTAATGCTGCTGTTACAACTTTTGCTGACATTGATGCAGATGGTGATCTGGACGCCTTTGTGGGTAATGGTAATGGCAATATCCTGTTTTACCAAAACACTGGTACAGCTTCTAGCGCGGCTTATGCAACACCAAGTGCCAATACGTTTGGGCTAAGTAAAGTAGCATCTAATGCTAGCCCTACATTTGTGGATATTGATGGTGATGGTGATCTTGATGCCTTTGTAGGTGAAAGATATGGCAATATCAAATATTTCGAAAATACCGGTACGTCGACCAGTGCAGCTTTTGCAACTGCCAGCACCAATCCGTTTGGCTTGAGTAATGTTAACTTTGGTGCCAGTCCCAATTTTGTGGACATTGATGGCGACGGCGATTTGGATGCCTTAGTGGGTCATGGTGCTGGTAACGGGTATTACCCTAACCCAAAGCAACGGTAACATAGCCGTCACCGAAGGTGGTGCGACGGATAGTTATACGCTGGTTTTAGATAGTGCACCGACTGCCGATGTGGTCATTACCTTAGGTAACACCAACGGTCAGGTTGGTACCGATGTCACAACCTTAACTTTTACCTCAGCTAACTGGAATGTCGCACAAACGGTAACGGTCACTGCGGTTAATGACACGATGGGTGAGTTTACCAACACCGGCGTGATTAACTACACCGTAGCCAGTACCGATGCTAATTACAACAACTTTGCTATCGCTAATACGACAGTGACGGTTACGGATAATGATTTGGCTGTGGGTAATCCGACTTTCCAAGCGCCGGTTACTAATCCGTTTGGATTGAGTAATGTCGGTATTTCTTCTAGTGTCACATTTGTGGATATTGATGCCGATGGTGATCTGGACGCTTTTATGGGTAATGATGTTGGTGACTCCGTGTTTTTCCAAAACACCGGCAGTGCCACCAGTGCGGCTTTTGCCTCGGCCTCCACTGACCCTTTTGGGTTGAGTAATGTGGGCCTTTATTCTCGCCCCACTTTAGTTGATATTGATGGCGACGGTGATCTGGACGCTTTTGTTGGTAATTGGTATGGTAATAATTGGTTTTTTGAGAATACCGGTAATGCTACAAGTGCGGCTTTTGCCTCTGCCTCCATTGACCCTTTTTGGTTGAGTGATGTGGGTTATTTAGCCAGTCCCACTTTTGTTGATATCGATAATGATGGCGATTTGGATGCCTTTGTGGGTGAGAAATATAACGGCACCCTATTTTTCGAGAATACCGGTACATTGACCAGTGCGGCTTTTGCTGCTTCCAGCACCAATCCCTTTGGATTAAGTAACTTGGGATATTCTGCAAAACCCACGTTTGTGGATATTGATGGTGATGGTGATTTGGATGCCTTTGTTGGCACTGATTATCTTAGCAATTTGTTTTATGAAAATACAGGCAGTGCGACGAGTGCCGCTTTTGCAACTGCCAGTACTGATCCCTTTGGTTTGAGCAATGTAGGGAGTTATTCGTCACCCACTTTTGTTGACATTGATGGCGACGGTGATCTGGATGCCTTGATTGGTAATTCTGATGGCGATACTTTATTTTTTGTTAACAACAATGCACCCACCAGCACCGATGTAACGGTTACCACACTGGAAGATACGGCGGTGGTGTTGTCAATTAGTGATTTTGGTACCTACAGTGATTCGAGTGTCGGAAATACGGCTACTGCGTGGGCAGCTGTGCAAATCTCTACCTTGGCCAGTGCCGGTACTTTGGAATATAACAACGGTACTAACTGGGTGGCGGTGACACTGGATCAGGAAATCAGTGTGGCGGATATTACGGCTGGCAACTTGCGTTTTACCCCGGATCTTAATGGTGAAGGAGCGGGTTATGCCACTGTTGGCTTTAAAGTCAGCGATGGTACAACCTTTAGCACGACGGCTAATACCTTAACTGTTGATGTCACACCGGTGAATGATGCTCCTGTTATTGGGGGTGTCACTGCGGTTACTAATATTACTGATACGGCCACAGCATCACCGTTCTCGGGTTTTACGATTGCGGATGTTGATTCAGGTGCATCGGTTACTGTGAGTGTGGCTGTGGATGTGGCCGCTAAAGGTAGCTTTACTGTAGCATCGTTAACAGCGTCTGGTTTTACAACGCTAGATGGTGGTTTAACTTATACACACACTGCAGACACACCCGCAAATGCTCAAACGGCTATTCGTGCCTTGATATTTGCACCGACGGCCAATCGAGTGGCTCCAGGCAATACAGAAACTACGACTTTTACAGTGAGCGTGAATGATGGTATTGCCACCGCAGTAACTGATAACAGTACAACTGTAGTTAGTTCAGCACCCACTAATACAGCACCAACTGTAACGAATCTAAACCAAACCATTGGTTATCAGGTTAACAATACAGCCTCGATAGCTGATATTGTTATTACCGATCCTGATGCTAATACGTTTACAGCGACACTAACCCTAGCGAGTAAAAATAGCTCAATTGGTAGCTTGACTGCAAACTCTGGACATGGTGAAACGTATAGTGCCGCAACAGGTGTGTGGTCGGTAAGTGGTACTAAAGTTGACGTGAATGCAGCCTTGGCGGCAGTATCATTTGTACCGGTTTCTGGTGGTATAGCCAGTACAAAGGTTGCGGTATCGATAAGCGATGGTATGGCACCAGCTTTAAATGGCACATTGAATTTTATTAAAGGTATTTATGGGGACAACAATGCCAATAATTTAGTCGGTACTAAGAACGATGACTTTATATCGGGTGGCGCTTATCCGTTAACATTTGCAGCCGACGGTAAAGATACCATGAATGGCGGTGTCGGAAATGATGTTTACATTGTGAACGATACGACTGATCTTGTGGTTGAATCGGGCAAAACTGAAAGCGATCATACCGGTGGTATTGATGCTGTTTGGAGCAGTGCGACTTACAACTTACCTGTTGGGGTTGAAAATATCATCGCCACAGGTATTGCTGCAACAACTTTGGGGGGTAATAATTTAAATAATATCCTCGACGGTTCCCAAGCATCCGGCGCTAACATTCTGGTTGGTGGTACTGGAAATGATACTTACTATCTGGGCGCTGGTGATAGTGTGGTTGAGTTGGCTGCGGGGGGTACGGATCTGGTTTACTCTTACGGGTCAATTGATATGACTAGTTGGTTTAATATTGAAAACACTACCTTGCAAGGTTCTACATCAGAATCTTTAACTGGTAATACCCTTGCCAATGTCTTAACAGGTAATGTAGGAGCTAACCTACTTATCGGTGCTACTGGAAACGATACTTTAAACGGTGTTGAAGGTAAAGATACGCTTGACGGTGGCTTAGGTAACGACATTTTGATTGGCGGTGCTGGAAAAGATGTCTTAATCACTGGAGCAGGTAGTGATGTAATACGTTATGCGGCGGGTGTTACAGACACTCAAGCAAATGCGGCCTCAATTGCTAATGTTGACTTGGCAAACGATCTTGATTTTAGGTTAGATAAGATCGATTTGACAGTTAAAGTGGCAGCAAAAGGCGCGTTGGTAACCGGTAATGTGACGGAAGCAACTTTTGTCAGTGATATGAACATTTTGTTGCATCAAGCAGGTGTTGGCTTTAATACAACCGTGGTTAATGATATTTCTGGGGCTATTGTTACAGCTAATGCCGGTGATTTAAGTGGACGCAGCTTTTTGGCGGTGGATTTAGATCACAATGATAGCTTTACGGGTAGCGATTTTGTAATTGAAATCACCGGATCTACCAATCTAGCGTCTTTGGCATTAACTAGTTTTATTTAAGTTAAGCCAGAGTAATTTAACAATATCGGCCAGAGTACATGCAAGTGTTCTCTGGCCGTTTTAATTAATGACATAGATTTTTAATTATCTAAACATATTTCATTTCAATGAGTAGAGTATATTTTGATAAAGCACAATCGCGTAATGATAAGCAAAAAATTGTTTGTATGTCTCAACCGTTAACTATTTGGTTGACGGGCTTGAGTGGGGCAGGCAAATCGACCCTCGCGTATTCACTTGAGCAGGTATTTGTCACCCAACAAAAAGCGTGTTTTGTGCTTGATGGTGATAATTTACGTCAAGGTCTTAATGCCAATTTAGGTTATTCAAAGCAGGATAGGTCTGAGAATATTCGTCGTACGGCTGAAGTTGCACGGTTAATGAATGACGCAGGCTTAATTGTAATTGTGGCTTTAATATCGCCTTTTTTAGCTGATCGCAAAGTTGCCAAATCGATTATTGGTGAACAATGCTTTCGTGAGGTTTATGTAAAAACTAGCTTAGAAGTCTGCGAACAGCGGGATGTTAAGGGTTTATATGCTAAGGCCCGTCAGGGTGATATTGCTGATTTTACAGGCATATCCTCTGCTTATGATGCCCCCGTTAATGCTGATTTAGAGCTTGATACAGCAGTGATATCAATAGAAGAGGCAGTACATAAATTAGTAAATCTTGTTATTCATCATTAGTTTTACGTATTGATTGGGACTTATTAGTTTATTTTTTAGCTAACGATAATAGCCAATTGTGCTATTGCATTAAACTAAATGCACGTGTGCATTGTTTAATATTGCTAGCAACAAGCGCTGACTGCGCTCGTTACAATCCAATCATACGCCAGCACAAATGTGCTATGTCCTAGCGCATTTTAGCTAATGTACTAGCTTTAATAATACAGTGCGCTATTGCGCGCTCTATCATGCGCTGGCGCATTAGTTAAGATGCACCGGCTACAAATATCAACTGCACTTGCATCACTGTTTAAGTGCTTAGGCAACAAGAGTCACATGCTTGAGTAAGTATTACAATTCAGGCCCATCAATTTTTGTAATTATGCTAATATCAATGTCAAAGTCATTTCAGAAAGGTAGCATGATATTGAAAATATCCTACGTGAAGTTTTAAGCCAATTTACTGAATTAGCACTCGTATGGGTAGTTAGTGATGTTTGGCTATTGGACTATTTTTAAACTGACGGCTTAGGTAAAAATGACTGATGACATATTTAATAGAGTGGGTTGAGCAGGATGAAGAGGCTTTAGGGCCTAAAGAGTGGGTTAAGTTAAATACCCCAGCAGGCTTACTTTATGTGCAATGGCGCAGTGAGGTGATTTGTTCAGTTACTTGGTCACGAAGCACAGATATTCTTAACACTTCGTTACGCACTATCTCTGAGTTAGAGTTCAATAATCAAGCTTCGCAAGTGATTCCGCTTAAATTGTTAAAGCTTGGTACTTTGTTTCAGCACACAGTGTGGGCTGAAATGCTTAAAATTCCTTGGGGTCAAACGCGTACCTATTCTGAAATAGCTAGACAACTTGATTCTGCTCCTAGAGCAGTGGGCAATGCGTGTCGAGCCAATCAATACCCTTGGTTCATTCCCTGTCATCGAGTGGTTGCGGTGTCTGGTTTAGGTGGTTATAGCGGTCAAACAGTTGGGCCTTTAATGAATATAAAAGAAACACTTTTATCTTATGAGTTAATGAATTAAGCATGACATCGAGTATCTTAATTGAACAGTTTTTAGATGCTGTTTGGGTTGAGCAAGGCTTAAGTGAAAATACGTTATCAGCTTATAGTAGTGACTTACGAATTTACGCCCAATGGTTAGCTGATAAAGATATGTTGGCTGTTGATAGAGCAGATATTTCTGGTTTTTTGGCTAACCGTTATCAAGCAGGTATTGGGAGTCGCTCAGCTGCAAGGATTTTATCTAGTTTGCGCCGCTTTTATGGCTATTACATTCGGGAGAATAAAATAACTGTAGATCCTACTGCTTTAATTGAAGCACCGCATATTGGTCGTTTGTTACCCATGCCGCTTTCAGAACAAGATGTCGAGTTATTACTTGCCGCTCCCGAAGTTACAAATTTACAAGGTTGTCGAGATAAGGCGATGCTAGAAATGCTTTATGCTACGGGCTTACGGGTTTCTGAATTGGTAGGTTTAAAGTTTTCAGAAATCAGTTTTAGAATGGGGGTGGTTAGGATTACCGGTAAGGGCAACAAAGAGCGTTTGGTGCCGGTGGGCGAAGAAGCTATGAGTTGTTTAGAAATTTATATTAATCAATCCAGAGGCAGTTTATTGGGTAATCAGCAGTCTGATTATTTATTTGTCACAAATCGTGCTGACGGCATGACAAGACAGGCGTTTTGGCATATTATCAAACGCCATGCGAAAAAGGCGGGTATTAATAAAGAGATTTCTCCACATACTTTACGCCATGCTTTTGCAACGCATTTATTGAATCACGGAGCAGATTTAAGGGTAGTGCAGTTGTTATTAGGTCATTCTGATTTATCAACGACGCAAATATATACGCATATTGCTAGAGAGCGGTTAAAAGAATTACATGCAAAGTTTCATCCAAGAGGATAAGTTAAGCTTGCATCGATTGTTACACTTTATAATTTTTAAAGTACGAGCAATTAAAGAATTACATTAAAAATTTTATTCTAAAGGTTAGTTACTATGACACAAAATGTTCATCCCTCCGCTTACATTGCCTCTGATGTGGTGTTAGGCGATAATCTTACTGTAGGACCTTTCGCAGTGATTGAAAGTGGCGCTGTAATTGGAGCTAATTGTCAGATTGGGGCACATGCCGTGGTTCATGGGCATGTAAAAATGGGTGAGGGAAATGTATTGCATCCGCATGCTGTGTTAGGTGGTTTGCCTCAAGATACAAGTTTTAAACCAGAAACTGAATCATGGTTAATTATTGGTGATAATAACCATTTTAGAGAAGGCTTTACTGCGCATCGTGCTGCTAAAGAAAATGCAGAAACTCGCATTGGTTCTGGGTGTTTTTTTATGAATAATAGTCATGTCGCACATGATTGTTCAGTGGGTAACAATACTATTTTTGCCAACAATGTGGCTATTGGTGGTCATGTTGAGGTGGGAAATAATGTGTTTATGGGGGGGGCGGTGGTTGTGCATCAGTTTTGCCGAGTAGGTTCTTATGCCATTGTGCAAGGCACGACGGGTTTAAATATGGACGTAATTCCCTATATGTTAATAGGTGGCAGACCGGCTAAACATTATCGATTAAATACGGTTGGCTTAAGAAGAGCGGGTATTACGGGTGATCGTTATAATGTGCTTTCATCTGCGTTTAGATTATTAAAAAATAAACAAAGTTTAGATGCCTTAGAAGAAACAGCTGAGCTTAAACATTTAAAAGATTGGTTGTCTGTAAAATCAAAACGCGGTACACATGGTTTTATAGATATTTCTTTGTAGAGTTAAAATCTCTGATTTTAAATAGTTAATCTGTCTATTTGTTCCATTATATTTGATATTAATCCGCTCATGGTTCGACAAACTCAGCACGAACGGATTAATATTTACAAGTTCTGGTGGTTTATGACTAACACCAAGAATTGGGTTTTATCAAAAAATAAACCGTTCGCGCTGAGTTTATCGAAGCGTTAATGCCAAGAAATGTAAAATCTTCGTATCTATTTGCATAAATAAGCCTATAATTAGTCAGCTTATGGCAACTCAGTTTATTAGTTATCCTTCGTGCATCGTTGAACTTTAACTTAAGCAATTTGAGCATAAGCATACCAGCCCAATGTAAGCAGCAACATTGTTTAATGTTAGCTTTAACAATATTACGATAATAATTAGAAGTTAATGTTAACAACACTAAGCTAATGTTAAATAATTTTAGTTTGTGCCTTGAAAACTTGCGGATGCTCCCTAATATCCGTGCCAACTTAACCACTATTTAGTAGGTAACACCCATGCGTATGGATAAATTAACCAGCAAGTTTCAGGCAGCATTAGCTGACGCTCAGAGTCTGGCTTTAGGAAAAGACCATCAATTTATAGAGCCCGTGCATTTAATGACGGCATTATTAGAACAAGAAGGCGGTAGTATTAAACCGTTATTAGCGCAAATAGGTATTAATAATCAATTATTGCGTACGGAGTTAAATACCGAGCTTAATCGGATTGCGACGGTATCGGGTTCGGGTGGTGATGTGCAGATCTCCAATGAATCTTCAAGACTATTAAATCTAACCGATAAATTAGCTCAAAAGCGTAATGATAAATTCATTTCCAGTGAATTGTTTTTATTAGCGGCGTGTGAAGAGAAAGGTTATTTAAGTCAATTATTTAAAAAATTAGGTCTGACAAGCAAGGCGGTAGAAGTGGCAATTGATAAAATGCGCGGTGGCGAAGCAGTGGAGGATGCTAATGCAGAAGACCAGCGTCAAGCGTTAAACAAATACACCATCAATTTAACCGAGCGAGCTGAACAAGGTAAGTTAGATCCGGTGATTGGGCGTGATGATGAGATCCGCCGTACCATTCAGGTCTTACAGCGTCGTACAAAAAATAATCCGGTCTTAATTGGTGAGCCGGGTGTGGGCAAAACGGCTATTGTTGAAGGACTAGCCCAACGTATTGTTAATGGTGAAGTGCCAGAAGGTATTAAAGGCAAACAAGTATTATCTTTGGATATGGCAGCCCTAATTGCCGGAGCTAAGTTTAGAGGTGAGTTTGAAGAACGTCTTAAAGCGGTTTTAAACGATTTAGCTAAACAAGAAGGTCAAGTTATTCTGTTTATTGATGAGCTTCATACCATGGTGGGGGCAGGTAAAGCAGAAGGCGCGATGGATGCGGGCAATATGTTAAAACCCGCTTTAGCGAGAGGTGAATTGCATTGTGTGGGCGCGACCACTTTAGATGAATATCGTAAATATGTTGAAAAAGACGCTGCCCTAGAGCGCCGCTTCCAAAAGGTTATGGTGGATGAGCCTTCAGTTGAAGATACTATTGCCATCTTACGCGGTTTAAAAGAAAAATATGAAGTACATCATGGTGTAGAGATTACCGACCCTGCAATAGTAGCGGCAGCCACTTTATCGTATCGTTATATTGCTGATAGACAGTTGCCGGATAAGGCGATTGATTTAATTGATGAAGCGGGTAGCCGTATTCGAATGGAGATTGATTCTAAGCCCGAAGAAATGGATAGATTATATCGTCGCTTGATACAGTTAAAAATTGAACAAGTAGCCTTAAAGAAAGAGAAGGATATTGCTTCTAAAAAGCGCTTAACAAGCCTTGAAACTGATATTGCGGATTTAGAAAAAGAATACTCTGACTTAGAAGAAATTTGGAAAGCTGAAAAAGCCTTGTTACAAGGTTCTGCAAGTATTAAAGAAAAATTAGATCAAGCTAAAACTGATTTAGAAGCGGCGTCTAGAGCTAATGATTTTGGGCGCATGTCTGAATTGCAATATGGCATTATTCCTGAGTTAGAAAAAAAATTAGCCAGTTCGGTGCCTGATGAATCGCATAAGATGACATTATTGCGTAATAAAGTGACCGATGAAGAAATTGCAGAAGTTGTGTCTAAATGGACTGGGATTCCGGTTTCTAAGATGATGGAAGGTGAGCGTGAAAAGTTATTAAGTATGGAAGATTATCTTTCTAAACGCGTGGTTGGTCAGTCTGAAGCTCTTAAAGCGGTTAGTAATGCCATTCGCCGTTCTAGAGCGGGCTTGTCTGATCCTAATCGACCTAATGGTTCGTTCTTATTCTTAGGCCCTACAGGGGTGGGTAAAACTGAGTTATGTAAAGCCTTAGCGGAGTTTATGTTTGATACTACCGATTCTATGGTGCGTATTGATATGTCTGAGTTTATGGAGAAACATTCGGTGGCACGCTTAATTGGGGCGCCTCCGGGTTATGTGGGTTATGAAGAAGGTGGCTATTTAACAGAGTTGGTTAGACGCAAACCTTATTCTGTTATCTTGATGGATGAAATTGAAAAGGCACATCCGGATGTGTTTAATATTTTATTACAGGTGTTAGATGATGGGCGTTTAACGGATGGTCAAGGTAGAACCGTTGATTTTAGAAATACGGTGATTGTAATGACGTCTAATATTGGTTCTGACATTATTCAAGAATTATCGGGTGAAGCGCTTTATCCGGTCATGAAAGCGGCGGTGATGGAGAGAGTCGGTCAGCAATTTAGACCTGAATTTATTAACCGAATTGATGAGGCTGTGGTTTTCCATCCTTTAGCTAGAGAGCAAATCAGAGCGATTTCTAGTATACAGATTGAACATTTAAGAGTGCGTTTAAGAGATAAAGAGATTGGCTTTGAAATATCTGACCAAGCATTAGATATTTTGGGAGAAGCTGGTTTTGATCCCGTCTATGGGGCAAGGCCAATGAAGCGTGCGATTCAGCAACAAATAGAGAATCCATTAGCTCAAGCTATTTTAGGTGGGCAATTTATGGCGGGTGATACGATTAAGGTCAGTGCAGATGAGGCAGGTTTACATTTTGTAAAGGCTTAATTTCCAAGAGTAAGCTAACAAACCTGATACTTTTGGTTTGTTAGTTTCCTGACTTTCAGTTTGATCTTTTTTAGACTACTTGTCACTTTAATCTATGGATTCAGGGTGACTAGCTAGAATACTGGTTGCTATCAACAATAATTTTTAATTTGAGACCAGGTAACAAGCCTTTAGAGAGGGCTGTGGCATTAGTCCTACGCAGTTCATTGACTGGCACGTTAAACTTTTTAGATATATGATCCAGTGAGTCGTTTTTAACAACGGTGTAATTAACTAAGCGCAGTGGCGCTACACTTGCGACTTGTTGAGTCATCGCTTTTATAGTTAGTTTTTTACCTGGTGCCAAAGCCGTTTTTAATTCAACATTGTTCCAAGTGGCCAAGTCTTTTGCAGATACTGAATACCGTTGCGAGATGCTGTATAAAGTATCACCTTTTTTAACTTCGTAGCTTTGGGTAGTCGGTAGTTTTGGTTTTGTAGTTTTTTCTAGTTGCGCTAAGACCGTTTTGTTTAGGTTAGGCTTGGCTTCATTAGGAATTTGAATATTCATACCTAGATGTATTGCGTCGCTCTTTAAATGATTTAAAACTCGTAAGGCTTTTGGTGTAGTGTGATTCTTGGTGGCAATACTAGCTAAGCTTTCACCTGCTTTAACTTTGTAAGCCATGGTAATTGGCTTAAGTAAGTCTTCGCGATTGTCCGTATGTAATGCTGTTTGAGTGGGACGCGGTGCAATAATGGGTTTTAAGGTGACTCTTTCTGCCAAAGGTAGTGCCGCGAGTTTGTTTTTAAAGTTTTCTGCGTGCGCAACTGGTACTAAAAGACGATGAGGGCCTTGTGGCGCTGTACTGCCTTTGTTGAAACCAGGGTTTAATTTTAAAAACACATGTAGCGGGGTGTTAGCTAATTCTGCTGCTTTGTTTAAATCAAGAGGTGATTTAATGTCAACTACTTCAAAGTAAGGTCTGTTTGGAATATGTTGCAAATGCACATTATATTCATCAGCATTACCAAATATTTTAGCAATGGCTAATAAACGTGGCACATAGTCTTGTGTTTCATCGGGTAAATCTAATGACCAATAATCAGTGGGCAGATTGAGTTCTGCATTTTTATCGATAGATTTTTTCAATCTACCTTTGCCACAATTATAAGAGGCTAACGCTAACAACCAATCACCATCAAAGGTTTCATTTAATTCTTTTAGGTAGGTAGTCGCTGCTTTGGTTGAGGCATAAATATCTTTACGACCATCATACCAATCATTTTGTTGTAAGCCATATTCGCGGCCTGTAGCTGGCACAAATTGCCAAAGCCCAGATGCATCAGCTTTTGAATAAGCATCGGGGACAAAGGCACTTTCAACGACAGGTAATAAAGCCAATTCGCCCGGCATATCTCTAGCTTCAATTTCATCTAAGATGTGCGTTAAATAGGGTTCAGCGCGTTGTTGGATAATGGCTAGTGCTGCAGGGTGGTCTAGATACCATTCAATTTCTCTGTTGACTCTAGGATTGTCAATTTCAGGCAGTGAATATAAAGATAGCATGCGCTCCCAAACTGTGTTTTTATGATTGGCGGCAGTTTGGATATGTTTGTGTATGTGAACATTGTGGTATTTATGTCGACCACTATTATCATCATTAGTGGGTGTTACAGGATTTGCATCTGTAAGGTTTAGTGATGATTTTGGGGTTTCAGAACAGCCCACCATCACTAGAGAAGAAGACATTAACAGCAATTTAATCGAACGGTTAAATTTAACGCGTATCATTTTTAAACCTTACTTTGTATTTACTTTCTTTAATTTAATGATACCATTTTTTCATTGAAATATCATTAAGGTAATGTTGCTATGGATGTGATAAATGAAACGTAATTTCTTGTTTGCCCTTTACCAGACACCAAGAGGTAAATTGCTTAAAGAATTGGAAGTTGAATATTTACAAAAGGCTATTACCGTCAGTTGCCAGCAACACATTTTGCAGATTGGTGGTTTAAATTGGGAAAGCGAGTTTATAGATTGCAGTTTGTATAAAAATTTTACGGTTCTCGATACTAAAGGTATGGGCTGTGATAACGCTAATCATATAAGAGCCAAGGCTTACGCTTTACCCTTGCAATCTGAGTCATTTGATATGGTAATCGTGCCGCATCTATTAGAGTTTGATACGCATCGCTTTCAAACAATGCGTGAAATTGAGCGAGTATTAAAGCCGGAAGGCGTGTTAATTATTCTTAATTTTAATCCTTCAAGTTTGTGGGTTAGATATCAATTTTTGCTAGATATGAAAATGTCTGATTCATGGCAGGGTCACTTTATCTATCGTTCTAGAGTATTAGATTGGTTAAAATTATTAAATTTTGAAGTGAGCAATTCGTCTAAATTTAATTTAGAATCAACTAGTACCAAACAGGCTGGGCAATTTTTCAATGATTTTTCTGTCTTTTTTTCGGCTTATGCTGTTAGGTCTATTAAACGCAGATATAATATTATCCCTTTAACGCCTGTTAAAAATGCTACACATCAATTAAGCTTAGTTAGTTCTATGAATACTGTTGCACAAAAAAATAAACATGAATAATAGGGTTGTTATTTATACTGATGGGGCTTGCCGTGGTAATCCGGGGCAGGGAGGTTGGGGGGCGACTCTTAATTATAAAGGTATGACTAAAGAGATATTTGGTGGTGAACAGCATACTACAAATAATCGTATGGAATTAATGGCTGCAATTAAAGCACTTGAGGCTTTAAAACAGTCTTGTAAAATAGAATTATTTAGTGACTCTAGTTATGTGTTAAAAGGTATTACAGACTGGATGCCAAATTGGAAACAAAAAGGTTGGAAAACTGCCTCTAAGGCGCCTGTAAAGAATGAAGATTTATGGCGCAGATTAGATGGCTTAATTAACCACCATCAGATTGAATGGCAGTGGGTTAAAGGTCACTCTGGCAATGTTGGCAATGAAAGAGCAGATCTATTGGCTAATAAAGGGATTGATTCTTTAGCTAAACACCAATAGATGCTTTAGATTTGTGGTGTTTATTTTTTGGTGTTTAGTAAGTTTTGCAGGTTAGCAAATGGATTATGTGTAGACACGTTTGCAGTGCTACTTGAAGATTGCTTACTGCTGAACCGAGTTTCCTCGTAGCGCTGATGTTCATTATCATGACAATAAAGACAAAGTAACTCCCAATTACTGCCATCACTGGGGTTGTCATCGTGGTTATGGTTTTTATGATGTACGGTCAGTTCCGTTAAAGTCACATGGGTAAATTCCCGCGCACATCTGCCACATATCCAAGGATAAAGTTTAAGTGCTTGACCTCTATAAGACTGTTCTCTTAACTCTTGATTGCGTCTGGCATCTGTAACAATCTGATTTAACTTGCTTTTGTCTGGTTGAGTTTTTTTGATCGTCATAATAAATTACATGATAAAAAATGAGGCAAAGTAGAGGCCAACAATAATCATTAAGCCTAGTTTGATTTTATCGTTGATGGACATACCTAGCCAATACAGTTGAGCGTGATTTCTATTACTTAGCCACATTTCACTAATGTGCTTTTCCATAGCAAAATAAATGCGTGGCAAAATCTTAGCAATATAATAGGTCGGGATGGCTAAAACACTCATAATAATGTAAAAAACAATTACTTGAGTCTCATGCATTTCTGTATGGAAATGATGTTCGATAAAATGATCCAGGACCGACTCGACACCTTCGAAGGCGAGGTGGGTCATTTCAGCTATTATTTCAATGACAAAGTGTATGCCTTCAACAAATAATTCTATTAATATGTCAGGGATAGTCAAAATGACAATTAGACATAATGCTATCAACACTTTATTTGTATGCTTATAACTTATCGAAATCATTCATTGTCCTGTTCTTGATTCTAATAAGGCTCGTTACTTTTAAGTTTGGAGCCTTGATAGGTTTACTTTAAGCCTTCTGTCCAAACTCTTGCGTTTCTAAACATTCTCATCCAAGCCCCATATTCTTGCCAGTCTTGTGGGTGCCAAGAGTTTTGAATTGATCTAAAACACCGCTCTGGATGCGGCATCATAATTGTAAAGCGTCCGTCAGCATTTGTTAAGCCTGTTATGCCTAGCGGTGAGCCGTTAGGGTTGGCCGGAAATTCCGTTGTTTTATTGCCATAGTTATCAATATAAGACAGCGCAATGTTATTTGAGTTTATAGCCTCTTGCATATTGTGTGAAAATTCAGCTCTGCCTTCGCCATGAGCTACGGCAACAGGTATCTTAGAGCCTGCCATGTCAGTAAAAAAAATAGAGGGGGAAGCTTGTATTTCAACCATGGCAACTCTGGCTTCAAATTGTTCTGATTGGTTGCGTTTAAAGCTCGGCCAATTTTCTGCGCCTGGTATGATTTCTTTAAGCCCAGACATCATTTGGCAACCGTTACAAACACCTAAGCCAAAAGTATCGGGTCGGTTAAAGAAGTTACTAAATTCTTCTCGGGCGCGTGGGTTAAAGAGTATTGATTTAGCCCATCCGCCCCCTGCACCTAATACGTCACCGTAAGAAAAACCACCGCAAGCCACTAAGCCAACAAAGTCATTTAAGCTAATTCGACCATGAATGATATCCGTCATATGAATATCTATACTGGTAAAGCCAGCGCGATCAAACGCGGCAGCCATTTCAACATGACCATTAACACCTTGTTCTCTTAAAATAGCGACCTTAGGTTTATTGGTTTTAGGTAAATTACTTGTTATATCATCGTTGATATCAAATGATAAGGTCGCTGTTAAGCCAGGATCATTGTCATCTGAGATGCGGTCATATTGTTGTTTTGCGCAGTCTGGATTATCTCGCAAAGCTTGCATTTTATAGCTGACTTCTGACCAAATGTTTTGTAATTCGGTTCGTGGTGCCTCGTAAATGAGTTCATTGTTATAGTGTATAGAAAGGTTTGGCTCTTTGGTTACTATACCTAAAACACTGGTGCGATCATTTAATTCAGCTTCATATAAAATTTCTAAAACTTCATTAATATCACTGGCTTTAATTTGTATAGTTGCACCTAGTTCTTCGTTAAACAAGGCGGATAATGCATCATCTCCTAATTGGTCTATAGAAATAGACGCGCCTAATCGGCTAGCAAACATCATTTCAGAAAGCGTTGCTAACAGACCACCATCTGATCGATCATGATAACTAAGTATTTTGCCTTGTGTATTGAGGGTTTGTATCGATTTAAAGAAGGTTTTTAATAAATGCGGGTTATCAACGTCGGGACAATCATGTGTTTCGCCAATTTGATTATAAACTTGGGCTAATATCGAACCACCTAAGCGGCTTTTACCTAGATTGATAAAGAGTAAGAGGGTTTCTTCGTTGTCTAGCCATTTTAGTTGTGGCGTAAGTGTTTTGCTTATATCTAATACAGGTGCAAATGCAGTAACAATTAATGACAGTGGAGCGGTCATGATTTTTTCTGCACCGTTATCTTGCCATACAGTTTTCATAGATAAAGAGTCTTTACCTACTGGGATGGCAATACCTAATTCAGGGCATAAATCCATGCCAACTGCTTTTACTGTATCAAATAATGCGGCATCTTCCCCTTGATAGCCAGCAGCAGCCATCCAGTTTGCAGATATTTTAATTTTGTTAATTGAGGCAATATTTGCTGCAGCTATGTTAGTGATTGCTTCAGCTATGGCCATGCGACCAGATGCAGGCGCATTGATGACAGCGAGAGGTGCTCTTTCACCCATGGCCATCGCTTCACCAGTATAAGCATAATAACCAGAAGCTGTTACCGCTACGTCAGCAACAGGGATTTGCCATGGACCTACCATTTGGTCTCTAGCAACTAAGCCGGTGACAGAGCGATCACCAATATGTATTAAAAAGCTTTTATCAGCGACCGCAGGGAATGAAAGTACGCGTTTAACGGCATCGTTTATATCAATGTTAGCAAAGTTTAGTTTTTGGGTATTCGGTTTAACATGCTGGGTATGTCTATGCATTTTGGGTGGTTTCCCAAATAAAATAGACATGGGAATATCAACGGCTTTTTTATCTAAAAGCAGATCATTTAGAGTTAAATGTTCTGCATCTGTGGCTTCACCAATGACAGCATATAAACAATGTTCACGTTCACAAAAAGCCGCAAATAAATCTAATGATTCCGGTTTTATAGCGATAACGTAGCGTTCTTGGGCTTCATTACACCAAATTTGCATAGGTGACATGCCTTTGTCTGCGATGTTTACCTTGCGAAGCTCAAAGCGTCCGCCACGATCACAGTCGTGAATGATTTCTGGTACTGCATTTGATAAACCACCGGCACCTATATCATGTATAGAGATGATAGGTGTGTCTTGTCCGAGCGAATTACAGTGATTGATAACCTCTTGGCAACGGCGTTCCATTTCTGGGTTTTCGCGTTGTACTGAGGCAAAATCAAGATCTTCAGAACCTGAGCCAGAAGCTTGTGAGGAAGCAGCGCCACCGCCCAAGCCAATGAGCATAGCTGGGCCACCTAAAATAATAATTAATGAGCCGGCGGGAATAGGATGCTTATCAATGAGCATAGGGCGAATATTGCCCATGCCACCCGCTATCATAATAGGTTTGTGGTAGCCTTTATATTCATTTTCTGTCGCACCTGGTGCCAACTGTTCAAAGTTTCTAAAATAGCCAGCAATATTGGGTCTACCAAATTCATTATTGAAAGCAGCACCCCCTAAAGGGCCTTCTAACATAATCTCTAGAGCTGATGAAATACGTTCTGGTTTACCATGATCTTGTTCCCAAGGCTGCGCGTAACCAGGGATTTTTAAATGAGATACTGAAAATCCAGTTAAGCCAGCTTTGGTATGAGAGCCTCTGCCGGTGGCGCCTTCATCTCTTATTTCACCGCCCGAACCAGTAGCAGCTCCTGGGAAAGGTGAAATGGCTGTTGGGTGGTTGTGCGTTTCAACTTTCATTAAGAAAGGCACTTCTTCTTCTGTATAAGTATAGGTGCCAGTTAAGGCATTACGAATGAATACTTTGGTGGTTGGGGCTCCAACGGCTACTGAGGCATTGTCATGATAAGCCGATAAAATATCATCTGGACTTTTTGTGGCGGTGTTTTTAATCATGCTAAACAATGACTGAGCTTGATCTATACCATCAATAGTCCAGTTAGCATTAAATATCTTATGTCGGCAATGTTCTGAGTTAGCTTGCGCAAACATCATAAGTTCAACATCAGTTGGGTTTCTGCCTAATTGGCTAAAACTATCTGTTAAGTAATCTATTTCATCTGTCGATAATGCTAAGCCTAGTTCGGTGTTGGCGGTAACTAGTGCATCACGGCCTTGGGAAATTAGGTCAACATAGACCAGTGGTTTTGGTACATGTTGAGAGAATAGATCTAGGTCTTGTACATCGAAGACTACGTTTTGTGTCATACGATCGTGTATAAGAGCAGACAGTGCAGTTTTTACTTGTTCAGCAATTGGCATGCTCGAAGCTATTAAGTATTCAACGCCACGTTCTATGCGTTTGATATTTGATAGTCCACAGCGTTGAGCAATTTCTGTGGCTTTACTTGACCAAGGTGATTGCGTACCTGCGCGAGGAATAACTAAGAGTGTGGTTGTAGGTGTGATCTTTTGAATTTCCGCAGGTCCGTAGCTTAAAAGTTGTTTTAAGACATTTAGGTCTGTACCGTTAAGGTCTGTATCAACATCAATAAAGTGTAGATAAGTCGCTGATAGATCAGTGATATGGGGTTCAATGGCTTTTAGATCAGCAAGTAATCGGTTAACGCGAAAGTCAGATAATGCAGAGGTACCAGATATTTTTAACATGTTAGTAGCACAGTTGGTGTTTTTATTTACCCAGAGTCACTTAATAGATGATTAGGATATTAAGTGTGCTCTTCTTGCTCAAGATAGGGGTGGTAAGTGGTTTACTTGCTTAAATCTTCTTTAAGCGCTTCTTTTATAACGTTTAATAATTGACTGCTATTTGAGTCGTTTAAGATTTTGTCTTGTTCATCTGTAATAGACACCTTAGTAGACTGCTGTTGAATGTCTTGTAGTTTAACGAGGTATATGTCGTTTTTGGGTTGTAAGGCACCAAAGAAGTTTACGGCTTTATGCCAGTAAGAATCGTTTTCAGATTTTTGATCATCTGCAGAAAAATGGACAGTAAATGTTTTGCTTTCTTGATTACGGTCAATAATCTCAATGGCTTTTCGGCTTAAACCTTTATTAATCAACCGCCACGATCTTGCTATTGGGGCATTGATTTCTAGCTCATTTTGCTTATCAATTAAGCTAATTGGATTTGCTCTAGAGTCATTATTGCCTTCAGTTTCATCGGTGTTTAACTCAGCAGTCGGGGGCAATTCTGACTTGGTTAAATCCGTTGTTGGGGTAATAGTTGGTTCAGAATTGACCCTTGCTGAGTTTGTAAGGCTAGGTACAGCATTACTTTTTAAATCTTCAGGTAATATCAAAGGCGCAATTTCAGTGGTGTATTGATAATCTTTTTCTTTATCTGGAAAAAGGCTTTTAATATAGGTACACGCTGAAAGACTGGCTAGAACGATCGCGCTTAAAATAAAGGTGCGTAGAAATCTCATCATTATAAAATGTTAGCCTTATGCATGGCGTCGCGAACTTGAGCAAAACAATCTTCAGTTAACCAAGTAAGTGGGAGTCGAATACCGTTGTTCATTAAGCCCATCTCTGCAATAGCCCATTTAACAGGAATAGGGTTGGATTGTATAAATAAGTATTTGTGAAGATCTACTAGTTTTTCATCAATGCGGAGTGCAGCTTCCTTGTCGCCTTCAATAGCTGCTTTTATCATTTCGTGTACTAATTTAGGCGCCACATTGCCGGTAACCGTAATAGTTCCATTGCCA
Organism: Methylococcales bacterium; assembly: GCA_026399015.1. GTDB lineage: Bacteria > Pseudomonadota > Gammaproteobacteria > Methylococcales > Methylomonadaceae > Methylobacter_C. Next base: position 110,024 of record JAPLRS010000016.1, on the reverse strand, counting down.
CCTAATAAGCAAAACTCACGGCTTGTAGCATCGTCTCCAGTATAAATAGCAAAGTCAGCGCCGGTTAAGTCTCTAATTTTAGCGATTCTATCAAGTTCACCTGTTGCTTCTTTAACGCCTACAATGTTTGGGATTTTTGCTAAGCGTCCTACGGTTTCTGGCAACATATCACAGGCTGTTCTACCAGGAACATTATAAAGTATTTGAGGGATATCAACCGCTTCCGCAATAGCCTTATGATGAAGATATAAGCCTTCTTGGGTGGGTTTATTGTAATAAGGTGTAACGATTAAGCAAGCGTCAGCCCCAACTTCTTTAGCTTTACGAGTAAGTTCAATAGCTTCAGTTGTTGAGTTTGCACCTGTACCTGCAATCACAGGAATTCTTCCAGCAACATACTCAACTATCGTTTTAATAACATCGCAATGTTCTGCTTCGGTTAATGTGGCAGATTCACCTGTTGTGCCGACGGCAACAACTGCATCAGTCCCTTGTTCAATATGGAATTCTATTAATTTTTGTAAACTTTCTTTATCTACTGCACCGTTTTCAAACATCGGTGTTACTAGCGCTACGATACTACCTTGAATCATGCAATCTCTCGATTAAAATTGATACAGTTACGAACAATGGTCATTATAGCAAGCAAACACATAAAAAAGGTACTGTGGGCAAGGTGTTAAATGAAAAGTTATTGCTATTTAATGAGTTTCTAAGCGGTAGGAGTTGATTATTTATAGTGATATAAATGACGATTTGGAGTCATCTAATACTGCAAATGTTATAAGTTTCAGGTATAATGGCTTGATAAACAAATAGTTCCCCGCGCTTAATGCGCATTCTAAATATTCCATACAGGTAAATACATGTCCAATGATGTTTCAACATTAACCACTTTCCGTGAATTAGCACTGATAGACCCTGTGCTAAAAGCATTGGACGATGTGGGGTATGAAACACCTTCACCTATTCAAGCGCAAGTTATCCCTTTTATGCTACAAGGCAAAGATGTATTGGGACAAGCGCAAACAGGAACAGGTAAAACTGCTGCTTTCGCACTACCCATACTATCTCGTATTGATTTACGACAAAAAGATCCACAAGTTTTAGTTCTAGCACCTACACGTGAATTAGCAATTCAAGTAGCAGAAGCGTTTCAACGCTATGCTGCCCACATGAAAGGTTTTCATGTATTGCCAATTTATGGTGGTCAAGATTACAGCACTCAATTGCGTCAACTTAAAAGAGGTGCGCATGTTGTAGTGGGTACACCTGGTCGTGTTATGGATCACATGCGTAAAGGCACTTTAAATTTAGATACTTTAAAAGTATTAGTTTTAGATGAAGCTGATGAAATGCTCAGAATGGGCTTTATTGATGATGTTGAATGGGTGTTAGAACAAACGCCAGACGATATCCAAATTGCTTTATTCTCTGCAACTATGCCATCAGTTATTCGCAAAATTGCGCAAGAATACTTAACGGATCCTGCTCAAGTGACTATTAAAGTGACGACTGCGTCTGCTGAAAATATTCGTCAAAGATTTTGGATGGTTAGTGGCGTTCATAAATTAGATGCATTAACCCGTATTCTTGAGGCTGAAACATTTGATGGGATGATTATTTTCGTCCGTACCAAAACAGCAACCATTGAGTTGGCAGAGAAGTTAGAAGCTCGAGGTTACTCTGCGGCGGCCATTAATGGTGATATGTCACAAGCTTTAAGGGAGCGAACGATTGCTCATCTTAAAAATGGCAAATTAGATATTCTATTAGCAACTGATGTTGCGGCTCGTGGCTTAGATGTTGATCGTATTACACATGTTGTGAATTATGATATCCCTTACGACACAGAGTCTTACATTCATCGAATTGGTAGAACTGGTCGTGCTGGCCGTTCGGGTGATGCTATTTTATTTATTGCACCTAGAGAACGAAGATTACTTGGTAATATTGAAAAAGCTACTAAGCAAAAAATTGAAGAAATGGGCTTGCCTTCAACAGAAGTTATTAATAATAAGAGAATTTCTCGTTTCAAACAAAATATTACTGATACTTTAGCAAGTCAAGAATTAAGCTTTTTCTCGCAATTGTTAGAGCAATATCAACAAGAGCATAATGTATCTGCATTAGAAATCGCTTCTGCTTTAGCAAAGATAGTGCAGGGTGATACACCCTTATTATTACAAAATCTTCCTAAGAAATCTCACGAGGGTAGGGATAGAGATAGAGATAGAGACGATCGCTCAAGTCGAGATGATCGACCTCGAAGAGAAAGAGGTGAGCGTTCAGATAGGGAACGTAAACCTAAACGTAGTTTTGGCTCAGGTGCTGATATTGAAATGGAGACATTCCGCATTGAAGTTGGACACAATCATGGCGTTAAGCCTGGGAATATTGTGGGTGCGATTGCTAATGAAACTGGTATTGATGGTGATCATATCGCACGTATCAGAATACAAGACAATTTTAGTACTGTTGAATTACCAGCCGGTATGCCCAAAGAATTATTTGAAGAGTTGAAAAAAATTCGAGTTGCTGGTCAGCAGTTGAATATCTCTAAATTAGGAGAAGGTTCGTCTGTTTCTGGTGATGATACGGCTAGAAAAATAGATAAAAGTAAAAAGCGTATGAGTTCAACTTCGCGTCGGGCTAAACCAAAAGCAGAATAATTACCAGAATGGATTAGTGCAAACTAATCCATGATTATTTAATGGGTGATGTTTAGGGCTTATGGCCATAGACATTGCCCATTTGCTTTTTGGATATCTAGTAAAGATTGTTGATGAGCTGTTAATTCTTCGTCACTGCATGTAATTACCTTTAATGTAGGTCTATTTACAAAAGCGTATTGTGATTTATGATTAATTTCTTGATTAGCATCTGGTGTTTGCAGAGTATCTAGCAAGGAGGATTGTCCTCCTGTCATTAATAAAAATACATCCGCTAAAATTTCAGCATCTAATAATGCGCCATGTAAGTCTCGTTGGCTATTATCTACACCATAGCGTTTACATAGCGCGTCGAGACTGTTTCTTTGGGCGGGATGTTTTTTTCTCGCATAAGTAAGGGAATCGAAAACTTGACTATAATTTTCTACTTTACCGATTGATTTATTAAGTAATGAAAATTCGTGATTTAGAAAACCAACATCAAAAGGCGCATTGTGTATGACGAGTTCTGCGTCTTTAATAAAGGCAAGAAAGTCATCTAATATTTGTTCAAAACGCGGTTTATCTTCTAAAAACTCATTACTGATACCGTGGACAGCAATAGCACCGGCGTCAATTTCTCGGTCAGGATTAATATAAACATGAAACCGCTTGCCAGTCAGGCGGCGGTTAACGACCTCAACACAGCCTATTTCAATAATCCTATGACCTTCCTGCGGGCTTAAGCCTGTTGTTTCGGTATCCAGAACAATAATTCTATTAGTAAAGGTGCGATTATCCATGGTACAAAAAATAATAAAAGGTGATGTTACAACTGGGTGGATGTGGACTGTTTATTTATAACCTTGTGGGTTTTTAGATTGCCAATTCCAGGTGTCAGCTACCATGTCATGTAAGGTTTTTTCTACTTTCCAGTTTAACTCTTTTAAAGCTAATTCTGGATTTGCGAAATACTCAGCAAGATCGCCCTCCCGTCTGGGTGATATTTTGTAATTTATTTTTTTACCTGTTACGTTTTCAAAGGCGTTAACAATTTCAAGTACACTATAACCTCGGCCTGCGCCCAAGTTATAGGCTTTGCAGTTACCATCAGAAAATTTCTCAGTGTTAAATGCGTCAATGGCTTTTATATGGCCTCTGACTAAGTCAATGACATGAATGTAATCTCTTATGCCTGTACCATCTGGGGTCGGGTAGTCATCCCCAAATACAGAAAGTTGTGGTAGTTTACCTATTGCAACTTGCGCAACATAGGGCATCAAATTGTTTGGAATGCCATTAGGATCTTCACCAATTAAGCCGCTTTCATGCGCACCAATAGGATTGAAATATCTTAATAAAGCAATTTTCCATGGATATTCACACTTATTTTTGATATCTGCTTCAGCCAAGTCTCGCAATATATCTTCTACCATTGCTTTAGAACGACCATAGGGATTAATGGCACCTAATGGTAATTCCTCATGGTATTGGGTTAGTTCAGTGACACCATAGACAGTAGCTGAGGAACTGAACACTAATTGCTTAACATTGTGTTCTTGCATGACTTCAGTGAGAACTAAAGTGCCAAAGACATTATTGTGGTAGTACAGATGAGGTTGAGCACAAGACTCACCCACGGCTTTAAGTCCCGCAAAATGTATGACTGTGGTGGGCTTTTCGTTAGCAAAGATTTGGGTTAAGGCCGTTTTATCTCTAATGTCAGCTTCATAAAAGCTGAGTGTTTTACCTGTTAACTGTTGTACTCTTGATAAAGATTCAGATTTGCTATTGGATAGATTATCTACCACTATCACTTTAAATCCGGCATTTAATAGTTCAACACAGGCATGGCTTCCAATGTAACCCGCTCCGCCGGTTACTAGCACTGTATGAGTAGGCATAGAAACTTCCTTTAACTCTTTATTTGATGATTTTAAGTTTTACTAAGTGTACTCGACGATTATCGGCTCTTACGATTTCAAAGCGAAGATTATCAACGATAAGGCTTTCGCCTTTTTTTGGCATATGTTCTAATTGACTGAGAATAAATCCACCGATAGTGTCATATTCATCAGTGGTGAGATTTGTTGAAAAAAAGTCATCAAATTCATCAATAGGAATCAAAGCCTTGATCATATATTCGTTAGAACTGCGTTGAAAGATATAACCTTCATCTTCATGATCATCGTGTTCATCTTCAATTTCACCAACAATTTCTTCTAATACGTCTTCGATAGTCACTAAACCTGCGGCTTGGCCATATTCATCCACTACAATGGCCATATGATTGCCGTTAGTGCGTAATTCTTTAAGAAGAATGTTTAGGCGTTTACTTTCTGGGACGACACAGGCAGGGCGCATTAAGTCTTCAACCGTTAGGTTTTTATTTTGTAAGACATGAGCGAGTAGGTCCTTAGCAAGTAAAACCCCTACAATTTTACTACGGTCGCCATCTATAACTGGGTAACGTGAATGACAAAACTCAATCACTAAAGGAAAGATGGTCTCGAGTTCTGCATCTTTAGGTACAACTACCATTTGCACTCTAGGAATCATAATATCTCGTACCCGCATTTGAGATACTTGTAGGACGCCTTCAATCATGGTTAAGGCATCTGTGTCTAGCACATGATTTTCTTTTGCCTCTCGTAAAACATCAAGTAGATCGTCTAGGTCTTCTGGTTCCCCAGAAAATATTTGGCTTATCCTTTCTACCCAGCGTTTACGAGGGGCGTTAGTACTCGGAGGTTGATCATCGCTCATGCAATATTTTCCTGTAAGTAAGGGTTTTTAATGTTTAATAAATTTAATAAATGAATTTCTTTTGCTTCCATAAGTACGGCCTCATCTTCAATGATATGGTCGTAGCCTAAAAGGTGCAGTACGCCGTGAATAATAATGTGTGCCCAATGGTCGTGAAGGGCTTTATCTTGTTCAGTCGCTTCTTTTTCAAGTATAGGTGCGCAGATGACCAAATCACCCAATAGATTGAGTTCGATATGTTTAGGAACTTCGAATGGAAAGCTTAGAATGTTTGTAGGGCCATTTTTTTGACGATATTGCTTATTAAGCTCTGCGCTTTCTTCTATGTCGACAATACGAATGACTATTTCCGTCTCATTTTCGTAGTCTGTTAGGGCGCAATCTACCCATGTCTGTAATTGTGCTTCGGAAGGGAGATTAATTGCTTCGTACTCAATTTGAATTTCTAAGCAGTTCATAGGTCAGATTTTTCTTTAAGCTCGTAAGCTTCGTAAGCAGAAACTATACGTTGTACTAATGGATGTCTTACAACATCTCTTACTGCGAAATAGGTAAAGCTAATCCCCTCAACATCTTTAAGTACATTAAGTACATGACTAAGGCCAGACATTTTAGCTGACGGTAAATCTATTTGTGTAATGTCACCAGTAATCACAGCGGTTGAGCCAAAACCGACACGGGTCAGAAACATTTTAATTTGTTCGGTGGTGGTATTCTGGGCTTCATCAAGAATGATAAACGCGTCATTTAGAGTGCGGCCGCGCATAAAAGCTAAAGGAGCTACTTCGATCATACCTTTTTCTAGCATTTTTTCAACGCGTTCAAAGCCTAACATTTCGTACAATGCATCATAAAGGGGTCTTAAATAAGGATCCACTTTTTGCGCCATGTCACCGGGTAAGAACCCCAGTTTTTCACCCGCTTCTACAGCGGGTCTGACGAGAATAATTTTTCTAACTTCTTCTTTTAATAAAGCATCAATGGCACAGGCAACAGCTAAATAAGTTTTACCTGTACCAGCAGGGCCTACTCCAAAGTTAATATCATGACTTTGAATTTTCTTTAAATAATTCTGTTGATTTTGTCCTCTACCTTTGATTAAACCAAATTTAGTTTTAATGGCAACTTCTTTTTGAGGTTCTTCTTGGGCAGTAACTAATAATTGTTCGATGGATGAATCTTGCATGGCTAAATGGATAGCTTCGGCTGTTAATTCTTCTTGAGCGGTGTTTTCAAATAGTTTTTGTAATAGTGCACAGGTGGCTTTAACCGAATGGTTAGCTCCGCTAACTTTAAATTGATTGCCACGGTTGCCAATTTCAACTTGTAAGCGTTTTTCAATTTGTTTTATGTGTATATCTAATTCACCACATAAATTTGCTAGTCTATCGTTGTCAGAAGGGAGTAGGGCTATTTCCTGTGAGATCATGAGGCTGTGTTTGATTGATTGATGATTTTATCAGCGGAAGATTCGACCATGCGACCTCTTAATGAGTTAGGGAGTGCCTCTGCAATTAAAACATCCACAAAGTGTCCTGCAAGGCGCGGATGGCCTATAAAATTTACTACTCGATTATTTTCTGTGCGACCTTGCATTTGTAAAGGATTTTTCTTGGATTGTCCTTCAACTAAAACAGTTTGGACAGTACCTATCATGTTATTTGAAATAGTATTAGCCATTTCATTGATACGATTCTGGAAACGTTCTAAGCGGGCTTTTTTAACTTCTGCGGATACATTGTCTGCTAAATCTGCTGCCGGCGTGCCCGGTCTGGCACTGTAAACAAAACTGAATGAAAGGTCGAAACCAATTTCGTTAATAAAATCCATGGTTTCTTCAAATTGCTCATCGGTTTCGCCAGGGAAGCCAATAATAAAGTCAGACGATAAACTAATGTTTGGCCGTATTTCTCTGAGTTTTCTAATGGTTTCTTTATAATCAGCAGCTGTATGTCCGCGTTTCATCATCTTTAGAATGCCATCACTACCACTTTGTACGGGTAAGTGTAAATGATCGACTAATTGCGGAATTTCTGCAAAAGCTTCAATTAAACTGTCAGTAAACTCGACTGGGTGAGAGGTAGTAAATCTTAAACGATCAATGCCTTCGATAGCGGCAACATAATGTAATAATAAAGAGAAATCAGCTATATCACCATCATCCATTAGGCCTCGATAGGCGTTAACATTTTGACCTAATAAATTAATTTCTCTAACACCCTGTTTGGCTAAGGTGGTGATTTCTGCGATGACATCATTAAGAGGGCGGCTGATTTCTTCTCCTCTTGTATAAGGAACGACACAAAATGAGCAGTATTTACTGCAACCTTCCATAACAGAAACAAATGCTTTAGGACCTTCTGCTCTGGGTTCAGGTAAAGCATCAAATTTTTCGATTTCAGGGAAAGAAATATCAACCACAGGTTTATGCTGGTTTCTTACTTGATCAAGCAGTTGTGGCAAACGATGTAAGGTTTGGGGGCCAAAAACCATATCAACATAAGGTGCGCGTTTTTGAATTGCGCCACCTTCTTGGCTGGCAACACAGCCGCCAACACCAATGATAACATCTGGGCGTTTGTCTTTAATTTTTCGCCATTTACCCAGCGCAGAAAAAACTTTTTCTTGGGCTTTTTCCCTAATAGAACAGGTGTTTAATAATAAAACATCGGCTTGTTTAGGATCGTCTGTTAATTCAAAGCCATGTGATGCTTCAAGTACATCTCGCATTTTGTCAGAATCATACTCATTCATCTGGCAACCATTGGTTTGAATATATAGTTTTTGTGTCATATTTTATTGAGGTAAATCATCGGAATTGCTGGTGTATCTAGATATGTATTTGTAGTTACAGCAGTTTTAAGTAAGTAGGCAGTATGACTAATACACAAATTGTGCGTCTTCTGTTGAAAAAGTTACCTTATTATAACCTGATTTAACAGAAAACTAGCAAAAAGCCAGTGCGTGTAATTGATTATTGCTGTTGTTGCAGCATTTGGAGTTTTTTAATTTTAGCCGCTCTTTTTTCAGCTAATGTTTTAGCGGCGTCTTTACCAATATGAGTTTCGCCACGTTGGTGAGCTAAGGCGATTTGTTTTTCTCTTTCCATAAAGCGTGCTTTTTGAGCGGCAGTCACTTTATCATAGCAATGCGGGCAACTGACACCTTGTTCGTAGTTTGGGCTGGCTTTATCAGCCTCAGTGATAGGTAATCGACAAGCGTTACATTGATCATATTGACCTTTTTCGAGTTGTAGATTAACGGTGATTCTGTCGTCAAATACAAAACACTCACCCTCCCATAGCGTTTGTTCTTCAGGTACCATCTCTAAATACTTCAAGATGCCACCTTTTAAATGATATACATTTTCAAAACCTTGTTCTTTTAAATAGGCAGTCGATTTTTCGCAACGAATCCCACCCGTGCAAAACATAGCTACTTTTTTATGTTGCTCGGGATTTAGGTTGTTTTTTACATAGTCAGGGAATTCTCTGAAACTTTCTGTGTTGGGATTGATAGCGTTTCTAAAGGTCCCCACGGTAAATTCATAATCATTGCGAGTATCAATCAGAATTACATCAGGGTCAGAAATTAATGCATTCCATTCTAAGGGGTCAACATAAGTACCCACTACTTGTTTAGGGTCTATGCCTTCGATGCCCATAGTCACAATTTCTTTTTTAAGTTTTACTTTAGTCCGGTTAAAAGGCATGTTATCTGTAAAAGATAATTTGTAGTCTATATCTGCAAGACGATCATCTGCTTTTAACCAAGTCAGTAGTCTATTGATGCCATCATTAGATCCCGCAACAGTACCGTTTATTCCCTCATTAGCGAGCAAAAGTGTACCTCTAATATCCAGTTTTTCCATCTCGTTATGTAGTGGTAAGCGTAAATCTTGGTAATCATTTAGGGCAACAAACTTATATAAGGCACAAACTACAATGGCAGGCATGGGGTTCTCAGAAAATAAGCGAATAGGTGGAGAGATTAAAAAATGTTGATAAGTATACTTTGATACACAGGGATTGTCATATTTCCGCAGTCAAGATGATTTTAGTATCGGCAAGTGTGGATTATCAAACACTCGTTCAGTTCGTAGGCCCTAGCTTAAGACTATCAATTAAATTGTATTACATTACTTTGGAATGTAACAAAATCTTAACCTTATTGTCTTGGCTACTATGAAATAATCTCTTTGAGCTTTTTTTGGTTCTTGGAAGTACTCGTTAAGTGCGAAAAAGATTTACAAAGAAAACCAGGGTTGTCGATTCAGATAAGATCGAAAAACTCTAAGAATAATAGCAGGAAGCAGAGTGGCAAAAAGATGTTTTATCAACTTTAGTTATATAGGATTAATTATATGAATTACAAACAAATACTTGCTTTACCTATATTAGGTTTAGCATTTAGTGGTGTGGGTCATGCCACAAACTTGATTTCAAGTATCAATAACGCAAATAACCTTACTCCTGTAACAATTGTTCCGCAGGATTATGATTATGTATTCAACAATAGAGGATTAAGTGGAGCAGTTACTTCAAATGATGGTAATTACCAGTTAAATTTACATGGTACTGGTAACATTAATTTTTACCAACAATCTTCAGGTGCATCTGTTACAGGGTCTTCTGTTACAGCAAGTGCAACAAACTATTCTTTAGTAGCTAATTTTAGTTCAAGTGGTGCATTTATCTCATCCGGTAGTGCTTTAACAATCACTGGTACAGTACCGGATGTGTCAGGCGTAACAGGTTCCGCTGGTGGTTTGTTGTATTCAGCTGATTTAACAGGTGTCGGTTTTAATAAAGATACAGGAGAACTTGGTTTTAACACGCACTTTAATAATCCATCAGCATGGTCAATCAATCCTGTCTTTACTGGTGGTTCACCAGGTGAGGTTGTTTATTTATTCGACCAAGCTGGTTTATCAACTGGGCACGGTAACTTAAGTGGTTTAATTAGTGCGTTACAAGCGGGTACACCAGGTAATGCATTAGGTGCTTTACACGGAATTCAATCGATTGCTTCTGTGCCATTGCCTTTACCTGTAGTGTTATTTGGTACTGGTTTAACTGCGTTAATGGGTTTTGCTCGTAAACGTCGTAACCAAACTAACTCAATTTAAGTTACGGATAGAAAGGAGAATATAAGATGACTATAAGATTACATACAAGTCTAGATGCAAAGACCGTAACGCCTATTACAAACCCTACTTGGGCAAAATCTAAATCTAGTACTAATTCAGAAACAGCTCCTGCTTTAAACGCTGGTGATGAGTTAAAGATTGATGGATCAGCTAAAGCAGCAACAATTGATTATTCAACAAGTACAGTAGATAACACTATTGACGCAAGCGCTAGTTCAACAGTTAAAGCGATTACTGGTGGTCACGGCTATGATGTAATTATTGGATCGGCTACTGTAAAATCGACTCTAACAGCAGGTTCTGGTGGATCAGATATTACCGCTGGAGCAGGTGATGATAAATTGATTGGTGGCGCTGGTGATGACAATTTGAATGGTGGTTCTGGTAAAAACACTTTAACTGGTGGCGCTGGTCAAAACACATTTTTCTCATACGGTACTGATAAAATCACTGATTTAACAACAGGCGATGATTTATATGTGGGTTCAAATGGCATTGCAACTGCAATAGTTACTGGTGATTTTGTTGCTAACTCTGCAACCTCAAATGATGGTGTAGCAGTTATTTCTGATGCGGCAGGTAAATTAGTTGATTTATCACATGCGGGTATTGGTCGTGGCTTTAAAGTTGATGCGGCTAAAGCATCTGTAGCAACTTTAATTGGTGGTGTAAATGCCGACTCTTTAATTGGTGGTGGTGGAGATGATTCAATTACTGCGGGTAAAGGCAATACTTTAACTGGCGGTAAAGGTGCAGATACTTTCACTTTCTTAGCTGGAACTACTAACAGCGTTACTGATTTAGGTGTTGGTGCTGATATCTTAAAAGTTGCAGCTACTGCTGTAGTTAATGCTAGTGCCGCTAAAGGTTATATTGCGCCATCAACTTCAGTTATTAACGGAACTGCAAATATTACAGGTGTAAAAACACTTGACTTATCTGCTGCTACAGGATCGGGTTCAATTGTATTGACGGGTAGTGACGGCAAAGACATTTTAAAAGGTGGTGGTGTTGCTATTGAATTGCGTGGTGCTACTGGTGATGATGCTTATTATGTAAATAATTCTGTTGACACAGTTATAGAAGCGACAGGTGCTGGTACGGACAGCGTATCTAGTTCAATAAACTATACTTTAACAGCTAACGTAGAAAATTTAATTTTAACTGGTGTTGCAACTGCTGGGACTGGTAATGAATTAGTCAACAAGATTACAGCGAATGATCTAGTAAATAGCACTTTGGACGGTGGTTTAGGTGCTGACTTGTTAATTGGTGGATTGAAGGATGATACTTTCGTTGTTGATAATACAGCTGATGTAGTTATTGATAAGAAAGGTGGTGTTGATACAATCCAAAGTTCAGTCAGTTTCACTCTACCTGCTAATATTGAAAACTTAACCTTAACGGGTTCGGGTGATATTTCAGGTACTGGTAATAAATCAGACAATATTATTACTGGAAACTCGGGTAATAATACGTTAACAGGTTCTAAAGGTGCTGCCGTTATTAATGGTGGTGCTGGTAATGACCTTATTACTGGTGGCTATGCAGTTAATACACTAACGGGTGGTGATGGCGCAGATACATTCGTATTTATTAAGCAAGCGGGTGCTACAACCATTACTGATTTTGATCATGCACAAGGTGATCATATTAAAATCAATTTAGATGCTTTCAAAGGTTTAGTTGCTAGTACTTCAACGCCAATAAATTCAGTTGCAACAGGTACTACTGCGCAATTTATTTATGATTCTACAACAGGTTCATTATCTTTTGATGCTGATGGTACAAATAAAACTGCTCCAGTTGTTATTGAAATTATTGGTAATCACGCTACATTAGTTACTGGCGATGTTATCATTGCTTAATAAGTGATATGATTACTTGATTTATCAGAGTAATTAAACAAATTAAAGGGAGGCTTAGCCTCCCTTTTTTTTATAACAATTGGTGTTTCTGAATTAAGTGTATTTTTCTTTTAATGTCTTTGATAAAAGAAAAATAAATTTAAATAATAATGGCATAGTTGCGTTTCGTAATTTATGTCTAGTTTAGCGATAATTATTATGATCAAAACAATTAATAGCTCCTCAAAAATAAAACTTATTACGGATAAAACAAATCCTGATTGGGTTTATTCAATCGTCAACACAAGTCCAGAAACTTTGACTCAAAGTGCCGGTGATATTATCAATATCGGTTTCGGAACTGTTGCTACCATTATTGATTATTCTAAAAGTAGTTTCGATAACGATTTTTTAACATTAGGTAGTTCAATTACGACAATTAATGGTGGTTCGGGCTCTGATTTTATCACTGGTAGCAATAATGCCTCAAAATTGACAGGTAATGCGGGTTCTGATGACATTATAGGTGGCATTGGGAATGATACTATCAACGGTGGTGACGGCGATGACAATATAGCCGGTGGCTTAGGCAATAACTCGCTGACTGGTGGTAATGGAGCAGATTTTTTTGTCGTTATTGCTAACGACATTATTACAGATTTAGGTTTAGGGGCTGATGATCTGTCCGTTGCATCAACTGCAAGTGCAAATGCTACTTTATTAGCTAATTTTAAATCAACAGTTCGTACACTTAACAACGGAGAGGCCATTATTGTTGATAAAGGCAGTTTTAATGTTGATTTATCGAGCGCTACGGGTGATCAAGGCTTTACCATTAATGCGGATAAAAGTCTGAATTCTGTTAGCTTGATAGGTAGTAATAAAGTTGACACCATAATTGCTGGTTCTGGTAATGACACGCTAGATGGTGGCTTTGGTGCAGATAGTTTTACTGGTGGAAAAGGTAATAATGTTTTTATGGTTGATAATAAAAACGATGTAGTGCTTGATAAAGAGGGTGGTGTTGATACAGTTATTAGTTCTGTCAATTTTGCTTTAGGCGCAACTATTGAAAATATTACTTTGACTGGTACTGCTAATTTATTTGCAAAAGGCAATAAATTAAATAATGTTATAACGGCTAATGATGGCAATGATTTTCTAATTGCAGGGTCTGGTAATGTGACGATAAGAGGCGGAATTGGTGATGATGTTATTTATGGCAGTTTGGGCAAGGCTAGTAAGAGCGTAATTGATGGTGGGGCGGGGGATGACGAAATTACGGCCGGTTTAGGTGCTAATATATTATCCGGTGGCGCAGGCGGTGATACTTTTATATACGCAAAAGGCACGGGTAGTACTAAAATTATAGATTTTCAACCGGGTGTTGATCATTTAGAGATACGCTTAGGTGCTTTTAAAGGATTACACTTGGGTGTTTTAGATAACTCCAATTTTTCTTCTGGTATTTCAACTGTTGCACCTAATACGCATACGCAGTTTATCTATAATACCAAAGACGGTAAATTATATTATGACCAAGATGGGTCTTATGCAAATTCACAACCAATCTTAATTGAAACATTGGGTCTAACTTCTCATCCTGTTTTATTAGCGAGTGATATTAGCATTATTGATTAATGTTTTTTAAAGGGTCGTCTAACACCTCTGTAGCGTTTTTGCCAATAATCATTATTTAATGTCGACACTAAAACTTTGCCGGTTTTTTCACTGGGGGCATGAATAAATTGGTCGTTGTTTATATAAATTCCGACATGTGAATAAGGTTTACCATTAACATCAAAAAAAACTAAATCGCCAGTTTGAACCTTGTCTTTGGCTATAGCCGGTAACGAAAATGCCATGTCATAGGCTTTTCGCGGCAAGTAGATGCCTTGTTTTTCATAGACATGTTTTACAAAGCCACTGCAATCAAATCCTTGATCAGGTGTGTCACTGCCATAATTGTAAGGTGTACCTTTAAGGCTTAAGGCGTATTTAACCGCCGGTGTAGCCATAATTTGTTGAGGTTGAGATTCTTTTTCGGTAATAGTACTACAGCCAGAGAGTTCAAAAATAACTAAGCAACACAAGCTCAACTTATTAATAGAATTGAAAAACAATTTAATGTTTATTAAGTAAATGCTCATAACAATTAATGTATCTATCCCAGCCATTTTTCTATGATCTTTTGTTTATTTAAAGCTAACCATTGAATGGCAATGATGGGTATGGCAGATTCGATTTCATTATTCTCAACCATCTGATAGGCTTTATTAAAATCTACACAATGGACTAGAATATCTTCGTCTTCATGATCTAAACCATGAATGCCACTAATTTGCGTACTATCTACTTTGCCACAAAATAAACTGATGCGTTCTGATACACCGCCAGGGGTTGTATAAAACTCATTGATGAAATGTAATGCTTGAAGTTTGCAACCTGTTTCTTCTAAAGTTTCTCTGTGTGCTACTTCAATAGCTGTTTCGCCGAATTCAACTCCCCCCGCGACTATTTCAACTAACCAAGCTCTTTGCGGATTTTTTAAAGCACCAGCCCTTATTTGTTCTATTAAAACCACTTGATCAGTAATGGGGTCGTATAAAATAACGCCAACTCCGCAACCTCTGCTGAACACTTCTCGACTGATTTCATTGCTCCAACCTCCAGCAAAGAGTGTGTGTTTTAAGCGATATTTTTCCATGCGGAAAAAACCTGAATATAGAATTTCATGCTCTATAATTTCGAATTCTTTAGTCATGGTGTGTTTTTCGTTAATAAATCTAAAAGGTAATTAAGATCAATAAAGTGTTTAGTTTTGCTTTACCAGAGACTTTCTTTTTTGACAGTTATCTAAATATTGAAGACGAGTTTTATTATCAACTTGAAGCCATAGCGTTATTTCTTCAGAACTCCTAAAGCAACCTACACATATCTTTTTTATGTTTAAAGCACATTCTCCAATACAAGGTGAATTAACTTTTGTTGCTGGGTAAGTCATAGAAAGTCCTTTAAACTTTAAGTAAAGCGTCTAATTTATGTTGTTGTTCTAAAAGATGCAAATCATCGAAACCACCTACATGATAATCATCTATATATATTTGGGGGACAGTTCGGCGTTTAGTGCGTTGCATCATAATTTCTCGTTGACCTGATTCACGATCGACATTAATTTCTTTATAGGTGACGCCTTTTTTATCTAGCAGACGTTTTGCCATGATGCAATAAGGACATATTGTGGTGGTATAAATCAGTATCTCGGGCATGATATTGTTATGTTTGTTACTATATATGGATGGATAGTCTAATGGTTCACTGTTTAAGGTTCAAGATTACTGATAATTATGACCCTGTTAAGCAAGTTCCTAAAATTTTTTGCTTTATTAAATAAGAGAAATAACGATGAGTAACTTACCAGACAATTTGAAATATGCCCAATCTCATGAATGGGTGGGTGTAGAAGAAGATGATCTTATTCGCGTTGGTATCACTGATTTTGCCCAAGAGCAACTAGGTGATTTAGTGTATGTTCAACTGCCAGAAATCGGTCGTAAAGTTATCGCTAATGAGCAATGTGCAGTGGTTGAGTCAGTTAAAACTGCCTCTGATTTGTATAGTCCAGTTTCAGGAGAAATTGTAGCTACAAATCTACTTTTAACGACTGAACCAGAGTTAATCAATGACAAACCTTATACAACTTGGATTTTTTGTGTAAAAGCAGATGATTTGTCGGGTTTAGATTCATTAATGACAACTGAAGGCTATGAAAAGTATATTTCATAGCAACATCGATTAAATGGCAGTAAACTAATTTTCATATTTGCTGAGTACAATGCTAGTTTTCACAATAACACTAAAGTAGATCGTAACATGGCAAATCAAAATGCAAAGGGTTTAAAACGCTTAATCAACGCTTGTTTCTTTTCAGTCGCAGGATTTAAAGCGACATGGACGCATGAGGAAGCGTTTAGACAAGAAGTGATACTTTTTCTCATTTCCACACCTTTAGCGATTTCGTTAGGTGAAACTACCATAGAAAAGTTACTATTGATAGGAAGTGTGGTTTTAGTGATGTTGGTTGAGCTCTTAAATTCAGCAGTAGAAGCAGTTGTGGATAGGGTGGGTTTAGAACACCATGAATTATCGGGCAGAGCCAAAGATATTGGCTCTGCGGCAGTGATGATGTCTTTATTTTGGGCAGCCATCACTTGGACATTAATATTATTATAAGGTTAACGAATGAGTGCATTGATTTGCGGTTCTATGGCTTATGACACCATTATGGTGTTTCATGATCAATTTAAAAATCATATTTTGCCTGAGAAAGTGCATATTCTGAATGTATCTTTTTTAGTGCCTGTTATGCGTCGTGAGTTTGGTGGTTGTGCAGGTAATATTGCATACAACTTGAACTTGCTAGGTGAAGATGCACAGATAATGGCAGTAGTAGGACATGATTTTGAACCGTACAGTCAATGGCTTAATCACCACAGATTATCAACAGAATTTATTCACATTTTAGACAATCAGTATACTGGGCAAGCTTATATTACTACTGATACTGATGGTAATCAGATTACGGCTTTTCACCCAGGTGCGATGAGTTTCTCGCATATTAATTCAATTCCAGCTAATACCGATATTAGTATTGGGATTGTTTCTCCAGATGGTAAAGAGGGGATGCAGTTGCACGCTGAGCAATTTGTTGAATTGGGAATTCCTTTCATCTTTGATCCGGGTCAAGGTATGCCTATGTTTGATGGTGCCGAATTATTGAAGTTTATTGACCAAGCTAATTATGTCACCTTAAATGATTATGAATCTGAGCTTATGCAAGAGCGCACGGGTTTAAGTTTGGAGCAAATTGCAGAACGTGTAGAGGCTTTAATTATTACTTTAGGTTCTCAGGGCTCTAAAATTTATACTGATGGAAATTGCATCACAATTCCCTCTGCTAAACCGCATGCAGTTTTGGATCCTACCGGGTGTGGTGATGCCTATCGTGCAGGATTGTTGTATGGTTTAATGAATGAGTTTGATTGGGAAGTAACGGGTAGAATTGCTTCTTTAATGGGTGCGATTAAGATTGAACATAATGGAACTCAAAATCACCATATTGATAAAGCCGAGTTTAAACAGCGGTTCCATGAAAATTTTGGCTATTCATTCTAGTTTGATTAATCCTCTATGTTAAAAAATACTCAGCAGCTTTTAGAGTTAATGTCTCGATTAAGACGACCAGAAGATGGTTGTCCTTGGGATATTAAACAAGATTTTAAGAGTTTGATCCCTTATCTAATTGAAGAAGCTTATGAAGTCGTTGATGCGATTGAGCGTAATGATTTAGACGATTTAAGGTTAGAGTTGGGAGATTTGTTATTGCAAGTTGTTTTTCATTCACAAATTGCTCAAGAACAGGGACATTTCAATTTTGAAGATGTGTCAGCTGGGATTAGTGACAAATTAATTCGAAGACATCCTCATGTGTTTTCTGATGTGGTTTTTGCAAACGATGCAGAAAGACATCAAGCTTGGGAGACCGCGAAAGCGCTTGAACGACAAGAAAAATCTAAAACTGTAGTTTCGGAAACTGTATTATCTGGAGTGGCTACGAATTTACCGGCTTTAATGGAATGTGAAAAGATCCAAGATCGTGCTGCTCAACACGGTTTTGATTGGTCGGAACCAGGTCCTGTATTTGATAAAGTTCTAGAAGAATTAGACGAGATTAAAGACGCATGGCAATCAGGAGATCAGGCTCATATTCAAGAAGAAGTGGGTGATTTATTGTTAGTGGCTGTTAATTTAGCCAGACACTTAAAAGTAAATCCAGAGATCGCCCTAAAGGAAAGTACTAAAAAGTTTACGCGTAGATTTCAGTATATAGAAAAGCAAATTGCTGCCTCAGGTCGAAGTTTAAAAGACTGTGAGTTAAATGAGTTAGACTTTTTTTGGGATGAAGCCAAAGTCTATTTTAAAAAGAATCCATACTAGTTATAAATAATGAGTACTGAATACAATGCGGCCGCGATTGAAGTATTAAGCGGCTTAGATCCTGTCAAAAAGCGTCCGGGTATGTATACGGACACTACTCGTCCAAATCATCTTGTCCAAGAGGTAGTTGATAATAGTGTCGATGAAGCGATGGCCGGTTTTGCTAAAGCTATTGATGTTATTATCTATAAAGATGGCTCAGTATTGGTGTCAGATGATGGGCGCGGAATGCCGGTTGATATTCATCCAGAGCAGGGGATTCCAGGCGTAGAAGTAATTCTTACGCAGTTACATGCGGGTGGTAAATTCTCTAATAAGAATTATCAGTTTTCCGGTGGTTTACATGGTGTAGGGGTTTCAGTTGTTAATGCTCTATCCGCTAAATTAGAAGTTGAAGTTAAGCGTAATGGGAAGGTGTATGCAATTTCCTATGCCGATGGTGATAAGACCAGCGAGTTAACTGAAACGGGCACCGTAGGAAAAAATAATACAGGGACTTTGGTGCGGTTTTGGCCAAATGAAAAATACTTCGATTCAAGCAAGATCTCAGTTACTAAGTTAAAGCATGTCTTAAGAGCTAAAGCTGTTTTATGCCCAGGCTTAAAAATAAGTTTAAAAGATGAGCATTCTAATGAAATTTACGAGTGGTGTTATCAGAATGGTCTTGAAGAATATCTATTAGATCGAATAGGTGATATAGATTTTTTTCCAGAACAACCTTTTATGGGTGATGTAACTGGCAAGCATGAAGCAGTCGAATGGGGAGTGGTGTGGGCTCTCGAAAATCCGGTTGAAATATTAAATGAGAGTTATGTAAATTTAGTGCCTACCGCTCAAGGTGGAACGCATGTTAATGGCTTGCGTGCAGGTTTAACAGAAGCCATGCGTGAATTTTGTGATATTAGAGGCATATTGCCACGTGGCGTTAAGGTTGCGCCGGAAGATGTATGGGAAAACTGTCACTTTGTTTTATCTGTAAAGTTGGAGGATCCACAGTTCTCTGGTCAAACAAAAGAGCGCTTGAGTTCAAGGGAATGTGTCACTTTTATTTCTGGTGTTGCCAAAGATAGTTTTAGTTTGTGGTTAAATCAGAATCCAACGCAAGGTGAAAAAATCGCAGAAATAGTTATTTCTAGTGCTCAAAAAAGACTCCGCTCTAATAAGAAAATTGTTAGAAAAAAGATAACAACAGGTCCGGCATTGCCTGGCAAATTAGCTGATTGTTCAGCACAAGATATTGCTCGAACTGAGCTATTTCTTGTCGAAGGGGATTCGGCGGGCGGGTCTGCAAAGCAAGCAAGAGAAAGAGACTTTCAAGCGATCATGCCTTTAAGAGGTAAGATTTTAAATACTTGGGAAGTTGAATCAAATCAAGTTATGGCTTCTCAAGAGGTGCATGACATTGCAGTTGCGTTAGGCATAGAACCAGGTTCTGATGATTTACAAGGCTTAAGATACGGTAAAGTATGTATTTTGGCAGATGCTGACTCAGATGGTAATCATATTGCTACTTTGATATGCGCTTTGTTTTATCAACATTTTACTGCTTTAGTGAGGGAAGGACATGTGTTTGTAGCTATGCCACCTTTATATCGTATAGATGTTGGTAAACGAGTATTTTATGCTTTGGATGAATCAGAACGACAAGGGGTTTTAGATCGAATTAAACTTGAAAAGCTAAAGGGTACAGTCAATGTCCAGCGCTTTAAAGGTTTAGGTGAAATGAATCCTAGTCAACTACGCGAAACAACAATGAACCCAGATACTCGTCGTTTAGTTCAGTTAACAATCAGTGAAGATGATGATACAAGTGGTCAGTTAGATTTATTGTTAGCCAAAAAAAGATCACCTGATCGTAAAAGTTGGTTAGAAGAGAAGGGTAATTTAGCTCAAATAGCTTGAGAAAGAAGAATCCTAATTACTTGATCGATTAGAGTTTTGATTCAATTTATGAGTGTTTTTTAAGTTTAATTCACAGTTAGTAAATAAGTTTAACAAATAATTTAAAGATGGCCAGTTTACTAAATGTGCCATTGAGAAAACATCCATTTTATGGTGTAATGCAACCGTATTATTTCTTAATGCACCTTTTGTACCAAAGTTGTATAACAAGAGGATGGGTTCGCCGCAACTTGTTTGGAGAGTAGGCTTATTAACTATGCGATTTACTATTAAAAACGGTTTAGATCTGCCTATAACGGGGGGTCCTAAACAAATTATTGAGGAAGGCAATGCAGTTAGTTCTGTTGCTATTCTGGGCTTTGATTATGTAGGTATGAAACCTACAATGTTGGTTAATGAGGGGGATTCGGTCAAGTTAGGTCAGGTTCTTTTTACTGACAAAAAAAATCCAGGTGTTGTCTTTACTGCGCCAGGAACGGGTGTTGTTAAAGCCATTAATCGAGGTGAAAAACGAGTTTTGCAATCAGTTGTTATTGAGCTGAAAGGTAAAGGTCAAGTTTCATTTAATAAATATAGCGCAACTGAATTAAGTTCATTGTCAGTTGAGCAAATTAAAGAGAATTTAGTCAATTCAGGATTATGGACGGCCTTAAAAACTCGCCCATACGGTAAAATCCCTGCAATTGATGCAAATCCAAGTTCAATATTCGTTACGGCTATTGATACAAGACCTTTAGCTGCTGATCCGGTTGTTGTAATTAACGATCGTGCTGATGATTTTGCTAACGGCTTAGCTGTGATATCAAAATTAACTACAGGTAAAACCTACGTTGCTAAAGCGGCGGGTGCCGATATTAAAGTAACTAGTGTTGGGACTGTTGCAGAGTTTGAAGGTCCTCATCCAGCGGGTTTACCCAGCACTCATATTCACTTCATTGATCCTGTTAACATTAACAAAAGTGTTTGGCATCTAGATTACCAAGCTGTTATAGCTATTGGTGCTTTATTTACCACAGGTCAAATCAATGTAGAGCGAGTTGTGTCTTTAGCTGGACCTACTGCAAAAAATCCACGTTTAGTGCGTACTCGTGTAGGTGCAAATACTGATGATTTAGTGGCTGGTGAGTTGCTTGAGGGTGTTGAAAGTCGAGTAATTTCTGGCTCTGTTTTATTTGGACATACTGCCACAAATTGGTCTGCGTATTTAGGATTCTACAGTAACCAAGTTTCAGTTCTAGAAGAGGGTCGTTCTCGCGAACTATTCGGATGGATTGTGCCAGGAAAAGATAAATATTCAGCGTTAAATGTTTATACATCAAGTGTTGATCGTAAGGACAATCGTCTTTTCCCTTTAACAACTGATAAAAACGGAAGTAACAGAGCTATTGTACCCGTTGGCGTATATGAAGCAGTAATGCCATTGGATATTTTACCAACTCCCTTATTGAAGTCGTTAGTCGTCGGTGATTCTGATCAAGCTCAGTTATTGGGTTGTTTAGAACTAGATGAAGAAGATGTCTCTTTATTTACATTTGTAGATCCAGGTAAACACGACTTTGGTCCTGTGCTGCGAGCGAATTTAACTAAAATTGAGAAGGAAGGATAATGTCGGCTAGAGAATTTTTAGATAGCATAGAGCCGCATTTTACAAAAGGCGGACGTTTAGAAAAGTATTACGGTCTTTATGAGATGGTTGATACTTTTATCTATACCCCTGCAGATGTAACTCGCGGTACAACTCATGTGCGTGATGGTAATGATTTAAAAAGAACCATGACTTTTGTGGTGATTGCAACAGTATTTTGTGTGTTGATGGCTATGTACAACACCGGTTACCAAGCAAATCTTGCAATGGAATCAATGGGTATTGAAAAGATTGCTAATTGGCGTAGTATTCCGATGATGATTTTTGGTTACAACACCATGAATCCATTATCAAATTTAGTGCATGGCGCTTTATACTTTTTGCCTGTATACATTGTTACTTTAGCAGTGGGCGGTGTTTGGGAAGTATTATTTGCGACTGTGCGTGGTCATGAAGTGAATGAAGGCTTTTTAGTTTCATCTATGCTTTATACCTTGATCATGCCACCTGATATCCCATTATGGCAAGTTGCTTTGGGTATTTCATTTGGGATTGTTATCGGTAAAGAAGTTTTTGGTGGTACAGGTAAAAACTTTCTAAATCCTGCATTAACAGGTAGAGCATTTTTATATTTTGCTTATCCCGCGTCAATGACAGGTGATTCTATTTGGGTTGCAGTTGATGGTTTTACGCGTGCAACTCCCTTAGGAATCGCTGCTAATGGTGGTTTAGATGCAGTTTATGCGGCTAACTATAGTTGGTTCCAATCTTTCTTGGGTTTTGAACCAGGTTGTTTAGGTGAAACATCAACACTTGCTATATTAATCGGTGCTGCATTCTTGTTATACACCAAAGTAGCTTCCTACCGCATTATGGGCGGTGTATTTGCAGGTATGGTAGCAACATCGGTTCTATTTAATGTTATCGGTAGTGAATCAAATCCAATGTTTGCCTTCCCATGGTATTGGCATTTAACTGCAGGTGGTTTTGCTTTCGGTATGGTTTATATGGCTACTGATCCTGTAAGTGCGGCTATGACAAATACTGGTCGTTGGGTGTTTGGAGCTTTAGTGGGTGGTATGACTGTATTAATTAGAGTTGTTAATCCCGCGTTTCCAGAAGGTATTATGCTGGCGATTCTATTTTCAAACATGTTTGCGCCAACAATCGACTATTTTGTGATTCAGGCCAATATTAGAAGAAGGGTGAAGCGTCATGCCTAAGTGTAAACATATGGAAAAATTGAATGCTACATTAGAGCAATACGAACAATATCGTAACTTTATTATTTATAAAGATAAAGTTCTTGCTCTAGGAAATGATAGTTTAGAAAAGACAATAGCAATTGCAGTGTCATTATGCTTAGTCTGTGCGGTGTTAGTTTCTTTTGCGGCTGTTGCTTTAAAACCTTTGCAAATTGGTAATAAAGCAGATGACATGAAAAAGAATATTCTTGAGGTAGCTGGTCTTTTAGAAGAAGGTGCTAATATCAATAAAGCTTTTTCTGACAAAATTGAATCTAAAATTGTTGATTTAGAAACGGGTGAATACGTTGAAAACATCAATGCAGATGAATATGATCAACGTAAAGCGGCTAAAGATCCTGCGCAAAGTATTTCTATTCCAAAAGATAAAGATATCGCTCATATCAGAATAAAAGCTAAATACGCTAAAGTTTTCTTAGTTAAAGAAAGTGGTGTTATTAAGTCAATCATTCTACCTATCAATGGTTATGGATTGTGGTCAACTTTGTATGGCTTTTTATCCTTAGAAGCGGATGGTCAAACGGTTCAAAGTATTAACTTTTACGATCAACAAGAAACGCCAGGCTTAGGTGGTGAAGTTGTTAATCCTAAATGGCGTGCATTATGGAAAGGTAAAAAAGTCTATGCTGAGACGGATCAACCTTCTTTAGAAAAAGGCCTAATTACAGAAGCTGATATCGGTGAACCGGCATTAAGTTTAATTAAAGGTTCAGTTGATAACACTAAACCAGGATCTCAATATCAAGTTGACGGTCTTGCTGGTGCTACTTTAACAAGTACTGGTGTGACTAATTTAGTAAGATATTGGACTAGTAACGAAGGTTTTGCACCCTATTTGAAAAAAGTAAGAACCGTTAAAGAGGTGAAATCATGAGTGCAATTTTAAATGATGAAACAAAAAAGGTATTGGTCACACCGTTGGTCAATGACAATCCTATTACTTTACAAGTATTGGGTATTTGTTCGGCCTTAGCGGTTACTTCACAAATGTCAACTTCATTAATTATGGCGTTGGCTTTAACTTTAGTTACTGCTTGTTCAAGTGCAGCAATTAGTGCTATTAGAAACCATATTCCAAGCAGTATCCGGATTATTGTACAAATGACAATTATTGCGTCATTAGTAATCGTAGTAGATCAAATACTTAAAGCATTTGCTTATGATGTAAGTAAACAACTTTCTGTATTCGTAGGTTTGATTATTACTAACTGTATCGTTATGGGGCGTGCTGAAGGTTATGCGATGAAAAATCCACCTTTAGAAAGCTTTATGGATGGTATTGGTAATGGTTTAGGCTACAGTTTGATATTAATCATCGTTGCATTTTTTAGAGAAACTTTAGGCTCAGGTAAATTGTTGGGTATTGAAGTATTTAAATTAGTTAAAGATGGTGGTTGGTATGATCCAAATGGTTTAATGTTATTGCCACCCAGTGCATTCTTTATTATTGGTTTGATTATTTGGGGTGTGCGTCAATGGAAACCTAGCCAAGCTGAAAAAGTTGAATACAAAATTATGTCAATAGCTCATGGTGAAGGAGGACATCACTAATGGAAAATTACATTAGTTTATTTGTTAAAGCCGTTTTTATTGAGAACTTAGCATTATCCTTCTTTTTGGGGATGTGTACGTTTATCGCGGTATCAAAGAAAATATCAACAGCAATGGGTTTAGGCGTTGCGGTAATGGTCGTGCAAGCGATTACTGTTCCAGCTAATAACATTGTTTATCACGCTTTATTAAAAGAAGATGCTTTGTCATGGATTGGTATCAAAGGTGTTGATTTAAGCTTTTTAGCATTGCTAAGTTGCATCGGGATGATTGCAGCATTGGTACAAATCTTGGAGATGATTTTAGATAAATTTTTTCCTGCTCTGTATCATGCTTTAGGGGTGTTTTTACCTTTAATCACAGTAAACTGCGCTATATTAGGTGGTAGTTTATTTATGATTGAACGCGATTATAATTTTGGCGAAAGTGTTACTTACGGTGTAGGTAGTGGTTTAGGTTGGGCATTAGCTATTACAGTAATGGCTGGTGTACGTGAAAAACTTAAATACAGTGATATTCCAGCTGGTTTACAAGGCTTGGGCATTACATTTATTACCGCGGGTCTGATGTCACTTGGCTTCATGGCTTTCTCTGGAATCCAACTTTAAGAAGGTAGTGTAAATGCTGGAAATTCTATTAGGGATTATTATTTTCACGGCTTTTGTTATTGCATTAGTATTTGTAATTATTGGTGCAAAAAGCAAATTGGTTGCTGAAGGTGATGTTGAAATCCTGATCAATAATGAAAAGAAAATTAGTGTACCGGTAGGTTCTAAACTATTAACAGCCTTGTCTGAGAATGGTTTATTCGTATCATCGGCATGTGGCGGTGGTGGAACTTGCGGTCAATGTAAAGTAAAGATTCATTCAGGTGGTGGAGAAATTCTTCCTACTGAATTAAGTCATATTACTAAACGTGAAGCAGCACATGGAGAGCGTTTATCTTGCCAAGTGTCTGTTAAACATAACATGAACATTGAAGTTGAAGATGATGTGTTCGGTGTTAAAAAGTGGGAATGTACAGTTAAGTCTAACCACAACGTAGCTACTTTTATTAAAGAGTTGGTACTTGAGTTGCCTGCTGGTGAAGAAATTAACTACCGTGCTGGTGGTTATATTCAAATTGAATGTCCTGAACACGTATCTAAATACAGTGACTTTAATATTGAAGAACGTTTCCACGAAGATTGGAATAAATTTAACTTATGGCGCTATGTGTCAACTGTTAAAGAACCTGCATTGCGTGCATACTCAATGGCAAGTTATCCTGAAGAAAAAGAAATTATGTTAAACGTGCGTATCGCGACACCACCTCCTGGTGCTCCTGATACTGTTCCGCCTGGCATTATGTCTTCATTTATCTTCAATCTTAAACCAGGTGATAAATGTATCGTTTCTGGTCCATACGGTGAGTTCTACGCAAAAGATACCGATGCAGAGATGGTGTTCGTGGGGGGTGGTGCTGGTATGGCGCCAATGAGCTCGCATATCTTTGATCAATTACGTAGATTAAAATCTAAACGTAAAATGACTTTCTGGTACGGTGCTCGTAGTAAACGAGAAATGTTCTATGTTGAAGATTTTGATATGTTAGCTAAAGAGAACGATAATTTTGAATGGCATGTTGCTTTATCAGATCCATTACCTGATGATAATTGGGACGGTTATAAAGGCTTCATTCATAATGTATTGTTTGAAGAGTTTATTAAAAATCATCCTGCGCCAGAGGATTGTGAGTTCTACATGTGTGGACCTCCAATTATGAATACCTCAGTTATCAACATGTTGTTAGCTAATGGTGTAGAACCAGAAAACATAATGTTGGATGATTTTGGTGGTTAATAATTAACTTTAGTTAATACTCTTTTCGATATCGATAGGGGTTTAATTAAAAGTTAGTAAATAAAAAAACGAGGTTTGACTAGCTCAAATCCTCGTTTTTTTTATTTAAGTTTATTCGTTTTTAATAACTGTAATATATAAATTCAGGTACCTGTATGTCTATATTCTTAGTAACATTTGTAGTGATGCTAATCGTTGTTTTTATAATGGCAATCGGAGTAATGTTTGGTCGCCGAGCCATTAAAGGATCTTGTGGGGGTGGTATGAATAAAGCAGAGTGTGTTTGTGTGGAGAAGTGTGATAAGAGAAAAAAACTTGATGCAGCTGAAGCTCAATTAAATCAAGGCTGAGTCCCGCAACATGCATTTAATGCTTGTACTGTTTCATTAAAATGAAATCATTCTATTGGCATGATTATGAAACATTCGGTATTGATCCACAAAGAGATCGTCCGGCACAGTTTGCTGGTTTAAGAACAGACGAAGATTTTAATGTCATTGATGATCCGCTGGTTATTTACTGTAAGCCTAGCGATGATTATTTACCAAATCCTGATGCCTGTCTTATTACGGGCATTACCCCCCAATTAGCCAAGGTAAAAGGTGTTTGTGAGGCAGAGTTTATTGCTCTGATACATAAGCAGCTTGTCTTGCCAAATACTTGTACTGTTGGCTATAACAATATCCGTTTTGACGATGAGGTGACTCGGAATTGTTTATATCGGAATTTTTATGATCCTTATGCACGTGAATGGCAAAATGGAAATTCACGGTGGGATCTAATAGATGTGGTTCGAGCAGCTAGAGCACTCAGACCCGAAGGTATCGTTTGGCCAGTTGATGATTTAGGAATTGCGACTAATAGGCTTGATCAATTAACAGTTGCAAACAATATAGCTCATGAAGCAGCCCACGATGCTTTGTCAGATGTTACTGCAACGATAGCATTAGCTAAACTGATTAAGTCTGCTCAACCTAGGTTATTTCAGTATTTATTGGATCATCGTTCCAAAACTCAGGTTAATGAAGTTTTACGCCTAGGTAGTTTTAAACCTTTAGTCCATATTTCAGGGATGTATGCGACTAAAAATAATTCATTATCCATTATTTTGCCAATTTGCCAGCATCCAACAAATAATAATGGGGTGATTGTTTATGATTTATCAATTGAACCTGAGCCACTGCTTAATTTAACAATCGAAGACATTCGAGCGCGTATTTTTACTTCTAGAGAGAATTTACCTGAAGGAGTTGAGAGAGTGCCTTTAAAAACCGTGCATATTAATAAATGTCCAGTTTTAGCGCCCATGTCAGTTATTAGGCCACAAGATGCAGAACGCTTAAATCTTGATTTAAATCTATGCATTGCTAATGCTAAGAAAATTACTGATGCTATTCATATCAATAAAAAAGTAGCTGAAATATTTAATGAAAGTTCTTATTCTGATTCATTTATTGATCCGGATACTGCAATATACAGTGGTGGATTCTTTTCAGAGTTAGACAAGCAAAAGTTTTTAACCATAAAGGCGTGTAATTTAGAAGAACTAATGCAATTAAAGCTCAGTTTTAACGATTCGCGCTTAGATGAAATGTTTTTTAGGTATAAAGGCAGAAATTATCCTGAAGCCCTTAATGCGAAAGAGAAAACACGATGGAAACAGTTCTGTAGTGATAGGTTGAACGGTAAGTCATCTGTAGGCGTTTTGTGTTTTGATTCATATATGGCAAGATTGAATGAATTAAAATCTCTTGAAGGTGCGCCAATTAGTTTAATTAATATTTTAACTGACTATGCTCAAGAAATCTGTGCAGAACATTCTAGTTAATATTCAAGTCTTGTAGATAATAAGATGTTCTTTTGTTTTTTGGTTAGTTGTTAGTTTGTTTGCATTAAGCCATCTAATGTTAATCCGCAACTTGGTACGAAATTCTCCATAAAAAATATGACTTCAGGCCGCTTGGATTCACTGATGCTTTGAGATATTTGTTCTGCAGCGTTTACAAATTCAGTATTGCCGGCCTTTAATTCAGCCTGGCATTTAAGATAGGCAGAAATTTTATCAGCAGCTTTTATAATTTCAAGGTGCTCAGACGGTATTTGATTATGTTGTATAAGTCTTTCAAAATCAGCTCGCAAGGCGCTGGGAAGTAAGTTTAATAATTCTAGTTCGGCTTGTTGTTCAATTTGTTTATAAGCATTTTTAATTTCAGCAGAATGATATTTTATGGGTGTTGGTAAATCGCCAGTAATAACTTCTGTAATATCATGGTACAGTGCTGAAGTTGCAATGGCGTTAGCATCAACTTTGCCTTCGTAATACCTATTTTTAATTAGGGCAAGGATATGTGCAATAACTGCAACTTCCCAGCTGTGCTCCATTACATTTTCATCGTGGGCGTTGCGTTTTAAGCCCCAGCGTTTAATCCATCTTAAGCGAGATAAATAGGCGTAAAAGCTACTTGAGATTAAATTTTTATTCATTATTACAAAATTCCTGAGTTAAATTCTTTCGCTATATATATTATCTAAATGTTATAACAGTGCTATTTATTATAAATTGCTAACCAGATTGGTTGCATGACATGGTATTGTAGCTTCATTTATTTGCGTTATTGCAAACTCTTTATTAAATATAACTACTTATGCTTATTCAGTGGTACCCCGGTCATATGCACAAGGCCAGCAAAGAAATTAAACAAACTTTGCATCAAATAGATATCGTCATTGAAGTATTAGATGCGCGAATTCCATTCAGTAGTCAAAATCCCATGTTGTCTAAATTACGAGGCGATAAACCTTGTATTAAGGTGTTGAGCAAAAGTGATTTGGCTGATCCAGATATTACTCAATTATGGCAGGCATATTTGGAGCGAGAACAAGGCGTAAAAACCCTCGCAATTACGATCGAGCAGCCTGATAGAATTCGTAATTTAACTGATTTATGTCATAAGATGCTACCAGAAAAATCTGGAACAGATCGTTTGATTAATACTCTAATTGTCGGTATCCCAAATGTCGGAAAATCTACACTTATAAATATTCTAGCGGGTCGAATTATCGCTAAGACTGGTAATGAACCAGCTATTACTAAAATGCAGCAGCGTATTGCAATTGGCAATGGTATTGTCTTAATGGATACGCCTGGTGTTCTATGGCCAAATGTAGAAAATAAAAATAGCGGTTATAGATTAGCTACTACGGGGGCGATTAAAGATACTGCTATTGATCATGAACAGATTGCGGATTTTGCGGCTGAATATTTATTAATTAAATATCCCAAGTTGATTACTGAACGCTTTAATTTAACAGAGTTGCCTAATTCACCATCACTGTTGCTAGATGCAATTGGTAAGAAACGTGGCTGTTTAAAATCAGGGGGGCATGTTGATAGAGATAGAGTATCTAAAATACTTTTATCTGAATTACGCTCCGGGGCAATTGGTCGATTGAGTTTCGAAACACCAGATATGATGGAACAGGAGTTAGCTGAGTTGCTTATTATTCAAGCTGAAAAAGCCGCTAAAAAAGAAGCGCGTAAATTGAAACACAAAAAATCATCATAGTATTTCTTTGGTGATCTAATGTTTGAATGTGCTTAAAACAGGTTTACATATATTATCTATCTATTAAAATCGGTTATATCGAGTATTCTAAGTATTGACTTTTTGATGTATTAAGTTAAAACAATACATATATTTATATGTTGGGGAAGTTGAAGTGATAAATAATAGATCTGCTCATAACTTTGCTTACAAGCCACGCGTTACTAATTTAATAAAGGAAATAGATCAGCGAATTGTAAAAAGCGAAGATATACTTGCATTTGGTTTAGGGGTTGCTATGTTTTCTTCATTATTAGCTCCTATGGCGTCTCCTGAAGTATTGTTACCCGGATTAGCTTTAAATTTTGCGGTGACTACCATTCTTGCTAATAGAAACTATAATCAAATTAAAGTAATTTTAAAATCATCAATGATTTTATTAGATTATGAAGATAGGCAAAGATTATTGCCTTTGATTAAGGTATTTGAAGACTGCCCAGTAAATGATCTTGCGGATGGATTTAATCCTTTAAAAAATCTTAAGAGAACTTGGAAATCTGTATTTGGTGGCATAATAATGAATCCATTGTGGATACCGATATTTTATGCAATGGGAATGCAGATTAATGAAGAAAAAAATATCATTCAACTCAATCAAGCATTAATTAAACTAGAATCTGAAAATCTTAATTATCAAGAAAAATAACGACTTAAGTTTAGGGGAGTTTGGTTTGTTTTCAAGCTTTGAAGTGTAACTGAACATGCCAAATATTGTGGCATGTTCAGTTTGATACACTAGTCAAGTATATACAGTCGTAAAATTATTACGCTACTACTTTGCGTGGACGACCGCTACGTGGTTTATCTAATAAAGCGCAAATACCATGTTTAGACCAACCACGCATCCATGTAGCAGCAGATTGTCTGCATACACCAAATATTTCTGCTATTTCTTGTACATCAAAACCTGATTCACACAATAAAACAGCATGAGCTCTCATGCGTGGTGTGTATACAGGGTGGTTCTTTTTCATATCTTCTAAAGTTGCTCTTTCTTCTGCTGTAATTTCTTTGATGCGAATCATGACTAGTAATCCTGTAAATAATGTTAAGTTTAATTTTTAAGATTGTTAAAGTTTTATTGCTTTATTGTTCTGTGTTCCTTGTTTATCAAGGTTCTCAGGCTTTTTGCTAATAAACTTTATTTTTCTTACTCGTTAATTGCATCAAATGGCAAAAAGGTTCAATCGAATTTAAAAAAAGTTAAACTATTTTAAAAATAAATTTCCAATTAGGTTTAAGTTGTTGAATTTTTTTAACAAAATATATTTAAGAACTTGCAAAAAAATATGAATTTTATTTAGATAAGGGTACTTAAACCAATGTGTCTAAGAAATTACCTGACATTATTAGCTTTAAATTATGAGTTTTATGATTGTAAAGATATATCCAAGCATCAACAGATTGATGGTTAATTAGTTGAATGTTTTGAAGGCTACGGTAATATTCTGCAGGGGATGGAAATTTTGGGCTACATTCCTCATAATCATCTAATAAGTCTAGTAGTCTATTCTCATTAGTTAAGCAATAGACTTCCCCCTGTATTTGATTATTTGGATTGAGTGATGGCACTGCGCCAGGATAGGTCTCAATAAGAAAGAGTTTACCTTGGTATGTGGCAGTTGAGACAAAGTCAGCATAACGGTCTATTTCTTTAAGAAGAGCATGATTACAGGCTCTTCTTAAAGTTCCATAGACAAATAGATAATTAGGCGGCACTAATTAAGCACGAAGGATTACGTTGGTCCTCTTGATAATCCCATAAAGTAATAGCTAGGGTTAAAACACTACTAATCCATAACAATAATTGGCCATTAGTTATTGTGTAGTAGAAGCCCATTAAAATTCGTTTATTTAGGTCTGGGTAACTAGTAACAAAGTCGTGCAAAATAATATAGGCAATAGATTCACCAATAATGATTTCTATCGCCATTATTACTAATAATACGGCTGTTATTCTAAGTGGAATTTTAATCACTATGGCTGCCATTAATAAAGCACAGCCCAGTAGTTGATTATAATTAATGGTGACAATAAATACCTCATACAATCTTTCTAATAGGTTAGGATAGCTAGCGTTATAGTTGCCGCCTTTTAAAATAACGATTGCTTCAATAATAATGAGTAAAATTCCTGTGGCAGCTAAAACATAGCTTATGGTATTCATGCGTTTTGTTGAAATAACATGATAGCCCAACAAATCATTGAATTGTAGCGCTATACTTTTATCACAGCCATTTTTGAAAAAACGAATGAGCATAAATCCAATTATGCCAATGACAGGTATATAGGTAGTTGGATAAGGAAAACTCAAATATCGTCCGCTCATTGCAAGTGATTGTGATTTATAGAGGGCTATAGCGACAAACGCCATAAAAATATATCTTATCCAAACCCCCGTTGTTTCTTTCAACTTGTTGTGTAGTAAATTAAGCGTATGTTGTAGTAAAAGTATTTCTAATATAAAACTTAAGCCTCCCACAAATACAACTTGTATGCGTTGCATAACTTCATAACTGGTATACCAGCCATGATTAATTTGACTGATTAAAAGGGCCGTTAAAATTTGTGTGAAAGCGATTAAGACGAATTGTTGTAAGGCTTTTAATTCAAGTATCGATTTATATCGGGCCGCGACTAGCAGAGAAGTTATTAAGCTGACAAATATTAAACATTTAGGCCAGTTTGTGTTTTCTATTACTTTTCCGGTTAGTGGAAAAACTCTTTTACGATCAGAGGAAAATACTCCCCAATTTGCACCAACAACACCTTCTAATTTACTTTTCCATGGCTGATTAAAAGCCTCAACCACATTGTAATCAAAGCCGTTTTTATTAGATAACTCTACAAGTGAGCGAATAAATTTTGCCTCATTTAATACACTGGGTATTGCGCCACCTCTTTGTCGACCTGCACTAGGCCAGCCAGATTCGCCAATCAAGATGGGTTTACCAGGAAATGCATCGCGGATTTTTGAATAGTTTTCTTCAACACGGGCAACTGTTTCATCAATTTTAAGGGGTTCATCTTCCCAATAAGGCAATATATGAACGGTGTAGTAGTCTAATTCGTTGGCAATTTGCGGATAGCGTAAATAAAATGACCAAACGTCAGCATAAGAAACCGGTTGTTTGATAGCTTGCTTAACTTGGCGTATGTAGTCGATCAATTTATCAACTTTTAATTCGCCTCTTAGCAGTACTTCATTTCCTACAATTACACGGGTAATGACATCAGGATATTCATTGGCCAATTTAATGACTTGTGCAATTTCTGCATCGTTATTTGTCTCTAGACTACTCAGCCAAGCCCCTTGAGTTACTTTTAGTCCATATTTGCGGGCAGTTAGTGGGACGGTTTCCATGCCGTCTCTACTTGAATAGGTTCTAATATTATGGGTTTTACTAGAGAGTAAATTAAGATCGTCATCAATTTGATCTGTCGTAGGGTATATCTTTGTTAGAGGGCTTTGTCCCTCACGGAAGGGAGCATAAGAAAAGCTGTTAATTTTGCCTTCTGGTACATCCGTTCCAGCATCTTCAGGTAAATTATTTAAGAAAAATACTAAGCCATTAAACGCAATGACGATGAATAAAAACAGAAAAATTCTAGAAAATTTCATATTGCAATTTTATTTATTTAAAGGGTGGGGTGCTAATCAATACATCATTATATTTAAGCATAAAAGCAGTCTAGAGTGTTAATAGGGCTGGTTTGAAATGCAACCTTGCTAAGAGAATTAAATGGTTTATCAGAAAATATATCCAAGTACCTTAGTTGACGGATATAAACAGACGGGTATCATTTAAAGTAGATTACGTACTTTATGTAATTCTTGCCCCCACAAGATACTATTAATATGCCACTTTTTATTTTAATTAATTTGTTGTTATGTTTGTTTGCACAAGATAACAATAATTTTAAAGAGATCCTCTTAATGCCCTCATTGACCTATCTTTGTTTGGGGGTCGCTATTATTAGTTTCTGTGCCGTTTTAGTTAAAAAATGGCGTATTTTCATTTGGTATGATTTATTTGCTAGCAGTATTGTTTTAATTTGGTTTTCATACTGGCAACCTGATTTTAACAGTGATGCTCCCATGTATTTTTACTATCCGTTGTATTTTGCTATGGTGACAGCTCTTATAACTTTGCAGTTAGAGCGTGCTCAACAAAAGATCGATCCTGTCTCATTTTCAGTTATGCAATCTTTAGCTTCACGAGCTGTAATACAGCCATGGGCAATTATGATAGTCATATTTATAAGTTTAGAGTTAAAACAAAATTTCTTATTTTTTCCAACTGTAATGACCCTATTTGTAATTAGGTTTGCTTTGGTTAATTATCTTAGTAAGCATGTTCGATAACGCGCTTAAATTACGCCAACTTAGGGGTATTTAATTCCTATAAACCGCTTATTTGCTTACATTGGCGTTAATAAAACACTAATAATTATGTTAAAATTAAGTAACATTTCTAAATAAATATTAGCTATTGCTAAGGCGGGTTATGAGTTTACCAATTGATAGAACAGAAGATGTCATTCACAAATTACATGAAGCCGCTTTAGAATATCATCAGTTTCCTACCCCAGGAAAAATCAGTGTAGTTCCAACTAAACAATTAACAAATCAACGAGATTTAGCTCTGGCTTATTCCCCAGGTGTAGCCTCTGCATGCGAAGAAATAGTTTTAGATTCGGCAAATGCCTACAAATATACCTCACGTGGTAATTTGGTTGCAGTTATTACAAATGGTACAGCTGTTTTAGGTTTGGGTAATATTGGTCCATTAGCTGCTAAGCCTGTTATGGAGGGCAAAGGGGTTTTATTTAAGAAGTTTGCGGGTATTGACGTTTTTGATCTTGAGATTAATGAACAAGATCCAGATAAGCTTTGCGACATTATTGCTTCTTTAGAGCCCAGTTTTGGTGGTATTAATTTAGAAGACATTAAAGCTCCCGAATGTTTTTACATTGAGCAAAAACTACGTGAGCGTATGAACATTCCTGTTTTTCATGATGATCAACATGGAACAGCGATTATTGTTGGTGCGGCTATATTAAATGGTCTTAAAGTGGTTAATAAGGATATTAACCATTGTAAATTGGTTGTTTCCGGCGCGGGTGCCGCTGCTTTAGCCTGTTTAGATTTATTAGTAGATTTAGGTTTTCCCCGTAAAAACATTATTGTTACGGATATTGCCGGTGTTGTATATAAAGGACGAGTTGAATTAAGTGACCCGCATAAAGAGTGTTTTGCTCAAGATACAACGGCTAGAACGTTACTTGATGTTATTCGTGATGCAGACATATTTTTAGGTTTATCGGCTGGTAATGTATTAAAAGCGGAAATGGTTAAGTTGATGGCGCCTAATCCTCTTATATTGGCGCTGGCAAATCCAAATCCAGAAGTATTACCTGAAGTGGTTAAATCGGTTAGAGAAGACGCAATTATTGCTACTGGCCGATCTGATTATCCTAATCAAGTTAATAATGTACTTTGTTTTCCTTATATTTTTCGTGGTGCACTTGATTGCGGAGCCACCACCATTACCCGTGAGATGGAAATTGCCGCTGTTTATGCTATCGCAGACTTAGCGCAAGCAGAGCAGTCAGATGTAGTAGCAAGCGCTTACGGTATTACCGATTTATCGTTTGGTCCTGGCTATTTAATCCCTCTGCCATTTGATCCAAGATTAATGACACGTATTGCGCCTGCAGTTGCAAAGGCTGCTGAGTTATCTGGTGTGGCAATGCGTCCCATTAAAGATATGTCCGCTTATATTTCAAGGCTAGAGCAGTTTGTTTATCACAGTGGAACTTTTATGAATCCATTGTTTCAAGCGGCAAAAAGCGTTTCTGCTGATATTAAACGAATTGTATTTGCAGAAGCTGAAGAAGAGCGAGTTTTGCGGGCAATACAAGTCATCGTTGATGAAAAAATTGCTGTGCCAATCTTAATAGGGCGCCCAGCAGTTATATTGTCTCGTGTAGAAAAGTTAGGCTTGCGCTTAAAGGTTGATATTGATTTTACGATTATAAATCCCGAATCAGATGAGCGTTATAGAGATTACTGGCAAACTTATTTGGGTATGGCCGCAAGAAAGGGTGTAACTGAAGAATACGCAAAACTTGAAATGCGCCGTCGGTTAACTTTAATTGGTTCAATGTTGATATACAAAGGCGTTGCAGACGGTATGATCTGTGGAATCTTTAGTGATTTCAGTCAACATTTGACTTACATAAATCAAGTATTGGGACATAGAAAAGGTGCTGATGTGTATGCGGCTATGAATATTTTGATGTTGCCTGAACGACAAATAGCCTTAGTTGATACGCATGTTCATGATAATCCTACTGCAGAGCAGTTAGCTGAAATTACAATTTTAGCGGCAGAAAAATTACGTAGTTTAGGCGTTGTGCCAAGAGTTGCTTTACTTTCTCACTCAAACTTTGGATCTAATGATAGTGAGTCTGCAAGAAAGATGCGAACCGTATTAGAGTTAGTGAAAGATAAGGCGCCAGATGTTGAAATTGACGGAGAAATGCGCGGAGATGCGGCGTTAAATTATGATTTGTTAACGACACTAATGCCTTCTACAACCTTAACTTCAAGTGCTAATTTATTGGTATTTCCAAATAAAGATGCCGCTAATATTTCATATAACTTGCTAAAGACGGCGGCAGGAAATGGGATTGTTATTGGGCCAGTGTTGTTAGGATGCGCTAAACCCGTTCATGTTCTTACTTCATCCGCGACAGTAAGACGGATTATTAATATGACCGCTTTATGTGTTGTCGATATTAAAGAATCCATCCAACAAGGCTTTTAAAATAGATTCTTTTAATTAGCTTTATTTTGTTCGATCAAACTCAGTGTTCTGTCGGGTAGCTTGCCAGCCGTTTCTCCTTCGAGATTTAGGCGAGCTTCCTCGTGGACAGTTGTCATAAAATTAATTAACGCCATTTCGTGATGCATTTTTTGCTCAAAATCTTTTGCATCCCACATTTGGTTCAGCAATTGTTTTGCATGATGGTGAATTGTGAATGCGACTGCCTCAGGTAAGTGCGTATAACTTAGTTGAATAGAGCGCTTAAGTTGATCTAATGATGCTAAATACTGCTTATAGTCTTTTATATCCTGTGTACATTTAGTTTTAAACATCACAAGATCAGCGGCATTTCTTGTGCGCATTAAGTCAATATCATGCTCAAGAGCGACGCTTCTTTTTTTTAAATTTTCTTCTAATAATTTGTTAGCTAAAATTCTTTCGTGCTTTAGCTGTAGTTGTTGCTCCTGATTATTAATTTGCCAGTAAAGATTCTCATCTTTAATAGTATGAAAAAGTTTTAGTACTGAAAATGTCCAGTTTTTTAAATAATTCATTTAAGAGACGAGTGCGTGGAAATTGTTTGTTGTAATTCTAACAAGGCTACAAGATTGTCGTCATTATAAAACTGCCTGCTCGTTTGTTTTAGATATAAATAGTCGGCTTTAGGTAAATGGTTTTTAAGTTTGTGTAAGTCTCTATTTGTTAAGGCTAACAATTCTTTTATCTGTTTTTTGTTGTTGGCTTTCAGTAGGCGTTTTTTATTTATCCCATGAGAGTAATTTATCTTCTGAGATTTAAAGAAAAATAATTGTTGTAACTGCGTTTGTTTAGCGCTTATAAAAAGTAGTCTTCGCTGAATCCGTTCATGTGATGAAAAATAAGTTGCTAGGTTATTCTTGATATAAGAAAGAATCAAAAATAATCCGCTGACTAATAAGATTAAAAAGGCAGCAAATAGACAGATAACTCCTATATGAGTTGTTAGCTGAGAAAACTTAGTTAAGTTTAGTTCCGATAGCAAATCAGCAGATACAAATAATGTAAAAGCAATAGCAAGAAATGCTAAGGATATTTTAATAATCATCTACTATTTAGCGTTTAATCTTTTGAGGTAATTGAATTTTAAGAAGGGTGATTTGCTATCCATTATAATCAATCACACTATAAGTGCTAGTCGATGTAAGTTATAATGTTTGATCTTTAAAATTATTGCAAGTTCCTACCATGTCTCAGTTCTTCGAAATTCATCCAGACAATCCGCAATTGAGATTAATTCACCGAGCAGTCGAAATCATTCGTAAAGGTGGTGTTATTGCTTATCCAACGGATTCATCTTATGCCTTAGCATGTCAATTAGATGATAAACAAGCCTTAGATAAAATCAAACGCATTAGACAGTTAGATGATAAACACAACTTTACATTAGTCTGTAAAGATCTGACGCAAGTTTCAATGTTTACCAAAATTAGTAACGATGCACATCGCTTAATTAAAGCATTAACGCCTGGGCCATTTACTTTTATTTTAGAAGCAACTCGAGAAGTACCAAAGAGATTGCAACACCCCAAGAAAAAAACAATTGGTATTCGAATTCCGGATCATGAAGTTACCAAGTTATTGGTGCAAGAATTAGGTGAAGCTTTATTAAGTTCTAGTTTGGTATTACCAGGGGAATCTGATGCAATGACTGACCCTTATGACATAAAAGAACGTCTTGAAAATGAAATAGATTTAATTATTGATGCGGGTATTATCAATCATGAAATAACCACAATGATTGAGTTTTCGGCGCAAGGGGCTGAGATTATTAGGCAGGGCAAAGGTCTTGCTCCCATGTTAACTTAAGAATAAGTGATTTGAATAAATGGAAGAATTAACCTTAGTTCAAAGAATCGTGGTGTGGATATTGCCAGTGATTTTTGCAATTACAGTACACGAAGTAGCACATGGTTGGGTCGCTAAAAAATATGGTGATAACACAGCCTCTGCTTTAGGCAGATTAACTTTAAACCCGATAAAACACATTGATATTTTAGGCACTATTATTCTGCCTGGCTTATTGTTATTAACAGGTACTGGGTTTATTTTTGGTTGGGCGAAGCCTGTTCCAGTTGATGCACGTAATTTTAAAAAACCCCTGCGTGATATGGCGATAGTTGCCGTAGCTGGTCCTTTATCAAATGTATTAATGGCTTTGTTTTGGGCCTTGATTGCTCGGTTGGGTGTTATGATCGGTGCTGGCTTTGAACCAGTGTCGCAACCTTTGATTTACTCTGGTGTGGCTGGTATTTCAATAAATTTGGTTTTGGCTATTATTAATTTACTCCCCATTCCTCCATTAGATGGCAGTCGAATTTTGACAGGTATGTTGCCGCATTATTGGGCATGGCAATACAATAAATTAGAGCGTTATGGTTTTATTATTTTGATGGCTTTATTATATTTTAAGGTATTAAACGTAATCTTGGCTTATCCCTTATTTTTGGCTCAAAACCTGTTTTTTTCTATAGCGGGTCTGTAACTTCTTGCATGACAGATACCCTTGAAGAGCAATTAATTGCACAAAGCGCGTTTGCAAAAGTTAATGGCTTGCCCTTTAATGAATTGCCAGTGGATTTATATATTCCCCCTGACGCAATGGAAGTGTTTCTTGATTTATTTGAAGGTCCCTTAGATTTATTACTTTATTTAATAAGAAGACAAAACTTAGATATTGTTAATATCCCTATTGCTCAAATTACCCATCAATATATCTCTTATATACAGATTATGGATGTGCTAAATTTAGAGTTAGCTGCTGAATATTTAGTGATGGCGGCTTTATTAGCAGAAATAAAATCTAGGATGTTGTTGCCCAGACAACAGGAGTCAGAAGAAGATGAAGAAGATCCTCGGGCGACTTTAATACGAAGATTACAAGAATATGAATGTATCAAGCAGGCAGCAGAAGAAATTGACTTGTTACCTAGAATTGAGCGGGATATTTTCACTATTGATATAGATGTTTCACCCTTGAGTGTTGAGCAACAACTGCCGGATGTGCTGTTAAAGGATATGTTATTCGCATTTCAAGATGTCCTTAAACGTGTTGAGCAATTGAGTCATCACCAAATAACTAAAGAAGCGTTATCTGTCCGTGAACGAATGGCAACCATTTTGGAAAAACTTAAAGGAGAAAATAGTCTCATTTTCTCTCAATTATTTATCAGAAAAGAAGGTCGACACGGAATCGTTGTCTCGTTTTTGGCCATCCTCGAACTCGGAAAAGAAGGACTCATCGAAATTATCCAATCCGAACCCTTTGGAGAAATCAGAGTTAGAGGTTCCGGATTCGCAACCGGTCGAGAAATTATCTAAAAGAAATGTAAAACCAAGGGTCAAAAAATCGGTTGAGGTTGGAATTGACACTGCATTTGTAGAAGTTGTTGCAACTCAAATAGTTGAGCAAAAGCCGGTTCGATTAGTAAAGTTAAGACCGTTTGGCAAATTTAGAAAGCCGATAACGCGCAAAGATGATGTTATAAACATTGTCGAAAATGAACCCATTGTTACCATCAGACAGCAAATTGATTTTAATGTGAATACACAGCGAATAGTTGAAGCTATCTTATTTGTAGCTAAACAACCCATGACACCCAGACAGGTGTTGGATGTATTTCCTGAGTTGGAGCGTCCGCCATTAAAAGAAGTCGAATTAGCTATAGAAGCAATTACCGATGAGTATTTAAGTCGGCCAATTGAGTTAAAGAAAGTTGCTAATGGTTATCGCTTTCAAATTAAGCAAGATTTATCACACTGGGTGTCGCGATTATTTGAAGAAAGACCGCCCAAATACTCTAGAGCATTATTAGAAACTTTAGCAATTATTGCCTATCGTCAACCAGTGACTCGTGCAGATATCGAGGATATTAGAGGCGTGAGTGTTAGTTCTAGTATCATGCAGACTTTATTGGAGCGTGAGTGGATCAAGATAATAGGGCATAAAGAAGTGCCTGGGCGCCCTGGTTTATATGGCACGACGAAAGATTTTTTGGATTATTTTAATATATCATCTTTAAATGAATTACCCACTCTAACTGAAATACAACAGTTTTCAGATAAAGATAATGTACAACAATTAACGCAGGTAACGAGTGAATAGTAACAAACCTAGTCAAGGTAAAGGCAATAAAACGGGTGATTCTGCCAATAAGGTGTCTAAGTCTCCTAAGCAACAGCGCAGGAATCAAGACCGATTTAAGCCGGTAGAAGAAGCAAGTAAACAGCCGAAGCGAGTCATAAAAAAACCGAATTTCGATAAGCAACCAACAAAAAAAGAAGCAGTACCAGTCAATCAGATTGTTACTGATGGCGAGCGTATTCAAAAGGTTTTGGCGCGTGGTGGGGTAGGTTCAAGAAGAGAAGTTGAGCGTTGGATTGCCGAAGGTCGATTAAAGATTAATGGACAAATTGTTGGATTAGGCGATCGTTTAAGGCAGGGCGATTATTTGCAATTAAATGATCGAGTTGTTAATTGGGAAAAGTTTGCTATACAACCTACACGAGTGTTGCTTTACCATAAACCAACTGGAGAGGTTGTTACGCGCCGTGATCCTGAAGGTCGCCCTGTTGTTTTTACCCAATTACCAAAGCTCACAACTGCTCGCTGGATTTCGGTAGGGCGATTAGATATCAATACTTCTGGTTTATTACTGGTCACTAATAATGGTGAATTAGCTAATAAATTGATGCATCCTTCTACAGAAGTTCCGCGTGAATATGCCGTGCGAATTTTAGGTGATGTGTCTGATGCGACTTTAGAGTTGCTAAAGCAAGGTGTCGAGTTAGAGGATGGAGTTGCTAAATTTGACGAGATTCATTTTTATGGTGGTGAAGGTGCCAATAAGTGGTATCACGTTATTGTAAGTGAAGGTCGCAATCGTTTGGTAAGACGATTATGGGAGTCGCAAGAAGTTATCGTCAGTCGTTTAATGCGGGTTCGTTATGGGCCAGTTGTATTGCCAGAGCGCTTAAAAACCTGTACTTATTATGAGTTAACCGACAAAGAGTTGGATCTTTTATTCGAATTTGCGGGTTTAGAGAGAAATGAGCCAGTTATAACAGAAGCTAAAGTTGAAACGCATCGAAAAGATTCGAAAAGAAGATAGTCATCTAATTACTTGAATCTATTTAAGGGTTGCTAAACTCAAATCTCTTGGTATAATGTGGGCTTATTGAAGTTTATATAACTTCAGGCGCGTAGCTCAGTTGGTTAGAGCACCACCTTGACATGGTGGGGGTCGTTGGTTCGAGTCCAATCGTGCCT
This sequence comes from Methylococcales bacterium, assembly GCA_026399015.1. GTDB lineage: Bacteria > Pseudomonadota > Gammaproteobacteria > Methylococcales > Methylomonadaceae > Methylobacter_C. The sequence goes on along the minus strand of JAPLRS010000016.1, from coordinate 67,726 downwards.
ACCAGACATTAAAGCACTGCTTAAGCGGTGCTTTTTTTATTGTAGCAACTAAAAATATATAAAATGCTAGTAATTACTCTTCCTGATGGCTCTCGCCGTGAATTTGATCACGCAGTAACAGTGATGGATGTGGCTCAATCAATAGGTGCTGGTTTAGCAAAAGCAACCCTGGCTGGTCGAGTTAACAATATCTTGGTTGACGCGAGTACGCTGATATCAGAAGACGCTTCATTGCAAATTATCACCTCTAAAGACGAAGAGGGTGTTGATGTTATAAGACATTCAACAGCGCATTTATTAGCACAAGCAGTTAAACAACTATTCCCAGAAGCCCAAGTCACAATTGGGCCGGTCATAGAAAATGGTTTTTACTATGACTTTTCATATCATAGAGCTTTCACACCTGAAGATTTAACCGCCATAGAAGCGAAAATGCAGCAACTTGCTTCAGCTGATTATGTCATTAATCGCTCGGTTGTTAGTCGTGACGCCGCTGTTAAGTTTTTCAAAGATCTTGGCGAAAATTACAAAGCAGAGTTAATTGAGTCTATTCCTTCAAACGAAGATTTATCTTTGTACGAGCAAGGTGGCTTTACTGATTTATGTCGTGGACCTCATGTGCCTAGCACGGGTAAGTTAACAAGTTTCAAATTAATGAAGATTGCCGGTGCTTATTGGCGCGGTAATTCAGAAAATGAAATGTTGCAACGTATTTACGGTACAGCATGGACAGATAAGAAAGAATTACAAGCCTATTTACATCGCTTAGAAGAAGCTGAAAAGCGTGATCATCGTAAATTAGCTAAAACATTTGATTTATTTCACATGCAAGAAGAAGCCCCTGGCATGATCTTCTGGCATGATAAAGGTTGGGTTATTTACCAACAGATTGAACAGTTTATTCGTGAGAAGTTACGCGTCAATGGTTACGGTGAAGTAAAAACACCGCAATTAGTTGATCGTTCATTGTGGGAAAAGTCAGGGCACTGGGATAAATTTGGTGCGATGATTTTTACGACGCACTCAGAAAGTCGTGACTATGCGGTTAAACCAATGAACTGCCCATGTCATGTACAGATTTTTAATCAAGGTATTAAAAGTTACCGTGATTTACCCATCAGAATAGCCGAGTTTGGCTCATGTCATAGAAATGAACCTTCAGGTACATTACATGGCTTAATGCGTGTAAGAAACTTTGTGCAAGATGATGCGCATATTTTTTGTACTGAAGAACAAATTCAAGAAGAAGTATCTACTTTTATAGATATGTTATTTTCAATTTATAGTGATTTTGGTTTTGAAGAAGTCATTATGAAATTGTCAACACGTCCAGAAAACAGAGTAGGGGACGATGCTGTTTGGGATAAAGCCGAAAATGCTTTAGAACTGGCTCTAAATAACAAAGGCTTAAAGTGGGATTTGCAACCTGGTGAAGGTGCATTCTACGGACCTAAAATAGAGTTTTCTTTAAAAGATTGTATCGGTCGTGTATGGCAATGTGGCACTATCCAAGTGGATTTCTCTATGCCAGGGCGTTTGGGTGCAACTTATATAGCTGAAGATGGATCTAAACAAGTACCTGTAATGTTGCACAGAGCCATACTAGGTTCTTTGGAACGCTTCATCGGAATTTTAATTGAGCAATATGCTGGAACATTCCCTTTATGGTTAGCTCCAGTGCAAGTAGTGGTGATGGATATTGCCGATCGACATGCTGAATATGCAACTCAAATCTTGAAGAACTTAGAAAGCCAAGGCATTCGAGTGAAAATTGACTTGAGAAATGAGAAGATCGGGTTTAAAATTCGCGAGCATTCTATGCAACGCATACCGTATCAGGTAATTATTGGTGATAAAGAATTAGAAGAACAAAATATCACAGTGCGTACACAGAAGGGTGAAGATTTAGGCAGTCTGTCAATTGACAAATTTGTCGCACAAATTAAGCAAGAAATTGCTGATAGAACATAATTGTATTTTGGAGGATTAGGGTATCGCTGCTAAAAAAGATGAAACGCGCCTGAACGATTCGATCACTGCTAGACGAGTGCGAGTAACAGGGGCAGAAGGTGAAGCATTAGGTATTATCTCTTTGGATGAGGCCAAACAGATTGCATATGCGGCAGACTTGGATTTAGTAGAAATATCACCAAACGCGGATCCCCCGGTTTGTAAGATAATGAACTACGGTAAATACCAGTTTGAACAAAATAAAAAACTGGCTATTGCGAAAAAGAAACAAAAGCAAATTCAGGTTAAAGAAATAAAATTTAGACCTGGAACAGATGAGGGTGACTATCAAGTTAAACTCAGAAGCTTAACTAAGTTTCTAAACGAAGGTGATAAAACTAAAGTAACCGTAAGATATCGTGGTCGAGAAATGGCCCATAGAGATATCGGTATGGATCTACTCAAACGTATCGAAAAAGACCTAGAAGAATTTGCTATTGTTGAACAGTTTCCAAAACTAGAAGGCAGACAAATGGTTATGGTCATGTCACCTAAAAAGAAAAAATAAAAATTTTATCAATTGGCTAGCAATAGGCAGTTGATATTTTAGAGGCACTGTAAAGTGTTTCGCTAACGGCAAAGGATTGCTGTTATAAACATTACCTAGGTAATGTGTTTAATTCTTCAGGGCCATGCATTTTGCCTTGTTGGGTTATATCTCAAGGATCTTTTTTAATTATTGGAGCAAACAAATGCCGAAAATCAAAACTAACCGTGGAGCTGCTAAGCGTTTTAGACGCACAGGCAACGGCGGTTTTAAATGTGGTCAGTCTCATCGCCGTCATATCTTGACTAAAAAGTCGACTAAAAGAAAAAGACAGCTACGTTCACCAGCTACTATTCATCCATCAGACGTACGTATGGCTATACGTATGATGCCATACAGTTAAGGGGATAAGTAGATGCCTAGAGTTAAACGTGGTGTAACAGCCAGAGCAAGACACAAAAAAGTATTAAAACAAGCTAAAGGATATTATGGCGCTCGTAGTCGTGTATATCGCGTAGCTAAACAAGCGGTTATAAAAGCAGGTCAATATGCTTATCGTGACCGTAAACAGAAAAAACGTCAATTCCGCGCTTTATGGATTGTTCGTATCAACGCTGCAGCGCGTATGTACGGAATTTCATACAGTCGTTTAATCAATGGCTTAACTAAAGCCAATGTTAAAATTGATCGTAAAGTCTTAGCTGATATAGCAGTACGTGACATTGAAGCATTCGGTAAAATTGCCGAAATTGCTAAAGCAAATCAAAGTCCTGTATCTTAAGTAAAAAATCACCCTGCTTCTCTTGAGGCAGGGTGACGCTTATGTTCTTCTGAACAAAGCTTCCATCTCAACAATCCCTAACAAAAGCGAGCAGTGCAGTGTCGGCTACCCTAGAAGAGATTCTCGCGCAGGCATTACAAGAGCTTGCCGCAGTAAAAGACCTTATTGAACTTGATAAGGTTCGTGTAAATTATTTAGGTAAAAAAGGATTATTTACCCTACAAATGAAAGAGCTAGGTAACCTAGATCCTGAGCAAAGACGTGCTGTAGGACAAGTTATCAATCAAGCTAAAGATCAATTTCAGCAACAACTCGAAGCCGCTAAAGATAAATTAGAAGCAGATGCTTTAAGTGCGCGTTTAGCCTCAGAAAGTATCGATGTAACTTTACCTGGTCGTGGACAATCAACAGGACGATTGCATCCTGTTACTACGACACTTAGACGTATTTCAAAGATTTTTGCAACGGTGGGATTTACCGTCGTTGAAGGGCCAGAAATTGAAGATGATTATCACAATTTCGAAGCGCTCAATATTCCAGCGCATCATCCTGCGCGTGCCATGCATGATACATTTTATTTTGATGCGCACACAGTTTTAAGAACACACACATCTCCGGTTCAAATTAGAACCATGGAATCAGAAAAGCCACCTTTAAAAGTGATTGCCCCTGGCCGTGTTTATCGTTGCGATTCTGATATAACCCATACACCAATGTTTCATCAGGTTGAGGGCTTCTTAGTAGATACAGATGTTAGTTTTGCAGACTTAAAAGGTGTTGTGTATGAATTCTTACGCGCATTTTTTGAGAAAGACATACAAGTTAGATTTAGACCTTCCTATTTTCCATTTACAGAGCCATCAGCAGAAGTAGATATTGAATGTGTTATGTGTGGTGGTCATGGTTGTCGTGTTTGTAGCCATACTGGTTGGTTAGAAGTGATGGGTTGCGGCATGATCCATCCAGAAGTATTTAAAGCCGTTAATATTGATAGCGAACAATACAGTGGATTTGCTTTTGGCATGGGTGTTGAGCGCTTAGCCATGTTGCGTTATGGCATTAACGATTTAAGATTATTTTTTGAGAATGATCTTAAATTCTTAGAGCAGTTTAACTAAACGGTCTAAATAAAGGATATTTAAAGAATGCAAATTAGTGAAGCCTGGTTAAGGACCTATGTAAATCCTGACATCAATACAGATACCCTGGTAGAACAATTAACAATGGCAGGTCTAGAAGTTGATTCTGTAGAACCTGCAGCAGCAGAATTTAGTGGTGTAGTCGTAGGCCAAGTCGTTGCCATGGAACAACACCCAGATGCTGATCGCTTACGCGTATGTCAGGTTAATGTCGGGGAAGCAGAACCCTTGCAAATTGTATGTGGTGCTAGCAACGTTAGAGTTGGTTTAAAAATCCCCGCAGCATTGTGCGGTGCCGTACTTCCTGGCGATTTTAAAATCAAAAAATCAAAGTTAAGAGGCCAAGAATCATTTGGCATGCTGTGCTCAGAAAAAGAACTTGGTTTAGTTGCAGAAGCGCATGGCTTAATGGAATTATCTGATGATGCCCCAGTAGGTGTTGATATCAGAGACTATTTATCACTCAACGATAGTATTATCGAAGTTGATCTTACGCCAAACCGAGCAGATTGCTTAAGCGTTGAGGGTTTAGCCCGCGAAGTAGCCTTACTTAATAAATTGGATTGGTCAACAACGGCAGTAGAGACAGTTGCTGTAACTCACACTGAAACATTATCAGTTAAAGTGACTGCACCAGAAGCCTGTCCACGCTATTTAGGTCGCATCATTAAAGCGGTAAATCCGCAAGCACCTACGCCTTTATGGATGCAAGAGCGTTTGCGTCGTTCTGGTATCAGAAGTTTAGGCCCATTAGTTGATGTGACTAATTATGTTTTATTAGAATTAGGTCAACCATTGCATGTCTTTGATGCGAGTAAATTAAGTGGCGGCATTACTGTGCGTTATGCTAACGCCGATGAGTCATTAAAGTTACTAAACAACGAAGAGATTAAACTAGATGCGCAAGCATTAATCATTGCTGATGATAAACAAGCTTTAGCGCTTGCTGGTGTTATGGGCGGTAGTGATTCAGCTGTATCTGATACTACACAAACCGTATTTTTAGAATGTGCATTTTTCACACCGCTAGCGATTGCAGGTAAGGCTAGAAATTTTGGTTTACATACAGATTCATCACATAGGTTTGAACGTGGTGTTGATGCGCAGTTACAAAATCGTGCTATTGAACGCGCTACACAATTAATAGTTGAAATTGCGGGTGGTGAAGTAGGTGACATTACAGAAGTCACATCAAACGAGCATTTACCTGCCCGAAACGCAGTTATCTTACGCCGATCTAAAATAGCACAATCACTCGCCATTGAATTACAAGATGCGCAAGTTATTGATATTTTACAACGCTTAGGTATGCAAGTTGCTGATCATGCAGAGGGTTGGCAAGTTAGTCCGCCAAGCTTCCGTTTTGATATCAGTATCGAAGCCGATTTAATTGAAGAGATAGCTAGAGTGTTTGGCTATAACAATTTGCCTTCAAGTAGCTTGTTTATGCGTTCAGAACTAAGCCAAGTGACTGAAGGCTTATTAGAAATTGATCGTGTTAAAGATTTATTTGTTGATAGAGGCTACCAAGAAGCTGTCACTTATAGTTTTGTGGATGAAGAAATACAAAATATTGTGGCGCCAGGTGTTGAAGCAATTCGCTTAAAAAATCCTATATCTTCAGAATTAGCAGTTATGCGCACCACGCTTTGGTGTGGCTTATTAAAAGCAGCCTTATATAATACAAATAGACAACAAAGCCGCGTTAGACTCTTTGAAACAGGTTTACGTTTTACAAAAGTAGATGGCGAAACACAACAACAAAAAATGTTAGCGGGTCTTGTTTTGGGTGATGTGTATAGTGATCAATGGGCAGAGAAAGCGCGTAAAGTTGATTTTTATGATGCAAAAGCTGATTTACAAGCTATTTTTGAGTTATCAGGTTGCGATGCTAGTTTTACAAAAGGTGAGTTATCGACTTTACATCCTGGCCAAACGGCAAAGATTGTTTCAGCTGATGGTAAAGAAATTGGCTGGTTAGGTATGCTACATCCCCAATTAGAAAAACAATTAGGCTTTGATTCACAAGTATTTCTATTTGAATTAGATCAAGACAGTTTCTTAAATAAAAAAGTACCCGTTTTTACCGCACTTTCAAAATATCCATCTGTAACGCGTGATTTAGCATTGATTGTTAATGAGTCTGTTTCAGCAGGTGATATAATTACCTGCATTAAAAGTAGTGCAGAAAAAGCCTTACAAGATGTCATTATCTTTGATGTTTATAGAGGCAAAGGTATAGAAGAAGGCAGTAAAAGTATTGCTTTAAGTCTTGTATTACAAGATGATACACAAACACTAACAGAAACTGAGATAGAAACTATCGTTGGTAGACTGTTAAATCTATTAGCAACTGAAATAAATGCAAAACTGAGGGATTGATACATGGCATTAACAAAAGCTGATTTTGCTGAGCAATTATTTGATGAGATTGGTCTTAATAAACGTGAAGCAAAAGAACTAGTTGAAGTTTTCTTTGAAGAAATAAAAACCTCATTAGAGCAGGGCAAACAAGTAAAAATATCGGGTTTCGGTAAATTTGAGCTTCGTGATAAAACAAGCAGACCGGGTAGAAATCCAAAAACAGGGGAAGAAATTCCCATTACAGCCAGAAGAGTTGTAACTTTCCGTTCTGGTCAAAAGCTTAAAGCTCGCGTAGAAGCCTATGCTGGAAAAGAGCAATAATAACGAAAACTTTGTAATTCCAGATAAACGCTACTTCACCATTGGTGAAGTAAGCGATTTATGTGATGTAAAACAACATGTGCTGCGTTATTGGGAGCAAGAATTTACAGAGTTAAGCCCGCTTAAAAGGCGAGGTAATCGTCGGTATTATCAGCCCCATGAAGTCTTGTTGATCAAACAAATAAAAGAATTATTGTATGATCAAGGCTTTACAATTGGTGGCGCTAAAGCTTATTTAAGTCGAGATAAAATTAAGGTGAGTGAGCAAGCGAATGAGCCTTTAGTATCATCATCAGCCGACTTAATTAAAGAAATGCTAGCTGAATTAGAAGAGTTGTTAAAACTACTTTAATTACGTCTCAACAGATTAAAGTAATTTGTAGTATAATTCATTATCAACAATTAATTGTATGTCGGAGTGTAGCGCAGCTTGGTAGCGCACTTGTCTGGGGGACAAGGGGTCGCAGGTTCAAATCCTGTCATTCCGACCAATTAAGTCAATAAGTTACATTTCTGTAACATCTTAAAAATTTCAAATCAGTGTTTTCGTGATATCTCTCGTGATACCCAATGGTTTTGCTTAGTGTTTTATATAATTGATAATTATGTTCGGCCATATTAGCCTATTAAGAAGGCGCAAACGCCCAACATATCCAAAGTGTTGGCATACCTATGTTATTAACTGAGTTTTAAACGCTTGTATGTACAGTAGTTGGGTATCTAAATTAAATAGATCAGACTGTAGTTGTCGCAAGTAAGCCTTATCTTGGCGTTTATATAACCATACTTACTGCAGAGTTAAGCGTATATAGCGCAGATATTGCCTTAGTAAGCGCTGGTAAATACCCATCTACACTTGGAGCATGTCGCCTTGATGCATAGACAAGCGTATCTAGTATAAAGCATGTGGTTCTATCTTAGGTGTTAATTGATTTGTCTAACGCGTGCTACTTTACAACAACTATAAACTAATCTGCTGTTACTACAGACATATAAACTCAATTAGAGAACCCGTTTAGAGTAAACAAGACCCTATCAGCTCTTAGTACAACAATATAAACAGCGTATTAAAAACTAGATTATTTATAATATAATTATAAATCAATAGCTTGTATAAATTTTTAAGTTAAATAAAAAACTATTTACCTAGATTTTGCGATTTATAATGTTTTTATTTCAATTGAGCCTATACTCCCTTACGTAACATTTAAACTTACCTGCCTGTTACGCAAACTTTTGAATTGATTTCAAACACATCATGCCTACTTCTAGGGCAAATCGAGGGATTTATGAAACAAAAAGCACTGAGCAGCACGTCTCACATACTGGACAATGAACTTGCTAACTATGCATTTAACATAGTGACTAAGATGACAACTAACCCTTTTTATACTGACCCTAAGCCGAATTTAACGGTTTTTCAAGGGTTGATAACGCTATATTCAGCCGCGTTATTAAAATCAATTGATGGCAGTAAAGCTGATACCGCCAATAAAAATGCAGCGCGGGTAAACTTGCAAGAATCAATCAGTTTATTAGCAAATTACGTTAACCTAACAGCAGAAAATGACTTAGTTAAATTAGAATCATCAGGATTTAATGTTTCAGCTATTCCTACCCCCATCGGTATTTTACCCGCACCTAATTTAAAAATAAGCTTCGGCAACAACCCTGGGGAGGTTAATTATATTATTGAGGCTGATCCTAGAGCATCAGAGCACATCATTTTATACGCTACCGTACCAGCGCCAGAAAATGATACGGCATGGTGTACTAAAGTTGTGTCAAGTGCAAAGGGTATCATTACTGATTTAGAGCATAGAAAAGATTATATTTTTAAAGCGACATCAACAAGCTCAGAATCTAATAAACGCAACCAGTACAACTACTCAAACCCTGTTGAGCAGTACGTGTCTTAAATTGATTAATAGCTAGTTATAAAAATGCCTTACATGAATATGTAAGGCTTTTTTAGTTGAATAAATTTAAATCCACTAAGCTTATCGTTTAAACTTCTCATAAGCTTGCCAATAATGATATTAGTCGTTAAAGTGCTTAAAATACAGAAAATTAGAAGAGGTAAATAAATGCAAGCAATTCGCCAGATTTATCAAAAAACACCTAGTATTATTCATATTAATATTCCTGAAGAGCTACAGAATCAACCAGTGGAAGTGATCATCATAGCTCTTGATAGTTATATAAATAAAGATATTGAAATTAAAGAAACAGATTCCAACGGTTGGCCGATTGGTTTTTTTGAAGCGACATCTGGATGTTTGGCTGATGATCCAATTGAACGTGCTCCACAAGGAGATTATGAAACACGTTTAGAAATGGAATGATTTACTTACTTGATACAAATGTATGTGTTGTGTATCTAAACCAGCCAGAATCTAGAGTCTTTAAACAACTACATTGTTTCCAGCCACAAGATATTGCAGTTTGTGCATTGGTAAAAGCCGAACTGTTTTTTGGAGCAATGAAAAGCAAGCAACCTGATAAAACGTTGGAAAAACAGCAATGTTTTTTATCTGTCTTTCATTCATTACCATTTAATGATGAATCTGCACTTATTTGTGGTGAAATTCGTGCTTATCTCCAGCGTCAAGGCCTACCAATTGGACCCTATGATTTGCAAATCGCTGCTATTGCCATGGCGAATAATTTAACCTTAGTTACTCATAACACCCGCGAATTTAGTCGTGTTAAGGGATTAAGAATTGTTGATTGGGAGGTCTAGATGCAAGCTAACAAATTTAAGAACCAATAAATGCACACTTAATACCCTACTCGGTAAATACAAAGAACTCAACGTGGTATGTATCTTACTTGTCGCTGTGCAACATCTTTCCCCTAGAACTGAATGAGGCTTTAGTATAGATTCTGAATATGAAGAGCAGGGAAGGGAAGGTAGTGTATTTGGTTGATAAAATCTAGCATTAGCAAACTGCTCCGATCATCCTGAGATTATCGAAGGATATCCCACCTAAAGCCACTGTTATTAATCAGCATCTATTTATTTTTAAGGCAGCATTAATATTATCAGTCTATAAATTTATACAATAATATAAATAACAGAAGGATAATTACCTATGATGGTCAATAGTCTCACTTTTTAGAATAAACTTGTTAATATTCGATTTTGATTAACAAGGCTTGTGTTAAAAATCATTACAAATACTGAAATCTCACTAACCTAATTAACGAATAAGGAATTGAAATGAAAATTTTAGCTCTGGCATTAATCATAATAGTAACGGGATGCACATCACCTTATTCAAAATTTTATGTTGATACGTCTGTTGGGATAGACTTTAAAAGTTTAATTATCAAAACTGATAATATTGAAGTTAGACAGGGTGGAAACCAAGATGTAGATGATAGGTCTATGCGTGAAAATGGTTATGTTCTAGTCGGTTATTCTGCTTTTAATGCCAGTAATGTCAGTGAGGATGGCGCGATAACAAAAGCCAAAGAGGTGAATGCGTCTGTTGTGCTTTTATATTGTCATTACACGGGTACTCAATCAGGGTTTACGCCAATAACCTTACCGAGTACGGCAACATCCTCAACCATTTTGAATGGCAATGTCTATAATCAAGTTACTGGAATAACGCCATATAGTGGATTAGCCAATACAACATACAACGGACCTAGTACTGCTTACTTACCCTTTACGGTCGAAAATTATGACTATCGAGCGACATATTGGATAAAAAAAGCCCCCTCAAACGTAGGTAAGTAAGTTTACTGTTCTCATACCAATCTGATATCGTTAATTAAGCTCATCAACTGACCGATTCTCTCAATTATCTGTGAAATTACCCACCGCCTCCCCCACCTGCCTAAAAAAAACCACGCTAAGTTAGGGGCAAATCCCTGCCAGATAATAACGCCAACCTATTTACTTAAATTTAATAGCATGGTTTTTTTTTGTCGGTGTGTCGCGGGTTTTATCTTTTGCGCTAAGGTGCGGGAAAACACAACATCATGCCAATATACATAATGCACAGGGGCATTATACAAAGTATCTGGGCCAGAAAAGCGCTGCCCCATCTACCTCGTATAATCTGTATTATGCAAAATGGCATGATGTTGTGTGTCCCGCTCTGGCGTTAAATGGGGCTTCCAGCCCGCCCAAACTTCCCTGTTTGGGTAGCCAAAACCCAAAGTAAAACAATACCCAAGTAGCCACTTTGTAATCCGTACTCACAAAATATGCACTTGACGACATATGTCTAGAAGATCATAATCCATCACATGACTTGGACTATACTCTTTCACGATGCCTTTAGTGGCGAATTTGACCAACTGCCCGAAGCCGTCCAAAACGGTTTATTGGCACATGCCGGTCTATTAGAACAATTTGGTCCCAGTTTAGGTCGCCCGAGAGTCGATACGTTAAAAGGCTCACGACATACCAACATAAAAGAAATCCGCTTTGATGAACATATTTTAAGTCTTAAACAGGCAAGGAAATAAAAAATGGCTATCGCATTAAAAGACAAAATAGCGGCATTACCACCCGAAAGACAGCAACAAATAGCGCTGATGACAGCTGAATTGATTGCCGAAGAAAAAACCCTGCGTGACTTAAGACTAGCTTTATCACTGACTCAAGAACGCATGGCCGAAACCTTAGGTGTCGGACAAGAAAGCATCTCTCGACTTGAAAAAAGAAGTGATTTATTGATCTCAACCCTAGGCAGTTACATTAAAGCCATGGGGGGTGAGTTACGCTTAGTGGCCGAGTTTCCTGATCGCCAACCGGTGGTATTAAAAGGACTCGTATCCATGCGTAACGAAATAACTGCTGGCAAAGCTAATAAACATCAAATCAGATCACACAAAAACGCTTAAGATTATTTGTTGTGTATAATAAGCTCAACAACACCCCTCACGCATTCCGTCTGAACTGCGCACCATGAGTGGTTTTTGATTTTAAAAAGCAGATAACTAATAGTTAAAACCCCGCTATAACACCCCAAACCCAGCAAAACTTTTATCAGACTAGCCGTATAATACCCATCAACGGGTTAATCTCTGCGTAGCGGGGGTTGGCTCGTTTTACACCTCATCCCTTAAAAATCAAATAAAGATGACGGCAAATCCGTTAACCCCAAGTGAAATAACTTGATCTAACTATTAAACCTTATGAAAAGATTTGCATTTGTTAGCGACGCGGCAGAAAAAGAATATAAAGAAATGCCCGAGCATATTCAAGATGAGTTCGGTAAAGACTTAAGAAAAATTCAATTTGGCCAGACTCCTGCATTACCTATCAACTACCTTGATAGCGTAGGGCAAGGCGTTATTGAATTAAAAAAGAATGGGAGTCCCGCTTTTCGATGCGTTTATGTGACCAAATATTTAGATACCGTGATCGTGTTACATTCTTTTACGAAAACCACAAATGGCGTGGATAGACAGGCTATGAAAGTAGCAGAACAACGCTTAAAAGAGTTATTAGCCGAGTTAAGAAGTAACTAAGTCCGAATTATGCGATACCTTTACTTTAGTCTTCTTTATCTGCATCGTGGCTTTTTGTTGTGACGGCATAGACCACGTAATTTTAAAGCCTAATTTATCTAACATATCGAACATAGCATCAATCGTAAACTTCTCAATTTTTGCATTCATTAAATCAGAAATGCGTGATTGCTTTACGCCCAAGAATTCAGCCGCTTCTGCCTGAGTCCAGTTTTTATCTGCAATTAACTTGCTGAGCATAATAGACAGATCAACTTTAATGACCATTTTATTCGCTACTTCTTCAGTATGAGTAACGTGGAATGGGCTATCGTAAAACTTTAATGCCATGACAAAACTATCCAGTCGAAGTCAAATATGACTATTATGAGAAGCCATAGTATATCTAAAATTTTATATAAATGTACACGTCTATTTTAACAACACCCCAAACCAAGCAGAGCTTTTATCAAACTAGCCGTATAATACCCATCAATGGGTTAATCTCTGCGTAGCGGGGATTGGCTCGTTTTAGACCTCATCCCTTATACATCAACCATCACATGATCGAAGATAACTACAAAGCAGCTGCACGTTTAATCGCTACCACTGAGGAACAAACCAAACTGCCAGTTAGAATAGATTGGGATGACCAACTTACTTTTGGCGCCATCTTGCGTTTAAGTGAAGTGGAATGGAGCAAACAACTCAGAATATCCGTCAACCCAAAGCGCAAAGATATTGCCTATTTAGTGGGTTCACAATGTGCTGTGGCACTGCGCTTTTTTAGCCAAAAAGAAACTAAACACTTGGTCTCTAAAGCTGGCTCGGTCGATAAGACCATTAACGAATTTATTCAATTAGGCTTCAATGCAGAACAAGCCGAACTCTATGCTAAACACTACGAATCAGGCTTGGGTAAACAACTCAGAGGTATGCCCTCACAAATAGCTATCTCGTCTTGGATATACAAAAACTATCCCGAATTACGCGACAACCAAAAAGTGTATGCACTCACAGAAGCAGAAAGCGCAATCCCCAGCTTAAACGTCGATAGCACGCAAATACCCGCATGGATATTAAATAGCCATCAAGCGATGAACGGCGCTTTTGCCCTAGCGACTGACTACTTATTTACTCAAAATGAGTTATTTGAACCCTACAAAGCTAAAGGCTTAGAGGGCATTTGTATCAAATTATTAGATGACGTTATTAATAGCACACCCGAAACTACCGATACAGAACTCGTTAGCTTATGGTTAAATCGTTTAGAATTAAACGACCGTTTCGAATGGAACACTTTCTAATAGCTAAACCGATTTAAACATGACGCAAAGACCCATCAGCCTCACTTCAAGCCTTGCAGATTTTGATCTGTCTCAGCTACCAGAAGACCTACGGGATATCACTCACCCTGATTTCAAACAAAACTTACAGGCTTTTTTAGCAAAAGATTACGACAAAGCGGGACTGTTTAGCATTATTAACATCACAAACGACACGCTCAACATTAGCGAAGACACCCGCGCCAAACAACAAGCAGAAACCGCCTTAACAGCCTTAAATAACGGCAATTACGCCACCGGCAAACCCCTTCTCGAAGCCTTACTGCTCAATTATCCTAATAATACGCTACCGCTCTATAACTTAGGCTTAGTCTACAGCGATGAAGGTAATTTTGAGCGTGCTATAGAATGCCTGTCCACCGCGACCCGTATCAATAACAAACATGCGCACGCATGGACTGCCTTAGCGATTGCCTATCTTAGAGCGGGTAACTTAGAAAAAGCCGTGGATATCGCCAATATCGCCTTTGATGTGGATGATGAAGATCCCTATGTACTAAGAACCACCGGCACCTTAATGGCGCAAACAGGCAATATTAAAGATGCCTTACGTATCCTTAACAAAGCCACACAAGTAAATCCACAAGACAGCATTACGCTGTATTCCTTAGCGGAATGCTTAGTAACAGAAGGTGCTGATGGCTGGAAAGTACAGGCAGAAAGACTCTACAAACAAATTATTGAATTAGCCCCAGGCTCACCGCAAGCAGAAAAAGCCAAAGATAGACTACGAGAGTTTGCGTTTGAAACCTTCCAAAAGAAAACAGAATTAAGACCGGAAGCCGTTAAGTTTTGCTTAGAAGCCTTACAAAAAATACACGGCTTATCTGATAAAGAAGTAGCTGGCATAGCGATAGAAGCTGCAACACTCGGTCAATCGGGTTTATCAATAGACAACCCAGAAAAAAAATACACACTGAATACTTTGCCGGGTAAATACACTGGACTTAATGTCGTGTGCATCTTACATGTAGCTGTGCAACACCTCTCACCCGGCACTGATTCAGGCTTTAGTATTCATTCTGAATATGATGAGGCGGTAAGGTTGTTTAGTGAAAGCCCGATTTAGAAAATTGCTCCGTTCATCCTGAGTTTATCGAAGGATACCTATCCACAATCCCCCTCTAAAATAAATTCTTCTACTTATAAATTTTTTCGCAAAGAAGTGATATTCTAATCCCTTCAACCACAACATTTAGCTCGCCTCTATAACCCTCAAAATACAAAGCACTAGCCGCCGCCTTAATCCGTGCCGGAAAGCGGGTAATGTCTTTGTATTGGGTATGGGTCCATGCAATAAACTTTTCTCCTTCTAGAATTTCTAATTCCATAGTGCCGTTGTAGCCGGCTTTATCAAAACTAAAAGTCCACTCGGTTGCTTTGGGGTTTGCTGCAATAACTTTTCTAATTTCGTTAGTAAAGCCAGTCTCTGGATTACTGACATAGGGGATTTCTACTGCGAATCCTTTTAAATTATCAGCTAGAGCCCCCTCTTTATCTTTACGATAAAAATACTTGGTTAAAGCAAAGTTGACTCGATCGGCTACTAGGATTTTAAATTCTGGCTGTTGCCAATAGGCTTGATAAGAGGCTTGTATGCTGAAGGTTTGCTTGGTTTTATCAAGAGTAAAAAACTCGCCACCGGTGTTAGTCATTTTATCTAAAGGCATTTTTAGTAAATGCGTAATAACCTTGCTCAGTGCAAATTGCTTAGGGTCTGTTGCTTTAGCCAATTCATCCCAATCTGCTAGTCGGTCTTGATTGCTTAGGTAGTAGTTTAAGAACCCTTCGGCAATGTTGGCTACTGGCCAATGTGTGTCATTTAGCGCAAGGAGTGTTTTTAACACCACCATTTTGTATGACTTGTTTGGGTTTAGTTCTGATTCTATGTGTTGTAAGAATCTCTCTGCGGGCGTATCTAATAAGCTGGCCTCATAGGATGTTAAGTCTTCCATGGTGGCTTTTACGCGTAACCAGTTGCCACCGAATTTTTTCTCTTTTATATATACGCTAGGGTCATGGGTGGCTGGGTTAGCAAAAAAGTCCATGAGTGCGGGTGAGTCTTCTAGATTACTGCGCATGTCGCGGTACATATCTTGTAAGGCTTCAAATTTATTTAAGATATCTTTAATATCTTTATCCCAGATGCGTTGTACCTGAGTATCGGCACTGATGTAGCAAGCATTGGGTAGTGATTTTTCTGGGGTGTTAGCGTTTTTGTGTTGTTTGTATTCTAGGGTGCTGGTGTAGCCGTTAATGGCTAGTTGGGCGACATAAGAGTTTTTAAAGTTGCCAACAAAGTCTAACGCTACTAGGTAATCTTTATCAGGTACTTGTCTTAAACCGCGACCCAGTTGTTGTAAAAATACCGTAAAGGATTGGGTGGGTCTTAAAAATAACACATGCGATACAGCAGGTATATCAATGCCTTCGCCAAAGATGTCGACTGAGCAGATGATTTGTAAGGCGTGTTGTTCATCTTGTAATTGTTGTATGGCCGTAGTTCGGTTTTCGATGCTGTCTTTACCCAATAAACACACAGATTTAATCCCTCGTTTGGCACCTAGATGATTAAATTGTTTGTTCATGTAGTCGGCATGTGTTTTTGAGGCACAAAAGGCGAGGGCTTTTATTTTGCCGGTGGCGGGTAAGAATTTAATCAGGTTGTTAAAGATTAATTCGGCGCGGGTGTCATTAATTAATAGTGCATCCAGTTCGGCTTCTATGTAGCCCCGACTTGTCCAGCGTAATGTCTTATAGTCGCTAGGGTCATGTATTGCAAAATACTGAAAGGGCACTAGCCAGCGGTTATTAATGGCATCAAATAAGCGGGTTTCAAAGGCGATATCGTAATCACAGATTTTTAAGACATCACGGCCATCCATGCGTTCTGGTGTAGCGGTTAATCCCAATAAAAATTTAGGTTTAAATTTAGCCAGTAGGCGTTGGTAAGAGCTGGCATCGGCATGGTGAAATTCATCAATCACGATATAGTCAAACGCGGTGTCTGCGTATTGCGCTAAGGTGTCAGTTTGCGAAAGTGTTTGCACCATAGCAAATAAGCATGGGCTAGCGGTGCTGGTTTTTTGATTGCCTGATAAAACACTGCCAAAGTTTGCATCTTGGGTTACTTCTCTAAAGGTTTCTAAAGCTTTAATCAGTATGTTTTCTCGATGCGCGATAAATAACAAGCTTTTCATGCCGCTTGCTTTGTAGTCAAAAGCGGCCAGATAGGTTTTACCTAAGCCAGTAGCGGCAATCACGGTAGTTTTATTAATGCCTTTTGCACGACGATCTGCCAATGCAGATAAGGCTTGGATTTGTGCCGGTCTGGGTGCTAATGTCGTTTTAAAAGCAACGGCCATTTCTTGGCTTACTTTTGTGCGTAATTCGTGCGCTTTTTGCCAACGCGGTAAGTAGGCGGCTATAAAGTCATCATCAACTGGAATGGAGGCTTGCTCCCAGTAGTGTTGGTATTCTTGTTGGGCATACTGAAAGGCAGAGACTTTATCTTTTAGTACGAGGTTAGGTTCACTATTAGAAAAGTAATTCCATTCATGGTTTCTAGATAAGCCAGATTCCGTAAGGTTAGTGGATCCCACGATTAAGGCATGTTGGCCGGTGGCTTTGGTAAATAGAAAGCTTTTTACATGAAAGGGTGGTGGTGTTTGGCTAAAGTCTGCTTGGCCAAATTCATCAAGTGGGTAGAAGATTTTTACTTTAATGTCGGCTAGTTGGGTGCTTAAATGTTTGAGGTCATTGGGGTTGTTAAAGTTACCCATGATGGAAGTAAGGAGTTTAAGTTCTCCTCCGCGTTTTATAAATTTTAAGAACGGATCTAAGAGCAGGTTAAGCATGCTTCTTGAATAAAATGCCGAGGCGATATAAAGGGCATCAGCATCTTCTAGTTCGCGTTTGATAACATCCACTAAGCCAGTAACTGAGTTAAAGGTCAGTAATTGCGGTAAGCGGGGCTCTTTAATTTGGTTATTAATTGGGTTATTAAGCAGGTCAGGGTCGGTCGCTGTGGCATATAGCATCAGGCGTTTATCAAAACTACCCACTTTGTCGCGTTTTTGCTTTTGTTTATCCTGTACTTCGGTAAGGCTAATGTTGTGTTGCTTGAGTAGGGTTTCTATCAGTTCTAGTAAGTCTGCCGATTCATTGATAACCGCGTCTCTATTATCGGCATGGAATAGCTCATGCGCTTCTTCTAGTAGTTTGAGTTTTAAGGCGTGGGTAAACTCGGCTTGATTAAGCGTATCTGTCTTTGCGTATTTACCAGATTGTGTGATTTGATCGGGGATTAAATCTCTAACGAGTTTGTTGTAAATGAGTGGCCGCTCTGTCACAGATTAATTCCTGGTACGGGTTAGTTATTAATAACAAAATTATACCAAGTCAGGTGTGGAGTGGGTTAGGTTTAAGTGTTTTCGGCTAACCAGGTTTCTAAATCGCTCATTGCCTTAAAGTCTAGTAAAGCATCGGCTAAGTCTTCTAGTTTTTCTAAAGGGTGGGTCGGTAAGCTTTGTAAAATGGTTTCAAGTTCTGGTTGTACGCCGAATTTGCGTCTTAATAAACGTCCTAGTAATTTAATTCTTGATAAAAACGGGTATCTTGTAATTTGATTTCGTATACTGATAACATCTTTCTAATCTCCTCGCGGTTTAAGTGCGGTAACTTATAAACCAATATTGTTTCAATAAGATCCAAACCATCTAAGTCTATTTTATCAAGTCGTTCTGCTAAAGCTTTAGCTTGGCTTATTGTCTGTTGTTTATCACTGGCAATCAAGCGAATAAATTCTAGTGAGGGTGATAAGTCAGACCGATTTTGATAATCTTCTAAGTAAATGCGGTGTATTTGGGGTAAGTTTAAGAAAGGTAAGAACTCTATGCTGGGCTTTTTTTCAATTGTCCGGTGTGGATAAATGACTAATACTAACCAATCTCGTTTTGGCTTATTTTGATAAAGATATAAGGTCATCTCACTGAATAAGCGCCCATAAAAATCATTGTCCGCTTGATATTGAACTTCAACAAAGATGAGTGGCTGATTTGGATTATCGGTAACAGGTTTAAATAAACCGTCGATTCTAAACGCTGTTTGCTTTATTTCTTCTGAGCTAAATTGATAACTATCATTAGGATAATCTAGCCCTAATAACTCCAGCGCTAGTTTCGGCTGACGCAGAAATAAGCGGTAAAACAGGGTGTCCGTTTTCATGATTACAAAATCAATTAAGAGTGATGTGGCGTAACTACCTTAACACACTATCATTACCTAAAGTGAAGTAGGTCTGATTAAGCGTTCTATTGTCAGCATGTTTACTATATTGGTTGTTTGGTGTATTTAAGTTATTATTTTTAGTAAAGTTATCGTAATGGTGTAATATTAAGATACAAAATCCTGCTGATTTTTTGGAGACAATTAGATGAGTACATTAACAATTAGATTGCCAGATAATACGGCTCAACGTCTTAAATCTTATGCGCGCAGTCGTGGACAGAGTGTCAATAAATTGGTTGAAGAAATGAGTGCTCAAGCTCTGGCGGCCTGGGACACTGAAATTCGTTTTCGCTCTTTAGCTGAGCAAGGTGATATTAATAAAGCCCTAGCCATACTTGATCGCTTAGATAAAGATGATGCTCTATCGTTATAGTTGTAAATATGAATCCAAGCGTTTTAGCCTGTATTATCTGCTAACCAGGTTTCTAAATCGCTCATTGCCTTAAAGTCTAGTAAGGCATCGGCTAAGTCTTCTAGTTTTTCTAAAGGGTGGGTCGGTAAGCTTTGTAATATGGTTTCAAGTTCTGGTTGTACGCCGAATTTGCGTCTTAGTTGGCGACTAACTAATTTAATGCATTCTTTTTGCAAACCTTTTTGTACGCCAATTAACTCGCCTTCTGCAGATACTTCTTGATAAAAACGGGTATCTTGTAATTTGATTTCGTATACTGATAACATCTTTTTAATCTCCTCGCGGTTTAAGTGCGGTAACTTATAAACCAATATTGTTTCAATAAGATCCAAACCATCTAAGTCTATTTTATCAAGCCGTTCTGCTAAAGCTTTAGCTTGGCTTATTGTCTGTTGTTTATCACTGGCAATCAAGCGAATAAATTCTAGTGAGGGTGTCAGTATTCATGGTTAAAAAATCCGCGTTGTCATTTTCGTTTATTTCGTTTATCTTGTGTCAGACAAATATTAATTTGGAGTATATAGTGTGACTTTATCTAATGTGGTTCATTTGCCCACAGTGCAAGAAGCAGAAGAAGCAAAAATAACCAGTCGAGCTTTATCAAAATATGCCCAAAGTGAAAGGTTACATTTAAAGATAGCCAGTAATAATGAATCGGAGGATTTAATTTTACCGGGTTATGCAATAAATTTATTACTCGCTATGTTGACAGAAATGTCTAAAGGTAATGCGATAACTGTGATGCCAATTCATGCAGAATTGTCTACTCAGGAAACGGCAGAGTTGTTAAATGTAAGTCGGCCACATATAGTGGACTTATTGGAGCAAGGTAAAATTCCGTTTAGAAAAGTGGGTTCGCACCGACGGATTTTGGTAAATGATGTATTTGAGTATAAGCAACGTATTGATGAAGCCCGATTCAAGGCACTTGATGACTTAGCTGCCCAAGCCCAAGATTTGGGCATGGGTTACGAATAGTGGCAAAGTATTCTGTTATCTATGATGCTTCGGCTATTAAATCAGGTATGGATGCTATCATTACGTTTAATTTAAAAGATTTCCCCTATGCTGAGTTATCAAAATACGACATTGAGGCGATTCATCCTGATGAGTTTATTTATAGCCAAATTGACTTAGCTCCGGCTATTGCCTGTGGCGCAATTAAAAGACAGCGGGAATCATTAAAGAACCCACCAAAATCTAAAGATGAGTTTTTAGCGATATTACAAAAACAACAATTACCGCAAACAGTATCTGCGTTGAAAGTTTACATAGAACTTATCTAAAAAATCATTGATTTTAAATCTACAGTTTATTTTTTAATAACAAAGTTATACCAAGTCAGTTGCCGGGCGGATTCGGTTTCTTGTTCGGCGATGAGTATTTGGCAGTGCTGTTGCATAAAGAAATCTTTAAATTCTGCAATATCAATGTCTTCATACAGCTTGCCATTTTCTCGATGATTGTCTGCTTTGGTGTTACGAATTGAGATGATTAAATGCCCTGCAGGTTCTAATAGTGTTATTAATCTTAGGCAGGCTGCGTATAGTGTTTCCTGGTTTAAATGCATTAACACAGCAGAACACAATATATTCTTAAAGCATTGTTCGTTAAGCGTTTTAAGATCGGGTAGGGTATCTTTTATAAACTTTACGTCTGGATAAAGTTGTTTTGCTTGGTTTAACATGCCCTCAGAAGCATCAATTCCTATTGCGGGATAACCTTGTTGATTTAACCAATTTGTATCTCGACCAATACCGCAACCCACGTCAAGTGTTAGAATATTTTTTGTAAAGTACTCGGTTACAAGTGCGTAAAGCCGTGTCGGCGTTAAACCAGCATGTAACTTTGCGACTTGTTCTGCCTCAAGGTTATAAGTGTCGATGGTTAGTTTGTCCATAAGGCGTGAGGTGTTAGTAAAGTTATGCAGAAATTCATAAAAACTTACCTTATCACATTTATTATTACATTAACCATCTGATAATTTGGGTTTTTCGCTAAGATTTTAGTTTAGTGGTTGTACCTAAAGAACTTTAAGTGCAATGCTTAAAGCTCTTTTCATTTAATATATAAAGGTAACATTTTAATAAATTAACTAAGGTGAATTTAATGGATAAGCAATCTGCATTAATAAAATCATTTGAAGTCGCTCAGGGTAGAAATCCCTTAGAGTATCCTTTCGGGTTTTTCTTAGAAGATGATTATGATGATGAAACTGCCGGTGGCAGTTTTTTTTGGTATAAAACTGAGCTAGAAATGCATCAAGCGATACAAAATGATCTGATTGATGCCTTTTCTGATGGCTCCTCTGACGATAAAGACATAGCTAAAACTGAAATTGCAAAGCTAATACAAAGCGTAAAGGTTGCCCCCGTTGAGGAGGATTATTTAATCACTGCTTTAAATGACTTTTTAACTGAAATTCAGTTGCATCTTCAATTTATAGGTTCATTTAATAACCTTTGTAAAGGCAAAAGTGACTGGTCTAGGTATCTAAGAGAAGAGTTTAGAGAAGACTATCTAGAAAATATAGATGACTTAACCGCTAAAAAACTTCAAAGTTCAATCAAGAGTGATGATCAAGCTGATTTTGCAGAGTTTATCGCTGATTATTTCATTTAATCTTTAATCGTATTACATGTAATAAAAACTTAACAATTTTTATATTGACGGGTTTCTTAAATCTTGGCTATTATCAGATAAATATGCGTTTTTACTAGATTTAAATTAACTTTAAATGGTTCTTGCTGATGCTCCAAGATAGTCAAAGTACTGCTTCGTTACCGATTAATACCTTAATCAATGGCTCTGAGCTAGCTGATAACCTGTTAGGTACTCATTACAACGATACTCTTCACGGTTTAGGTGGTAACGATACCTTAAGTGGTTTAGAAGGTAATGATTTGCTTTATGGTGACGCAGGCGATGACTCGTTATTGGGTGGGGAAGGAAATGACACGCTTTATGGCGGTATCGGTAATGACATTTTAATTGATAATAAAGGTTCAAACTTACTAGATGGTGGCGCTGATAATGATGTTTTAACCGCTACAGCTTCAGCCGGATCTGAGACACTATTAGGCGGATTAGGAAATGATGTACTAACCGCGGCTGGAACATCGGTTATTCTCGATGGCGGTGATCAAGACGATAAGTTATATGCAACAGGTAAAATAGCAGCTGAGGGGCATTCAAATTTTGAAAAGAATTCTACAGCCACATTACTGGGTGGTGCTGGCTCTGATTATTTAAGCGCCAGTTACTTTAGCTCTGCTGACTTAAATGGTGGTGATGGTGCAGATACCTTAAGCGCAAATTGGGTTAGAGCCGCTACTTTATCAGGTGGGGCAGGGGTTGATAAATTATCAGTTTATTTTGATGGTAATTTTAATAGTGCAGAAGAAGATACCTATAAAGTTGTTAAATCCTACCTTTTGGATGGGGGTTCTGACAACGATAATCTAAGCATTTTTGGTGATAGTAATACAATATTTGGCCAGACTAATGCCACATTGTTGGGTGGAGCCGGGGACGATATTCTTACTGTTATCGATAAGTCTGCAGGAAAGTTATTAAGTGATGGACATAATTACGGTATTGCTACGGCTTCTTTAGAGGGTGGTGACGGTAATGATGAATTAACGGCTAGTGGTGTACTGCACTTATTTTTAACTGGGGGTGCCGGCCGAGATATTTTTAATCTTACTGCTCAACAATTTCGAACCCTACAAGAAGGTACTCGAAATATTAAAATATCAGATAATACAAATATTTTAGTCAGTGCGGATCCTACGGTCATTACTGATTTTGCATCAGGTGCAACGGGCGATTTACTAGATTATTCTGATCTTTTAAGAAACGCCGCCATAAACTATGATGGATCTAATCCTTTTACTAAGGGGTTCTTATCACTTGAGCAATCAGGTCCTGATACTTTATTAAAGTTTGATTTAGACGGTGCGGCGGGTAATAGTTATGCTCTTATAACGGCTGTACGTTTACAAAATGTAATTGCATCAAACTTAGTTCCTGCAAACTTTGACTATTCAGTTTTCTCAAATTTAATACCCACTTTATCTAGTTTCTCATCACCACTCACTAGTGGCATTGAGCAGAGTCAAATTTTAATCACTTATGCAGATTTGCTTGCCCAAAGTAACGCGGCGGATAGTGATGGCTCTGTTGTTAGTTTTGTTATTAAATCGCTATCCTCAGGCACCTTACTTATTGGTGCTACTGCAGATACGGCAACGCCATGGGATGCCACTACTAACAACACAGTTTCTTCTGGAAATCAGGCATTTTGGACACCAGATTTAAATGCCTTAGGTATTGTTAATGCTTTTACTGCAGTGGCAAAAGATAATATAGGAGCAGAATCTTTAACACCTGTGCAAGTGGCTATTGAGGTAATACAGTTGCCGTATCCTCCTGTTTTAGATTCAGTTGCTTTAACGCCAGACACTGTTTTATATCCGATTATTTCCATTAAGGGTCATTCGGTTTTTAAAGACGCAAATGTTAAAGACACCCATTTCTCCTCAATAAGTTTAGTTGGTAATGCTGGAGGACAAGCAATCTTAAGTAATAGTACTGAGGCGTTGGGCACTATAAATGTTGATTGGAAATATACTTTTACAATCCCTTCAAATGCTTCTATATCTACCGCATCAACCAAAGTTGATACCATAACTGTGCTAACTGATGATCAAAATGTTGGTATTGCTCAATCTGTAACAAATTTTACTGTCATTAAAGGTGATGCAAGTTTTAATAATTTAGGTGGAACTGCGGGTGTAGATATTTTATTAGGTGGTGCAGGAAACGACACCTTAAATGGCAATGGCGGTCAAGATTTTCTTGTCGGTGGTTCAGGCAATGATAATTACAGTGTTAATACCTTAGGTACTGCTGTATTCGAAAATAATAATGAAGGAATAGACATAGTTAATAGCTCTGTTGATTTTGCCTTAAGTAGTAATATTGAAAATCTTACTTTAACAGGAACTGCTAATATTTTGGGTGTTGGTAATGATGCCAAAAATATTATTACCGGTAACTCTGGTAATAACACATTAGTAGGTGGTTTAGGAGTTGACAAGCTTATTGGTGGTGGTGGAAATGATACCTTTGTTGTAACTATCAATAATATCGGTAAAGTTGAAGATAATATTATCGCTGGTGCTGGTATAGATACTGTGCAAGTAACAGGAGTTTATACGGGCGCATATAAGACGGTTTTAGTGCCTATGAATATAGAAAACTATGATATTTCTGGTACTTTAACAGCATTGTTTAATCTTTCAGGCAATGCGAGTGCGAATATTCTTATTGGCAATAACGCTAATAATCTTATCGATGGTAAAAGTGGTGCTGACACCTTACAGGGTGGCTTAGGGAATGATACTTACATTATCGATAATAGTTTAGATACGGTGATTGAGTTACCGAATCAAGGGACTGACTCTTTAAAAAGTTCGGTTAATTTTGATATGTCAATTAATGGACTTAACGCCGAAAATCTATCATTAACAGGAAATGTGGCAACCACTGCTATAGGTAATGATTTGGATAATATTCTAACGGGCAATTCTATAGCCAATGTTATTAATGGCAATGTGGGTGCGGATACTCTTTTTGGCTACGCTAATAATGATGTATTAAATGGCGGTAGTGGTAATGATCTTTTAGTAGGTGGTTTGGGTAACGATACCTTAACCGGGGGCGCTGATGCAGATACCTTTTGGTTTGATAGTTTGCCTAATCCGGCTGTTAATAAAGATTTGATTTTAGATTTTGTCTCGGGTACTGATAAATTGCAGATTAGTGCGAGTGCTTTTTCTCAGTTGGGTGGAGTTAATGGCCAATTTGGTGTAAACGATGCGCGGTTTTGGTCAGATCCATCTGGAGTCGCACATGATTCCACTGATCGTATTATATATAACTCAACTACGGGTGAGTTATCTTATGATACAAACGGCGATGCGCATGGTGGGGTTATTGTTTTTGAAGTATTAGGCATTACAACGCATCCAAATCTTGTAGCTAGTGATATTTGGGTTGTTTAATAGAAACTTTAATTAGTTAATTGTTATAATATTTAAAAATAATAATTCGCATAAGTTCATTATGTCAGTAGACTCAATTAGTCCTTATGAACAGGTGTCTTACTATTTTTTATAATTAATTGGAATGATTGATTATATTTAATCTTTTTTTACAAAATAAGTTTAAAAAACTTATTCATTGTAGTAGAATCCTGAAAAAATTATTTAAAGATATATTTTTTTAGGGCTTTTGAAGCGAAGTTGATTTTAAGTGATCTAATTGTATAGGTGATTTTTATGAGTGAGAATAAAAAAATGGTATCAAAAAATAAACAACGTGGCGCAACGATGGTTGAATATGCAATCATGGTGGCTTTGATTGCTGTAGTAGCAATTACTGCAGTAACAACATTAGGAGAAAATGTAACTGCTAAGTTCGCCGCAATTGGCGACAAATTAAAATAAATAGTTATATTAACTTTTATTTAGCAGCCATAAATTATATGGCTGCATACTTATAATGTTTAGGCAATTACCTATTACTTTAGTCTTGGCACTACTACTAGCTGCTTGTGCTGCTTGGGTGGCTAATAATTGGCTAGAATCTCAATCCGCTTCACATGTTGATAAACAAGAGTCTAATCTAACTCCAGTTGTTGTTGCATCGGTTTTAATACCATTTGGATCTAAAATTCAAGAAAATCAAGTAAAAATAGTGTCTTGGCCTAAGGAGTCAATTCCTGTCGATTCAAGTACCAATTTAGACGGTGTAATAGGTAAAGTCGTACAGCGCGAATTTGTGGTCGGCGAAATTATTTTAAAATCACAAGTTAAAGATTCTCTGGGTGGAAGTAATTTGTCTGCTTTAATCACTACGGACATGCGTGCTGTTAGCGTTAGAGTTGACGATGTAATGGGGGTAGCGGGTTTTGTGTTACCCGGTAATAAGGTGGATATTATTGCCGTCCAAGATGATGGGGTTACAGAAACACTCTTGAAAAATATTAAAGTATTAGCTATAGACCAACAATCAACGGCTAATACTGAGAAGCCGGCAGTTGTTAGAACTTTAACAGTTGAAGTGACTCCTAAACAAGCGGAGTTATTAGTTAAAGCCTTAAAAAAATCATCTTTACAGTTTACGCTAAGAAATCCTCTTGATAATGACGGTACTGCAGAGCCAATAACCGTGCCCGTGGATCCAAAACCAGAAAAAGTTGTTAATAAAACCCCAACCATTAAGCATAATACCCAACATGTAAATAAAAATAACATTACAGTATTAAATTGGTAGTTTTTTTACTCTATTATGCATACCGCTAAAGCAAAGGACTTTAAATGGCGATTAAGAGACACTCCACCTTATTAATCCTATGTGTTATAGGAATCTTTAGTTGTTTTAATAGGGCTAGTGCAGAATTAAGGACTAGTGCCAGCGTTACGCCGGTTAATGTGCAAGTGCCTTTAAACAAGTCCTTAGTCGTTGTTTTAGACAAGCCTTTTAATCATATCAATCTGGGCAATGATTCAATTGCTGATTTTAATTTATTCCCTCCTAATCAATTACTCATCAGAGGTCGGTCATTAGGCACCACTCAGGCTATCTTAACGGATGATAATGGTAGTCCTACGATGGTTTTGGATGTTGAAACGACCCATAATTTAGAACTGTTAAAGCAAAAGCTGTTCGAAACTTTACCAGAAGAAGTTATCGAAGTTCGTAGTTCTCAAAGTTGTATTATTTTAAGTGGTGAAGTTTCAAGTCTTGAGAAAATGGATTATGCGATTAGAATTGCCCAAGGTTTTGCTTCTTCAGCATTACAATCCAGCAATAGAGTGGCTGGAGCTAGTGCAATATATAACCCACAAACTACCATGCCTACAGAGGCTAATGCTAGTGCAGGTGCTGGATCCTCAAGCACTAAAAATCTTGGTTGTGATAATGTTAGTGCAACAGCTAGTAATGGTTCAACTAATTTGATCGTTAATATGATGCATATAGGTGGTGAGCAACAAGTTATGCTGGAAGTAAAAATTGCAGAAGTCTCTAGAACATTCGCTAGAAAGTTTAGTATTCAACATAAAGGAATAAATAAAGGCGCTAACGGATCATTTGATTGGTCAATTATTTCTACTGCTACCACAGCAGCTTTAGGTGGAGCAACTTTTGGCGCGGCTTATGTAATGGGGGATACTTTAATGGATTGGTCATTAAATTTGCAGCGTGATATCGATTTAGTCACTATCTTAGCAGAACCTAACCTGACAACTTTAAGTGGTAAAAAAGCCTCTTTTCTATCTGGTGGACAGTTTCCCTATTCAGTCTGTGAAAATGGCGCCACTATTCAGAATCCGTGTAATGTGCAGTTTAAACAATATGGTGTAGGTATTGAATTTACGCCAGTCGTTATTAATGGTAACCGAATTAATTTAAAAACCCATGTGGTGGTGAGTCAGTTATCTACAGATGCTGCAAAAGTAACAGGGGTTAAATCAATTACGCCCAGTTTAACAACTCGAGAAGCTGATTCAACTTTGGAATTAGGGGATGGACAAACCTTATCTATTGCGGGTTTAATTAGTGAACAAAACACTAATAATCAACAGCAAACCCCTGGCTTAGCTGATATTCCTTTAGTAGGTGGATTATTTAGAAATCGTGATTCTTCTAATGAAAAGAAAGAATTATTGATTATGATTACTCCGCATTTAGCAAAGCCGATGTCACAAGATCAAATAAAGCTCCCCGTTGATGCTTTCGTAGCACCTGATGAAATTGATTTTTATTTGTTAGGGAGAATGACTGGAAAAAACACCACTAATAAATCAAAAAACTATAATGCAGGTTTAGGTGGAACCACAAAACGCTTTGGGCATCAAATTAATAGTGGAAACTAATCATGAGATCTAAAATACTGCTTATAGCAATAATTTTTTTAGCTATAAATATTATAGGCTGTGCTTTATCTAAAGCACAGTACACTGATAATTATAATAACATTGGTGATGCAGTAAGAAACTCTGTTCAAAGTCAGATTGCAAATCCTAATGCCTCAACTATTCCTTCGAGCTCGTACTCGAATGGAATGGAAGGTTATTCAGCTAATCAAGTATTAAATGGTTATAGAAGTAGCTTCACTAAACCATCTGGTGTAACAGAAAACTCCTCCACATCAAGTAATTTGAATAATTTAAGTGGAAATAGTAGTTCTACTGGTGGCCAATAATACCTTATACAGTTTTAAGAAGAGTAAAAGGCGGGTATGCAAGAAAAGGAATTAAAGATTAAGGTTGTTGGGAAAATTCCAGAAGAAGTAAAAAAGTTCAGCTCATTGGTTAATTCTTTAATTAATATTGAAGTTAGTAGTCATTTTGTTGATTCCGCACAATACGAATTGGAGTTTAATGAGAAAACTGAATCGGTATTAATGGTATTAATTTTAGATGCTGATACCGCACCTATTTTAAAAAAATTATCTATAAAACCTATTGTAGAAAATACAAATTTATTAGTTATAGCCAAAGAAGAAAATAGTTTGTTAATGCGGCTTGCTATGAAAGCAGGGGCTAAAGATTATATATGTGAGCCGATTAACTTAAATGATCTGACGATCACTTTAAATAGAATTATTTATGAAATAAGAAATAGTCAAGCTAAGATCAGTAAAATAACCAGTGTTATTGGTGTAAGAGGTGGTGATGGGGCAAGTTTCATTGCGTGTAGTTTAGCCCATATTTGCGCTACTCACTCTACAAATAATACCTTGTTATTGGATTTTGATTTTCAATGTCCGACGCAGTCTTTGTATTTAGATATTCAACCAGAATATGCGATTATTGATATTTTAGAAAAAGTTTCAACACTTGATATTTCAGGATTTGAGTCTTATTTAGCTCAGCACAAGAGTAATTTAAAACTATTAACTAATATCACCAGTGATCATTTGTATATTCCTGATGAAGCGTTAACCACGTCAATTAAACAAATGATGGGGTTAATTTTAAATTTTTATGATCACATATTTATTGATTTGCCTCGCCAATTAAACATAGATTCAGCCGTAGTTTTAGATAAATCAGATACTATTATTATTGTCATGTCCCAAACTGTTGCTGATGTTCATCATGCAAAGGTGTTGCTAAATACCCTCAAAAAGGATTTAGAAATCTCAGGTAATAAAATTCGCTTTGTTATTAATAAATATCAAGACAACTCTACTTTAAATATCAAATTTATCTCAGATTTTTTACAGTTTAAAAACATAGTGGTTATCCCCAGAGACGATAATTTAGTTTCAAAATCATTGGATTTAGGTAAGCCGATGTTTGAGATAGCAGAAAAATCAAAAGTGACAGAGCATTTACTTAAACTCACAAGCAGTTTAGATATTAAATTTGATAAGAAAGCTCAAACCACTAATATTTTGACTAAATTATTTGGTAAAAATTAATATGATTATTTTGGACTACTGCCTTGACCTTAAAATCTAGAATTCAAAAATTCTCTTTATCAAGTTCGGATTTAAAACCCTCTGAAACTGCTATCGAAACTGCTCCGTTAGAAGTTAAAGAGCCAGTCAAACAATATGAGTCTTTACATTTTGAATTATTAACAGATCAAGAGCTTTTGTACAAAGACGTTGTTTACGAAAAACTAATGCAATTACTTGAGTTATCTCAAGTTGTTAAGTTAGGAGAAGATGAAGCTAGAAAGCAAATTAGTATGATTGCGCGGCGAATTCTTGAAGAAGATGGCTTACCCATATCACCCAAAAGTCGACAACTTATCGTTAGTGAATTATTAAATGATATTCTGGGTTTAGGGCCTTTAGAGCATTTGTTATACGATCAAACTATCTCTGATATTTTAGTTAATGGTGCGAAAAAAATCTTTGTAGAGCGGTTTGGGATTTTAGAAAGAACGCCTGTGACCTTTAGAGATGATGAGCATCTATTAAAAATTATTCATCGGATTGTTGCGCAAGTTGGTCGTAGAATTGATGAATCTTGTCCTTATGCGGATGCACGCTTACTAGATGGTTCACGGGTTAATGCTATAATCCCGCCGTTATCTTTAGACGGCCCGTCAATGTCTATTCGACGTTTTTCTAAAAATAAGAAAGAATTGAAGGATATGGTTAAGTTTGGGAGCATCAGTCCTGAGATGGCCGAAATTTTTGCTTATATGCTAAAGGCGCGGTTAAACATCTTAGTATCTGGCGGAACGGGGTCGGGTAAAACCACTATGTTAAATGCTTTGGCAAATAACATACCTGAAACAGAGCGAGTTGTTACCATCGAGGACTCTGCTGAATTACAAATTTATTTAGATAACTTAGTAAGATTGGAAACAAGAATTCCAAATATTGAAGGTAATGGTGAAGTAACTCAGCGTGATTTAGTGCGTAATGCACTCAGAATGCGTCCTGATAGAGTTATTATCGGCGAGGTGCGAGGCCAAGAAGCCTTTGACATGTTACAGGCAATGAATACCGGACATGATGGTTCATTAGCGACTATTCACGCTAATACTCCGCGAGATGCGATCGGCAGAGTTGAAAGTATGGTCACCATGTCGGGATTTGATCTACCAATTAAAACCATCCGTACTCAAATTGCTTCTGCTATTAATGTTGTTATGCAATTAGAACGTATGGAAGATGGCAGTCGAAGGGTGGTGAGTGTTTGTGAAGTGACGGGTATGGAAGGCGACATTATTACTATGTCTGAAATATTTAAATTTGATAGAAAGGGTGTGGATGAATTTGGAAATGTAGTGGGTAATTTTGTTACAACAGGCATTGTACCAAGGTTTAACGAACGCATGAAAAAGCGCGGTATTATCGTTAATTACGACCTTTATAGCGAAAGTAAAACAACTGGATAGCCATCTATGAATAGCATTTCATTTATTGTATTGTTGGTGGCTGTCGCTGGATTTTTAATCTTAAGATTAATTTTAGTCCCTGTGATTGGTAATAATGAAAAAGACGCAAAAAAAATAAGAACGCGTTTATTATCATTAGGTGAGTTAACTCATCAACCAGAATATTCTTTAGTAAGACAAAAATACTTAAGGCATCTGTCACCCGCAGAAGTGTGGTTAGAATCACTGCCAATTGTAAAACCTATCGATGATTTAATTGAACAAACAGGTAAATATTATCCCGCTTATAGAATCATCATTTTGATGATTGCCCTTGGTAGCATTGGCGCAACTATTGTCGGCTTGGTGTTTTCTAATATAGTGTTTTGCCTGGCTGCTTTTTTTTTATTTAGTGTATTGCCTTTATTAAAATTAAATTCCGATAGAAAAAAAAGATTAGTTGCTTTTGAAGATCAATTACCCGAAGCCATTGATTCAATTATTAGGGCTTTAAGATCGGGTTTTCCTTTTAATGAGGCATTACATTTTGTGGGTAATGAAATGTCAGATCCTATTGGTTATGAATTTAGAACTGTTTTTGATGAAATTAATTATGGTCAAGATATTAGAACCGCATTTAATTATTTACTCATTCGGGTGCCTAGTAAAAATTTAGTGACTTTGGTGAGTGCTGTATTAATACAGAGAGAAACGGGGGGGAATTTGGCTGAATTATTAAATAAAATCACTACTGTGATGCGTAAAAAAGTTAAGTTTCAAAGAAAATTAATGACTTTAACGGCTGAGGCACGAATGTCCGCCATTGTGTTGGCCTTATTACCTGTCATCATATTTGTAGCCATTTCAATCAGCTCCCCTTTATTTATACAGCCATTATTTGATACAGAACTTGGTCATTTATTATTAGAATTTGGTTTATTTTTACAAATTGTAGGGGTATTGTGGGTGCGAAAACAAATTGATTTTGATCTATAGGTCTCAGAATGGATTTAAGTTTTTTATCATCTTTAAATTTGGCTAATTTAAATCTAAAGTGGTTGGTATTAGTTTTAATTTTTACTGTAGTTTTACTTTTAGTCATCTATATTCTAAATTTAACGAATAATGATTCTAGAGCCATTAAAAATAAGGTTTATCAACTAAATAAAAAAAATAAGAAAAATTTTCTCGTTAAAATTTCCACTGATTTAGGTAATAGTTTATTTTTACGTAACCCAGATCAAGAAAATCTGTCTGTGGATTTAAAACGCTTAATAAATGCAGGGTACAACAGCAAAATTAGTTTACCCATATTTTATGGTTTTAAAATTGTATTAATATTTTTGTTTGTTTTTTTAGTTTTGTTAGCGAGTTCTGTTTTATCAGTGGTAAAAGATAATATACTTATGTTTATGGTAGTCTCCTTAAGTTTGGGTTATATTTTTCCAAGTTTTTATTTAGACAGTAAAATTGCCAAAAGACAGAAAGCTATTCGAATGGGTTTTCCGGATATTATTGATCAATTGGTTGTGTGTAGTGAAGCCGGTCTTAGTTTTGAAGCGGGTTTACAGCGAATTGTTGTTGATGCGGAAGTTAATAATGAGATTATGGCGTATGAATTAGGCATCGTTATTGCAGAATTAAGAACAGGACTTGATATTGAAAAAGCCTTTAAACATTTGTTAGAAAGAACCGGTGTAGAAGATATTAAAGGTTTTTCTAGTGCGGTTACCCAAAGTATTCGCTTTGGTACAAGTATTTCTGAAACTTTAAGAATTTATTCAGAAGATATGCGCGATAAGCATTTGCAATTTGCTGAAGAACAGGCTGCTAAATTAGCCGTTAAAATGATGTTGCCTTTAGCGTTGTGTTTTTTCCCGGGGATATTTATTGTGATTTTAGGTCCAGCAATTATTTCTGTTATGAAAAATATGGGTTGATAATCGATGAAAAAATTATTTCTTTTATTAACTTATGCTTTTTTGCTGTCTGCTTGCCAGTCAATTAATATTTCTAAAGAGACTAATTCGGATAAAAATTCGGCTAGTTTGTTTAATTTGTTAGATCCTGACATTAATACAGAGAAACAAGCTTTGCTAAAAGGTCAACAGGAATTAGATGAAGGTAGAACTGATAATGCCTTGTTTTATTTTATTAAAGCTCTTCAGTTTAACCATAAAAATATAAATACCCTTGAAAAAATTGCAGCAATACATGAGCAAAATAAAAATATAGTTTTGGCAGTTAGAGTCTATAGCGATATTCTTAAGTTGGATGACAAAAATCCAATAGCCAATGAATATTTAGGGCTTTATTTTGTTGATTTGGGTCAGCGGCTTAAAGCTAAACATTTGCTTGAAAAGGCTGTTTTATCAAATAGATGTACCTGGCGTGTAGAAAATGCTCTGGGTGTAATTTCTGATATTGAAAAGCGTTACCCAGAAGCTATCAAACATTATGAGTTGGCCTTAAATCAGGAGTCATCTAGTCCATTACTCATGAATAATATCGGGTATTCATTTTATCTTGCGGGTGACAAAATAGCTGCTAGGCAATATTTGGAAGAGGCTTTAAAGCTAGATAATGGCTTTCAAAGGGCAATTAATAATCTGGCGTTAATTGAGGTCTCGGAAGGACATTATGACAGAGCGCTCACTTTATTTAATCGCATCATGCCTAATTATGAGTCTTATAACAATATTGGGTATCTGTGCTTGTTAAATAAGAAATACGAATACGCTGAAAAATATTTACAAATGGCTATTAATCAATCGCCAGTTTATTTTCTTAAAGCCAATGAAAATTTAAAAAGCTTACGAGCACTTAGTACACATTAATTTATAGACATTAAATAACATTCAACAGCTTATGATATTGCCAACAAAATTTGTTACACAAACTGGCGCAGCAATGGTTGAATTTGCCATCGTGTTACCGCTATTTGTGTTTCTTATTTTTGTACCTATAGAGTTTGGGTTTGCGCTTTATGATAAAGGTGTAATTACTAATGCGGCGCGTAATGGCGCTAGATCGGCTATTATCGCTTCAAATACAAAAACCTTAGCTACTGCAAAACAAGCAGGGATTGATAAGGTAACTTTGTATTGCACGCAAAATTTAATTTCCTTAAGTAATTTACCCAGTTCCCAGGCTTGCAGTACTACGTTTTTAAATACTAATGCTATTACTCAAGATTCACCAGTCACCATACAGGTTAGTTATACCTACACTGGCTTGTTTATCGGTAATCTCAGTTCTTTAGTGAGTGGCACGCCATTAAGCAATGTGTTAAATATGACAGCAGTAGTGACTATGTATAATGAATGAGACTACATTATGTACGATATAACTTTTAAACAAAAAGGTGCCATTGCTTTACTTGCTGCAATTTGCTTACCTATATTGCTACAAATAAGTGCTTTTGTTATTGATATTGCAAATTACAATGTTGTTAAACAAGAGTTGCAAAATGCAGCAGATGCCGCGGCCTTGCGAGGAGCAAATAATTA
This sequence comes from Methylococcales bacterium, assembly GCA_026399015.1. GTDB lineage: Bacteria > Pseudomonadota > Gammaproteobacteria > Methylococcales > Methylomonadaceae > Methylobacter_C. The sequence goes on along the minus strand of JAPLRS010000016.1, from coordinate 32,683 downwards.
TTTTGACCCAGCACAAGTGGGTACTCCTAATCTTACAAAAGCAATCACTGCCGCTAAAAATGCCGCTAAGGCAAATGTTGTTAATGGTGCAAATTTAACGGATGCAGATATTGTAGTCACTGGGCAATATTATGATTTTACAGATAAAAAAATATATTCAACTCAGAGCGTTAGTAACTCTAGATCGTTAGGTTTACAGGTTGTTACGAAAAAATCGAATATTTTGTCCTTTTTAAGTGGCTTGGTGGGGAGTGGTGCTTTTTCTTACCAAGCTTCATCAATCGCCTATATTTATTCGCCTGGTAAAATTGACGAAGGAGTAGCTCCCGTTCCTTTTGTCTTTCAAGACTGTGTATTTAACCCAAGTATCAACCGTTCTTATCCATATATCACTGTTAAGTTTGACGCAGATGACGGTGAAAATCCATGTCCAGGAGTAAGGTGGGGGCATAACAGAGAAGAAGACGATGATAACGAACTGTATAGAATTTCAAAAGGTGATGATAAACAGCATCAGATGGAAATTAGTGATGATGTAACTAAAGGTGTCGTTAAAATTGTTAAGAGTCCAAAATTAGATGATAATTTATTTAATGCCATTGGCCTTAAAAAGAATCAAAAAGTTATATGTCCCACTGCAAACAAAATAACTAAGGGTACTACTCAAAAAGTGACTGGCTTTAATTGTGCGGTTATAACTTATATAAATCGTGATGAAAAAACAGTTAGATTCAATTTAACGGATGGTTGTGCTACATCAGATTTAGGTGGCAGTGGTCCTAATTACGGGGTTTATAAGCCCGCTAAACTAGTGCAATAAACACAGTATAAGATTAGCAATTATTGATAGAGCGGAATTTTTGTAAAGCGTTGATCAATTTCTTTTGATAATTCTTTATAAACGGGACTTTCCAAAGATTGATATTTTGATTTAAATTGTGCCTCATCCATGTGTTCAGGTAGATCTCTTGGGTCAGGCATAAATTCGCTATAGTCTTTGATGTCTGCCATTATCTTTTGAGTCTTGCGAGCATTTTCAGGTGAAGATATCGCCATTTCACCAAACTTAGTACCGGCTTTGTCGGCCGTTAAATCAATAAAGCTAAAACCAGAGCCCCCTTGGGCGTCGCTTAATTCTTTTTCTTCGCCCATTACTTTTGCCACTTCCCCATTTAATGAGGCCGTAATAGCTGCTGAGCCCATAAAGTGTTGCGCTAAATCAGTTCGTTTATATAAAAATGTTGGGTAATACTGTTTGTGAACAGATTTTGTGTTTGAAGGAGTTAAAAAGGCTTTTACCTCTTTATGGTTAACATAATTATTAACCGCCATAATTGCTAATTTGTTTTCATTAATAGCCGTTTCAACTGAAGACCTTTCTAAAGCAAGTTTAAAGGTGGCTTTTAATAAGTCAGCAAGAGAAAGCCGCCACGCGGGATCGTGTTGATCAATAATTTCGTTTATTTTTTGTTGATAAAGACTTAAGTTGGGGGCTTCTGTGCTGTGGGTCAGCATATTTCCAGCATGCATTCTAGTTTCATGGCTAGAATAATAAGAAATAATAACTCTTTGCTCATTGATATCAACAGACTTTAAGGGGCGAGTCGCTAAAATAAAGTAATTATTCAAATGCGTATTTTGAATAATGGTATCAATGACTAGCGCTGCAAGTTTTGCAGGGAGTAATAGGGCCCCCGCTTTAAATTTGGTGAGTTTAGGGCGCTCAGTAGGATTATCGTTACCTAATTTAAAGCTGATATTGATATATTGTTGCCCAAATAAGCTTTTATTAGGTAAAGAAATCGTTACTGTAAAGCGGATGGCTTTATTTTTTAGTTCAATTTTTACAGCACTTTGGGTATAACGATTTAATAAGTAATTTGCGGCTAGATTTAAATCTGCTTGACTGAGTTCAATGGTGCCAACTTCATCAGGTTTTGTTTTGGCACCTTCATGTAAAAGTTTTTTAGCTCTAGTTATATCGTTGGTATTTAGAGTCCATCCGACAACTATATCGGGTTCATTACTGACACCAAAAAAAACTACTATTAAACAGCACAGAACTAAGGCGCTCAGCGTATATAAAACAATCCTTAGTAAGCTTTTCATTCTAGTACTGCTCTAAATAAACTCTAATTTAAAACCAAGTATTTTTAAATAATCAGCCTCTAATTTTAAGTCTGCTCGTGTCAGCGGAGATTGCTCTAAAAATGCCTCTGGAAATTCTAGCGAAACTTTAGTTCTTGATAGACAGAGCTTAAAGTCAGGTAAGTTTTGCTCCAAGCGATTACGATGTAATAACACTGCAATTCTTAAAATCACAGTCAGATAAGGTGATAACTCAGACCAAGGTGCGGGTAAATCAACAAAGGCAACTGGGGTTAGTTTTCTTCGGTGATATCTTACCAATGTAGATAATATACGTTGATCTTGATTTGAAAATCCCGCTAAATCACCATTCTCAATAATATAAGCACTGTGCTTATGATACTGACTGTGCGCAATATCGATGCCTATTTCATGTAAGTCTGCTGCCCAGTTTAAAAACTGAATACAACTTTCATTAAGTGCCCAATGCCAATTTTCTTTTAATTGGTCTAATAAATAATGAATGGTATGTTTAATTCTAGCAGCATGTTTTTTATCAGTATGATAACGCTCAACAACCGATTTAACTGTGGTAGAGCGCATATCCTCATCTTGAATTCTACCTAATAAATCAAGAATAAGACCTTCTCTTAAGGCTCCATCTGCAACAGTCATTTGCTCAATACCTAGGCTTTTAAATGTCGCATAGACAATAGCAACCCCGCCAGGAAATACCGGTAAGCGTTCTAGATCTAAATCAGGTAAGTTAAGTTCGTTGATATGATTGCATTGGTTAAGATGGGCAACTAATTTTTCAAGTCCTTGGCGAGTAATGCCATTGTTACTCCAATTTTTGGCTTTTAAAACTTTCGCAATTGATCTTAAACTGCCCGATGCTCCGATTGCTTCATCCCAGTTTTTTTGATGAAACTTTCTCTGAAAAGGCTCAAGTTTTTGTTCTGCATAAAGCGTTGCTTGATTAAATGCACTTTTAGATAGGCGTCCATCTTTAAAGAAAATATTGCTTACCGTCACGCAACCCATGTGCAGGCTTTCTTTTTCTTGGGGAGTGTCGCCGGTGCCTATAATATATTCAGTACTTCCACCGCCTATATCCATCACTAGGCGTAAGTTTGCATTGCTACTTAGGCTGTAGGCCACGCCTAAATAGATTAAACGTGCTTCTTCGATACCAGAAATAATATCGATAGGGTGATTTAAAGCTTGCTCTGCTTTAATTAAAAATTCTTTGGAATTAGTAGCTGTACGCAGAGTGTTGGTCCCTACAATACGTACACTCCCAGCAGGGAAGTGTTTAATTCTTTGGCCAAAACGCTCCAGACAAGCTAAGGCTCTGAGCTGAGTTTTTTCATCTAAAGTTTTATGTTCATCAAGGCCGGAAGCGAGTCTAACCATTTCTCTTAAACGATCGATTGTTTGGGGTGTTCCATCTTTAAGACTACATACAATCATGTGAAAGCTGTTTGAACCAAGGTCTACAGCAGCAACCATTTCAGGTGGGTTTTTAGGCACGTGTTATCCAGTTTTGTCTACTAAGCGTAATAATATCTGTTAAAATCCATTGGTTTTAGTGGCGCACGATAAGTATTGCTTATGCGCGACACCTCTAATTTAACTTATTTATTGGCTCCCGTTAAGTGTTAGTTTCAATATGAATGCATTATCTATACGTAATTTGCGAAAAACTTATAATAATGGTTTTGAAGCATTAAAAGGAATCAACCTAGACGTTGAGCAAGGCGATTTTTTTGCTTTGTTAGGCCCAAATGGCGCTGGTAAATCGACTGCGATAGGCATCATTAGTTCTTTGGTTAATAGTACAAGTGGTTCGGTTAGTATTTTTGGTCATGATTTACAACTTGATCGTGATAAGGCTAAAAGTTGTTTGGGAGTAGTGCCGCAAGAGATTAACTTTAATCAATTTGATACCGTTAAAACGATCGTGTTTAATCAAGCGGGTTACTATGGTATTCCGCGTAAACGCGCTTTGGAAAGAACTGAAGTCGTATTAAAACAAATGGATTTGTGGGATAAGCGTGACACTGTGTCACGGCGCTTATCAGGTGGGATGAAAAGACGGGTTATGATTGCGCGTGCAATGGTACACGAACCTAAGTTATTAATATTGGATGAACCAACCGCCGGTGTTGATATCGAAATCAGACGCTCAATGTGGAAAATGATGCAAGCCCTGAATGACAGTGGGACTACCATTATTTTGACCACGCATTATCTAGAAGAAGCTGAAAGTTTGTGTCGTAATATTGCCATTATTGATCAAGGTCATATCGTTGAGCATTCTGATATGAGCAGTTTATTGGCAAGATTACATGTGGACCATTTTGTTTTGGATTTGGCTGAGTCTTTGCAAAATATTCCAAGTATTCCTGGCTATAAAATCGAGTTGGTGTCAGATAAGGTTTTAAATGTGATTGTGCCTAAAGAAATAGGCTTAAATGCGCTTTTTAATGAGTTAAGTCAGTTAAATATTCGAGTGCTAAGTTTAAAAAATAAAAGTAATCGCTTGGAGCAGTTATTTATGGATTTGATTGGCTCATCTTCCGAAGGGGCAGTTTAATGAATGTTTTAATCCCTCTAAGAACCATTATCGTAAAAGAAATTGTTAGATTTGTGCGCATTTGGCCACAAACCTTATTGCCTCCCGCTATCACTACAGCTTTGTATTTTTTGATTTTTGGAGAATTAATTGGCTCTAGAATAGGTATGGTTGATGGTGCTAGTTATATGAACTATATAGTACCCGGCGTTGTTATTATGTCGGTGATCAGTCATTCTTATGCCAATGTAGTTTCTTCTTTTTATTCAACTAAGTTCCAAAGAAATATAGAAGAATTGTTAGTTGCACCTGTGCCAAATTGGGTCATTTTGTTTGGCTATGTGACTGGTGGTGTGATCCGAGGTTTATTAGTCGGCTCAGTGGTGGCATTGATATCCTTGTTATTTACTGATATCCAAGTTAATAATATTGCAATTGCTTTGAGCATCGCTTTTTTAACGTCTATCGTCTTTGCTTTAGCAGGATTTATTAATGCTATTTTGGCAGAAAGTTTCGATGATATTTCTATCATTCCTAATTTCGTTTTAACGCCATTAAGTTATTTGGGTGGTGTGTTTTTTTCAGTAGATATGCTAACAAACATATGGCAAACACTGTCTAAAGGTAATCCTATTTTATATATGGTCAACACCTTTCGTTATGGCTTAATTGGGGTTTCAGATGTCAATATAGAATTGGCTTACCTTATTACCAGTGGCTTTATTGTTATCTTGGCAAGTTCTAGTTTATTCATGTTACACAAGGGTGTGGGCATTAAAAACTAATGACTGCACTTACTCAGCTTCATATTGATATTGATGAGCGTGTTGCCAATATCCGCGACAATCATCAGGATTGGTTATGTCGCATGGGGTGTGATTTATGTTGTAAACGCCTAGCAGAAATACCTAGTCTAACCTCTGCAGAATGGGCTTTGCTTAAAGAAGGCATCAAGACACTCTCTACAGAACAGTTTGCCAGCCTTAGTCAAAAAATGGAAGCATTGGCAGCGCAAACGAGTCGTCCTGTGGTTTGTCCTTTATTAGATCAAAGCTTGGGTGCCTGTAGTCTTTATGAGTTTAGGCCTGTTGCTTGTCGCACTTATGGATTTTATGTGCAAAGAGATTTAGGCTTATATTGTAACGAGATTAAAGCACAGGTAGAGCAGGGAGCTTTAGCGGATGTGGTTTGGGGTAATCACGATACAATTGATCGTCGCCTAAATGCATTAGGCGACACGCGTGATTTAACCGAGTGGTTTAAAGAATTAGTTTAAATTCCCTAAATAAGTATTTTTTCTAGCTAGATATTCATCCACAAATGCTTGCATGGGCTCTGCTTCATAAGCACTCGGTACACTGATGGCAAGTTTCTTAAAGCCGGTACCTACAGTGTTTCCATCTGCTGTCATTTTAAAATGTAAAAAAGCGGTGGCTCTTTTACCATCCACTTCGATTTTAGGCTCTAACATTTCTACAGACGCTTCTTTAAAATCAAGATGTTCAAAACTTAAAGTCATGCTTTCATAGATAACCAGTGGGCGACTTAAATTAAACATGACATTTTCTTGTTCTAACAAGGGCACTAATACATAAGGGAAGTTTTGGCCAGAAAACGCTACATAATCACGAATAAAACTATCTATTAATCCTGCATCACGACTAACAGCACCAGAGCGTTCTACTTGTAAATAGGTTTTATCTTGGTTGTCGTTAATATCAATTTGGCTGTCATCAGTCTCAGGAAAATTTAATAAGACATCATGTCCAACCATGCCAGCGAAAGTAAAATGCATCTGTTGGCTGAGGCCATATTTTTCTAAAGCCAAAGAAAATAACAAATCCCCTGGTACACAAAATCGTTTGGCATCTACATCGTGTAATGGGTTGAAATCATGAGCTATTTCTTTAGCAAACATGCTAGCTTGTTCGGCGGCAATACTCACACTGCCATTTTTAATGCTGTAAAAATCTTTTAAAAACATATTGTTAATTAATAATTCATTTGAATAACAGTATTTTACCATACGACTTACTAGTATTCACTGTAACAGCCTTGTTTTATGAGTTTACAGATCATAAGCCCTCAGAACCTCAACTACTTGAAAAAAGGCAGCTGAGGGTTAAAGATTGGGTAAGCGTTGTAATATTAGGCAATGAATAATAGTCTTAAATCGGAGAAATATTTATCGGCGATTTTAGTTATTTATAGTAGATTGTCATTCAGTTTTTATAATCTACCTAGAAGCTCTGCTTTCTTAGATAAAAACTCAGATTCCGTTATGATGCCTCTTTCTTTAAGCGTTGCTAATTTTTCAATTGTTTCAAAAATATCACCTACTTGAGTAGGCTCAGCAATATAAAGGGGTGTTTCTGGAATAAAGGGCGCTGTGGGTTGTGGTTGAAATGTAGCCTGAACGGGTATGTTATCAACAGAAATGAGAGGCAATGTATTAATGTCTATCAATCCGTATTGACTCGAAAAAGTCACAGAACTGCCGCCAGATTGTTGTTGCGAAAATCCGCCAATTTGATGATCTAAGGTGTCATAAAGTGACACATGTCCATTAACATCAATCGCAAGTCTCTGAATGCTCGCAAAATAGGCATAACGCATATTATTTTGTGAGCCGGTGCTAGTCGGAAATTGCAAGCCCGCTGGCCACCAGTTTCCAGAACTTCCCGCGGGTGGTGGCACAAATAAACTTACCGGACCAGTAGGTCCGAAGCTATTTTGTTGTTGATTATTGCCCGCAAAATTATCGTTAAAGTGACTTTGTTGTTGAGTGCCTTGATTCTGGGACTGAAAGCTACCTGTTTGAATTAAGCCGGGTTGATTGGCAATTAAGTTAGATAGTTCTTGGCATAGATTGCCGACGGTATTTTTTAGGCCATTATTGAACATATCGCCCAACATGATCATGCCTCCACGCATCCATTGTCCTGAGCCACCAAACTCGGGGTGGCTGAACTGTGCCATTGAACCATTGCCATTAATGACTGATTGCAACATGCTGAATACAGCATCTGAACTAAAATTATATCTTTGGGCAATATTGTTGATTATTTGCTGGCCGTCAGGTGTAAGTTGTTTCATGTAATTAAAATTGTGTTAGCTGGGGGGTAGAGTAACTGGGGATAAATCTTGTGTTATGCGAATTTGAATCTTAATACTTGATTTATATGGTGGCAGTGTAAATGAAAGGCCAATTAAAAGCACTCTTTTAATTATTGAGCTTATTTAAGGTTTGAGTATTTAAAATTTAAAGCCAACCATTGATTGAATATTACAAATGAAATTTTACTTTTAGTGCTTTGTCATTTGGGTTTTGAAGGATATGAATAGACTTTACCTTTCAGCAAAGTCTATCGATATTAATCAGAGATTTACCAGCCGGCATCTGATTTTTTTAACACATAAGCCGCAACATTTTCAATGTCTGCAGCACTGAGAATACCCAGCTTGCCAAAGCCAGGCATCGGTGATTTACCGTTGGTGACTTTATCAATAATAGCGGCTGCCGTGTTAACTTGATTTTTTTCTAAATCTTCTTTGCTTAAAGATTTGTGAGGGGACATAAAGTTTTTACCACCTGCATGACAGCCCGCGCAGTTTGCAGTAAATATTTCTTCGCCTTTAGCGACATCTGCAGCTACCGCTACACTTAAGTTTGAAACGCCTAGCAGAGTTAAGGCAAGTATTGTAATTATAGTTTTCATAGTGTTGATCCTTATTAGTAATGTGGAGAGCACGATTAATTTTAAGACGATATGTATATGGCAAGCAAACTTTATGAAAAATTATTACGTTATAGGCTAAGACTCTACTACTAGAATTTATTATAGTGCGGTAAATGTGAATAATAACAACATAATATACCTATATTTTCTTAACGCTTAAATTGTACCAAAGTGTTTTACACCATTGTTTAAAGTCATCTAGATAGGTATAAGCAACGGGTATAACCAATAGGCTAAGCAATGTAGATGTGACTAAGCCACCAATCACGGCTACGGCCATTGGGCTACGGAAAGACGAATCTGAGTTACCCATGCCAATTGCAATGGGTAACATGCCAGCACCCATTGCAATGGTGGTCATGACAATGGGTCTGGCGCGTTTATGACAGGCATCTAATAAAGCATCTACTCTGCTCATGTGGTGTTCTCGTCTTGCCACGATGGCATACTCTACTAGCAAAATAGAGTTTTTGGTTGCTATGCCCATTAACATGATTAAACCAATTAAAGACGGCATAGAAAAAGCCTTTCCAGTCAGTAATAAAGCCACAAACCCACCGCCAAACGATAAGGGTAGGGCCGCTAGAATGGTAATCGGTTGTATAAAGTCTTTGAATAATAAAATTAAGACAATAAAAATACACAATACGCCCGTCAGCATAGCAAAGCCAAAACTAGCAAAGAGTTCGCCCATCATTTCGGCATCACCAATATTGATACGCTTTACACCTGCAGGTAGATTTTTAATGCTGGGTAAGTTTTCTACGGCCGTAGTGACTTCGCCCAGTGGCATGCCTGAGAGTTCAATCTCAAAATTGATGTTACGCGAACGGTCGTATCGGTCAATGATTGCCGGGCCACTTGATAATTCAAGTTTAGCGACTTGTCCAACCATGACTGCCCCTGTATTTGGTTTGGTAGATGGCACTGTTAAGCGTTCTAAAACAGATAAATCATGCCGACTGTCTTTTGTTAGTTTAACGACTATCGGTATTTGACGTTGTGCTAAGTCTAATTTTGATAAAGACCATTCATAATCACCTAAAGTAGCAATTCTTAATGTTTCTGCGAGTGCTGTGGTTGTAACACCTAGATCGGCAGCGCGTGCAAAATCAGGTCTTACCGCAATTTCAGGTCTTACCAAGGCGGCACTGGAAGCAATGCTACCCAAACCAGGAATACTTCTTAAATCGAGTTCTAAATGTCTAGCGGCCGCCATTAAAGACTGGGGTTCATCACCGCTTAATACTAAGATGTATTTTTCCCCTGAGGCACCTAAACCCACTTTAGTTCTAACACCGGGCAATTGTTGTAGTGCTAGGCGGATTTCTTTTTCGATAACTTGTTTGCGAATGGGTCTATCTTGGCGATTTGCTAAGGTAATTGTTAAGGTAGCTTTGCGGACTTCACCCGCGCCTTGTGCTCCTGCCATGGGGTCACTTCCCGCAGAACCGCTACCGATTGTGGTGTATATATTATTGACATAATTGATGTTAGCTAGTAGCTTTCTTGCGGTCTCTGCGGCAGTTTTAGTTTGCGCTAAGCTCGCACCGGGGGGTAATTCTACAAAAACTTGGGTTTGTGGATTGTCATCAGCAGGGATAAAGCCTTGGGGCAACAAGGGAATTAAGAATATTGATCCAATAAAAAAGGCAGCTGCTCCGCAAATGGTTGTTAGTCTATGCTGTAAACACCAAGTAGCTAGACGCATATACCGTTGCATGATAATGCCTTCTTTTACAGTATGCTGGGTATTGGCTTTTAAAATATAAGCGGCCATCATTGGCGTTAGCATTCTGGCAACGACAAGTGACGCCATAATAGCTAAAGCAGCCGTCCAGCCAAATTGTTTAAAAAATCGGCCGGCAATACCACTCATAAAAGCGGTGGGTAAAAATACAGCGGCCAAGGCCAGGGTAGTAGCCACCACTGCTAAACCAATTTCGTCTGCCGCTTCTTTTGCTGCTTGCAGAGGTGTTTTACCCATTCTTAAGTGTCGGACAATATTCTCAACTTCCACGATAGCATCATCCACTAAAATGCCTATCACTAGGGATAATGCAAGCAGGGTGATGACATTTAATGAAAAACCCAAATACTCCATACCTATAAAAGCCGGTATAACAGAGAGCGGTAAGGCAATAGCCGAAACAAAAGTGGCGCGCCAATCTCGTAAAAACAACCAAACCACTAAGATAGCTAGTAAAGCACCTTCGTATAGCATGGTCATCGAGCCCTGAAACTCTTCTTCTACAGGGGTAACAAAGTTAAAGGCTTCGGTGAATTCAATATCTGGATTAGCAAGGTGCAAGTCAGCTAGAACTTTTTGAACGCCAGCACCTACTTCAATTTCACTAGCACCTCGGCTACGAGTTACTTCAAAACCAATGACCGGTTTACCATTTAAGAGCGCAAGCGCTCTTGGTTCGGCAATGCTATCTTTTATATCAGCGACTTGATCGAGCTGAATATGTCTTCCATCTGCTAAAGATATTTGCAAAGCACGAATTTCTGCAACCGAGGCTACATTTGCTAAAGTTCTTACAGGTTGTTCGCCGATACCTAAGTTCATTCTGCCCCCCGCACTTTCGCGTTGTATGACGCGAAGTTGGCGAGAAATATCTGTCGCAGTTGTGCCTAAGGCTTGTAGTTTTATGGGGTCAAGGGCAATGCTAATTTCTCGGCTAACGCCGCCAACACGAGTGATGGCTCCCACACCGCGGACGGCTAATAGTTTTTTGGTAATCACATCATCCACAAACCAAGACAATGCTTCGTCATCACGATTTGCAGAACGCACTGTTATCGCTAAGATAGGGGCTGCTGCTAAATCTAATTTACTAACGATGGGGTCACGTAAATCCCCCGGTAAATCAGTACGAACTTTTGACACGGCTGAACGTACATCGTCCAACGCTTCTTGCACTGGTTTTTCTAAACGAAATTCACTCGTAATAATGACGCTGCCATCCTGAACTTTTGAAGTGATGTGTTTTAAACCTTGCAAGGTCGCGATGGCATTTTCAATTTTACGGGCAACTTCCGTTTCTAATTGCGAGGGTGAGGCACCAGGTAAGGCGGCAGAAACAGTAATAGTAGGTAGGTCAAGATCCGGAAAGTTCTGAATCTTCATGGCTTTGAAACTAATTAAGCCAGCAAAACTTAGCATCACAAACAGCATGATGGCAGGTATTGGGTTCTTTATACACCAAGTTGAGACATTCATTGTGTAACAACCCTGATACTATCGCCATCTGTTAAAAATGCTGCACCATTGGCAACTAAGCGGTCGTTGGCTTTAATTCCAGTTAATATTTCTAATTTATTACCAAATCTGCGCCCTAACTCTACTTTAACTTGTTTGACTCGAGCTCTATCATCGGTTTGATCAGATAACACAAAGACGTAACTAAAACCTTCACGCAGTGACAAAGCATCTTGGGGTACTGTTAAGGCTGTAGAGTGACCTAAATTAAATTCCCCCTGAGCAAACATACCGGCGCGTAAGCCGCTGTTTTCGGCATTGGGAATGTCAACATAAACCAGACCATTGCGGTTTTGTAAGTTAAGGATTGGGGCAATATGCCTTACAGTGCCGTTAATACTGCCAACATTAGGCGCTACAACGGTGACTTTAATGCCTGCTTTTAGTAATTTAATATCAGTTGCGGTCACTTCGCCCCGCCATTCTAGGCGATTTTGGCGGATTAATTTAAACAACTCCTGACCTCTGTTAGCGACTGCGCCTAGGGTGGCAGTACTTGAAGATATGATGCCGTCGTCGCTGGCTAAGACCTGTGTATGTTTTAAACGCAGTAATTGTGCGTCAAGTTGGGCTTTAGCTAGCGCTACTTTTGCCTGTGCTGTTTTAGCCAGAGTTTGGTATTGATTGATTTGTTGTGCACTTAAGGCGCCAGAAGCAGAAACATTTGCAGCGCGCTCGGCGTTAATTTGTGCCTCACTTTGATTTGCCTCTGCTTCTAGTAAGGTGGCTTTACTTTGAGCAATATCAATTAAGACACTTTCATCTATAAAAGTGGCAAGAACCTGACCTTTTTTAACTTTATCACCCACTTGTACATTAATGGCGTTAAGGCGCAAATCTCCAACCTCTGCGCCGATAATGGCTTCTTGCCAAGGGGCAATAGCACCGTTAGCCGTTAGGCTGATAGGAATGTTATCGGATTCGGGTTGAATAACTGATACGCTAAGTGCTGGATTAGCCGGTGCTGATATCACTGCATTTTGGCTGTCACTGGCTTTATTGTCGTGTGTTATAAATACGCCTATACCTATTAATACAGCGCAGGCGAGTACAATTAAACCTATGTTGCGATTCGTCATGATATTCCTGTTGATGAGTGTGTCATGTAGCTTTGATTATTAATGCAATTGTTTATCGTTAGACCAGTTTCCGCCTGTAGCTCTATATAGTGCAATCCAAGCACTGACTTGTTCGCGTTTTAGGTCTTTTGTGGCTAGTTCTGCAGAGAGCATATTGCGTCGTGCTGTTTCTACATCCAGTAAGTTACCTAAACCGTTTGTATAGAGTGTTTGCATAGCATTAAAGTTGGTTTTATAGCCATTTTCGGCGCTTAGTGCTTCAGGTAGACTTTTATGCGCGCTATCTAAGCGCACCAAGGCTTCTTCGACTTCTTTTACGGCTATACGCACTATGCTGTTAAATCGGCTACTTGCAGCTTGGTATTTCGCTTTAGCTGTTTCAACATCGGCAGCGCGTTTGCCCGCATCAAACAGTGGTAAGCTGAGTGTTGGTCCTATGGCCCAAGTCTGTGCCAACATAAGAGCGGCGCCATTCATATTTTGCAAGGTAGGGGTAATGTTGCCGGATAAGCTTAATTTAGGGAATTGTTTAGCGCGTTCTACCCCTATATTTGCGCAAGCTTCAGCTACATCGCGCTCAGCACCTGATATATCAGGACGTTGTAATAAGACTTTGGCAGGAATTGCAGCAATTTTAAATTCTGGCGGAGTAGGGAGTTTAGCGATTTGTTCAGCGTGTTGATTTAAGAGAGTGCGTAGATCAGATTCCTGAATACCTGTTAAAGACACGATGCCTTTTAGATGACGTTCGCACTGGGCTATTTGTTGTAAAACAGCTTTTTTACTATCTGCGGCACTGGCATTTGCCAACGCAGTTTCACTAACAGAACTAAAGCCTTGTGCTCTTGTGATATTACTTAAACGCGATGATTCTTGTCGTGAATTGCTATCTGTTTGTAAGAGTTGTTTGCGAGCTTCACAAAAACGATAACCCAAATAAGCATCGGCTACTTCTATGGCGACAGCGACTCTTGCATCATGCCACGCCGCATTTCTGGATTCTAATTGGCTATGTGCAGCTTCATGTTGGCGGGCTAGGCCACCAAATAAATCAAGCTCCCAACTGGATTGTAATCCAACAGAATATTGTGTCCAGATAAATGGACTGCCACCAAAAGAAGAGGACGATCGTCTGGCCCCGCCAGTAAAATCTAGCGTGGGCATAATAGCTGAGTCGGCGCTAACAATATTGGCTCTGGCTTCTGCGATGCGTGCTTTGGCGTCACTGAGACTAGCATTAACTTGTTCAGCTGCCGTTAATAATCGCGTTAAAACGGGGTCTTGAAAGCCCTCCCACCAATGTAATAATTCAGTTTGATTACCTTCATGTGCCAAAATTGGTAATGACGCATCTAATTTAACATTATGATCTGTTTGCCAATTGGTGGGGGCTGGTATAGAAACTGATTGATAGTCTGGCCCTACGGTTGTAAATAAACCTCGAGAAGTACAGGCTGAAAGTGCTAAAGGTAAAAGAATAAAATGGAAAAATATGCGGGTTTTATAATTCATAAACAATGTGTTTAGCGCTAAAGCGTGAGTTGTCCTTTATTCACAAGTGTATCTGTAAATCGTTGAATTAATTTTTCAATAAAATAGATGGATAGCAATAATCTCTATAGCGCGGTCTAAATTTAGATTTTCATTTTCACCGACGCTGTTATGTGCTGGGATAGGATACCTCAAATCAATACCATAACTATTCGGATTTTGGCCAAAGGTATAAACATAAGCTGAGAGAGTAGGGGCTTCGGGTAAAAATAATTCAATAGCCTGAGCGTTTTGTTCTTGTGAATTTAATTCCCAATTAATTTCACTGTATCGTTGCTGTAATTCTAATAACAGCGCTCTAAGTGGGATATCTTTTTTAAGCGCCCAAATATTCATAAACCTTTTTGGGTTGAGGTGGGTGATTGCGCACCTGAATAATCTAAACTTATACAACGATAGACCTGTTGATATGAGTCACTCAAAATATTAGATTTGCATAAGTAGATTAATCAGGATGCGAACTAGTTCACATTATAAATTATGGAACTAAATTGAACAGTTAACAGAATGGGTGACTTTTAAAGAGTTCACCCATTGGACTGTGAAAACAATTCAGAAATAAACACTTATAGCGATAAACGTTTTTGAAGTTCAGCAGCAACTAAGGCATTTTCTGTGCTTAATTGGGTTAAAAAATGTCTTCTTAAAGTAGAGTCTTCAGGTACAACAATATTAGCTAGAGCAGCTGAATGTGGTGAGAAAATATTTCCAGTTAACTTGGAAACTAAAGGGATAGATAATAAATTAGATCTAAAAATATAAGCGACAAAAATTAATGCAAACAACAATATTATTTCTTCCATACAAACTCTCCAAAGCACAATTAAAAAACAAACATCAAAAAAATCGATACATTAAGCAGTATCACATATCACTATAGCACTTTATATACCATTTCATTTAGCCTTATTATTTCTGATAGACAACTTAAACAATAATACATTGGCATGTCATTATTCGATCAATTCCACAAATATAGTGTTGAATTTGTTATAAAACGTACATCAATTAAAGACATGGCTTTTAATCAGTTGGTTGTAATATCCTAGATTGTTAATTCATTAAAACAAAACGCTATATTTGGATAGGGTTATCTATTACTGTGACAACGGCATTATGCTCTGGTGTTATTAGGTAAGAGTATGGAATAATTTATAGGACTTAATTGTAAGGATAAACGCAGATGATAGATTGGAATAAAACGTATGCTGCTATATGGCGTCAGAGAAAGGAATATTTAAGACCCGTTAAGCAGATTGATCCAATAAGTCTCGATCAGTTATTGGGTATTGAAAAACAAAAACAGCAATTGTGTGATAACACTTTAAGATTTATCTCAGGTCAGCCCGCAAATAATGCGTTATTGTGGGGCGCGCGTGGCACAGGTAAATCATCATTAGTTAAAGCCATTTTAAACGAATATAAAAGTCGTAATTTAAGATTGATTGAGGTGGATAAACAAGATTTGATTTATCTACCAGAGATAGTAGATGGCATAAGAGAACTGACTAAACGGTTTGTGATTTATTGTGACGACTTGTCATTTGATACCACTGATAACTTATATAAACCGCTAAAGAGTGTGCTTGAAGGCTCTATTGAACTTCCGCCAGATAATGTATTGTTTTATGCTACTTCAAATCGCCGGCATTTATTACCTGAAAAAATGCGTGATAACTTAGCTACCCAGTTGATCGATGATGAAGTGCATTATTCTGATACGGTTGAAGAACAAATATCTTTATCTGATCGTTTTGGTTTAAGACTCGCATTTTATCCTCAACATACCCAGACTTATCTGGATATTATCGACAGCTATTTTGTTGATTATGCAGGAAGTAGGGATGATTTACATAAACAGGCCTTAGATTTTGCCCATCAAAATGCCTCTAAGAATGGTAGAACGGCTAAGCAGTTTTATAATGCCTTTGGTAGTAAACATAGTCCCTCTAATTAGCGCGCTATCATGACAAAAAACACCTATCAAAAACCTTCGCAGCAAACTCAAGACGAAGCTTTAAAAATAGCAAAAGGTATTCAACGCCCGGCTCAAACTAAAGAGCAAACCAAGTTAATTGCTCAAGGTATTCAGAAGGGTATAGATCTCTACAAGAAGCAACAAAAAGAAAAAGCGAGAGAATTAAATAGAAAACTAAGGAAAGTTAATAATCAAAAAACTACTCAGATTGAGTCAGATAATCATGATAATGAGGTAGAGCATATTATAATCTATCGACAACATGGGTTACCATGGGCTTTGTTGGTGGCAACATGGATCGGTGTTGGTTTTTTGTACTTTAAGTGAACCCAAGTAAAAATCCACAATTTCAATAATGCAATCGTGGATTTTACATACAATTATTTTTATATGGCAGTATTAAGTATTGTATTTTTCTTATTTAAGTCCACTATCAAATGTTTGTAGTACTGGTAAATTTTTAGCTTGTCGACCGGCTGCTCCAATAGCAGGCACTAGTAATGTTTGTTCAGTTGCAGGGTTTGATTTAACTTTATTTTCGTCCCCTACATGCCCATTGGGTATTGTTAGGGATGGATGATCGAAGGGGGCTTTTTCCCAACGAATTCGATCATCGGTTAGTGTCTTTAAAAATGCGACTAAATCATCAACGTCAGAACTGCTCAAACCTAATGATTCTTGAGGTACCTGCCATGGGTTACAAACACTAACCAATAATTCTTTGGTGCCAGCCATATCCGGAGCAATATTACTAGCAACGCCGTATCCTGATAGAAACCCCGAATTGTCAATTAATCCAGTTGCCGGGTCAGCAGAAACTACATAATTACCGTAAAGGTCAAAAGTAAATTGTGCTCCACCACAGTTTGGATCTATAGGAAACAAGTCTTTACGGTCTCCTCCACGATTATAGAATTGAATAACTTGCTCTAGGGTTGCTTGACCTCCATTATGAAAATAAGGACCAGTTAATTCAACATTACGAAGGGTAGATGTTTTAAATGCACCGTCAATTGCGTCTCTTTCGTCACTAACAACTGGATCAGTTCCACAAAGATAACCATAAGCCGTTGTACTAGGACTCCAACTGATGCATCCTAAATTTCCTGCATACAAGAGTGAATCAGTTTGAAATGGATCGGGTGATAAAGGTGAAATATTTGGATTTACAATTGAGTAATCATTTGGATTATTTGCATGTTGCTTTGCGTTTCTTGTAAAAGACAAGGGAAAACCATAGGCATCATTACCACCAACACCTAAGTCTTCTGCAGATGGACGCACACCAATATTATAAAAGCCAGTATCGTATAGTGCAGTACCACCATCCCCCATGAGCATTCGTTCAATGAACTTATCAGTGTTAGGCATATTTGTTAGGTTTAAAACATGAGTCGTTGATGCAGCGGTAAATTCTGCACCCAAATGACAAGCTATACATTTACCCTGATTAAAAAACAAATTAAGACCATTTTCTTCTTGAGCAGTTAGTTTATTGCGGCCATTAATTAAGTCCTCTTGAGCTTGGTCAAAGCGAGAGTCATTTGAAACCAATGTTGATTCATAAGCTTGAACGGCTAATCCCCAAAATAATGAAAAATTGTTCTCAATTAATTTATAACCCTCTACAGTTTTTGTATCGGGCACATCCCAATAGGTATTATTAAATGCATTTTGTACTAAAAGCCTATAAGTATTTGCCGGTTTAATATCACCGGATGGATTAGTATATACGCCCAATACGCTATCGGTCACATCTACCTTTTGTTTACCTAAAGGTTTGACTGCTAATATTTTTTTTCCTAACTCGGCAAAGTCTTTACCACCGCAAGACATTTCAAAATCACTTAACGCAGGACCAACAGCTTGTGATGCGAGACTAGAATTATAGATAGCCACCCGATTCTTTATAAGATTACCTTTCGCATCTTTTATATATATCTCATTAGTAGCAGTCGTGGCCGTATTTGCAAAACGCCTGAGTCCAAAGGGGTCGAGACCATTAAAAACGTTATTAGCTCGCCCATCCCAAAAATTACGAAAATTATAAACTGCATTAATAATGGTAGGAGTATTACGCGGTTCAACTTGTCTGACTGAGTTACCTCCTACATTAAATAATGGCACATTAGGACCTGAAGTAGGAAAACGTTTTTTACACAGCTCCTTTTTACCTGAAGGGGTCAAGCCATTAAATGTTGAATGGTATACACCCTGTGAAGAAATAACATCGTCAATATTGTAAATTACAGGCGCATTTCGGTCCGCTTGTAACGGTTGACCAGCCATAGGACTCTGAGGTTCTTGATATTGTAGCAAAGGAAAATCCTGCTTTTTTAATGTGTAATTAGGGCCTTTTCCTGACGCGGCCAATAATGGATCTAGGTTAGAGGTATTTGGATTTGAAGCCATAAAATCAAATACACTACCAATAGGTGTTTTAGCATCACTGGCAAACTGACCGCTCGCATTTCTTAGACCTGGATCTATCTGATTTTTAATACGATTATCCGCCCCTGCATGAAAATGACAACTGGCACAGGCGATACCATCACTACCTACTTGACTATCCCAAAACAACATCTTGCCAAGTGCTATAGCAGCAGCCTTATTTTTTATGATGCTTGGGAACACAGAAATTTGATTACCATTGTTATCCAATATGTAGGGTTCTGGTGGAGGCGTGCATTTAAGAGAGCTTGGCATTTCTGGAAATGCACGCAAAGCATTAATATCACAATAAGATGGGAGTGCAGCCACTACCGGTTTTGTAAAACTCAATATTAAGATAAGACCCATAAAAATAACAAAAAGGCTAAACGTATCAAACAAATGTTTTTTATTTAATTGAATTGAAATTTGCATTATCAGATCCCTCTAAAATTAAAATTGACACGTATTTATGCCATTCACTATTCCGCATATTAATGTCGGAGCCCTTGTTCCTATGCCACCTCGACTCGAATAAACAGTTACAGAGACGGGTAAACTATAGATATTAGTTGGTAAAGAGGGATTCCCTCGTGGATGAAGTGGATCAACTACGGTTCCAGACGCAACATATTGCCAACAAGGATTATTGGCAAGCGGACATAAAGGATTAGATATAAGTTGCATGGGCTGTGGATCATTGGCCATGAGTGCTCCAGAAGCCGCAGTTGCTTGAACATAAAGTTGCAGATTGGGTGTTGTATTTGGCAATGATGACGACGCAATAACAGTCAACTTGCCTTTGTTCTGCTTGTTATCCCAGGTTGCAGATGCTACAAGAGCTGTATCAGGTGTTTGAGTTGCTGGTATGCTCAAATGATTTGCTAATGCACCTGCACATTGACTGGATGCTGGCATTGGTTGAGCCCAAGGCGGTGGATCCAGCACATCGACAATAGGAGAGTTGGTGCCTGCAGTTATTGTGGTAAGCGGCCCTGAACCACAAGCCAAAAATGCTAAATCCTGAAAATTATTGGGTAATACCGGGTCGCCCAAGAACAAATTCTCAGGGAAAATATACTCAAAGTTAGGCGCATTATATTGTCCTGCGACTAGGCCATTTGCATACTTTCCAGCTGGATTCTTCGGATCCAGATAGGCTTGAGGCATAAAACAAGGCATAGTTCTGCTATTACAGAGTGTCCTGCTTACTATGCGCATATTTCTAGTGGGTGGCGTAAAGTTACCTGCAGCGGGAACAAAACGCACACGGCCGATGACTGGTGGACCAGATGGATTTACCCCGCTGGTTAATAAGCGCTCCGTAACCAGTCCATTAGTCTTATCTACATCCATAGCAAAAATATCAACTGGTGTGCTAGGATCCGTTGTAAAACCTTCTACTTTTATCCGCGAAGTCACTTCTTGAGGTATATTTTGTATGGGTAATGCATTGGTACCTGCAAGTAAGGATTCAATCATTACATAGACGGGCTTAGTACCTGGGTAAGTATAAATACCTACATGAGCATTGATAGTATGAGCAGAAACATAATACGGAGCGGCGTTTGTATTAGTTAGCAAAGCATTTGCATCCACCAATAAAGTACCCGAATAATCAATATAATCTCCAATTTCAAAAGGAGCTTGCAAATCAGCTCGAGTAACACATGGATTTAAAATGTAACCACCATTTGGGTCTGGAAGTGTTCCACACGTTCCCGGAGGAGCCATAGGATTGGTTGGTAATGGATCCATGACAAAGCTGTGACAATAGCCATCTTTTTGTGCAGGAAAAGCGGGAAAAATGACGCCATTAGCAACCGGTATATTTGTACATTTGGCACTACCACCCTGTTTGGGGCGGTTTTGCTGTGGACACAGTGCATCAGTATCTCCAGTTGCACCAAACGGATAAGCTCTGGGAATACACATAGGGAAACCAGTAGCGGCATGGATAGTTGGGTTATCTGTATCGGCAGTAAATCTCTGATCATAATGGCTTTCTTCAACATCACAAGTACCTTGAGATTTACAACCAGGACCACCATGTATAAGCCCAAATCGACCAATGGCATCATTTATCCTAACCCTTGAATCTGGAGACAAACATGGAGGATTTGGCGTTGCTTGACCTTGAAGACCTGTGTTGGGTAACCCTGAAGAAACACAGAGTTCCCCACTGTTATAATCGATGGACTTAATATAACCCTGCCCTAGATTAAGAGCTTGTTGAGATATGAAAACCAGCCCAGCAATATGTTTCGTAGTACCCGTGGCAGAATCATTAACAATATTTCCTTGTATATGTATTTCATAAGCTGGGATAGGCAACAAACTTGATTTCATAATAATGTCATCAAGCGCAAGTCCTGATGAACCGGGCCAAGTGTCTACTGAAACTGGAGCCAGTATAAAAAGCTCAGCCCAAGTGAGTGAAGTGGCTGGCATCTGCAAAATGGTATTACAGGGAATAATAATCTCAACGCCATTAACAGTTACCCTACCCCCCCATAGTCGTTTATCTAGAGCCGCTGAATTTGGGCAAACACTATGATCAAGTACAGCATTTTGAATGTGGCCATTTATATCAAACTGGGTCGGTACTGCCGGCGGTGGCGTCGTCGGGCTGATAGGAAATACAGCTGGTTTAAATGGATTCTGATTGCCACCCTGGGCAAAAACTTGATGAGTAACTGCTATGACATATAAAAAGCTGACCGCAAAAGTAAAATATTTAATTTTCATAGGATTGCCTTCAATAGTTGTATACCGATAAGGTGCCTAATATTTCTTAATTTTAATTAGGCACTTGGAGTTTATTGCTGATCAATCAATGATTACCCCATCATGTCTGATAACAGAGGCCTAGTGCCGTTAGGCTCCATCCAGCGAACATATTCGGCAAGATACTTTGGGTTCCCCAAAGCTGGTGCCATACCCCATCGCTCTAGAGATTCAATCCCAAACTTAACCACACCCAAATGTTCACTTTTATCTCTATCCAAATTAGGATCTGAAAACTTGTACCCCAAATGTTGCCTCAATAACTCAATATTCGCGTTAGTGCCGGTTAAAAATGTCCAACCTGATTTAATTTTATGCAATTCTGTATAGGCTTTTAAAACCTTTGGCGTATCAAGATCAGGTTTTAAACTAATTGAATACATAAAAATATCCTTACCCATGCGCTCACCAAATTCTTTATAAACCTGTTTTAAGTTTTCGGTCATTCCCGGACAAATACCATCACAAGTAGTGTAGGTGAAGTTAATCATCACGATTTTGTCCTTAATTAAATCATCATAAAAATGCACAACCTTACCTTCGTGCGTCATGACAGGTACATTTGGAAATGCGAGTTTACTTCGACTGGTCTTGTTACCAACAATTGGAATCAAGGGGATAGCAATACTTTCTGGAATATAAGCTAAAGTCGCAACACCCAAATAAGCACCGGTTATATTTTTAAAAAAGTCTCTTTTATTCATAGCTATTTACTCTTTAATAATTAAGTTAGATGTTCTACTTACCGGCATTTGGATCTGTTGGAGGTACAATTTTCCAGCGAATCATCATGGCATGATCTTCATGCACAACGTTATGACAATGCATGGGATAATCGCCATACCAATCACGGAACTGCATATTAAAAGTAATACTCGTTGACCCAGTTGTTCCTTGAGCTGCGTCACCAATTCTTACTACATCTTTTCTGGATAAATCATCAAGTGCCGTTGGAGTGTTTCCATTACGCTTAGTAATTTGAAATTCTTCATGATGAATATGTACAGGATGTGACCAACCACCTGGCGAAGTTAAAGTCCATTCTTCCTGAGTACCCTCTATGGGATAGGCACTAACAATGGTTGGATTAAAAAACTTTCCATTAACTACCCAAGCACCATTGCTGGTACCAAAATCAAATTTACGTTTAATTTTTATTGGGTTTTTAGTTCGATCAGGAAACGGCACCATTAGCTGAGTTTGCAGGGTTGCTAATGAAGCACTGTTATCAACAACAGCAACACTTGAGACAATAAACTTAAGCAATTGTGTTTTGCTACTAGAAGCTAAAATCTTACCAGTAGTGCCTTTGCCGTTAAGTTGTTCAAGACGGTTTTCAAGGTAAATAACATCGCCCGGCTTATAGTTACTAAAATCTATAATAACGTCAGCTCGTTCAGCTACACCTAATCGTATGCTGGATACAACTTGTGCTTTGGGTAATAGATTTCCGCAATTTGCAATGCGGGTCATCGTGGTTGGCACAGTGGTATTAGTGCTACTTAAAAATAACTCTATAAAACGAGATGGACCTGCATCAAGAAATCGAAATCGGTATTTACGTCGATCAACCGTTAAATAAGGTTTAATCTTAAAGTTAACAGTTTGCTGATCACCAAGAATGCCCTCAATATTGAAAATATCGAAAAACATCTGGCCTGTCTGATCAAATACCTTATCAGTAAACATCAAAGGTATATCATATTGACCACTGGGTAATCTTAAACCTGTAGTTTCATCATCCGTGTCTAGATTGATATCCTTACTAAATACGGTGTAAAAAGACGCTAAGCCTTTATACACATTTTGAGAAGTAAAATCCATCCGGTGGTCATGAAACCACAAGGTACTTTGAGTTTCCTGCCAATCTCCTGGACACCATTTACCGTTAGGATGATAGGTTCCGGTTTTATGCGTACTTGCAAAGCCTGCACGTATATTAGGATACCAAAAGTCATACCACTTTCCAGAGTCCCAAAACCGCATGGGCCCGCCATCGGATTCGGGTGGATTATGAGCGTTATGCAGATGAGGTGAACATTGATTAATACCAAAGCCTTGCGTATCTCTACCGTTTTTTGGTAAACCATTGTACATCCGCATTAAAACAGGGGCGCCATACTGTGCTTTTAAGCGTAATACGCCTGTTGCATATTCACCCTTCGTATTAGGATTCATATCAACATAAGTCCATACCTTAGAATTAAACGCTGGATAATCTGTTGCCGAGTAAAAATTCCAGTCTATTTCCTTAGCCATCAATTCATATTTGGTACAAGCAGAAATACCACCCAACTCGTCCCAGCGTTGATGATCTTCAGTTCGGGCTTCAGTAAAATCTTCGTAACTACCAATTGGTCCATTACCGGGGTTATATAAATTTTGCGTTTCCTTACATTGGCTTTTGTCGGCCACCGGCCCGGTAAAATTACCAACTGCCACTGCTGTTTTCGGAATGGGTAAAGGTTCCGTCCACGGCTTATTGCAGGGAGGACTAATTAGGCCCGATACTGAAGCTGCTTTAGCTAGATTGGGTACAAAACTCCCCGCCCCAATAGCAGTTAGCCCACCTACTCCAGCAGTCAACCCCAATTTAAATAAATCTCGACGCGTTAACTCAGCCGACTCTATATCTCTAACTTCTTTTAAATAACGTGCAACATCCGCTTCTTGCTTTTCTAAGCCAGTTATTCTTATTATTTTTTTATACATGATAATTACCTACGTTCAATAAATTAGATTGTTTTAATGCTTTAAATAAACGCCCATCAGTTAGCCATATACTGAATTAGACTCTCCACTTCAGCATCATCTAACTTGTAATTTGGCATTAAAACTTTGTTGTAGCGTTCGTATAACTCGACAGCAATAGGATCTTTTTCAGCCAAAACCAAATCAGGAGCTTTTAACCAACGAAATAACCAAGCTTTATTACGCAGTTTTGTTACATCCTGCAAACCTGGACCAATTCCATCTTCTTTACCCAAACTGTGACAAGAAGCACAGCGAAAACGAAACTTCTCTTCACCTTTACGCATTTCGGGAATTTTTTTGGCCTCATCATAAGTTCGTAAATCCGAATTATGATAAGCATTGAATGTACTTAGAACACGTCCCAATTGCCTAGCTAAAGCTTTAGGCTCATCAAACGGAGAACGTTTAACCCATTGCCCAGTCGCTTCGTTACCAATCATAAAGCTAGTAGTATGTTCAGCTAAACTAACAGACTTAATTTCTTCTCTGTATAAACCCAACAACATACGTAACATAGTTACGTCATTTTGATTACCGGTCAGAAAACTCCAACCTGGTCCAACATTAAATCTTTTTGCATAGGCTTGAAGTACTTCTGGAGTATCTTGTTCTGGATCAATACTAATTGAATAAAAGAAAATATCTTTTCCCATTCTATCGGCTAATATTTTTTGCACTTGCCGTAAATTAGCTGTCTCAGCTGGACAACTATCGCCACAGTGAGTGAAGATAAAATTAATCGCGACAATCTTGTTTTTAATCAGGTCGTCATAAAACCGAACTTTTTTACCCTCTTGATTAACTAATTCAAGATTTGGAAAATAATCTTTTCCCCATGGGGAGTTCTCTGGTGCGGCATAAATAGGATTAATGCTAAAAATAAACATGACGCTAATAATCAATGTTATTTTAAATCTAGCAAAAACATCATGTAGTTTCATGTTCCGATACTCCAGTAGATTTTAATCTTAACAAGATCGTGTTAATTTCATTTATTAGCACGATCTTGCCCAATAAGATTTCTTCAATAATTGGGTTAATAACGAAAGCTATTACTCCAAATCTACATAGCTATTTATGGGAATTTGAAACTTTTCTTGGCAGACAAATCTCCAAACTTAACGGTTGGTAAACTGATAGACTGATCATATGTCGTGCCATTCCAATCAGGCATAGGAACAGGCATACGCAATGTTTGACCGGGGCGTTCAATATCCCAACGAACTAACATAGAATGATCTTCATGCTGAGTATTGTGACAATGCTCCATATAGGTTCCAGCAAATTCTCTAAAGCGAATGGCCATATCAATACTGGTTGTACTATCTAACATTGGACCTACGCGATAGACATCTTTACGCGCATATTTTTCCCAGATAGGTGGAGCGACACCGCCACGTTTCAAAATTTGTCCTTCTTCAAAGTGAACATGTACTGGATGAGTCCATCCACCTGCCCCCTGAATATGCCAAATTTCAACTTTACCCAAGTCATTCGGCAAGATTGGAAGCTCAGGTGCTGCTGAAACTCGATGTTCATCAGCTGCTAAACCGCCACCTGATATATCATCGGTTTTAACCGTCCATGGGGTTGTATCTGTGCCATTGGATTGGCCAAATGCAAAGGTTCTTTGCACGGCAGCTTTTAATTCCGCAGGGGTCGGTTTATTGACTGGAATCATTTGCCTACCGGGGACTTGCTTACCGGCAACTGTAACCGTTTCCATATAATCAACAGGGTTCATGCTTAGATCAGTACCTGAGTATGTTTGCACCCTGAACTCCAAAAACTTCCCAACCACAGGATCGCCACTAATCCCATCAGCAACATAAGTTGCATTAGTTGTCAGTCCGTCCACCGTGACAGCAGGAACCGCAGCGATAGCAGGCGAAGTTTTAGTAGCAGCAACGCCTTTAATGGCAGGAACACCGATTACGTCAACAAGTTTACGAATACTAGATGGACCCGTTCCATTTTGATGCTCCAACAAGTTAACCAAATACACTTTGCCACCTACGGGTACTTGGGCAAAATCAACAATAATGTCATAGCGTTCAGCTATGCCTTGTTCTGGCAAACCCTCTGACAATATCCACGTTGGATCCGGTTTTTTTGTTACTGGATCAATGGGTTGTGTCTTAATTGGGAAAGGAATAGCATGTTGCATCAAATTTCCGTCGTTAGCAATCATGTAAAATGGTATTGATTTATAGGAGGTAATTGTGCCTTTTGAATCAGTCAATGCTTGCACAACTGCAACCTTAAAATTACGAGATACAGCCCCATTTAACAGACGGAAACGATATCGACGAGCCCGAACATCCATATAGGGTTTATATTCCCAATTAACGGTCATGCGGTCACCCAAAAATCCATCCAAGTTAAAGATATTAAATTTAAGTTGGCCCGATGTGTCCCAAGCTTTATCAGCTAACACCAAATTAACATCATAATCACGGTTGCCCCAATCTAAACCAGAACCACTGGGTAAACAGAGATTTACGTTAAATGAACTTGGATTAGAAATCGGATTATTGTCAGCATAATTGCAGCCGTAACCTGGCTTATCAGAACTACCCGAAGCTTCAGCAAGGTTTGCAGGCTCTCTACCTCTGTCTATAGCACTGTAATAATTCATCATCGCAGCATTACCTTTATAGACATTTTGTGCCGTGTAATCCATCATATGATCATGAAACCAATGCGTACTCATGGTTTCATGCCAATCACCAGGCACCTGTGTAATACCACCATTTCCATCGGGCGCCCCAGTTTTAACACTTAAAGCCCCCACATTTATACTGTCATGACCGGCTAGTACCATCGGCCAATGATAGTCATAAAATTGCCCCGGATACGAATAGGCATGCATAAAACCATCACTCTCGGCACCGTTATGGCCATTATGCTCATGGGTACTGATAGTATGTCGACCAAAACCATTGTTAGCTGACACATCAATAGGCAGAGCATTCCAATGTCTAAAGATAAGTGCTTCCCCATATTTAGCCATCAGTAATTTAGGCGGTAAAGTACCATCAAAAGTCCAAACTGAATTTTTATCTTGGACAGGTAAAGCCGGATGTAGCCTAATTTTTAAACCTTGGGTACCAGGATTTCCATCTCCATCCACATCAATGTAATACAAACCACCTTTAGCAAACTCGCCGGTCTTATAACCATGCATCTGTCTGTTATCACGCAAACCGCCATTATCTCTAGCACCGGTCTGAGCACTTTGAAAGTATTTTTGAGCAGGAAATTCATCCCAACGTTGATGTGCAAACTCTTCACCAGAGGGTCGCCCTTCAGCAACCGTAGATGTTACCCCAGGCACACAGTCTTTAATTTTTACTTCCCAAGCATTTGCTGCACTAATATTTGCAAGGCGACTAGGTGTTGAGTTTAGATCCTCTTTGAGAAACGTATCGAGTGCAGCGCCATCGGGCATACTGCTACAATCACCTAATACGGGTGGTAATGTTACAGTCGAGTTGGTTGATGATAGATTTTTAGTTCCGAACTCATCGAATAACAGGATCTTAGCGGTAAATTCAGTTGCACAAGAACCAGCGATACACAACGGACTCGGTACTGGAGTAAATAAACCGGTAATTTTGTTTACCGTCGCAGTAGGAATATTAAAACCTGCCTCTGCCTGTGTTACAACAAATAAACTACTTGTTACAAGTGCTATACCTACAGCTAAAGTTGAGTTAGTTTTGCTGGCAGAAATAGTTGAGGCAACAATTACAGATTCCAAAATTTTTGGAACTAGCTTAAATTTATTTTTTTGTACTTGGCTGATCACGATTCTGATTTGTTTATAAGCAATTATTATTTTTTTCATGATTCGTTCCTCACATTAGGTATGTATTAACACCATTTCTAGATTTGATTCACTTGGCATTGACAGGGAGGGACCTTTGTTTATCTGCATTGATACCTCCCTAACTACAATCTAGTTAATATTGGTTAATCATTAAATTGGACTTAACAAAAAAGCTACGTTCTTTCCGCCTTTGAGACCAACCCCTACGATATTTCCATCATTATTAATGCCGATAGCTTCATTTAAAAACCAGCCGAAATCACTAAAACTAGTTGATGGAATTTGACTATTAAGATCTACTCGATTGCTATTTGATTTAGGTGTTAAGGGTGGATTTATCAAAATTGCAATTCCACCATCTGTACCTATTACTTTCCCATTATTGTTCACAGAATTTAGACGAATATAAGGCCGAGCTCTCCCTGAAAAATTAACTGTTGCAAGTTGAATTTGGCAGTTTTGTGGTGCAATACAATTTAAGGCAATAGCAGCGCTCAAAGTGTTAGGTGCGCCATTAATAACCAAGCGTTTGCCATCATCGCTTAAATCGCTAATGGAATAACTACTGAGATTACTGGTTAAAGCATAAAGTGGCTTTGTGGGAGCGTCAGAATATAAAAGCCCCAGACCTGATGTTTTTATTGGTGATAATAAATTTTGCCTACCCGCTGCTTTTAATGCAGAAGTATCAGATGGATTATTTATCGCTTGAACTTTGTTGTTTTTACCAGGAAAGTTCACGGGTATGTCGCTACTATATAACTGACTATTAAAAACATAATCACCATTGTTATTAATATCTGATATTACCCCGGGTCCCTTGATTGAAGGCTTAGGGGGCGTATCTAATGCAAACAGCGACCAAGTAACACCTTGTGACGGCTTGCCGACACTAGCAATTGATCCTCCAACAAATGTATCAGAGATGGTATAGACACGATCAAATGTATTGGGTGAACGGGAGCTTAATAGCGTTATAGCGTTAGTTTTAATGTCCCATACATAAGCATAACTCGCTAATATGTCAGGGTTAGGTGCCAAACGGTCAATCGGAGACCGAGCTAGTGTTTGGATTATTTCCAGGTTGCAAGCTACTTGTCCAGTCTCATTTATACCTAGACAGACTGGACGAGCTGTCGCCCCTGATGGAACAGCGATTTCGGGGAACGGTATCTCTCTCAATGTATAGGCCGGGATGGCTGCAATCGTAGGCATCGAAATAAAAGTGAGTAACATTGATGTAACAGTTGTGCCAAACAACTTTGCTTTAGTTATTGGTGCTTTTGAGATCAAATTTAATGGTTTCTGCATATTAATAGTTTGTTTTGACATGATGGAACCCCTTGTTTTTATTGTATAAGCATCAGATAATTGCAGTTGTGATGCATGTTTTCAGACTGATGTAAAACCAACCCCAAAAAGTGACTTATGATTAAGTATTTCTGGGGTTGTTTTTATTTCTAAGTACTTTCTTTATTCACTTGCTTATTAAGCTAAAGGATCATTTCAGTACTACAGCGATAGGCCCGACCGATCCACCTTTGTCAGAGGTGACTCGCATGGTAAGGCTTGCGGGTGCTGGAGAAATGATTGTTGATCTAGTATTAAAGGTCCAGACGGCTTGTCCTGGTGTTTGTATTAATGGTGGGGTTGTTAAGGTTAAGACCTCAACGTTTGCTTGATTAAAAACATGCGCTGTAACTTTGGCAGTATTATTCGTTCCGTTAACAGTAAGCGTCCAAGATCCATCCTTTACCTTATAGGTAGGCGCAACAGGTATAGTAAGGCTATCGGTGGCTGCGGTTACGGTCACTGTGACTAATTTGACAGAACAATTAGCCAGCACATCGCAAACCGTTAAATTAAAGGTAAGTGTCTGTGCTGTATTTGGAGCCGTAAAGGTTAGAGTAGATGAAGATAAGGCGGCACCTGCTACTGGCATAACATTGGGACCAGATAGCTGTTCAAAGCTAAAGGTTCCAATAACTGTTCCACCTGGACTGAAAGTAGTGGTTGCATTCAAGCTAACTGGCGAATTTATTCCGGCAGTAACATTAGCAACTTGTATTACAGGTGGCGCAGCTCCACCTGCTGCACAACTTACAGTTGCTGGTATAGGCGCGCCTGGCCAAGGTGCTAACTGACCTTGAAGGGGACTAGGATTAACATTACCAAAAATTATGCCGTATGGATCATAAAGATCCCAAGGGCCATGGCCCAAAGACAAGAATTGCAAATTCTCAAAATTGTTGGGCACAATCGGAAGCGTACCAAAACCTAGGTTTTCTGGGAAAATATATTCACCTACTGGTGCCTGATATTGACCATAAGTTATACCATTAGCAGCGGTTAACAGTAGACCAGGATTCGATCCACGAATTTGGGTTCTGATTTCCTTTGTAGCTGGAATCATTGATACGCCCAAGTTAATGCCTTTCAGGAATTGACTGCGGAATCGCCCCAGTGGAACGTTGGCCAGTGCATTACCTGTTTGATCTAAGCTAGAACCATTAGGCCATTGGGAGGTAATATTGACAAAAGCCTCAGTACCGTCACAAGGATCGGTAATCACTTTACCCGTGTCAACCATTCTTGCCACATCGGTGGTAAAACCAACTATTTTAAACAGTTCCCTGCCTTCTTGTGGACCGCCAAATCCTGCAGATGAGGCCACACCGACAATATTCACCTCTTGAACCATATACGCTGGATCCGCGCCAGGAGTAGTATAAATTCCTAGATTAGCAGAAATAGTATGTGCAGAAACATACTTACCCCCAGCATCTATCGCCTGTGTACCTTTAAAATGAATAAAATCCCCAACCTCAAGAGGAGCTTGTTTGCTAGGATCACCCAAGATATTCATAGCTGGAAAACCAACGGGTTTAGCAATTAAATTTGGATCTGGCCTTCCAACAGCAGGTGGCATATAAAATGGGCCCGTGTGCATCGTTACACCATTGACGGGCAAACCACCTACCGGACGGTTAGTTTCTGGGCAGAGTGCGTCAATACTAACCGCTGGGTCAGTACGGGGAATACACAATGGATAACCTGTTTCTGCAGAAATAGTTGGGTTGCCATCATCCACTGCAAATCGAATATCTTGAGTATCGCCACCATTAACACCTTGTGGACCAGTAACACGGCCAAAACGACCTACAGGATCATTTAGCTTAATACGCGTGCCGTTGGATGTTCCATCTGGTTTTGCAAAGCCAATCCCAATATCTCCACCCACATATAAAGTACCTGTGGCATAGTCGATAGCATTAATATAACCATCTCCAGAATTAAAATCTTCTTGAGATACTTTAATTAATCCTGCGATGTAATTAGCCGTTCCATCTGCATCATAAACAATATTACCTTGGATCATGGCTTCATACGTTGCAGGTTGACTGTTTAATGGCAAGCGATTGGTATCCTGGACGGCTAAGCCAGTTTCCGTACACAGAATTCCACCTGTACAGAGTGGATTAAATGCAAACATCTCATAAGGCGTTAAAAAAGACGCCGGTAAAGTAATAACTGTGTTGGCTGGCAATTTAACAGCTTGACCATTGATAACCACAGTTGCAGTACATGCTAAAGCTGGAGCGCCGGAGGATCCCAAGTCAGCTAAGTAATTATTCTTGTCATTCAAAGCCGAATGGGGGGCAGGACATCCTGCATCTAGTGTAAAGTTCTCTATAATGCCGGTCATATCAAATTGTGCCGGAGTGGTTTGAGGTTGTGCTCCCATAACAAGGAGCGGACTAAGTGCTAGTGTAAAGACTGCCGGCAACTGCCAAGCTCTCTTACTGTTTTTTGATTTAGATATCATCACAATTTCCTTTCAACGTAAGGTAATTATCATCACACGGTGATTAGACTGAAATAAACCTGATCCAAGCGTGACATTGGGTGGTACTGCATAAAAATAGGTTTTTGGCATATTTAATGAGTCATGCAGATGTCTTGTACAGCAACTAATAGTGCAATTTAAAAATGTATGAGATGCTTAACCCTTCACTTTATCTAAAAACTTCTTAAGTAGAATTAAGTATGATCTGGATAAACTGCAATATTAGTTATATAGCAATTAGCAAATGCTAAGCCAATATAAATAACTATCTGATTTTCATAGATATATAATAAATCATGCTTAAAAGTAACATTGGCGAAGGAATAATGAGTGTAACAATTCTGATACGGAAAGAAGAAATCTGTATCTAACACGTATTAAGATGGGTCTTGAGGTATTTAAATCAATATACACGGTGCAGGATTCGTGGTTATAGACATATGAATAGCAGGCAACTGTAAAGTTTATGATAATCCAATAGTGAGGAACGTCTTCAATGTGTCTTTTAATAGAGTTTTATGGTTAAGAAGTAAACACAGAAGGTAATTACGTGCACTGTAACAATAGCGATAAAACTATAATTTTTGATATATTAAGATATGGTTTTGATTATTTGTTCGGCGACAATTAACTTGTCCGGTCGACGTCAATTATCTTGACCGGTTGAACGATATGTAAGACAAGGAGGATTTCACTGTGTGGAGTGCCTGCCTTGTCTGGAAAACGTATTACTCAACATCAAGAGACTTTATAT
>JAPLRS010000038.1 GCA_026399015.1 Methylococcales bacterium | reverse complement strand
CCTTACCATCTAATTTTTAAAGAGTTTAGCATATAACAACTAGACGCCATCAATATATACTTACACCAAATACATATCCATTTACTACAAATCAATATTTACAAACACCAAATACATACCTACTTACTGCCAAGATTATTTTGATAGGCTCATTTTTAAGTAAATACAGATCTTTTTAGCTTAATAATAACGACATAGGACAAATCATTTGCTATAGTTAGTTAAAGATCATAGCTTTACCCATCAACTTAAAAGACATCTAAATCAACTATAAATACATTAAGTGACCATGAGACTAACTGACGGGCAAATTGAAACAATACGTACAGTATCAAAACAAATTGCCGGCGCTGATGCTAAGATTAGACTATTTGGTTCTAGACTAAATGACGAACTACAAGGCGGTGATTTAGATCTCATGCTTGAAGTATCAGAACCTGTTGAAAATCCAGCCTTATTAAGTGCCCAAATGGCGGCTAAGATATCTAGAATCATGTATGGCAGAAAAGTGGATGTCATCCTTTATGCACCTAATTTAATGCGCTTACCTATACACGATATCGCATTAAAGGAAGGTGTGCTTTTATGACAATCACTGAAAAAAACAAACTTAGATTACAATTTTTAGCACGCGTCATTACTAAAGAAGTTAAACACCTAATCCAAACTGATGAACGGTTATTTTTATACTCATTCACTTTAGAACAAGCGACTCAATTAGAACACAACCCGCAATTAGCAGAACAAGTGGAAGCATTCGTCAGTCGATTTGGTCGGTTACAAGATACTTTAGGCGATAAATTATTACCGGAACTATTAACCGCCTTGGGTGAAAAAACATCTGCAGTAATTGATAACCTAGACAAAGCTGAGCGTTTAAATTTTATTGCATCGGCAGAAGAATGGATGACTATGCGGTTTCTTAGAAACCAAATGGTTCATGAATATATAGAAGACCCAGCAATCTTAAACAGTGCGATTCTATCGGCCCATCATTTTGTACCTAAATTAATTTCCAGCGCCAATGCTATGATTAACGAAATAGAACAAAGAGGGTGGATTTAACTATTCACCGCTTTTTGTATGGCCACTTCACCACTGCGCTGTAAGACAAAATAACCGCGTCTTAAGGCTTTTTTGCAAAATGACTATTTACACAAAATTTCTTACACCCTCATACCAACTTTTAAAACACTGATACCTTCAAGTATCAGATACACCACCAAAATCGATATCCATTTGCCCTCTTATGATAGCAATCTCCGAAAATAAATTTCTTTTTCTCACCTTATGACATTAAATCACCGAAAAAATATCATGTCCTCATAATAGAAAATATAAACACCCAAAACATTTATATTTACTGCCAATTAATTTCTATAAACACCTAAAACATTTATATTTACTGCCAATTAATTTCTACAAACACCCAAAACATTTATATTTACTGCCGATTAATTTCTATAAACACCTAAAACATTTATATTTACTGCCAATTAATTTCTATAAACACCCAAAACATTTATATTTACTGCCGATTAATTTCTATATACACCCAAAACATTTATATTTACTACCGATTAATTTCTACAATCACCCAAAACATTTATATTTACTGCCGATTAATTTCTATATACACCCAATACATTTCTGCATTTTTGAAGATAAGCGACTGTTAATCAGATACTTTTATAGAACTCAATACCCTAACTATTGATAAACACCACCCAAAACCCAACACACCTACCATTAAAAACCCCACCTATAATCATCTCCCCCAAGTTCCACAAAAGTCACAATACTGTCACACTTAAGCACCCGAAAACGGTTATTATTACAGCTTAAAAATTGTCAGATAATATATTTAATAGCACCCACTTAATCTTAGACAAAAAACCTGTCCACATAGACCTTTTACAAAGAATCAGCCTACCAAATTCCTCTAAGTTACTTAAGTCAAACTGACTCTCAACTAGATATTTTAAAACCATGCACGCATCCAAACTAGTAGCTAAAAACACTGGAATTCTTTATATAAGAATGTTAATCACTGTTTTTATTTCAATCTATACAACTCGATTAACGCTAAATATATTAGGTGCTGAGAATTTTGGATTATTTGGATTAATTGGTGGTGCTATTGCGATGCTTGGTTTTTTTAACTCTACTATGGCGAGCGCGACACAACGATTTATATCGTTTGCACAAGGAGCCCGTGAGATAGAGAAATTAAATCGCATTTTTAATATGAGTATACTGCTACATTTAGGTGCAGCTTTTTTTGTTTTAACAATAATGGAAATAGCAGGTTATTTCTTCTTTAATGGAATTCTTAATATCGCTGATAACCGGATGGAAGTAGCAAAGTTTATCTATCAGTTTATGATTATAAGCACACTATTCTCTGTAATTTCAGTGCCTTATGAGGCAGTAATAACTTCCCATGAAAATATGTATTTCTATGCCATATTGGGAATTGCTGAATCATTACTAAAACTAGCTATCGCTTATTCAATAACATACAGTAATTTTGATCACCTGATGACTTATGGTTTTTTAATGGCCGTATTACCAGTATTCCTTCTCATTTTCAAACAAATATACTGCCATTCTATATATCCAGAATGCAAAATAAATATTATTCGAAACTACGACACAATCCTGTTAAAACAGATGACTAGCTTTGCTGCATGGTCATTCCTAGGATCAACAAGTAGCTTGATAGCAAACTATGGCCAAGGTATCGTCCTTAATATTTTTTTTGGTGCAACAATTAACGCTGCACAAGGGATAGCAAACCAAC
Source organism: Methylococcales bacterium (assembly GCA_026399015.1). Classification (GTDB taxonomy): domain Bacteria; phylum Pseudomonadota; class Gammaproteobacteria; order Methylococcales; family Methylomonadaceae; genus Methylobacter_C. The sequence continues at coordinate 41,410 of JAPLRS010000038.1, read as the reverse complement.
TTAGTGGCCAACTGAGTGTTTTCTCAGGAAATATGTTAAAAGCGTTAAACCCTTTAATTGATAAAAGTGAAGGAGCCGGTAATAGAGCTTTTATGCTAAAAGCCACTATGATAGGGAGTAAAATTTCGTTCTTTTTAGTCATGATTTTATATATACCGATTTTAATCGAAATGCCATATATTTTAGAAATTTGGCTTAAAAACATACCCGATTTAACCGTTATATTTTGTAGATTATTGTTAATTAGAATTCTTATAGAACATTTATTTTATCCATTGGTCTCTGCAATAAATGCCGTAGGTAATATCAAATACTATCAACTAACAAGTTCAATATTACTAATTTTTCCTTTACCAGTAACCTACTTTTTATTCCAGCTTGAATACCCTGCATACACAATATATTTGATATTCATTTTATATACCTTGTTAGCTTCTTCGATCATATTGTATTACGCTGTAAAAAACTGCAATTTATCATTTTCAGAGTTTCTTATTAATGTAATGATAAGATGCGGATGTGCATTTATCATTACATTGATCATTTCATGCATACCACTTTATTTAATGGAATCTGGATTAATTCGCTGTTTATTTACTGCTCTACTAAGCACTACAACATATTTATTTATAGTTTTATTTGTTGGGTTTTCTAATGAAGAACGACACCAACTAGCTCAAATACTATCGCCACTATTTGCAAAATTCGGAATGAAAAAATGTTCACAATAGTTATTCCCCTTTACAATAAAGAACATATGATAATGCGAACTTTAGCCTCAGTACTTACACAAACGTACACAGAGTTTGAGGTCATAATCGTAAATGATGGTTCCACAGATAAAAGCCTTGATGTCTTACAAAATTTTATTGCAGATAGTCGTATAAAAATTTTTAACCAAGAAAACAAAGGGGTTAGCGTCGCTCGAAACAAAGGTGTTGCACTTTCAAATTATGAACATATTGCCTTCCTAGATGCTGATGACGAATGGCTTCCAGGTTATCTTGAAAAAATAAAAGAAGCTATTGAATTATTTCCAGATGCAGCCATGTATGGCTTCCCCAGTTGGCACAGGGATATTATTACTGGTCACACTGATAATGGAACTCTCAACAGGTATAAAGATAAAATACAGGAAGTAGAATATTTTGAGAATCCGCATACGATGCCAAACTCAAGTGCTATAGTTGTTAAAAAAAAATATTTTAATATGGTTGATAATGGCAATGCATTTCCAGTTGGAAATATAGTCCATGAAGATTGGAGTTGCTTTAATAGAATAGCCTTCCTTGGGGCTTTAATATATATTGGCATACCGTTAGCAATTAGAAATAATGGTGTTTTAGGACAAGCCACCGCAATAAATAAAGACGACAAATACAAATTACTACCATCAATAGTTAGTTATTATAATTTAACCTATAAATTTTCAACCTTATACCAAGATAAAAAATCACTCTTTAATATTTTCTTCAGATACGACTTAAGAAATAAAATATTGTGTGCACTTAGGGAGTCAGATTATTCAACAATCCTATTTTTGCTAAACGGTCTAACTGAGAGTTGTTTAAATGAATTACACTCATTTGAAATAAAGCTATACAAAATTAAGAAACTTAATAGTGTCGCAAAACTTTATATCTATTTTACAAAAATTATATGGCGTTTAAATGGGTTCCCAGTTGTAGGTAAAGCCAATTAAACCAAATATATTACTATGTTGAATTATCTCACTATTTTTACGCTAAAAGTCCTTCGTAAAACATATTCCAAACTTTCAAATACAAAAGACAGTGGGCGTCTTGTATCTGAACATGACCCGGATAAGGCAGCACAAATAATTTACAATGGTTTGGTCTCAGACAAACCCTTTATGATTGCACGCTTTGGCAGTACAGAAATGGCTTGTTTGTGCAATTACATTGGGATAACAACTCAGAAAAATAGAGTTTTTGATTATATTAAAGGAATAACTAAACCTTGGTGGTGGGAACCTAAAATCATTAATCAAATGCAACAATGGAGTGGCTTCTTTCCAACGAATACCGATAAAATTGAACAATTCTGTGAACTAATGTTGCAAGATATTCCTGAAGTTGATGTATTGGGTACTTGGCTAGAAGATGAAAAACTATTTGAACAAGAATTAAAAAACAGCCAAAAAATATTTTTTGAATTATTAAATCCCTACTTCTCAAAAACACCGTGGACTAAAGCCTTAGAAGGGAAAAAAGTGTTAGTCGTTCATCCCTTTGCTCGCACCATAGAACAACAATATAAAAAACGCGACTTATTATTTAAAAATGATCTGTTGCCGCAATTTGAATTAATAACACTAAAAGCGGTACAAAGCCTTGCCGGAAATTCGACTGAGTTTTCTAATTGGTTTGTGGCTTTGGATTATATGAAAGCCGAAATTGATAAACAAGATTATGATATTTGTCTAATTGGGTGTGGAGCTTATGGATTTCCTTTGGCTGCACATGTTAAAAGACAAGGAAAAAAGAGCGTGCACTTAGGTGGAAGCTTACAACTTCTTTTTGGCATTAGTGGTAAACGCTGGGAAAATGTAAATTACAATAACCAATTCAATTACGCACAATTAATCAATGAACATTGGGTTAAGCCTGCGGAAGAAGAAAAACCACCTGGAGCCATTAATGTTGAAGGCGCTTGTTACTGGTAATTATTAAACTAACATTTGACAATATTATCATAATGAAATTACATATAGGCGTAACGGGATATATAGGCACTGATCACGTTGCACAGTGGTTAAATGGTGACCCATCAACATTACCTAAGGGCCAGCCTAATGCACCTTTACTTGGCGTTTTAATTGGTGAACTTCTTAAACAGGGCCACAAAGTTTCTGCTTTCACAACCGATACATCGCTTTACAAAAATACCGAAATAATTAAAGTCACTGGACCAAATTTTGATTTTTATATTTGCCCAGAACGCCCCCGTGCATGGCGCTTTAATAGATTTCGTTTAGGGCGTGCTATTGATGGTTTTGCATTTGAGAGAAATAAATTATTAAATGCAATGCAAGAGGCAAACCCCGATATTATTCATGCGCATTGGACCTATGAATTTGCAATGCCGGCGATTAAATCAGGCATACCACATTTGATTACATGCCATGATGCACCAGCCGTTATTTTGCGCTTTAACCCTTATCCTTTTCGATTTATTAGGTATTTAATGGCGCGTTGGGTGTTTAATAAGGGTCAACATTTTACGGCAGTATCAAAATACTTAGCTGATGCGGTTCAGCATTACACTAAACAAAAAATTACTGTTATTCCTAACCCGATTGCTGATTTTGTCTTAAATACCGGCCACATTAGAGCTCAACCAAAAACAAGAAGCATTGGTATGATCTGTAATGGCTGGGATGCGCGAAAAAACGCACAGCCTTCACTGATAGCTTTTGCAAAATTTAAAGAAATTGAACCAACAGCAGAGTTGCATTTATTTGGCTATGGATTTGGCATTAATGAAGAAGCCCAACATTGGTGCCAAGAACGCAATATTACAAAAGGATTAATTTTTCATGGAGCAACACCCCATCAAAAATTAATAGATCAACTCAACCATCTTGATTTATTGTTACATCCCGCTTTAGAAGAAACATTTTGCGTGGCTATAGCAGAAGCAATGGCCTTAGGTTTACCTATTGTAGCGGGCAGACACAGCGGCGCAATACCAGATGTAGTTGGGGTGAGTGCGTCATCAAATATAATCTGCTGTGCGGCATTAACTGATGTTACTGATCCTGATAAAATACTAAATGCACTCATCACAGTTTTTGATATAAATTACTCAAACCGATCAAAGCATAGCTTCGAAAGGGCTCGTCAATTATTTACTGCGAATATTGTTAATAAAAGCTATGAAAGCTTATATCAGCAAATTCTAACCTCTCGCATATAACGCCAGTATAAAAAAAGGATTACCGTACAATTATGATATTTAATTCTGATAATAAAACAACGTTGGCGTTAAATAGAGAAAACCCTATATATTTTAAACTTAAAAATTTCACGCTTTTTGTTTTTTGTTTGTATATATTCTGGGGGACATTTGGAATTGACATAACATTACATCCAAATTCAGTGCGATTTCCATTTCATAGATATCTCATTATACTTACCACTGTTATTTTTATATTCAATGCACAACAAGTTCTTATTACCTCTCTAAAAAATAAACTTTTAATAACTTTAATTTTATACATAACCCTTACAGCTATTTGGGCGCAAACCCCCTCCATTCCATTAAAAGGTTTTGTATTTCAATCATCTGCATTGGTTATTTCTATAATGACAGCATTGATTTATATCAACAACAGATTGACTTTTATTAGATGGATATTTTGGTTATTTTTAATAATGATTTTTGCTAGCATCATTACTGCGTATTTTTATCCACAAATCGGTGTTGATACTAAAACCTTTGGAAAGCCAAGATGGTTAGGCATATCAGAACATCCCAATGTATTAGGGGCTCAAGGCTTATCACTTATATGGCTAGCTACAAGTTTATTTTTCTTAACAAAAAGTAAATTAGAAAAAATAATCGTAATATTAGCGATATTACCGGCATATTATGTGATGCTAAAGGCGGATAGTATGACCAGCATAATTTCATCATTAGCAGGTATTGGATATTGTCTATATCACTATTTATTTAAAAAAATAACGTTATCTTCTAAAGTTATTTTAATTACTATTGGTTTACTATTTATTTTATTTTTACTGACTTATATGAGTGGCTCTGAAATAATAGGCTCAATATTTTCTTCGACAGGAAGAAACGCCACTTTTACTGGCAGAACCCAGTTATGGCAACGCGGATTTCAATCATTAAACGATCATTTATTCCTTGGATATGGCTTTGACAATTTAGAACAGTTAACAAAAAGATACCACATTGTTATGGCACATATACACAATGGCTATATTGAAACCTTAGTTAAAGGCGGATTGGTTGCAATAATGTTTTTATTCATTATTTTAAAAAAGGCCTATTTTCATTTGCAAGATATCAAGACAAAATATAAACAAGATTTTATTTTTTTAAGCTCTGGTCTCCTTATCATTTTAGTTTATAACATTACTGAGACAACATTCTTAAATAGCTTTGGCTCTTTAAATATTTTTATGTTTTTTATCTTAATATCCAGTGGTTTATTACCTAAATATAACACTCAAAATATAACACTCAAAATATAAAACATAAATTATGAAAAAACTCAATTTTGGTTGTGGTGATAAAATCGCTGAAGGTTGGACAAATATTGACTTTCACTCAGCAAATTCTGATGTTAAGCGAGTAAATCTCCTAACGGGTTTCCCTTATCCGGATAACTATTTTGATGTCGTTTATAGTAGTCATGTACTAGAGCACTTTACAAAGTCTCAAGCGCTTTATTTACTAAAAGAATCGTTTCGGGTACTTAAACCAAATGGCATTTTAAGAATTGCAGTGCCTGATTTAGAAAGTAGCTGCCAAGAATACCTCCGTATTTTAAATTTACCTGAAGATGATCAAAATAAATCTGCGCTATACGAGTGGATAATCATTGAATTACTTGACCAATTGGTTCGTCTACGCACACGTGGAGAAATGGGTGATTTTTTAGAAAAAACACAAAATTCAGATAATAAATTTTTAAAAGAATATGTCCAATCAAGAACGGAAACGCATTATATATCACCGCCAGCGCCATCGACATTTTTTACAAAAATTCAAAAAATTACACCCCAATTAATTTCAACAAAATTTGTTTATTGGTATCTTGTGATCATAAAAAAATTGATACCTAAAAACCTTAGGAGTCTAGTATTGGTTGAAACAGCTATTGGAGAAAGACATCAATGGATGTATGACCAATATGGATTGACTATTTTATTTAAAAAAGCTGGTTTTAATGAATGTAGATCATCAAATTTCAATGAATCTGCGATACCTGAATTTAATGACAGCTATCTAGATTCTAATTATGATGGCACTAGCTATAAAGGTAATTCAATTTACATAGAAGCAAATAAACCAATTTTGCAATAAAAGAGATTACACAAAAATGTTTACTATTGACACCTTCCTATCAGGAAAAGCATTATACGGTGATGATTTCAACGAATCACAAATCGCCGAATGGTTTGATGATGAAAAAGAAGGTTTTGCGGGTATTTATGCTAATGATGAAGTCACCTATATCTACGGATATCATGCTTTAAATAAATTTCATGGCTTTAATTATTTACCTAAAAAATCATTTAAAAAAGTATTAGGATTTGGGAGTGCGTTTGGCGAAGAACTGTTACCGATAAAGAATCTAATTGAATCCGCCACTATCGTTGATCCTTCTGACGCATTTGTCCAAGACTCTGTCAATGGCATACCATTAAGCTATGTAAAACCTTTGCCGGATGGTAGCTTACCTTTTGATAACAATACATTTGACTTAATGACCTGCTTTGGTGTGTTACACCATATCCCTAATGTAAGTAGTGTAGTTTCAGAACTTGCAAGAGTGCTGCAACCTGAAGGATATTTATTAATTCGCGAACCTATTGTTTCGATGGGAGACTGGAGAGAACCTAGACGCGGTTTAACCAAACGAGAGCGCGGGATACCTCTGCATATATTGCAAACTATTGCTAAAACAAATGGCTTAGAAATTGTAAAGAACTCTCTCTGCGATTTTCCGGTAACTGAAAAAGTATTCTTAAAACTCGGCATTTACAATACTTACTTTGCCACCTTAATAGATTACTGGTTCGCAAATATCTTCGCGTGGAACCTAAACTACCACCCTAAAAATACCTTGCAACGCTTTAGAGCAAGATCCGCTTTTTTAGTTTTAAGAAAACCCAAATAATTTTAATCTATGAAAATTTGGATTTGTATTCCGGTTTTTAACCGTAAACAATTAACTTTAGATTGTTTAGTTTCATTACAAAAGCAACAATTTACAAACTTTACGGTCGTTATTTGTGATCATGGCTCTACCGATGGCACTAGCCAAGCTATTGCTGAAAACTTCCCAAATGTAATCGTAATAAATGCAGAAAGTTCGTTATGGTGGACAGGTGCAATTAATCGTTGCGTATCTTATGTCTTAAAGAATGCTGATGCAGAAGATGTTTTGCTCACCATGAACAATGATAACGAAGTTCCTGAAGATTACTTACAAAATCTGGCGACTAATTATCTTAAGTATCCAAATTCAATTATCACTTCTGTTGTTCATGATATTAAAACTAAAAACTTAATTTCTCCAGGTTACAGACAAAACTGGTTACTAGCTAAAGAAAGTCCAGTAAATTTTGAAACTGATCATTTGCTACATGATGACAATACCGTGAATGTTACACATGCATCGGGAAGAGGAACATTATTTCCATTGAATGTTTTCAAAGAACTAGGCTTATTTGATGAAATACATCTGCCACACTATGCAGCCGATTACGATTTTACATTTAAGGCAACTCGCTCAAATTTCAAAATATTTTCTTGTTTAAACTGTAAAGTATTTTCTTATGTTGAAGAAACGGGCATGACAAAAGTATTAAATAAGTTTTCAATAATAAGCTTTATTAATTATTTTACCAGTATCCGCTCACCGGCAAATTTAAAAGCACGCTTTTGGTATGGGTGGAATAACTGTCCTAAATACTACCTACCTATATATTTTATCTTTGATTTTATTCGTATAAGTGGAAGTTATTTTAAAACCTTCATACTAGAACGTTAATACAAAAAATACTTAACGTTTATGTCTACAGAAAAAAAATTGTCGAAAATTGATACATTACAAGCTATCCGTGCCTTTGCATCAATCGCTGTAATGTTATTTCATGGCACACAAATAATACACGAACGTTTAAATTATCTATTTTTAAACAACTTTTTTATAGCAGGATTTTCTGGTGTAGATATTTTTTTTGTGCTTAGTGGATTTATTATTTTATACACATCAAATAGTAATTCAATTGATAGTAGCATCTTTCTTAAAAAGCGCTTTATACGTATCTATCCTATCTATTGGTTAGTAACGCTATTGCTAGTGATCGCTTTTTTTATTTCACCTTCTACAGAAAACGCTCATAAAGGCGATTTATATACAATCTTAGGATCAATTACTCTTTTTCCACAAAAAGATTACGTTATTGGTGTGGCTTGGACACTTACTTACGAAGTAATCTTCTATCTTTTTTTTGCATTCACTTATTTTAGAAAACCACGTTATTTATTTTATGGGTTTACTATTTGGATTACGTCAATTCTCATAACATTTTTTCTCAAACTGGATACAAATTATCATATTTTTAAAACTTTATTAGACCCAGTTATTTTAAATTTTGCCTTTGGTTGCATAATCGCTTTTGTTTATAAACGCTTTACAAATGAAACCCATGGGATATGGTACTTTTGGATTGGATTAATATTTTTTACACTATCTTGGTTATTTTATTATCAATTAAAATTAGATAGTTCCGATCTATTAGATAGTGATATCAGTAGAGTGTATTTATTCGGTCTTCCAGCGGCAGTTTTAATATTTGGGAGTTTGTATTTAAAAAACAATGTTCCAAAATGGCTAGTTTATCTGGGGGATGCATCTTATTCACTTTATCTTGTACACGGTACTGTTCTATCTATACTCATTAAAATAATAATCAAATTTAATCTTAGCTCACAATTTATTAATTTTTATGGTGCACTGTCATTATTTGTAACCACCCTAATTCTTAGTTGTTGTTTTTATAGTTTTATAGAAAAAAACTTAATTAAACTTATTAAATCTTATGCCTAATAAGCTTGTTTCTAAATCACGTATAGCAATTATCACTAACATCCCTGCCCCCTATCGCATGGATATTTACAGCCATTTAGCTAAACACTTTGGTTGTGATCAGTTTCATGTGGTGTTCTGTGCGCAGAAAGAAGCAAATAGAGATTGGGTCATCGATAACAATGGTTTTGCCCACACCTTTCTTAAAACCAATTACATCACTTGGAATGGCCGTTACATACATTACAACCCTGATGCATTAAGTGTTTTAAAACAGCTAAAGCCTGATGTGATTATTACCACAGGCTTTAATCCCACGCATTTATTAGCTTTTCCTTATGCCGTGTTTACCGGCAAAGTGCATATACCTATGACGGACGGCACTTATGATTCTGAACTTAAGTTATCGGTCTTACACCGAATTGTGCGTCGTGTCGTGTATCGTTTTTCTAAAACGTTTATCGGTGCAAGTCTAGGAGCTCTGCGTTTGTATCAAAGTTACGGCATAAATGTAGACCGATTTTACCAGTCACATTTATGCGCTAACAATGCGGCCTTTACTGCATTAAACACTACCCATAAACCTTACGATTTAATGTTTTCTGGGCGTTTTTCTCCAGAAAAGAATCCGCTGTTTGCTTTAGACATTGCCGCAGGTGTCGCCAAAAACTTAAACCGGCCGATTTCTATTTTAATGCTTGGGGCTGGACCTTTATTAGATGAGGCTAAAGCCTATGCAGAAAGTTTAGCACTACAAGTTACTGCAACATTTCCGGGCTTTTTACAGCAAGCAGAATTACCCGCTTTATATAATTCGGCCAAGGTGTTTTTGTTCCCTTCCTCTTGGGACCCTTGGGGCGTTGTCGCTAATGAAGCGTGCGCCGCTGGCCAAGCTGTTATTGTTTCACCTCATGCTGGTGTGGCTAATGAGCTCGTCTGCCATGGTGAGAATGGTTATGTTTTAGATCTTGTGTTAGATGAATGGATTAAACACACGACAGAGTTATTAAGTAATCCTGATTTATTGGCGCAGTTTTCTAAAGGAAGTCAGATAAAAGTACAAGCCTATAGTTATGAGGCAGCTGCCCAAGGCATCATTAATGCCGTAAACGGAGCATTAATTTAATGAAAATCCTCTTCATCCATAACTATTACCAATATGCCGGTGGTGAAGACAATGTGGTCGCGGCGGAGCTTAAGTTATTGGCTGCGCACGGTCATCAGGTTGAGTTATGGTCTGTGGATAATAAAGATTTGCCTTCGGGCTTGCGCGGTAAAATCAGTACGGCTTTAAACACCACTTATTCATCTAGTAGCAAAACGACTGCGCTATCTAAGTTACAGGTGTTTAAACCGGATGTGGTGCATGTGCATAATTTTTTTCCGCAGTTAAGTCCGTCTATTTATGATGCCTGTTTAGAACTTAACATACCGGTGGTGCAAACTTTACATAATTACCGTTTGATGTGTCCGGGGGCCATGTTAATGCGTAACGGTAAGATTTGTGAGCAATGTGTAACGGGCTCTCCGTATCAAGCGGTTTTGCATGGCTGTTATAAGGGCTCAAACTTAGGCAGTTTTGTCGTGGCGCATATGGTAGCTACGCATCGTAAGTTGGGCACTTGGCAACATAAGGTGTCGCGGTTTATTGCCTTAACCGAGTTTGCTAAGGCTAAGTTTATTGAGGCGGGTTTTCCATCTGATAAGATTGTGGTTAAGCCTAATTTTGTGAATGATCCTTTTATAGATTCCCCGCCTGTGGCGCGGGTTACTCCGCCGTTTGGTTTGTTTGTCGGGCGCTTAAGTACTGAGAAAGGTCTGCATACTTTGTTAGAGGCTTGGACACTCTTAGAGCAACTGAAAGAGCTTAAGACGGATTCTGCTGTTTATGATGTGTCTGGCGTTTATCATGAGCCTAAGCAGGATAATTCTGCAATACTATTAAAAGTAGCAGGGACTGGGCCGCTAGCCGAGTTGCTTGATAATCAACCGAATGTGCAGGCTTTGGGTTTGCAATCCCCCGCTGAAATTAGTCTATTAATGCAACAAGCGGCGTTTTTAATTTTGCCTTCCGAATGGTATGAGGGTTTTCCGTTGGTGTTAGTTGAAGCGCTAGCGCATGGTTTACCGGTAGTGGCATCAAACCTGGGCAGTATGCCTAATATTATTGCAGACGGTAAATCTGGTTTGTTATTTGAGCCAGGTAATGCAAAAGATTTAGCCACTAAGCTTAAATGGCTATTGGATAACCCAGATGAGTGTGCCCGCTTAGGCACTAATGCAAGGCAGGTGTATTTGGATAACTATACGGCTGATAAGAATGTTAAGCAGTTGCTGGAGGTTTATTCTTCGACAAGCTCAGAATGAACGGGAATGGATATTCTTCGATAAACTCACAATGAACGGGAGTGGATAATATATCTATGGAAACTTTATATACTCATATAATTTATTTCTATAACAACTGTTTAGAAAAATTCGCAATAGCAATTGCTATTAATGCCCCCATCATCCACTTAAGTAAATTAAGGTCCGCTTTTATTGGTGAAAGTTCAATTTGAAGATCTTTTTTTGTCACTAGTTCAGATTCTTCAATTGCTGCTCTCATTGCTTCTGTTAAGCCTTCCGCTTGTTTTTGATCAAAACCCGCTTCTTGTAATTTTAATACGAACTTATGTGTATCAAAAGTTATTGTTGCCATTTCATACCCTCATGAAATTTAATTTTGAGCATTATACAATTTTAATTTACTAACTTAAAAATATTAAGATGAGTGGGTTATTTTTTTAATAATAATCTGATTTTTTCCTCATCGAGCCCGGTTAGTTCAATAATAGTTTGCATGGATAAGCCCATTCGATCAGCATTTTCAATGATTTTTAACTTTTCTTGCCATTCACCCTGCTCTAGTCCTCGTTCAAGTCCTTGCTCTAATCCCTGTTCTAATCCTTGTTCAAGTCCTTGCTGGAGACCTGTCTTTGTCGCTAATTCAATTGAGCTTTTTTGAATATAAATCCAATCTTTCTTTTTATGCTGCAGTTCTAGCTCTTCTTGACTAAGGTTGGCTTCATTGGCGATATTAAATGCCCTTTGCAATTCTTGATTAAGATTCTTCGGCATGTAATCTAAGTTGCCGGCATTTTTAATAAAATACAGCCATTTATCTTGAATACTGATTAGCTCTTCTTCTGTTTTATGAAATTTAGGCAGTTCGATAAAGATAAGTTCAATATCATCGCTATATTGAATAAAGTGATTTTTCTCGAGTAATTTAAAATTGTTGATCAACTCATCACTATTCTTAAACAAGATAAAATCAGTGATGGTTAAGGCTATTACAGGATTAAGCAGGTGATAAGCATCACCTTTCTTTAGTTGCAATGAGTAATTTTTGGCCGCATTATAAAGTACTCTTTTTTCAAAGCCTTCATGATTCAGCACTTGCATTTCTATAATCACCTGCGTGTTATCACTGAGTTCAGCTTTAACATCTACAAAAGTGTCTTTCATGCCCTTTAATAAGGGAATGCTATAAGGATCTACGATAGTTAAATCTGTAATAATTTGCTGCTGATCAAACTCTATGACGGAATTTAAAAAACTTATCAGTAAATCTTTAGATTCGTCACTACCAAAAACTTTTTTAAACGCAAAGTCTGTTTTTATATCAAGAAAGTTCATTGGGGAAGCCTAAAATAATCAGTAGCTTGGATTATAACGTGCTTTAACCTAAAACTGTTAAATACTGGTCGAACCCTGTATTACGCTGGCAATATCCTACTTCACTAAACCAATGTCTGGTGCAATGGGTTGAAAGCCGATGTCTTTAAGGGGGGAAGCAGTGCAGTTGGTTAATTTTTTATTAACGATGCTGATGCAAGGATCTGCCATTACGCTGTTTCGCTCTATACCTTCTGCTAGCCATTGTTGCCATGATGCACCGCCAAAGAGTTTATTTAAATCCAGTATTTTATAATCTATAGTCGGTTTGCCTTCTGTCGCCCACACGAGGTTATGCCCGATAACAGTGGATTGCATAGGAACAAAATAACGCATTAATAAGCCATTGGGTTTACCCATTACCATGATATTGCGCTCTATTTTATTACCCTCTGGCCAGGTTCTATTAAACATGGGTGCGGCTAATTCTGGATATTTTTGTTGCCAGAGTTGGGTTTGATAAGGAGAGGCATTTAGATTTTTTGCATTCTGATTCCAATCATAAGCTGGCCATCTGTCATCTACTAAAATCGCATAGTAATTAGTTTTAAAGTAGTTATTAAAAATTTTATTATCTCGACCGCCACCGACTTGTATGGACATGGTGCCGGCATTTTCAAAGATATTATTACTAATTTCAAAGCCACTGGCACCATCATCTAAATAAACGCCGACAGAAGCGGTATCTGCATAAACCACCTGATTATTAGCAACATTCACACTTTGTAAACCATAACTAATCATGTCATGAAAATAGTTGTTTTTAATGACATTACCGCGCCAAGACCAATCTCTACCAGAATAAAAAGCGCCACAATCAGCTGATTGTTCACAAAAATGACTGATGTCGTTTTTCTCTATCAGATGCTCATTGCCTGTTAATAAAATCCCAGTTCCAGCGCCATGCTCTAATACATTATGCGTAATACTTATTCCAACACCATTTAATTCAATTGCGGAGGAGTAAGTTAATATCTTGGTGGCCACATCATGAATATGATTGTTATAAATAACATGACCAGAAGGCATTAAAGTCAGTTTATCACCCCCTGTCACTATCACGCCATGTGCGCCAGTATGATGAATTTGGCTGTTTACCAGTTGCACATTTTTACCGGCGTTTATTTCAATCCCCTTACCATCTATGTTGTGTATATCTAATTCATCTAGGGTTATGTCATTAGAATCTGTCACCGTAACGGCTGTAGCGGTACTGTTTTGAAAGCTTAAATTTTTAAAACTGATGTTTTTAATCCCTTCCGCGATTAATAAGTTGGGCACAGAGGACACGACAATCTCCGTTGGATTAATACCCACAGGAGTAATAAATTTAATTTTTTTATTGGCTTCATCATAAAGCCATTCACTGGGCGCATTTAAAAAACTGGGTAGGTTTTGTAGGTAAAATCTTCGCCCACTATCTAACGGAAATGCTGTAGAGCTACTTAATTTAAGACTATTGTTGGCTGGATTAATAGTGTCTATTGCAGTGTATTGATCATACCAATCGTTACTAGCAAAAATATGCGCCTGCGCATTTTTAATGTCATCCGGCATATCAGGCAATGGTTCCATAACGGTGAATTGGGTATCTTTATCTAAAGGTAATTTTATATGCGCCCAGCCTGCATCTGGCCAGCGGGCTAAATGCAGTTTTTGCTGATTAACATACAACTCAAACTTAGGAGCATTACCTTTTATGCGCTGAGCATCAAAAAACTGTGGATTTATAGGTTCTTGCGGAACAGGACATTCCCATTGCTTGTTAGTTTGCTGGGTACAATTAAGTGCAATACCCCCGCTTATTATCACTTTAGCGCCCTGCTCGCCTTGCCAAATAATCTCTCTATCCGGTAAGCCAGTATCCATTAAGCTAAAATGCAAGGGATGCGTTAAGGTGTATGTGCCACCGGCTATGTTAACAGTCACTTTATCATTATAAGCTCCGGACTTTTTTAAACCTCTTATCGCTTGCTTAGCACGTTCTAGGGTTTTAAATGGCCCATCGGTTTGCGTGGCGTTAGCTGTTTTTAATCCCCCAGTCCATTCATCATGCCCTTGCGGATTAACATAATAATCTGTCGCGTATGCGTTGATGCTAATAATTAAACAGGCTAACAGCCCAAAATGCTGGATTTGTTTCATAAGATGGTGAAGATTTGGAATTTATCAAAGGAAATAATAGCATTGTTGATGGTCTGGTGGTTTCTCTTCCTTCGACTAATTTCAAAAAATTGGCTGTCTAATAAGTATAAAACCATAGAATCTCAGGATGAACGAATTGAACGTTCCTACAAGCCTAAACCGGTTTTCTTAGATTCTTAAGGATTTCTTTGAGAGGAACTAGGTTCATGGTTATTCTAAATAACACTTCGTTATTTTCTAATAACCCATAGCATTGGTAGGTTCTTTGTAAGATGCTAGTGTGGTTTAAAGTGTTGTCACTGGTTTCTGGCAGTTGTTTAACCAAGATATGTAAACGATCATTATTTTTTAATTGGCTTAAATACTGTCGATCTACCGAAATCTCATGCGAGGTATATACCATGGGATTTAATTTAAAATCATGATTTTCTAGTTGCGCTTTTTCTAATAAAGCCCCAGAACTTAAGCTACAAGGAAATATCTCTGGGTAATGCGCCACATGAGCTAACTCATCAAAATAATCTGACTGCTCCGCTAATGATCCAGATAAGAAGTTTTTAACGGAGCCATTATTCAAAAACTTTCGTTTCAGAAAATAATCCGTCCCTGGTACAAACGTTAAATCTTCTAATTCATTTAGATTAGGTAATTTATCAAATTTGGTATCCGCTAGAAACAAGGGTTCTTGCGTTTCTTTTTTAAAGCCTAGTAATACAGTTTTATCATCTGACTTCATCGAGATTCGATTACCTAGGGTTAAATTAGGAATCGTCTTAATCAAGGTCTTTTTAATCTCTAAATAAACCGGCATTTTAGGCCTAACCGCATTCACAAAAGTGATTTGATAATTACTAAAGCGCAGGTTATTTTCGGCAATTATCTGGTTTTCATGATGCGCAGCACGATAAAGCTGCATTTGGTATTCAATAAGGGTATTAAGCTGATAGCCTAAAACAATTGGGCCTTTAAACGGATTATGGGTAATTTGTAGCCATTTATGTTTATCATGAAATAAATTGAAGTCATCCGTTGCATTACGGGCAACTTCAATATGAATTTGGTCAAATATAAAGGCTTCTTCTTTCACGTTTAAGGTTTGTATTTATCTAGAGCTTCTAATTGACTGATAGCAGTTTTTATTTTTGCGTCTATCTCATCAGTAATCTCAGCATTTTTATAGACTTGATCTAATAAGCCTTCTGCGACTAAAGCGTCTTTAATCCAGCGTTTTGCAAAACGATAATTGCTATACGAAGTGGCAACCTCACTAGTTTCAGGGTTTTTTAAGCCTTTCTTTTCTGGAGCTTTAACTGTAGCTTTAGGCGTCGATGGTGTAGTTGCTCTTGGAATAGTCTTTTTAATAACTTTAGGTTTTATAGCAGTTGCCGTGTTGATTAAATCGGCTTTTGATGTTGCTGCGCTATTACTGATAGCTGCTTTTGATACTTTAGCGGCTGGTTTAGGTTTTGTAGCGCCTGTATTTGTGGCATCGCTTGTAGCGGATGCTTTTAAAGCTTCTGGTTTAGTGTCTGTTGCTTTGGGTTGATCTTTATTTTCATCAACCTGGCCAAAAACAATATACGCCGTAAATATAACCAGTAATACAAATATTATCTCAAACATATCTTGCCCCCTTTTTTATAAAAAAAACGTTGACTTGCAATATACCAGAAGCATTGTATCAAGTTAAGCAATAAATCTTCCTTAAAGTATCTCAAAATGAAGATAATCAACATTTGTATGATATTGGTTTACAAACCATTATCATGGGTTACCTAGAATCCTCGTGTATAATAAATTTTTATTGTGACATTTTGCTGACACGCATCACCATGCAGAAATATGACGGCCACCTCATTCATGAAAGTTATGATGACGAAGGCATTATAGAAATCGTTGAACAAAAGGGCGTTAGATCCTTACATTTTGGCTCACAAGCCAAACAAAGTAGCATGTCTTTGGCAGAGCCAGATAAGCTACATCTTGATTATGTCAGAGCCATGACCAGTTGGTTACTCTTTAAAGAAAACTTAGATGATGAGGCTTTATTAGTCGGTTTGGGTGGGGGTTCTTT
This sequence comes from Methylococcales bacterium, assembly GCA_026399015.1. GTDB lineage: Bacteria > Pseudomonadota > Gammaproteobacteria > Methylococcales > Methylomonadaceae > Methylobacter_C. Next base: position 24,662 of record JAPLRS010000038.1, on the reverse strand, counting down.
AACCAAACACCTTTTACAACATTTTGAAAACTGTCACTTAAAAGTCATTGAATATAGAAAAGATGTTGTTAAGATTGCCCGCAGTTTTTTTGACCTGCCCTTAGATCCCAAACTTAAAATTATTGTGGATGATGGTGGCGAATACATTAAACAGCGCTATGAAACTTACCGAGAACAATACAGCTTAGTGTTTATTGATGCATTTGATCATGAAGGCGTCGCTCCCTCGGTACGTTCCGAAGCTTTTTTTGATGCCTGTAAAGCCTTATTAAAAAAAGATGGCATACTGATAATGAACTTATGGGGGGGTACAAGTAATCCAGAGTTTCAGCAAATATCATTATGGCTGGGTCGGGTATTTAATTGGCAAACTCTGTTTCTACCTGTTCCTGACCGGTCTAATATTATTGCTCTCGCTTTTAATGACTACACCCCAATTTATTCTATTAAAGATTTACGCGAAAAAGCCTTAACACTCGAACAGCAATATCAAATAGAATTTCCTACTTTTTTAAGAAATCTTAAAAAACATAACGCCAGTACCTTTAACCAAGTGATAAATAAATGAGTTCCTCTGCTTTAACTTCTCCCCCTAACCTGTTTAGCTACCGTAAATATTGGGCACAGCGTTTTGGTGTGGCCCCAGTATTACCGATGAGTCTAGCTGAAATGGAAGCCTTAGGCTGGGACAGTTGTGATGTTATCTTGGTAACGGGGGATGCTTATATTGATCATCCTAGTTTTGGTATGGCTTTAATTGGTCGTTTATTAGAAGCCCAAGGTTTTAGAGTCGGTATTATTTCGCAACCGGATTGGACCAGCGCTAAAGATTTTACGCAATTAGGTCGACCTAATTTATTTTTTGGCGTAACCGGTGGCAACATGGATTCCATGGTTAACCGTTACACCTCTGATAAAAAAATCCGCTCAAATGATGCTTACACCGCTGATGGTGCAGCTGGTAAACGCCCAGATCGTGCAGTAAATGTATACTCTCATCGCTGCCGTGAAGCGTATAAAGACGTCCCTATTATTATAGGTGGCATTGAAGCCAGCTTAAGAAGAATCGCGCATTATGATTACTGGTCTGACAAAGTCCGTAAATCAGTACTTTTAGATTCTAAAGCGGATTTGTTAGTGTATGGCAACGCAGAACGCCAAATAGTAGAAATTGCCCATCGCTTAGCTCAAGGTGAACCGATATCTGATCTTAAAGGTATTCGCGGCACGGTACATTTTGTAAAACAAATTCCAGAAGGCTTTCGGGTAAAAGACTCGACAGAAATTGATAAACCCGGCGCATTAAGCCCTCTGCAAAATCCGTATCAAGAAGAACCCGCTTGCGATAAAAAACCAGAAGCAGAGGCTAATCCAGCAGAAATAGCAGTCGCAGTTAATAGTATTGGTAATCTTAAACAACTAATGCGCGATTCTCGGTCACAAACTGTGATTAGATTACCTGCTTATGAAGCCGTTAAAGACGACCCCATTTTATACGCACATGCATCTCGCGTTATGCATGGCGAAACAAACCCCGGTAATGCCAGACCCTTAATTCAGCAACACGAAAGCAGACAAGTATGGATTAATCCCCCCCCTATTCCTTTAACCACTAAAGAAATGGATGGGGTGTTTGATTTACCTTATTCGCGTATACCCCATAAAGCCTATGGCGATGCAAATGTACCGGCGTTTGAAATGATTCAACACTCGGTTAATATTATGCGAGGTTGTTTTGGTGGCTGTACTTTTTGTTCTATTACCGAACACGAAGGTCGTATTATTCAAAGTCGTTCTGAAGATTCTATTATCAGAGAAATTGAAGCGATTAGAGATACCTCCCCTAAATTTACCGGACATATTTCTGACTTAGGCGGCCCAACTGCAAATATGTATCGGTTGGCTTGTAAAGATGAAAAAATTGAAAAAGCCTGTAGGAAACCATCTTGCGTCTATCCAGGTATTTGTCCTAATTTAGATACAAATCATGCGCCCTTAATTAAACTGTATCGAAGAGCGCGTGCCTTACCCGGTATTAAAAAGATCTTTATTGCCTCTGGCCTTAGATATGACTTGGCGGTTGAATCACCCGAATATGTTAAAGAATTGGTAACCCATCATGTGGGTGGATATTTAAAGATTGCGCCAGAACATACCGAACAAGGGCCTTTATCAAAAATGATGAAGCCTGGCATGGGTACTTATGACCGTTTTAAAGAGATGTTTGATAAATACTCTAAAGAAGCCGGTAAAGAACAATATTTAATTCCATATTTTATAGCGGCACATCCGGGTACCACCGACCAAGACATGCTTAACTTGGCTTTATGGTTAAAAAGCCATGGTTTTAGAGCGGATCAAGTACAAGCATTTTTACCCTCGCCTATGTCTATAGCCACAGCGATGTATCACTCTGGTAAAGATACTTTGCATAAGGTAAGTCGCAAAGCAGAAGATATTTCGATACCCAAATCAATTAAACAACGCCGTTTACACAAAGCCTTTTTACGTTATCACGACCCTAAAAACTGGCCGATATTACGTGATGCTTTAAACGCGATGGGGCGTAATGATTTAATCGGTAATGGCAAACACCATTTGATCCCGTCTTTTCAACCCAAAGGCACGGGTGAAAGCTTAACTAAGATCCAACAATTTAAAACTAAGTTTACCGGACTAGATAATAAGCCGGCTAAAAAAACCTTTGGTAAAAATAAAAACACAAAAAAAAGATAAAATACTTTTCAAATTAAATTAATCTTGTATAATATTCTTCATTCGCTGGTGTAGCTCAGTCGGTAGAGCAGCTGATTTGTAATCAGCCGGTCAGGAGTTCGAATCCCCTCACTAGCTCCATATTTTTACTTAACTAAATCTTAAAATTTAGTTAATCTTATTAAGTACTCTAACTTAATAAATCACAGTTGTTGCTGGTGTAGCTCAGTCGGTAGAGCAGCTGATTTGTAATCAGCCGGTCAGGAGTTCGAATCCCCTCACTAGCTCCATAATACAAAGGCATAGATAGAAATATCTAGGCCTTTTTTATTGCCTGGAAGAAATTATTAAAATTAGGAGTACATACGGGTGTACTTAGCCTGGGTATTTAGTTTGCTAATATTGCCGATATCTTTCTAAAAAGAATTTCAAATACTGGGCCTTGATTGCCTAATCAAACCTGTAACTCCAGAGTTTATTCTTCTCCGAACTTAGTGCCTCCACAAAGTCCTCAGTACCCAGTTCTTAATTTCGTCCAACTAAAAACCTGTTACATCTAAACCAAGCCATCTGTGTGATCAGCTGTGAGCAAGCTGTGGTCGGATAAAAGCCGTCCCCAGCTTGGTTGAGTCTTATCCATCAGATCCCACCCGGGGACAGGGATGTCCAGTAGTTGAGCCAGGATGGCGTGTTTAAGAAGCATGGCAGTTGCAATGCATCTGCCACTCTTATTCAATAGCCTTACAAAACACCTCCGCCATAAAAGGTGATCGTCTTGCAATCAGTCACGCTTGTAAGAATAATCACTGACGTGATCGTCCTTTTTATTGCCTTTGCCGTCATCCTTATCCCTACGCATGTCTGCATGATCGTTGCCCGTTGCAGGTCCGAAGCTGACCTCGACATCGATGCCGTTGCTATTGTCAATGCCTGTCATTAGCATTTTGTGGCGTGAGACCTCGATCGTGTGACGGTTAAAGTCGATTTCCGCCTCCCGATCCTTTAATGCATACTCATACTTGTTTGTTGAGTCCAATTTAAAGCTGTCAAACGGGACTTCCAACAGGGTCACACCGTCAAACTTCACACGGATAATATCCTTAGCGAGTGGCATGTCGGTATAGGCAAATGTCGCCTTCATGCTAACTTTACCCTCCACTTTACCTTTCGCGCCGGGCTGAACCTTGGCTTCGGTCACATGGATCGTCAGTGACGAGCTGACACTGATGGTCAAGCTGGCCATGACGGGTTGATTAACTTCGTCAGACACCGACACCTTTGCGGTATAAGTGCCTAGGCTGGCATAGATATGAAGAGGGTTAGTCTCCGTCGATACCACCGAGCCATCGCCGAAATCCCAGCTATAACTCAGCGTATCACCAAGATTCACATCGGTCGCGTTGGCGTCAAACTGCACGGCTAGCGGTGCGGCACCATTGTTGGGCGTGGCTGATGGTAATATCACCGGCGGCAGGTTTGGCGCCAACACGGTGACAGGCACTGAGGCCTGATCCGTCTTGCCGAAGCTGTCCATCACCGTCACTACCGCCGTGTAGTTGCCCACAGCGTTATAGGTATGGCTAGGAGAAGCCGCCGTGCTGGTATTGTTAGTTGTATCACCGAAGTTCCAATTATAGGTCAAGGCACTGAATTCCGGATCGGAACTTGTGCTGGCATCAAATATCACCTGCAAGGGCGCGGCGCCTGAGAATGGTGTGCCCGTGGCTACAGCGACCGGTGGCAAGTTTTCGCTGACGTTAACCGCCACCTTAGCTGCCGCGCTATCTGACGCGCCGTTATTCACCTTCAGTGAGAAATTATAGGTCCCTACTACATCCGGTATCAGGCTCGGGTTCACCGTATTCGCGCCAACTAATACGGCAGTGCTGCCTGCAGGGAATGTGTCCAGCGTCCAAGCATAGGTTAATGGAGCGTGTTCTAGGCCAGACGAGGCTGAACCATTCAGCATTGCAGTTTGGCCCAGATAGATATTCTGGTCCGCACCGGCGTTGGCGATGGGTTGGGTGTTAACCAGCGCAATCTGCATACCGGCGATGGTGGCGGCTTTCCCAAAACGCCCCCCGGGAACGGAAGTATCAAGAATCGTTATCTGGCCGATATTATCCGAGATGACACCACGAAGTATACCGTAAGCACCTGCTGGGAACGGTGGTGCATTCGCAGATCCTAACGAACTGTCGGGCCTGACCTGCGCAATCAATCCTGACTGCGTCGGAACGGTGAAATCCTGCCAATAGAAGCCGTCGTAGAGCGCGATATCAACGGTCGAGTTCGGAGCGAGTCCGGAAATCGTGATCGTCGGCTGCCCATTGAAGGTATAGAGCCAGTCGTTGAGTAGAGGGTTAATCTGCACGTTGTTATTATAGGTATTTGTGTATAACGTTGTGGTAATTGAAACCCCACTAGACCCAGTCCCGTCGGCATAGAGCAGATTTGTGCCGCCTGACAAACCTACGGAGTTCCAAAATGTGTCTGAGGCGCTACCCAGCACTCCCACTCCGCTGTAGGTATTACTGCCACCCTGGAAATCAATGTTCACGGATGAGGACGGGGCAACGGCATGTGCCATAGAGACTCCGCCTGCCAGCAACATCAGTCCCAATCCAAGCCTGCAAAGGGCCTTTCTTATTTTGTTCTCAGAATCAATAGATTGGGCAGGCTCGATTGATTCTGAGCCTTCTGAGGTGCGTTTAACCTGCTGATGTTGTAGATTACTTTTAATAACATACACCTTCAATGCAACCGGAAGATTTTTCAAGGGATTTTCCTATTTCTCAGAGTAATTAAATTATTTATTTATTTATTTATTTATTTATTTATGCAATTTTAATATAGCATAAATATGCTATATGTTTTATGTTGTTTTTAACAACACCAAATATAATAAGGTTTATCACAAGATAGTTGCAGGACTTGTATTCATTGATCTTTCCCTTACAAAAGCCCTACATAACAAGACGCTATGTGTGGTGATTTGTAATCAGCCGGTCAGGAGTTCGAATCCCCTCACTAGCTCCATAATACAAAGGCCTAGATAGAAATATCTAGGCCTTTTTTATTGCCTATCAGATAGAATTCTCAGTAGTTTTTGTATCTTGCTTCCATAAATCTAAACCCTGCAATTTAATGTTTTCGCAGATAGTATCTAACGGTAAATGACTTAAACTTTTATTATTGAAAGGTTTTTGCAATTCAATACCGATTCTATCTAAAGAAAGCAACGGATAAGCTACCAGAAAAAAAATCCCAATTGTATAAAAGCCTGCCTTATCTAATAAAGAAAAAGGTAGTAACAATAAAAACATGAAGATAAATCGACGAGTTTTTACTGCGTAAACTAAAGGCATAGGAGTTTTTAAAATTCGTTCACAAGCCCCCATATGATCTATTAACAAACTACGATGTCCCTCAAGAATCGCAAATTCAAAGCCATCTAACTTTGCGCCACTTGAGTTTTGATAATTAGAGCGGGCTTTTTGTAATAAGGCCGCTATTCTATTACCTACAAACAAGGGCATATGCAAAGCGGATTTTAATTCTTCAAGCTCTTGTGCAGTCAGCATATCGCTTAAAGCTAAAAAATTACTACCACTTCGCAAAGACTCTTTAGTAGCAAAAGAAAATGTAATACACCATTTTACAAATGCTGCACGCCACTCAAGATCATCGGGGCCATATTGTAATGCGCCAATAATCAGATTTCGGGTCTGATTATTAATACCTCCCCATAATTTACGGGCCTCTCCCCAGCGCTCGTAACCCGCATTAGTTCTAAAAACTAAAACCATGCCTAGCACTACGCCAGTATATTCAAATGGCGTTACATCTAAAACGGGTAAGGCGCGCCAATAATGATCCATAATAATGAGACTTAAAGGGTAAAGACATAACAATAAAAGCATCGGCATTATACGAGGCGTTACGGAACCCCTCCACATAAGTGCCCCCAGCAAGAAATTATTCGCCTCATCTTTGTTAGTAATGTGATGTGTTTTGTCTTTTAGCATAAAATTAACCTGTATTCCTCATGCCTGCCGCAATCGCATTAATACTACGTAGTAAAGGTTTAGACCATGGATTATTTGTAGTATTTTCTGCATCCAGAGACCGGACCTGACGTAATAAAAATACCTGTAAAATATTTAACGGCCCTAAATAAGCTTCCCGACGATCTAAAGAAGCCGCCAATACTGGATTTTCTGCCAATAATTGCGTAGTATTCGCTATTGCCAAAATCCAATCCACACATTGTTGATGTTCATTAGCAATCAAACCATAAACTCGTTTACTCGTGTCAGGATCGACACATAAACTTGCATACTCTTTAGCAATAACCATATCAGACTTTCTCAACGCCATTTGAGCATTGCTTAATAAATTGCGAAAAAACGGCCAATCACGGTACATAGTTTGTAATGTTTGCAAACGCTCCGGCTTTCCTGCACACCAAGTAGCTAAACTAAAACCAATACCATACCAAGCTGGAAATGTTTGCCGAGATTGTGCCCATGCAAATACCCAGCCTATAGCACGCACCGAGTTTTTAGACCGATCCTGTTTTTTTCGATGCGAAGGCCTAGATCCAATATTAAGATGCCCAATCTCAGAGACAGGCGTAGCTTCGTAAAAATAATCTAAAAATCCATGCGTACGCTCAGTTAGCTCACGATAACTTTGCTCACCAATATGTGCTAATTCATCCATGATAGTCAAATACTCAGGTTCATCAAGCTGCACAGATTGCACGAGGCTAAGGCTTGCTTTCATTAAGCCTGTAATCCCCATGGTCAATTCATAAACGGCGGTTTCCATGTTGTTATAACGGTAAAATAACACCTCACCTTGTTCGGTAAATTTAATTTGTCCACGAACGGTATCAGGTGGTTGCGCCAATATGGCTTCATGGGTAGGGCCACCTCCCCGGCCTACTGTTCCGCCACGTCCATGAAACAATAAGCATTTAATACCGCGAGTTTCTGCTAAGGCAATAATTTTACGCTGCGCTTGCGACAATCCCCAGGCGGAGGCCAAAATACCACCGTCTTTACAAGAATCAGAATAACCCAGCATGATTTCTTGACGATTACCAGATACGTGCAATAACTCACGATAAGTTTGATTATCAAACAACTGCGTTAGTACTGATTCAATTCGACTTAAATCATCAATAGTTTCAAATAATGGACTAACCCCAATGTGACAAAACCAATGGGTACCCAATCGCCCCACTAAGCCACTTTGTGCCGCCAAAAACATAACTTCTAAAACATGACTGGCAGCATGGGTCATGGAAATAACATATTTACCAAAACAATCTGCACTAATTTCTTGATGCATATTAGCTATCACTTCTAAACCGGCCAGCGTTTCTCTAGTGGTGGGTGATAATTTTGCTCGATCATATAACAAGCCCGAGGGCATCGCTATAGCCTCGCTCAACAAATCTAAGCGTTGATTTTCATCTAGCGCGTCATAATCCAAATTTAAAGCTATCTTTAAAATATCAGCGACTGCTGCACTATGATGATTAGATTCTTGACGAACATCCAACTGCATCAAATGAAAGCCAAAGGTTTCCGATAGCCGAATTAAATCGTGTAACTCCAAATTTGCAATGTTTGCATCACCATGACTTCGTAGAGCAGCATCTATCAATCGTAAGTCTGCCATAAACTCAGTAATGTCTGTATAACCATAGCTATTAGGCAAACCCACTTCTCCTCTTAAGTATTGCTGCACCTGTTTTAAACTACATTCCATTCGAAACTTCATGATAGCCAATTTGTGTCGGTAAGGTTCTTGTAGATAAGGCTTTTCTAATTCGGTGATCAATGCATTTAGTCTGTTACGATCTTCAGCTAAACTCGTGACAAATTCATCTGGCAACTCGCAAAAACCATAGGAATGCGAAAGTTGACCCTGTAAAACATCAAGCCGTCTAATATATTCTTGCAACACAGTTTGAGACTGTAAACGCAGGGCTATTACCGTGGTTTCTGGTGTTACATTAGGATTACCATCACGATCACCGCCAATCCAACTACCAAATTTTAAGAAACTAGGAATGTGCATCTTTGCTGCAACAGCATCGCCATAAACATCAACAAGTGAGCGTTCAAAATTACGATACACTCGAGCGGTAGCTTGAAATAACGACAGCGGAAAATAATATAAACCGGCATCAATTTCATCAACGACCGACATTTTTCTGCCTCGAACTTCATCAGTTTTCCATAGCATTTGGATTTGCGCTTGTAAACGCTCAAGACTTTCTTTACGTAAATAACCTTTTAAACGCTTATCACTGAGCGCTTCGTGGGTGATAAAGACATTACGTAATGCATTTTTTACGGTGCGACGTTTAGCTTCAGTGGGGTGAGCAGTCATCACTGGCAAATACAATAATTCATCTAATAAGATTTGAAGTTTATCTTCGGTTACACCTGAAGCCTTAAAGGTACATAAAGTATCGTGAAAAGAGTTAGCCCAATAATTTCCTCCTTGCTCTGCTTGTTGCCGGCGTATTCCTAAGTAATAAGATTCCTCTGCGATATTAAGTAAGCTAAAGTAATGATTTAAAGCCCGCATTACAGCACCAATAGTATCAAGACTTAGATTTTCTAGACTCGCCTGTAACTGGTTTAATTTAATTTCATTAGCATCACTCACCCAATTCATGAAATGTGCTTGCAATTGTGTAACTGAAGCATTAACTACAGAATGAGACTGTTCAGTCAATACCCTATCTAATATTGAGCCTAATAGACGATTTGAACGATTTAATTTTGTATCATTATTAAATGTTGGCATAGTAAAAACCTAAAAATAGCATAGCGATTTAAATTTCTAGTGCGACAAATTGACGTTTTGGAAACGACAAAACAGTCCGCTGTTCAGTGAGTAATTTAAATTGACATAACGCTGGGTCATAACCGAATACCTCACCACTTTCAATTTTATATACCCAGCCATGTAATTTAATTTTGCCCTGTGATAATCCAGATGCCACAACCGGATGAGTACGAAGATTTTCCATTTGCATCAATACATTTTCTTGTGTGGCAACATTAAGTAAAATCGCGTCGCTTAAATTGGTATATTTATCTCGCACAATACGAAGAGTAGATTCAGCATGACGAAGCCATTCAGTTAAGGCCGGAAATTCTGTTTTTTGAGGCGGGAATAATAAGCCTTTCATTGCACCGCAATGGCTATGACCGCAAACGATAATATCTTTAACACCTAACCCTGCTACTGCAAATTCGATAGTTGCAGCCTCCCCCCCTTGTATTGCCCCATAAGGAGGTATCAAATTACCCGCATTACGTAAGATAAATAATTCGCCAGGTTCGGTTTGCGTTAATAGATTTGGATTAATCCGAGAGTCTGAACAGGTAATAAACAAAACCTCGGGAGACTGTCCCTCAGACAAGCGTTGAAATAATTCGCGTTGGGAGCCGAAAATTTTATTTTGATAGTGTTGTAAGCCTTGTATTAGTTTTTGCATGACATTTCCTCATTAAGTTTTATAACTTAATAACAGTGTACATGCGGGAGTTTTTATTTAAAAATAGAACATTTAGAAGTGTTTCATCGTAAATTTCAATATAATTGAGCCATGCAACGCATTAATTACCAACATTTATTTTACTTCTGGCATGTGGTCACAGAAGGTAGTATTACCGCCGCCTGTGAAAAACTGCATCTTGCTCAACCAACGATTAGCGGGCAATTAACGGTTTTTGAACAGGCAATTGGTGAGAAACTATTCTATAAACAAGGTCGCAAATTACAATTGACTGATACAGGACGTATCGTTTTTTACTATGCCGATGAAATTTTTTCTTTGGGACGAGAGTTAGGTAATACTCTAAAAGGCTTACCAACTGGAAGGGCTTTACGTTTAAACATTGGTATTGCTGATGCATTGCCTAAACTAGTCGTTTATCGACTAATGCAACCTGTTTTTCAATTGCCAGAACCCGTTCAAGTTTTTTGCTATGAAGATAAAGTTGAACGTCTTCTAACAGATATTTCTTTGCAAACCATCGACTTGGTACTTTCTGACACCCCGCTTACTTCCAGTAGTAAAGCGAATGTCTTTAATCATCTTTTGGGTGAATCTTCGGTCAGCGTTTTTGCAACTTCAGAGCTTTGCGCCATTTACCAACCTAATTTTCCACGCTCTTTAAGTGGTGCACCCTTTTTATTACCCACCCATAATATGGCATTACGACGATCATTAGATCAATGGTTTGAATCTGAAAGTATCCGGCCAAAAATTCAAGCTGAAATTGAAGACAGTGCATTAATAAAAACCTTCGGTAAAGGAGGTCTTGGCTTATTTGTGGCTCCTACGACAGTTGAAGATGAAATTAAACGCCAATATGTTGTAGAAGTGGTAGGGAGAATTACTGAGGTAAAGGAAAAATTTTATGCAATAACGGTCCGAAGACAACTCAAGCATCCTGCGGTCACGGCAATTTTGGAAAATGCCCGTGATAATATGTTTTAATTTTAACAATTAACTATCGCTACTAATCATTTTTATCATGAGTCAAAACAATCTGCATCAAGATTTACAGACAAGCACCCATTACAAACGAAATATTGGGCTGGTTTTAGGACTATTATTTATCTTTGTATCGATTGGTTTTTATTTTACCTATAAAACAAAAACACCTATAACCGATGTATCTAATATTCAACAAACACATGCACCGGATTTTCATGACACCCCCACCCCGGTATCCGTTGAAGTTGTTTCAAAAACCGATTTTCCCATTTATTTAAATGGTTTAGGGACAGTAACGGCATTACGCACAGTAACCGTTAAACCGCGCGTTGATGGCGAACTTGTAAAGATCAGCTTTACCGAAGGACAAATTGTTAAACAAGGAGACTTATTAGCTGAGATTGATCCAAGATCCTTTGAGATTCAGTTACAGCAAGCCGAGGGCCAATTAATTCGTGATGAAGCGTTACTTAAAAATGCTCAATTAGATCAACAACGCTATCAAAAACTATTAGAACAAGATTCAATTGCCGCGCAACAAACCATGACTCAAGCCGCCTTAGTCAAGCAATATGAAGGCTTAGTTACCATGGATAAAGCGCAAGTTAACAACGCAAAACTACAACTGAGTTATACTCACATTACTGCACCAATTTCAGGTAAAGTCGGTTTACGTTTAATTGATCAAGGTAATATTGTTCATACTAACGATAGCACTGGTTTAATCATTATTACCCAATTACAACCTGTTACTGTCATTTTTACACTTGCTGAAGACCAAATCCAACCCACCTTAAAACGTTTACGCTCCAACCAAGCCGTCACCATTACTGCTTTTGATCGAGGTGGCAAAAATAGCCTAGCGGAAGGCAAGTTATTAGCTATTGACAATCAAATTGACCCCCTGACAGGCACCCTAAAACTAAAAGCCCAATTTGATAATCTGGACAGTCGTTTATTTGCTAATCAATTTGTTAACATTAGAATGCATTTAGAAACCATTAAAAATGCTATTCAAATTTCTAGTTCTGCTTTACAACAAGATACCCAAGGTCAGTTTGTTTATGTGGTTAAAGCCAACAATACTGTGGAATTACGTCGTGTAAAAAAAGGTGCGATCGAAGGTGATAAAACGTGGATAGAACAAAATCTAACTGAAGGTGAAATGGTTATTATTGAAGGTTTTGATCGCTTAAAAGACGGCAGTAAGATTGATATGACGCCACCCAATAAGCTATAAAAACCATGCATACATCAGAATCAAAACCGACTGCATTTAATCCATCTCGACTCTTTATTTTAAGACCTGTCGCAACGTCGTTATTGATGCTGGCTGTATTAATGTTAGGCGCATTAGCCTACCGCTTATTACCTGTTTCGGCATTGCCCCAAGTAGACTACCCTACCCTACAAGTTGTCACTTTATACCCTGGGGCAAGTCCAGATGTAATGACTTCTATTGTGACAACCCCCTTAGAACGGCAATTTGGACAAATGCCCGGTCTTACACAAATGTCCTCTACCAGCGCAGGGGGAGTCTCAGTCATTACCTTGCAATTTAGTCTAAATTTAAACTTGGATATTGCTGAACAATCAGTGCAAGCAGCGATTAATGCAGCCACAAACTTTCTACCCACTGATTTGCCTCAAGCCCCAATCTATAGCAAGGTTAATCCGGCCGATACGCCTGTAATGACTTTAGCGATAAGCTCTAGCGCCTTACCTTTATACAAAGTTGAAGACTTAGTTGAAACACGCTTAGCTCAAAAAATCGCCCAACTTCCAGGCGTGGGTTTAGTTGCTATAAGTGGAGGTCAGCGCCCTGCCATCCGCATTCAAGTCAATCACAAAGCCTTAGCGGCTTATGGAATTGGCTTAGAAGAAGTACGCAATATTATTTCGATGGCCAATGTTAATCAACCTAAAGGCATGTTTAATGGTCCCTTACGATCTGCAATTATTAGTAGCAATGATCAAATAAAATCTGCCGCTGAATATAAAGATCTTATTATTGCCTACCGTAACAATGCCCCCGTTAAATTATCGGATGTTGCATCGATAATAGACAGCGCAGAGAATGTAAAATTGGCTGCTTGGGCAAATGATAAGGCAGCTGTCATTGTTAATATTCAACGCCAACCGGGCGCAAATGTTTTAGAAGTAGTGGATAGCATTAAAGCCTTGTTACCCAAATTACAAGCAACCTTGCCTGTTAATGTTGAGGTAATCCCCTTAACAGATCGTACTATTACCATTAGGGCCTCTATAGAAGATGTAAAAATTGAACTTCTACTAGCCATTGCGCTAGTTATTATGGTCATCTTTTTATTTTTACGAAATATTCCTGCAACTTTTATCCCTAGTGTTGCAGTGCCGTTATCTTTAGTCGGTACTTTTGCTGTGATGTATCTAGCAGGCTTTAGTATTAATAATTTAACACTCATGGCTCTTACCATAGCAACTGGCTTTGTTGTGGATGACGCCATTGTGGTTATTGAAAATATCTCTAGGTATCTTGAACGCGGTGAATCGCCATTAAAAGCCGCTTTAAAGGGCTCTGAACAAATTGGCTTTACCATCATCTCTTTAACTTTTTCGTTAATTGCAGTACTCATTCCCCTATTATTTATGAGCGAAGTAGTCGGCCGCTTATTTAGAGAATTTGCCATTACCTTAGCGGTTGCTATCTTTATTTCTGCTGTAATTTCACTCACATTAACCCCCATGATGTGTGCAAAATTATTAGCAACTAAAACCAAGCCCCTAAACAAAGATCTAACAGACACTAAATCTGGGTTTGATACGCTCATTTGCTATTATGCTAAAAGTTTAACTTGGGTATTACACCGGCAAACCCTTACTTTATGGGTATTCTTTGCCACTGTTATCTTAACCATCGGCCTGTATGTTTTTATACCTAAAGGCTTTTTTCCTAGCCAAGATACGGGCGTTATACAAGGTATTTCTGTCGCACCTCAAAATGTATCTTTTGCGGCTATGTCAGAATATCAGCAGAAACTCAGTACCCTAATATTAGCTGACCCCGCCGTTGATAATTTATCCTCTTTTATTGGTGTGGATGGTGTTAACACCGCGCCCAACAATGGCCGATTTTTGATTAATTTAAAACCACACGATAAACGTCAAGACTCAGCTAATACTGTTATTACACGCTTAAATTCAACATTAAAAGAAATTCCACAAGTGTCAGTGTATTTGCAGGCCGTACAAGATTTAACGATGGAAAATAGAGTCAGTCGCACTCAATATCAATTTACTTTAGAAACACCCGATATCAATGAACTTAACCAATGGACTAAACGCTTAGTAACCCAACTCGCACAAGAAACCGCTTTAAGTGATGTAAGTAGCGATGTACAAGACCAAGGTCAACAAGTTTATATCAATATTGATCGAAGTACAGCCAGCCGCTTTGGCATAACAACCGCTGCCATTGATAACACTTTATACAGCGCTTATGGTCAACGTTTAGTCTCAACAATTTTTACCCAATCAAATCAATACCGGGTGGTATTAGAACTTGACCCAAAAGATCAAGAATCCCCCGAAAACTTACAAGATTTGCGTATTACATCAAGCAACGGCACCCAAGTTCCTTTATCGGCTATTGCTGAAATATCTGAACAACTGACACCCTTAAGTATCAATCACCTTGAACAATTTCCAGTGGCTACCGTGTCATTTAATCTGGCACCCAATACATCTTTAGGTGATGCGGTTAAAGTGATTGATCGAATTAAAAATGACATCAATTTACCGCTAAGTATCCGCACGAGCTATCAAGGCGCGGCACTCGCTTTTGAAGCCTCATTAGATAACACTTTATGGCTGATATTAGCCGCCATCATTACCGTCTATATTGTGTTAGGCATTTTATATGAGAGTTACATTCATCCGTTGACCATATTATCAACTCTGCCCTCTGCGGGTGTTGGTGCTTTATTAGCACTACTTATTACTCATACTGACTTAGGGATTATTGGCATTATTGGCATTATCTTATTAATTGGTATTGTAAAGAAAAACGCCATTATGATGATCGACTTTGCTTTAGAGGCAGAACGCAAACAAGGTTTGTCACCTAAAGATGCTATATATCAGGCTTGTTTATTGCGCTTTAGACCCATTTTAATGACAACACTCTCTGCATTGTTAGGCGCTTTACCATTAATGCTAGGCACCGGCGTAGGCTCGGAACTACGGCATCCTTTAGGTATCACTATGGTTGGCGGCCTATTAGTGAGCCAATTGTTAACTTTATACACCACGCCAGTTATATATTTAACGATGGATAAATTGGCTAAAAATGTTAGCCATTGCTTTAAGCTTTCCTCACCAGAAGTTCTATAAAATATAAACGAGCATCATGAATTTATCGGCTGTATTTATAAATCGCCCAGTCGCTACGATGCTATTGACGCTTGCTATCGCATTAGCAGGCAGTTTAGCGTTTATAAACTTACCTGTTGCCTCTTTACCGCAAGTCGACTTCCCTACTATTAATGTTCAAGCGTTGTTACCCGGCGCCAGTGCAGAAACCATGGCGAGTTCAGTTGCTACACCATTAGAAAGATCATTGGGGCGTATCGCGGGTATTACTGAAATGACCTCAAGTAGCTCTTTAGGCTCAACGCAAATTACGCTGCAATTTGATCTTAATCGAGATATAAATGGTGCAAGTCGAGATGTGCAGGCGGCCATTAATGCTGCCACCAGTCTATTGCCCAGTAATATGCCTAATAGGCCGACATATCGTAGAGATAATCCAGCAGATTCACCTATTTTAGTTATCGCCTTAAGTTCAGAAAGTTTAAGTAAAGGCGAAATGTATGATGTGGCCGCCACTGTTTTAAGTCAAAAATTATCACAAATTCCTGGTATAGGTCAGGTACAAATTGGCGGTGCCTCATTACCCGCCGTGAGGGTTGAAATAAATCCCTATGCGCTCAATAAATACGGCATTAGCTTAGAAGATGTGCGTCGCACAATAACACAAACCAATGTCACGCGGCCCAAAGGTCTCTTAGAAAACGTCAAACAACGCTGGCAAATTTTAGCGAATGATCAAGCGCGTAAAGCCACCGATTACCTACCCTTAATCGTAAGCTATCATAATGGGGCTGCTGTAACGATAGCTGATATAGGGCAAGTAGTAGATTCTGTGGAAGATTTACGTAACACTGGCATTAAAAATGGCAAAGCCTCGGTTTTACTTATTATAAGAAAACAACCTCAGGCTAATGTAATAGACACTGTAGATCAAGTTGCTGCCCTATTACCTGAGCTTAAAGCCAGCATTCCCAATACTGTCGATTTAGACATTGTAATTGATAGATCTCAAACGATTAGAGCGTCAATTACCGAAGTCGAACACAATTTACTCACGGCAATAGGCTTAGTTATCTTAGTCGTCTTAGTTTTTTTACGTGACTTTAGGTCTGCCATGGTACCTATTATCGCGGTCCCCGTTTCTTTAATTGGGGCCTGTGGCGTGATGTATTTCTTTGACTACAGCCTTAATAATCTAACTTTAATGGCATTAACTATCTCAACCGGCTTTGTTGTAGATGATGCAATTGTCGTATTAGAAAATATAAATCGGCATATTGAAAAAGGCACTCCACCCTATAAAGCAGCCTTAATCGGTGCTAAAGAAGTTAGCTTTACAGTTATGGCGATGAGCTTATCTCTAATTGCCGTCTTTTTGCCCATTTTGTTAATGGGAGGGATTGTGGGGCGCTTGTTTAAAGAGTTTGCCGTTACTCTATCTGCTGCCGTAGTAGTATCTCTGCTGATATCTCTAACTGT
The DNA here is from genome assembly GCA_026399015.1 of Methylococcales bacterium. Classification (GTDB taxonomy): domain Bacteria; phylum Pseudomonadota; class Gammaproteobacteria; order Methylococcales; family Methylomonadaceae; genus Methylobacter_C. Next base: position 7,582 of record JAPLRS010000038.1, on the reverse strand, counting down.
AACCCCTATGCTTTGTGCGAGATGGTTAGGAAAAAATACTAAGCGACATGGTCGGATTTATTATGTAATTGGCGCTGCTTTCGATTTTTTACAAAGCCATTATGAAAAATCCTTACGTTGGGCTCTAAGCCATAGTCGTTTAATGATATTGCTCTTGTTTACCACTATTGGTCTAAACTTTTATTTATATTCAACTATCAACAAAGGCTTTTTTCCATCTCAAGATGGTGGGCGTTTGTTGGGTGAAATTCAAATGGATCAAGGCACATCATTTGGCACATTACAGAAAAAATTATCCGAGTTTTCAGTCTTGTTAATGCAAGATACTGCGGTGACAACGGTTGCTGGCTTTGGTGGTGCCAGTACAAACAGTAATAACGCAAGAATGTTTATCGTTCTTAAACCCCATGAAGATAGAGAAGCTATAGAAGTTGTCATGGAACGTTTAAAAGACAAAGTAAAACACATACCTGGCGCACAGTTACGCTTATTTCCAGCCCAAGAATTACGCTTAGGTGGTCGCCCAACTTTTGGATCTTATGATTACACTCTTCAATCGGATGATTTGGAATTATTACGCGAATGGCTACCTAAATTAATCGCGCATTTAAAAAAACAGCCAGAATTTAGTGATGTGCACACCAGTCAACAAGATAAAGGGCAACAAGCTGAGTTAATCGTAGACAGAGCCATGGCAGCCCGTTACGGTATTAGCCAAGACATGATAGACAACACCTTAAATAATGCCTTTGGCCAACGCCAAGTGTCTGTCATTTATAACCCTTTAAATCAGTACCGCGTTGTTATGGAAGTTGCGCCAGAATTCTGGCAAAACCCAGAAGCCTTAAAACGAGTGTATATCAATGTACCGGCTACTAAACTACCTACAGGTATAGAAAATGCCGCTCATCAAGTTCCGCTATCGGCCATTGCAACTTTTGCTAGTAACAATACGCCATTATCAATCAATCATCAGGGCCAATTTGCCGCAACCACCTTATCATTTAATCTTAAGCCCGGCGTATCACTATCTGCAGCAACTCAACGTATAGAAAAATCGATGCAGGAAATAGCCATACCGATTGCTGTGCAAGGTAGTTTTCAGGGTAATGCAAAAGCTTTTATAGAGTCACTCCGCAATCAACCTTATTTAATATTGGCCGCCTTGTTAAGCATTTATCTAGTGCTAGGCATCTTATACGAAAGCTATATTCATCCACTCACCATTTTATCAACACTGCCTTCAGCCGGTGTTGGAGCTCTGTTAGCATTGATGGCATGTAAAACTGAGTTTAGTATTATTGCTTTAATCGGGGTTATTTTATTAATTGGTATCGTTAAAAAGAACGCCATTATGATGATAGATTTTGCCTTATATGCAGAGCGAAAATATAAACTGGCACCCAAAGAGGCTATTTTTCAAGCCTGTCTTTTACGCTTTAGACCTATTATGATGACCACCCTCGCCGCTTTATTTGGTGCTTTGCCTTTAGCATTAGGGAGTGGCTATGGTGCTGAACTGCGTCAACCTTTAGGTATTTCTATTGTGGGTGGGTTAATTTTTAGCCAACTACTAACCCTTTATACAACACCCGTGGTTTACATTTATTTAGATAGTTTTAGACTCTGGTTTAACAATCGATTCTTAAAAATACAACAGCCCAATTAGACATTCATGTACGTAAAACCTTTAAATATTTTTATCAATCGGCTTAATGCGGTATCGTCAGCCTACATACTACCTTTACTGTTTCTAAATGCCTGTACTGTTGGGCCAGATTACATTAAACCTAGCACTAAAATACCTGATACGTTTAAAGAAGATAAAGTATGGAAACAAGCCCAACCGCTAGATGAAATACTCCCAAATGATTGGTGGCAACTGTTTAAAGATCCACAATTAAGCACATTAGAAGCACAAGTTAATAAGGCGAATCTATCTATTGCCCAAGCTGAAGCACAATACAAAATATCACAATCACTAGTCCAAACCGCAACTTCGGCTTATTTTCCGACCGCTACAGGGACCGCAACCACTAATCGCTTTAAAGCTGCTACCGGCCAAAGTGTTGCGGTAAGTGGAGTTAGAAACTTATTTGGTGGTGTAATTAGTCTTGCGTGGGCACCGGATATTGTCGGTGGATTACGCCGTCAAGTGGAATCAAGCACGGCAAATGCGCAAGCGACATCGGCAAATCTACAAGCGCTGCGTTTAACTATGCAAACCACCCTAGCCGATAATTATTTTCAAATACGCACCTTAGATGCTCAAATAAAGTTGCTTAATGATACTGTGATCACCTACGAAAAAGCATTGCAGATTACCAAAAATCGTTATGAAGCCGGAATTGCCTCTAAAATTGATGTGGTGCAAGCAGAAACACAATTAGAAGATACCCGTGCTCAAGCAATTAATTTGGGGATTAAACGCAGTCAATTAGAACATGCTATAGCTGTTTTAATAGGTAAAACACCCACAGAATTTGATCTAGCACCAACAACTTTAACACTCGAAGTTCCTTCTATACCAACTTTATTACCTTCACAACTTTTAGAACGCAGACCCGATATTGCCGCTGCAGAACGGAATGTTGCAGCAGCTAACGCACAAATAGGTGTTGCTAAAGCCGCCTATTACCCTAACTTAAACCTTGCCGCCTCAAATGGGCAGCAAGCAACCTTACTCACTAATCTTGTGACGCAAGGTGCTAGATATTGGGCATTGGGGCCTGCTGCTTTAGCGATTCCATTATTTGATGGCGGTGCAAGAAGTGCGGCATTGCAACAAGCCATTGATACTTATGATGCAAATGCGGCCGGGTATCGCCAAATTGTTTTGACCAGTTTTCAACAAGTTGAAGATAATCTAGCGGCTTTACGAATGTTAGAATCAGAAATACAAGTGCAAAACAAAGCCGTTCAATCCGCACATAAAGCTCTAGAATTAACCAATAATCAATATAAAGCGGGGACACTGAGTTATCTTGACGTGGTCATTAACCAAGCAACGGCACTAAACAATGATATTAATGCCGTAAATCTTCAAGGCCAACGTTTAAGTGCAGCGGTGCTATTGGTTAAAGCGCTGGGAGGTGGTTGGACTATAAAAGACTTACCCACTAAAGACCAAGCCGGTGGCGAAATAAAGTGGTCTCAATTTTTACCCGTGCCGCTTAATGTACCCAGTCAAATAACTCAAAACTAACCTTTCTTAATCGAAGGCGTTCGTTCATACTTTTTTTTAATTTACACATATGATTTGCCGGTATCAATATAAGTACTGAAAACCCTATGTTTATTTAGTTTGAGTTAGCATATCCAATTCAACAATATTTCTTTCAATTTAGGTAACTCTTGATAAGCACACAAAGCAATCCTTAAATCGCCAGCTCTTTGCACATCATATTTATTGGGCGGAGTAAAAGTAATTAATATGGCCTTTGCTTGCAGACCACCCAAAAGATCTTTCAAGGTATCCAATTTATATAAAGAATCAGCGCCACCCGTTTGGTCTCTCCCAGAAAAGCGTTTAGTTTTACATTCTATAATATACAAACGATTGTCTTTTAAAAAAGTAATATCCAGCTCATTCCTAACAGGTTGATTTTTATGTTGTCTCTCAACTTGGACGCTGCGCCCGATATCTTGTATGCCAGATTCTTTTTTTATATTTAAACAAATGCCCCACACATGCTGTTCTAACCAACCACCATTCACATAAAACCGGGCCTCTTCCGTAGGAAATACCAGCGTATTCTTATCTAAGCTTAAACGTTTGTGCTTAGAAAACAGGTAGATTAAATCCGCTAAGATATAGTCTTTCATTTGCTGAGGATTCAGCTCAACTTTTAAAGAGCCTGTTGCTTGCTGTGCTAAATAATTAAGCGCCCCCAAGGCTTTTGAGTAATAAGCAATTCGGGTGATAATTTCTTCGGTCAACTCACGATCATCAGCGGGCACACCAAAGGCTTCCCCTTGAGCAGTGACAGTCGCACCATAGGCTTGTAAAAACTCAGGCAACTTAATTCGATCCGCTAAATCTTGGCCTTCTTGGTTTGTTGGATATAACCAGATAACCCGATCTTGCTCGGGATGCACATAAAATACCGGTTGATGTAAATCCCGAAACACTTCATACGCCGCAATGCTCATCGGTTTTGTGCCACCCGTCGCATTTAAAGCTAAACACCCGTCTTTATACTCGGTTAATAAGTCTAAGACGATTTGGCTGATATGCTCAATATCCCAGGCATCTTTAATCAAACACCGCCGACTTTTAATGCCCCGTTTAGTATAAATTTGCTCTAACCAGTCGGCACGATTCGCCATATCTGGACTCACCAACAGCACTACATTTTTAGGTTTAAATCGCTCATCCATAACCGGAGTAATATTAGGAACGGCCTGTGCGGAGACTAAAATCAAATGCGTGTCGATAGTCATGACTTTCTTTTGAGGTGTTATAAGGAGTGTTTACAAAGTGTAAGTAGCGGGCAGTTGTTTAGGTAATTCTTTAATTCGCACACTGGCTGTTTCTTTTAACAACATAGGCACAAATTGCTCTTCTAACCAAAGTTGAATCGATTGCCAATCACTGGCTTTAACCGGTTCAAAACCATGTGCCAAAATAGATAAGTTGCGTACCTTAATATGATTACGCAGGTTATTTTCTTGTTCGATAATAAAGGTGGCGGCGGCGCCAGATGTTCTAAATCTAACCAACTGCCATGCGGCAAACAACCCCGCTTGGTATTGCCCACTATCATGGTTTTTAGTTAACATTAAGCCTTCGGGGATGTCGGCTTCTTTAACATCGGCGGTGTAAATATTACACTGAGTTTTTAAAATCCACTGCGCCGTCCATTCAATTAAACGATAGACCCTAGAAATAGCATCATCGTAACGGCCTTGGGCGGCACGGCGTTGCGCATTACGGTATAAATCTAATAATTGGGCGGCTTCACGGAGTATTAAGTCGTCATTATTTAAGCGTTTAGCGGCATCAAAATAACCCCTTAAATCCACAGGTAAGATGCGCGCATAGCGTTGTAATAAATCCAAAGCACCTTGATGATTAAAGTTATCCCACTCGGCAAAGGCTCGGCTCAAATCCCGAAACCGGGTGTATTGCGCTCTCAATTCGTTATTCTGTGGGGCTGCCGTTTGTTTTAAACCGTCTTCCGCTTCACTGTAGGCATAACGGGTCCACGCTTGTCGATAGGGAGCGATTAAGCGCTCAAACTGAATGCCACGCGTATTAGCAAACATTCGATATTGATCACCATCCTGAACCGCGACTAAGTTATGACGACTGCCGGTAATCAATTGCAGTTCTATATCTTCATATTCCATCGCCGCCATCACTAAACCTGCACACATAGATTTAGTACCTCCGGTGTAATCGGCAATAATCTTGGCGTCTGAGAATTGTTTGATAGCGGCTTTAATGACTTGATTACAATCGCTATAAATCTGATCTAAATCATCAGATGAGGTAATACACACCGTGTATTGTTCGGAAGTTAAGCCTGTTTGACTGGGGATGTTAGGTAAGTTGGGCGCGTCATCGGTAATCTTTGCTCTAATACAATTGCCTTTACCGATAATCTGTAGATTAGAACCAGGCGTGTTAGTCGCTAAATCTCTATCGGTACAAATAAAGTAAACATAAGCCGGATTTTCGGCAGTAATCGATGTGATTATGGGTTGGTGACTGCCACCCACGGTGCAAATTAAAATAGTGGTCATCAAATATCCAATAGCAACACAGGTTGCGTTTAAATTTCCCAATCAACAAGCTTTAAGCCATTAACACGACTGAATTCACGTGTATTGTGGGTCACTAATGCACAAACTGCAATATCTTGTGGCTGGAAACAATGTAATTGATTAACCACTTTAGATTGTGGCTGATTAAGATACACGACACAAACATTAGTATCAAGTAAGTAAATCATTCCAGTTCCAGACGTGTTTCATAATCTCCTTGTGGAGCACGTTCAATAGGATCATCCGCTAAACATCCAGCTGTCGCTTCAAAAAAACCAATCGGCCAACCGTTGGAATCTGTTTCTTTAATTTCGATATCTTTATTAACATAACTATCTAAGGCGATGATGATCACCTCTACTGGGTGATTCTGAAGTTCTTCAGGAATATTAATATGAATAATACTAGGTGTATTTTGATAAATTTGGCGAATTGCTTGCATTTGTTTGCCTCTTGATAGTGTTGTTATGAACATCTGCCTAAAATTCAATGGCGTACATGATTTTTCCTGATTATTCTATAGTTTGAAATTAAAATAGTTGTGCAGTCAAATTGAGTACAAAAGGTATGTACCCAACCAACTGAGTAAAAACTGACTTTGCTCAGATCTACTTATTGTACTCAGTAATTTTATTATAAAATTTTGGCATAAGCAGAGGCTTTTACTTCGTCCCAAGAAAGCACATCATTTGGATTAGCGAGATAATCTGTGAGTCGATAATCCAATTCTTTTTTTTGTGCGTCTGTTATTGATGGGGCAGGAGTCCACTCGCATTCCTTACAGATACCCTTCATTGCAAGGTCTTTAATAAGTCTTTAGCTTTCTTATTACTGCTGGCACCCATGTAATCCAATATCTGCTTAGCAACAATTAACAATTCAGCCTTATCATTCAATGACCAGTCAGTTGTATTATTAATTAACTCTCGCATGGCACCATAAAGTGGTCCGCCAATTTGTTCACGAGCTTTAGTTTCTTTAATCTTATTAAAATGTTCATTTAATTCTAAGATTAGCAATTGCTGTGCTGACTTACCCGCTTTTTCATTTTCTTTTTGTTCAATGCGAAGTCGCTCTTTTTCAACTTCTTCAAGCTCTTTTTGTCTTTCCGCCAACAACTTTTCTTGACGCTCTTTATCCGCCTCTTTTAAGGTATTTTGCTTAGTGACTTGAGTTTGCATCCAAGTAGTTAACTTATCATGACTACTTTCTAACCAGTTTTGCAATTTCGTATTGACTTCTGTAGGGTTAATCTCTACCAAGACCCAACCAAAAGGTAACATCTCGCGATTGCTGCTACTATCATCTGCAGCTAACCACCATGTTTTAGGTTGACTTGCCGAAGCTGCTGGTTGTCCACGACCCTGCATAATTCTTATATTACGAATACCATTAAGCGTTAAGGCTTCTGCACCGCTATGTCGTCCAACACGTAACAAAAATGCCTCTCCCATGACTAAGCGTTTTGAGAGATCATTATCTATCAGGTCTTTTAATTGCTCTAACCATACAGCGTTTAAGAAGCCCCTATCTTTAATCGCATAAAACTCTTCCCAGAAAAGTTTCACATAAAACTCGTTGCAGGCTTTAGCAATCTCTTTAATTGACCAATGAAAATCTTGCTTAGGTAACTTGGGGTTGCCTGGGTGTATAGATCGGGTATTTAATAACGTTACCGCTCCCGTAAAACTCTGATAATGCTGCGGCGTCACACATTCAAGCAATTGATATAAGTTATTAGCCTCCGCTTGGGATTTTACTAACTGACCGTCTTTAACAACAGGTTTTCGTTTACGATTGACCGCAAACTTAA
>JAPLRS010000011.1 GCA_026399015.1 Methylococcales bacterium | reverse complement strand
GCTTATTGGAATGGCAAACAGATAGGTGAAGAAATCACGCATAAGATATATGTTAGATATGGGTCAGGCTCAAGACCACAAGACTTAGGCGGTCAACATGTTGTCGATCATCCCTCAGGTAATAGTCGGTTTCGAATTATTAGGGCAACTAATATTAATGATGATGAAAACTTTACGATGTTGGAATGTAAAGATATAGGGCCGATTGTATGATTGACATTAGAATTGATATTGATGGAATTAACCGTATACTTTTTAATAAACGTGAACTTAAGTCCGCTTTTAGAAAAGGCGGTGCAGTTGTTCGAAAAGAAAGCCGCCGATTAATTGCAAGCCGTGCTATTTCGCCAGCGGGTCAATTCCCTGGCTATGAATCCGGCGCAATGTCTAGATCAATCAAAGTTAAACCCGGATCCGGCGGCGGTTACGTCAAAATCATGCCTTATAAAACATCAGAAATGGGTAAAGATTTTTACCCCGCTTTTTTAATGGTCGGTACGCGCCGCGGCCTACAGCCACGCAAAGATTTTATGGTACAAGCACTAGATAACAAACAAGCAGAAATCAGAGCCGCTATAAGAGCGTCATTGCGCAATGCCTTGCAAGCCAATTAGTAATTTAAAAGACTAGATGAAACTGCTAATATGGCTTTACCCGCTGCGTATGTTATTCCGTTAGATGACTCGCCGGGTGAGCGTATGAGTCTAAACGATATGCGTCAATCTTTAGTTGAGTCTTTTGCCGTTATTGTTGCTATTAGTAATACACCGGACGAGCGAGGCCAAGCTGCGATTAATACCGCGCACGACAGCATAAGATCGGAGTTATGGGGTGCTTTATTGGGCTGGCAACCTGATAATTTGCATGAACACTCTATTTATCGAGGCATTGAATATCAAGGCGGTAATTTATTAGACCTTGATAGATCAAGGTTATGGTATCAATTTGATTTTGGCGCCTATATGGAGATTTCACAAGACCAAGGCTGGCAGGGTACAGAGCTGGCTAATTTATCGCATTTTGATGGGTTAAATATTACTTTAGAAAATGATATTGATATTTCTTTGCTTTCATACGCTATAAGCGGCTATTGGGATAACACTTACTCACAAATCGCATCAGACCCTGAAAATTATTTTATACAGACAATCCCAAAAACTGGAAACTTACCAATTTAAATAAAAAATTAGGAAAAACATGGCAACTATTATTTTAAGAAGCGCAAAAGGATCGCCACTCACCATACTTGAAGTAGATCAGAATTTTTCAAATTTGAATGAAGCTATTGCTAATGCTATACCAAATTTTTCTTCAGCATCCTTAATCCCCGCTGGATTTGTAGGTGTAGCTAGATCAGGAACAGATTTATATGTTGGAGACGGACTAAGCATAATAAAAGTTGCAAAGACAATCTTAGCCAATGATATCGGCACCGCGGGCCAACAAGGATTTGGCGTCGGTATACTATCAAGTCTGCCTTCAGGGTTTTCTAAATTAACGGGCACAGAAGACATAACATCTGATAACTATGGAAATTATGTTTATTCCGACGGATCAGTGATGGTATGGATTCCAGCTTTTTATTATAAATTTGGTACAGGCGCTAATGGGCTATCAATTAATCAAGTCGCTAAAACACGCGGTGCTAATTTCTTTTGCAACTCACGCTTTATTTTTAGCGCCTTAGCGTTACTATCGCTAGCGCACGGTCAAGCGGCTACATCAACAACAGTGTGCGCTTGGTATGACGCAACTGGCGTTAATAACTTTCCAAAAGGCTGCAACAACAATGCTTTTGGGGACTCAAACGACGGATCATTGACTTTTGTCTGGGACGGTTACGCAGCGACAAATAGCAATAAAACAGGCTCGGCTAACGTACCCGCAAAAGTTGCGCACAACGGGCAAAATAATGGCGTGATGGATCTAAATGGTACGCTTTGGGAGGTAAATTTAGGCCTAGTTGCTGACGCAACTAACTATTATTTACTAAAAACAAGCGTTGATATTAAGACAATCACATCGGGCAATACGCTGGCAACAGACGCATGGGGTGCGACCGGTATTACCGCCATGTATGACAGCTTAGGGCCAACTTATGGCGCAGCACTTGGGTCAAACACGTCAAAAATAATGGGATCAGCTACGCAGGTCTTAGATGCATCTTTGACAGGCTTGCCTTGGGCCGCCGCGGGCGCGGGAATCCCGTTAGTAGGTGGAGTTGGTGGTACTAATCAATTTGGTAATGATCAATTTTATGATGCCCGCCCAAATGAATTGTGCCCGGTTTCCGGCGGTGGCTGGAACTACGGTGCGTCGGGGGGCGTTTGGGATTTGGGTTTGGGCAGTGCTCGGGGCAGCTCCTACGATAATGTTGGGTTTCGCTCGGCCTTGTATCTTTGATAGCCCTGAGCGATAGCGATGGGGTTACACTCAGAAGCTGAAATAGATAGAAAATTTATTGCTTTTGCAAAGCTAATGAATATTTATCTTAATCACTTTCCAGCTCATGAAAAATTTGGCCTAGCTCTAGAAATAAGACAAGCTATGTATGCTGTTTATGGATTAATTGTTGAGTGTCAAAAAAGATATCATAAGAAAACAACACTTACAAATCTTGATGTTAAACATGAGCAATTAAGAATGTTTATAAGATTAGCAAATGAACTTGGTTATTTTGGTTTTAAATCAGGACATAAGGAGACTGATAAAAATAAATTAACGCAACATCGATACTTAAATATATCGTTGATGGTTGATGAGCTTGGACGCATGATAGGTGGCTGGATTATCTATGATCGCGCTAAAAGTGCAGTACGGGAAATATCTTAATATGTGCCCGATTTCCGGCGGTAACTGGAACAACGGTACGTCGGCGGGCGTTTGGAATTTGAATTTGAACAATACTCGAAGCAACTCCAACGATAATGTTGGGTTTCGCTCGGACTCGGTTAAACCTCGAAATCTTTTTCTTAGATATGGTGGAGCCAAGGGAGATACTTTCCGGCGCGTAAATTATTTACGGCAAAATCGGTTTATCGTTGTTTTTCTTGTAGCAATAGCGCAGATCAAAGCTCTGTGTGCGAACGTCAGGCAAGGATTTTAAATGAAACGTGTTGGTAGTTTATTTGAAAAAGCATTTACAAAAGAAAATATATTAGCCGCCTTTTATGATGCCTCAAAACATAAAAAAAGTAGACGTGGCTGTTTTGAGTTTGAAAGATGTCTAGGCTCTAATATCACTGCACTGCATAAAGAATTGCACAATGGCACTTATAAGCCATGTCGGTATTATACATTTACAGTCTATGAGCCAAAGAAAAGACAAATTTATGCACCTGCATTTAGAGACTGTGTTGTACAGCATGCAATCTATAGAGTTGTTACCCCAGTATTTGATGCAACTTTTATAGATCAATCTTTTGCTTGCAGAAAAGGATTAGGAACACACAAAGCCGCAGACTATGCACAAAAAGCCTTGCAAATAACTGATAAAAATTCTTATTTTTTAAAACTAGATATTAGAAAGTTCTTTTATAGAATTGATAGACTTATTCTTAAGTCTCTTTTTGAAAAGAAAATAAAAGATCAAAGAATGGTTAATGTAATGATGTTATTTACTGATCATGGCGAAAAATTAGGAATCCCAATTGGCAACTTACTATCTCAGTTATACGCTTTAATTTATTTAAATCCTTTAGATCATTACATTAAAAGAGTTTTAAAAATTAAACACTATTGTCGATATGTTGATGATTTTGTGCTTTTTGGCATTAGTAAACAATCAGCAATAGATTATCTAGCAAAGCTAATTTTATTTTTAAAAAATACATTAAATTTAGAATTATCAAAATCGACAATATTAAAAAATAGGAAAGGCATTAATTTTGTTGGCTATAGGACATGGTCATCAAAACGCTTCATAAGAAAAAGAAGCCTTTATAACTATAAAGTCGCAATAAAAAACTACAAAATTGAATCCATTGTATCGATCTTGGGACATGCTCGATATACACACTCACTAAAATACTTATTAACACTATTAAAGGAGCATAACAATGCCCAAAATTTATGCTTACCAAAAGTTTATAACTCGTGATATCACTCGTACACTTACATTACCTACTGATATAAACAATGAAACACTAGGTACTGAGCTTTGCACTATCGAGCAAATAACATATGTAAGTATACCTACTGGCACAACCTTGCCATCAGATCAACCTGATGAAATAAAAGCAAGTATTACCACCCCGACTATTACGCCAGCGCTTAACGACAAAATTCGCGAAGCAAGTCAGCATACAAAACTAATTGCACAGCAAGTCATTGAGCAGATCCGCGCGAAATACTCAGTCAATGACGAGCTGTATTTAGCCCGGATCGGCATAGGCGCGTCAAGCGGACTTTATTTACCCACCGCATCAGAACTGCAAGAGCTTAAAGATTTTGGAGCACTAGCAGAATCAGCGAGGCAATGGGGTAGAGACCAGAGAGCACTGCTTGGGCTGTGATAAATGTCATAACTTTACAAAAATAGCTTTAACTTTATCAATAAATTTTAAAACCAAAACATCAACCCAGGCAACCGTTTTAGGAGTCTCAATGTTCGTTAAACCCGCTGATGGTGCTCAGGTGCCAGATCCTGATCGTAATGATTTCTTACCTGCCGAGGGTAGAGAAGTCGAAGCAAAGTCGTACTGGTTTCGTCGCATCGAAAATGAAGAAGTATATGAGGTCGCAGCTACTGCTACAATTATTGAATCAACATCTACAAAAGGGGTTAACTAATGACATTACCATTTAATTACATCCCATCTGGTAATGGCGTAAAAGTACCGCTATTTTATGCCGAAATGGATAATAGCCAGGCAAGTTATTTTTCGCAATCTGTCCGATCTTTACTAATCGGTCAAAAATTGGCTGGCGGCACAGCTGTCGTTAATACACCATATATTGTATCTAGCACAGCCCAAGCAATCGCTTTATTTGGCAGAGGATCGATGTTAGCACGCATGCATGCCTATTTCAGACTTTCTAATCCAGTAGGCGAGGTCTGGGCAATTGCTGTCGCAGATAATGTCGGCGGCGTTGCTGCAACAGGAACCATTACTGTTGCGGGCCCAGCTACATCAGCAGGCACAATAAATCTTTATATTGCAGGTCAAGTTGTGCAAGTAGCTGTAGCAGCAACTGATACTGCCACTGCAATTGCTACAAATATCAACACTGCAATTAATACAGCGCTTGACCTACCCGTCACTTCAGGAGTAGCTTCGGCTGTCGTTACCTTAACAACTAAATGGAAAGGGCCGACTGGCAATGATATTACTATCTCTGACTCTTTCAGAGGCAATGCCGGTGGCGAGTCCTTACCAAATGGAGTCACTTTAACTTATTCAGCAATGGCATCAGGAGCTACGAATCCAATTTTATCGCCTGTAATTAGCGCAATGGGCGATGATCCCTATGATTTTGTAATACATCCTTATACTGACGCTACCTCATTAAGCATATTTGCAACTGAATATGGCGACTCAGCTGGGCGCTGGTCCTGGGCTAGACAGGTTTACGGCCATTGCTATACCGCTTCACGCGGCACATTAAGCGCATTAACAACTGCCGGAGCTTTAAACAATGATCCGCATCATACAATCGCGGCGATTGATGCTGACTGCCCTCACCCTAACTGGGAATACGCCGCGGCTTATGGCGCAAGAAACGCAGTTTATATTGCTGCCGATCCTGCTCGCCCGACTCAAACTGGTGCTTTAACCGGCTTGATTGCACCGCGTGTAGGTAAAAAGTTTTTATGGGCAGATCGTAACTCTTTACTGGGCTATGGTATTGCGACCTCTATGATTATATCTGGTGTTATACAAATAGAGCGAGCCATCACGACTTATCAAAAAAATACTTTTGGGGTCTCTGATGCGTCTTATTTAGATTCTGAAACATTACATACTGCAGCCTATGTGCTGCGATACTTACAAAATGCAATAACAAGCAAATATTCGCGCCATAAATTAGCTAATGATGGTACTCGCTTTAGTGCTGGCAATGCGGTTGTGACGCCCTCTGTGATTCGCGGTGAACTAATTGCGGCTTATGATGCTTTAGTTTATTTAGGTATTGTTGAGAATCGCGATTTATTTGCAACTAATTTAATTGTTGAGCGTGATGTGACTAACCCAAACCGTCTAAATATCTTATTCCCACCGGATTATGTTAATCAGCTCCGTGTCTTTGCGGTGCTTAATCAATTTAGATTGCAGTATTAAAAAAAATAATTACCCGCTTTAGCGGGTTTTTTTATGACTAAATTATAGGATAAATTATGGCCGGTAGAGTCGCAGGTATTTGCTACGTCAAAGTTGATGGCGCGCAATTAGAAGTAAAAGGGGGTATAGAGGTATCTATTGCTCAAACGTCAAAAGAAAAAGTAGTAGGGTTAACGGGTGTCGCTGGCTACAAAGAATCAGTGCAACCGCCATTTATTAAAGTTGAAGCTATCTTTACTAAAGATTTTCCTATTGCCACTATTACTAATGGTAGCAATATGACTATTACTGCTGAGTTAGCCAATGGGAAAGTAGCCACGCTGGCTAATGCATGGTTAGAGGGCTCTGATATTGCAGTAAATGCAGAAGAAGGCACTATCAGTCTTGAATTTACAGGGACAACGGGTATCTGGCAATGAGTCTAGTTAAACTATCAAAACCTATTATTTTAGGCGATTCTGAATTAACTGAATTAACACTAAGAGAGCCTACGGTTGATGATGTTGCAGAAATTGGTTATCCGTTTTTAGTGATTACTACAGATACGGGTACTGCAATACAGCTACAACCAAAAGTAGTTTTAAAATACGCCGCTAAGTTAGCCGCTGTGCCGCCTAGTAGTTTAAAAACCCTGACCTTAAGTGATCTATCAAAATTGCAAGAGGTGGTGATGGGTTTTTTCGGGGACGAGGCGGCAGCGCCTCAGAGCTAATTGATCGCGCCTTTGAAATTGCTTATTTTTTTAAAATACCCCCAGATAGCGTCTTAAGTTTAACACTTGAGCGCTTTGAGCTTTACGCAGAACAAGCAACACGACTATCCGACCAGGTAACTAATCATGGCCAGTAATTTTAATCTCCGCGCTATTATTTCGGCGACAGATCGATTAACACCTGTGCTCAGGGCACAACAGCGTCAAATAGAATCTTGGCGTAGGAGTTTTGCTCATGCTGGTAAAAATGCAATACCTATGGCGGCAGGCCTAGGGGCGGCGCTTTATTCTCCAGCTAAAGCATTTGCTAATCTAGAGTCTGCCTCATTACATTTACAAAACACATTAATGGGCAAAGATGGTTTATCAAAAGGTTTTGAAGAAATCAAAAAACAAACAATACTTTTAGGTAATGACTTACCGGGCACAACTGAAGATTTTATGTTGATG
Organism: Methylococcales bacterium; assembly: GCA_026399015.1. Lineage (GTDB taxonomy): Bacteria > Pseudomonadota > Gammaproteobacteria > Methylococcales > Methylomonadaceae > Methylobacter_C. The sequence continues at coordinate 68,785 of JAPLRS010000011.1, read as the reverse complement.
GCTGCTAAGTTAAATTCAAAAGGTTTATCACCAGAAACCCTGCTAGGCGGCACATTAAAAGCAACTGCCTATCTTGCGGTAGTTGGTGAAAAATTAGGCGTTACCTACGATAGTGCGGCCGAAGCTATGGGAACACTCAGCAACACTATGGGTATTGCTGAAAAGGACTCAACAAAGTTTGCTGACTCATTAGCAAGGGCATTAAATATTGGCGTTGAATTACCCGATCTGCAGTATGCCATGTCGGGTGTTTCTGGCTCTTTACACAAGGCTGGTAAAATCGGCTTACAGGCAGCTGAAGAATTGCTACCTATGATAGGCTTGCTCAATAATATAGGTATTAAAGGTGAAAATGCCGGCACTGGATTAAATGAATTATTTAGTGTTGCTATTAAGTCAGGTAAATTTAAAAGTTTTAAGCAGGTGGTTGCTGATATAGATAAGTTATCAAAACTTAATCCAAGTAAAGCATTAACGCTAGGCGAAAAATTATTTGGAAAAGATCATGCTCGAAAAATATTGAATTTGAACGTAAAAGACTATGAAAAAATTCAAGAAAAATTAAAAAATCAAGGAACCATTTATCAAAAAGTAGAAAACATGTCTAATGGCTTAGAAAATAAAACAGATTCTTTGCTTGGTACATTAACCAATACATCGGCGGTGCTGGGTAATGTGTACGCACCTCAGCTTAAAATCGCAGCTGACTATATGAATAATTTTATTATTAAGGCTGGTGAATTTATTGCTAACAATAAGAAATTAATCAAAACAGCTATTGAGGCATCAATAGCCTTTGTTGGGTGGAAGCTGACGGCTTTAGGTGTAGTGGTCGCGCTTGGGTTTATTAAAAAAGCCATTAATCTTTTAGTCTCAGGCACACTGCTTGGACGGATATTATTAATTGGTCAAACATTAGCCACGCTTGCACCGATTGTTTATGAAAATTGGGGAGCAATCACTACTTTTATTAAAGATGCTTTTAACAGCGCTATTGATTGGATATTGCATAAATGGGATGCTTTAAAAGATATATTTTCCAGCATTACCAATCTATTTCCTAGCTCATCTGGTATGAGTTTACCCAACTCATCTCGACCAGAAGCACGTAAAAGCATTATTAATTCTTCAAGATCAAATTTAAATGCCACGCTTGATATTAATCATAATAATGCCCCACAAGGATTTAGGGCGGCACCTATAAAATCACAAGGCCCTTGGCGAGTTGAGCAAAATGTAGGTTATAGATCTTTTGCGCTCTCGATGCCTTATTAATTCTATTGGAGTTTTTTAATGCAAAAACAATTTAAAGAAGAAAATCAACCTATAAAGCCCTATTTATACACAGAGCGGTTATGTACAAATTAGTTTTCGCCCTTGGTTAATGAAGGTGAGTTTGTTTTGTTAGATATAGATATGAAAGCAAAAAAAGGCGATTTAGTTGGTATTAAATCAAAAGAACCACCATTTTTTAAACTAGCTTTTTATGAAAATAATCTAGACTATTTTGCTGTTGCAGCTGGATTGCCTTATTAATGCCAAACATTATTGATAATGCTCAAAAATTAGCAGATGCTTTAGCACCTAAAAAACCTAAAACCTATCCTGCGCACTTAAAAGATGCTTTACGTCCCGCGTCTTTTCGTAAAATACCTTTTCAAGTTGACACAACTGCTCTTGAGACAGGCAGAAGAACCCAACTACATGAGTATCCGCAGCGTGATAAACCCTATGCGCAAGACCTAGGCAGATCCTCACGCCAAGTTTCATTTGACGCGTTTGTTGTTGGCCCTGATTATATTGATCAAGCCAATGCTTTACTTGGCGCAATGGAGGAGGGTGGATCAGGCACTTTAATACATCCATTCTTAGGATCACTTAAAGTGAATGCCACATCTTGCCATGTTAGTTTTAATAAGCAACTGGGTCATGCTCAGTTTAGTCTAAGCTTTATTGAATCAGGTGAATTAGCATTTCCAAGCTCCGCTGAGTCAACAGCAGCAAAATCTCGAAAAGCAGCGGCAAAATTAGAAGCCGCTAGTGTAGGCTGGTTTGCAAAAATAGTAGCATTTTCAGGAAAACTAAAAGCAATCGCGGGAAAGATTACTAACATAGCCAATAAAATTAGTGATGTTAGCGCATTAGCTATGACAGTGTATGGGCAGGCTTTGCAGTTTTGTTCAAATCCTGTATTTGCCTTATCTAGTTTGCTAGGGTTTGGAAGTTTACCGGGTAATTTAACTAGCCTAGTTGCTTTGTTTGGATCACCAATAGATTTAGGATGGTCTTATGCAGGTTTATTTAACGTATCAGCATTAGCTAAAGATGGCACATTAATTAGCTCAGATAAAAATTTAGCACCTATGGTTCGTGGATTAGCACGCATGGCGTTAAATCCAGTATTAGCTCAGCCAACTATCCCAACTTATACCACTGCGACCAAAGCTCAAGCCTTAAGTAATCAAATTGCCATTTTAGCTAATACGCGGCACTTACTTCTGGTGCAAGCAGTTGGGTTATCGAGCTACTTGGAATGTAGCGTTTATGATGATATCTTAGCTGTTAGAAATGAATTAGCCGCCGCCTTAGATGCTGAGGCATTACTTACGACAGATGATGACGTATATCAAGCCTTAATTGCGGCAAGGTCCGCGATGTGGGCAGACTTAACAGCTAGATCACGCGATAGTGCTCGCTTATCTTCAATTACCCCAGATGATGTAAGGCCAGCACTTGCTATTGCTTATGATTATTACGAAGATGCTAACCGAGATCTGGAGATAGTAGCGCGTAATAAAATCACTAATCCCGGTTTCGTGCCAGTGCAAGTCTTAAAAGTATTAAGCAGATGAGTGATATTGTAACCTTAACGGTAAATGAGCTTAATTACCAAGGTTGGAAATCTGTGCGCATTGAAGTTGGCCTAGAAAGAATTGCCCGAAGTTTTGAGCTTTCCATTACAGACCATTGGCCGGGCAGTGCTGATCAAGTAAGGCGCATTTCACCTGGAGATTTAGTAGAGATACGGATTGGTAATGATTTAATTTGCACCGGCTATATCGATGCTACACCTATTGATTACGATGCTAATAACATTACTATTATGGTGCGCGGGCGAAGTAAAACGGCTGATTTAGTTGATAGCTCAGCCGAAATAAATTCAGGGCAATTTAAAAATATAAGCACAGAGGCTATTGCTAAAAAACTAGCCGAACCTTATGGATTAAGCGTTATTTCTGAAGTTGATACCGGCCAACCTTTAACAGATTTTCAGATACAACAAGGTGAAAGTGCTTTTGAGTCTTTAGATAGAATAGTAAAGCAACGGCAAATATTAATTACTGATAATGCAAATGGTGATGTTGTATTGGCTGCGCCGGGGAGTACGGGTAATGCTAATGATGCTTTAGTGCTTGGTGAAAATATATTATCAGCTTCTGCTGGCTTTGATTTTACTGAAGTTTATAGCGCTTATAAGGTGAAGGGTCAAAAAAGCGGAACAGATGATGCTTTTGGCGCTAGTGCGTCACAATCTGTCGGCATATCTGTAGATAATCAAGTCATCAGAAAGCGAATGTTAATTGTTAGGCAATCTGGGCAAGCTGACCCACAAACTTGTCAGCAACGCGCCAACTATGAACAACAAGTGCGCAGAGCCAAAGCAGGTGAAATTAGATATCGCGTGGCAGGCTGGAGACAAGCTAATGGCCAACTTTGGAGTTGTAATACTAGTGTACAAATTATGGACAGTATTATGCAAACAAATAAAGAATTGTTAATTTCAGAAGTTACTTATTCGCTTGATGAGTCTGGATTAATGACAGAATTAGTTGTCATTCCTGCGGGCGCATTTACAACAGAGCCAGAAGCTAAAGCTAAAGCACATAAAAAAAGCAAAAAAGCCAGCAATACCTCTTGGGTAGATCAATGAGTTTTTCTAAAGCCATTGCGCCTTTAGCGCGACGAGTCAGTAATATGTTAGCGCGCGGATCTGTTACGCTATCCAATGCTTCAGGGAAACTACAAACCTTACAAATTGCTTTGCTATCAGATGAAGCAAAAGATACCGTTGAGCACTTTGAGCCATTTGGATTTACTTCAAATCCAAAATCCGGCGCAGAAGTATTAACCGCGTTTATTGAAGGCGACAGATCGCATGGCATTGTAGTCATGGCAACCGATAGGCGCTTTAGAATTCAAAATCTACAACCAGGTGAAGTGGCAATTTATGATGATCACGGAGGCTTTATTAAACTTACCCAAGCAGGCATTGTTATCAGTGGTGGCGGCCATCCTATTGCTATTAATAACGCCGCCTCGGTTACGATAACCGGCGGAGATATTATTGCGGATGGAATTAGCCTTAAAGGCCATAAACATAGCGGTGTAAGTGCTGGATCAGCCCAAACCGGCTTGCCAATATGACAGTAAGTATTTCTTATGTTGTAAGCGGATATTGGGATGATAGCTATTCTGTACTTGATAGCACATCTATTGATTATTTTAATGTACTTAATTTAGATAATTCAACTACATCGTTAATATTGGTTATAGATGGTGTGCAGTTTAACGTATCCGATGTAACTGATGATTTGCCTAGAGCTATTTTAATTAGTTTATTCACTTGGCGACGCGCAAATAGCGATGATGATTTGCCTAATTTGGCTAAATTTGGGTGGTGGGGAGATACGTTCTCAACTATACAAAATGATAAAATTGGCTCTCGTTTGTGGCTATTAAGCCGCAATAAATTGACAACAGAAACTATATCAAAAACTGAAGAATATGCTAGCGAAGCTTTAAATTGGTTAATAGAAGATAAAGTTGCAGATAGCGTTCAAGTTAAAGCGGAGCGCTTAGCTTTAGATATATTGGCTTTACAGATAACTATAACACGCGGTGATTCCGCACTTTTGAATATTAGATTTATTAATGTCTGGGATTATTTAAATGCCATTTAGCCGACCACTATTACCTGATTTAATTAATAGAACTAGAAATGATGTTATATCGCGATTATCAAATCCTGATATTTTACGGAGATCAGACGCAGAAGTTTATACACAAGCTTTAGCTGGTGTTGCCCACGCTTTATATGGTTATTTAGACTGGTTATCGACGCAACTAATTTATGATACTGCCGAAACGGCTATGTTAGAACGCTGGGCGAGCATCTGGGGAATAACTAGGAATCCTGCTACGCAAGCAATAGGAACAGTTACTTTTACAGGATCCGCCGGCGCAGTTATTCCACTTGGAACGATTTTAACGGCTTTTGATAACGTCTGGTATGAAACAACATCTGAAGTTATTTTTACAGGCACAACTATTGCCGCACCAATTGTTGCTGTTGGAACTGGGTTATCTGGCACTAGAACTGCAGGCCAGACTTTAACTTTATTATCACCTATCGCAGGCGTCCAAAATACCGCCATTGCTACTGCTTTAACTGGCGGCTCAGATATAGAAAGCGATGATGCTTTGCGAACGCGATTTTTGACACGAGTAAAGCAGTCGCCACAGGGTGGCTCAAAAGCAGATTATGTTAATTGGGCACTAGGAATAACTGGAGTAACTAGAGCTTGGTGCTATCCATTAGAGGGTGGCGCTGGTACCGTAACCGTCAGATTTATGATGGATAATACTTATTCAAATGGTATCCCTTTATCTGGAGATATAACCAATGTTTCAAATGCGTTAGCTATACTAAAGCCGGTTACTGCAAATTTAACAGTCGCCGCACCAATCGCTGTACCATTAAACTTTACAATATCAGGCTTAAATCCATCAACAGCTGATGTTAAATTGGCTATTACGCAATCGTTGTCCGCACTAATAACTCAAGAAGCATCACCAGGCGGGACAATTTATTTATCACACATTAGAGAAGCAATATCAATCGCTTATGGTGAAGTTGATCATGTTTTAATATCGCCCAGCACTAACGTGGTAAATACAACTGGAAATATTTCAACCATGGGTACGATTACATGGGCTTAGCTGCAAGTGATTATTACAATGAACTAACCCAGCTTTTACCCGCCGGCCCGGCATGGGATACTAATGTAGCATCAACATTGACGGCTTTTTTAGACGCATGGTCACAAGAGCTTGCAAGACTTAGTGCTCGAGCTGATTTATTAATAAGTGAATCTGATCCGTTTTATACAAATGAGCTATTAACTGATTATGAACGTGTTTTTGGCTTACCAACCGATTGTTTATCAGGTGTTACATTAAATTTACAGCAGCGCCATGCCAATTTAATAAGTCAAATGACCAGCACAGGTGGACAGACCCCAGCTTATTACATTGCGCTAGCAGCAACCGCAGGCTACACAATAACTATTACTGAATTTATTTCGCCCTATGTCTGGCAAGTTAATACCAGCTTAAATACAGTGACTAATTTTTTAGTAACTTCTGGCGTAGATGAGTCCTTAGCAATTTGGCAAAATAATAGCTTAGAATGTTTGATAAATCGTTATAAACCCGCTCATACACAAGCACTATTTTCTTATACTTAAGAGATATCATGGAAAACAGAAATTTTCAAAGCGCTGCTAGCGCGACCCCACCCTCGGCACCAAGCTCTCCTAGTGCTGGGTACCCAACCAACGGCAGCGCTGGATCAGGCATACCTGCAACGCAGCCAGGAGCTTATTGGTTTCATAAGATCGGCGAAGAATTAAGGGCAATAATCACAAATTCAGGTATTACGCCATCTGATTCAGATTTAAGTCAAATTGCAAAATCAATACAAAACACAGGCTTAAATACTGCAATATCGTCAGGTACAGCTAATGCAATTATCGCAAGCTTTAGCCCGGTAATTACATTACTAAAAAACGGGATGACATTAATAATAAGAGCTGGATTAGCAAATACAGCAGCCTCTGTAACATTTACACCAAATAGCGCTGTAATACCTGCAAAAACTATCGTAAAAGGAAACAATTTACCGCTTGATGTTGGTGATATTTCGGGCGCATCGCACTGGGTAACTTTGCAATATGATCAAACACTAGACAAATGGGTACTAGAAAACCCAGCTAATGGAGTTTTAGGATTAGGAATCGGATTTGGTCAAACATGGCAGACATTTACTACTGGCACTGGAAATCAAAGAATTGAAGCTACAAATTATTACAATACAACAGGAAAGCCTATTGCAGTAGCTATTACTGGGCAATCATCGTCTACGCCGGATACTTATAGCACTACATCATTATCAATTAATGGTATTAATATACAAAACTCAACTGCTACGTCGCGTGGGTCAGTAATAAAATCGTCTGTTTTTGGCATAGTGCCTCCAGGAAGTTATTATAGCGTAAGCGTAACGCCCGGCTCATTAAGTTTATGGGCCGAATTAAGATAGGACAAATATGCCATATTACAAAGACATAAATAATGAAATTCACTTTCTTGAATCATCTGATTTTGTTGATCTATTACCAAAAGGTTGTGTCAATATCTCTAGTATCGATGCAGATAAAATATTGATTGATAATAAAACAAAAAAACAAGATATATTAGATAAACAGCCTAATGCTAGCAAATTTATTCAGGATATAAAATTCAATATCGGCGGTATTGTAGAAGCTAATAATTTAGCTAGGTCTTATCCATTATATTTTTCAGCTATACAGACTGAGCAATGGAGTGATGTTGAAAAATTAACGCTAGATGCAAAAATAACTAAAATAATTAACCCCGTACAATATGATGGGATTAAAAACGCTGCGATAGCTAATAATATTCCGATTAATTTAATTTAATTTATCTTTGGAAAAGTTTTTATTGGCCGCTTAACAGCGGTTTTTTTATGCCAAAATTAAGATAGGATCATTATGAAAGCGGATCAAGTTAATAAAACTATTGAAAACGTAAAAGCATCGTTACCGTTAATATCTCAAATTACCGGCATTATCTCACCCCGAATGAGTGAGACCTCAACACATCTTGGCGGAGCTGTTTTAGCAATTGGATCACCGCAAATTATTCAGCAAATTATGACTGCAATTGCTCTTGGTATAGCGGGTGATTATATAGGTTGCGCGACCAACGCAATACCAATTTTACTAGGTGTAGCCGCCGCTGTTAAAGCAATTATAACTCCAGAAAATAAAGGTCTAACTGATGATGAAATCAAATCTGCTGTATCTGCTATGTCTGGCGATGATCTTATTAAGCTGCTCCGCGCAGCAAATTAAATGCCCACCTAGGCCCGCTAAAATTGACTTATCAAACCCCTCTTTGACCTTGGCTGATTTACAATCTGCGACAATATTAAGATTGCAATATGATCGTGATATTAATAATGGCTGTATTAACTGACGATACTAACACATGATGGATAAATTAAATGATGCAGTATCAAGCGCCACCTACATTGTGGGCGGTAGTTTAATGATTGGTGATTGGTTATCTATTTTAGATGCCCATGCTGGCGCTTACGGGGTATTAATTGCCGGCGCTACATTTGTTTTAAATTTTATGTTTCAAATTATTCGGTTAACACGTATTAAGGCGGATGATTTAGATGATTAATAGTCGTAAAATTTCAGATTTACACCCAAAAGTTGCTAATCTTTGCCAAAAATTTATTGATAACTGCGCTAAATCTGGCATTGATATTATTATTACATCAACTTATCGCGACAATGAAGCACAAGCTGCGCTTTATGCTCAGGGTAGAACGGCAACCGGCAAAAAAGTAACTAATGCAAAAGCTGGACAATCTTTTCATAATTACCGCATTGCATTTGATTTTTGCCCTATTATTAATGGTAAACCGCAATGGAATAACTTAGAGGTATTTAATACGTGTGGTGAGATAGCCGAAAATATGGGGCTTAAGTGGGCGGGTAGATGGAAAACTTTTAAAGAATTAGCCCATTGCCAATTTACTGATGGGCTAACTATCAAAGATTTACAGTCTGGCAAAAATATCAGTTGTTAAGTATTACTTGACAACTGATTTGGCATTAAAAAACCTAGTTACAATATATTTTTAACTCATTGATTTATATAGCGTCAAAAAACTATAAAAGTTACAATTAAATATAGTTAAGATATTGATATATATAAAAAGTGTTTTGAATTGTGATTCCGGTTGTCGCGGGTTCGAGCCCCGTCGTTCACCCCAGTGATTTCAATGACTTACGTCATTTTCTTGTGTAGTAAAAATACCCCGTGTAGTTTGTTGTCTCATAAGTGTAGAAGACCGGTATATTTTATACTAGCGTTCTCCGTGTATTCCTGTAGGTGATTACTGCTCAAATGAGCGTACCGTAAAACCATCTTTAAATCCGCCCAACCCCATAATTCTTTCAATACATGCAAAGGTGTGCCGTTTTGTACATGCCAACTCCTATCAACAATAGGACGTGTCAAACTAAACGGAATTTCTCGTTATAGTCTCGCCGTTCTCTTTTTTATTGTTGCCATAGCAATACGCTTATTCATATTACCAATTGATGCTGGAAGTTTAAATGCATTGATAGTTTAAATACTCATTCCACTATTTGCTTCTTACCCGTCAGGGGTAAACGATAGCGAGCAAAGATAGTATAAAAAAACTCCATGATAGGTAGCAGTAAGGGTACTTGTTCAATAACAGGTGCTAGGCGTCTGTAGTAAGGCAAGTGCTTCCAGACTTTTAGAAAACCTACAACCCCAGATTTAACCTGTTTGTTCTCATCTATCACATGCATGCGATCCATGGTTTGCTTGTAAGTGAGCCCTGCTGCGGCTAGTGCGGCTTTGTCTTGGCTAATATCCACCCACTGTATGTTACCGGCTCTATCTAGCTTTTTCATGGCGTTGATTTCAATATTGCAGATGGGACATTCGCCATCATGAAAACAAGTGACTTTGGGGAGTGATGCGGGTGGTATGTCTGTATATCGATTCATATCATTATCCTTTTAGCTATAAACTACTATTAAGCACAGGAAATAAAACTGTCAAGCCTTTAGTCATAAATTCCACTGCAATAGCGGTCAGTAATAAGCCCATCACTCGCGTCATTACATTCATGCCTGTGCTACCCATGACTCGGGCAATTTTAGGAGCAATTAACATGGCTACTAATACAATGACGGATACTGTAAAAATTACCGCACTAACGGTCATAAAGTGCGACCAAGTGTTTTGCAGATGGCCAAAGACAATAGTTGTGCTAATGGCACCTGGTCCGCTTAGTAAAGGGATGGCTAAGGGCACTACGCCGATGGATTCTTTTGTGTAAGATTCTTCTGCTTCTTCTGGTGTGTGTCTGGATCGATCCGGTAATACATGTAGCATAGAAATGCCCATTAATAATAATAGGATGCCACCAGCGACACGGAAAGCCGCAAGGCTAATACTAAAAAATGTTAAAATGGGTTCGCCGCCAAATAAAGCAATATGCAAAACCATACAGACTGAAATGGCACAAATGATTGCAATTCTGGTTTTGTCTTTATCCGATCTAGAGTCTGTTAAAGCCATAAATGTGGGAATAGCCCCGATGGGATTAACCACTGAAATTAAACCAGCTAATAGTTGTAAATAATCGTTCCAATTAAGCATTAAGTTGATTCTTTAAAATGGCTAAGTTGCGCAATCATACTGGATATTGCGGGCAATCGACATCAAACTTTTTACAAAACCTAGCGGGTGTGTAAAAATAAGTGTCGATTAAATATAATAATAAATCATCAAAAAAATTATAAGTAACAGGAGTTAGATATGTCAGACAACAAATTTACGCTCGCCTCTGTGTGGCGTTATCCCGTTAAATCAATGATGGGTGAAGAGTTAAATGCAACAGAGGTTTCTGACAAAGGTATTGTCGGGGATAGGGCCTATGCTTTAGTGGATATCGAAAGCAACAAGGTAGTGAGTGCTAAGAATCCTAAAAAATGGCCAGAAATGTTTTATTTCTACGCCAGATATAATCAAACCCCAGCTTCAAATCAAGCGTTACCCAGCGTTGCGATTACTTTACCTAACGGTGATACTTTAAACAGTGATCAAGCGGATGCAGATCAAGTTTTATCATCAGCGTTTTCAAGACCGGTTAAATTAACCACTCAAGCACCTGCAAAAGCCACTTTAGAGCAATATTGGCCTGAGTATGAAGGTGAAAATACTGAAATCAGTGAAGAAGCTATCTCGGGTGATGCCCATGAAGGCAGCTTTTTTGATTACGCAACTTTACACATTTTAACGACTGCGACAGTTTTAGAATTACAAAAACTGTATCCAGAAGGCAGAATTGAGCCACGCCGTTTCCGTCCTAATTTAATTATAGCAACAGGCCCAGAGCAAACAGGTTTTGTGGAAAATGACTGGGTGGGTAAAACATTAACAATTGGTAGCGTTAAATTGTTAGTTACCGATCCTTGTCCGCGTTGTGTGATGCCATCATTGGCGCAAGGTGATTTAGCAAAAGACGCTAAAATCTTAAAAACTATCGCTCAAAATACGGTGCATGTGCCGTTTGCTGATAAAGCATTACCTTCTGCAGGTATTTATGCAAAGGTTATCCAATCCGGCGTTATTAAGCGCAACGATGTTGTGATTGTAGAATAAGTTTCTGTTTTAGTTTTATTGTTATAAATACTCCAAGCCCTATAAGTATTTATAGTGCTTGGAATTATTGTCTTAAAATATTCAGTAATGCTGAATAGGTTTAGTTTGTAAATTCTGCTTTAGTTGCAAAATATTTTTACTATTGCTCTTAGAAGTCACTTCAGTCCTCTAACTTAAACGAATTTTGTAGGTGTACTAATGAGTGATGAACACCGAATACCCTTAGCAGAATTAGAACAACGCTTAAATTGCTCTAGCTTAGGGTTAACAAAGTCTGATGCCATAGCGCGACAAATTCAATACGGTCTCAATAGTTTGCAAGTCCGTAAAGATACACCGGAAATAATAAAATTCCTCCACCAATTTACTAATCTATTCGCTGTTTTATTAATGGCGGGGTCTGGATTAGCTTTCCTTGCAGAACATCTACAACCGGACCAAGGCAATCTTTACATTGCCATCGCTTTATTAGGCGTGGTGTTTTTAAATGCGGTGTTTACCTACACGCAAGAATACGAAAGCGAACGCATTATGGAAAGCTTTCGGAATATGTTACCCACCAAAATCACGGTATTAAGGTCAGGTGTTATCAGCCAAATAGAAGCAAAGTTTTTAGTACCTGGTGATGTGATGATGCTAGAAGAAGGCGATCGTATTCCGGCCGATGGGCGCTTGATAGAAGTCAATCAGTTAAAAGTAGATCATTCGCCTTTAACGGGGGAAAGCGAGCCACAACTTCGTAAACTAGATTGTACGCACAGTGCCTTGCTTGAAAGTCGAAATATGGTATTTTCCGGTACTTTAGTACAAAGTGGGAATGGTAAAGCCTTGGTCTATGCTACAGGTATGCACACGCAGATTGGGCGTATTGTGCAACTGACTAAAGAAATTGAGCATACCGAGTCTGCTATTCGTAAAGAGTTAAAGCACTTTACGCAGATTATTTCTATTATCGCTGTAAGCTTAGGTGGACTTTTTTTTGCCGTTAGTATGTTGCTGGGTAAGCCTTTAATATCAAGTTTGATATTTGCTATTGGTATTATTGTGGCTAATGTTCCAGAGGGCTTATTGCCGACGGTGACCTTGGCTTTATCTATGGCGTCTCAGCGTATGGCGAAAAATAAAGCCCTCATTCGTAATTTAGAAGCCGTAGAAACTTTGGGTGCTACTACAGTAATTTGTACGGATAAAACAGGTACTATTACGCAAAATAGTATGAAGGTCACTAGTATTGTGCTGGCTTACAAAGAGTGGTCGGCGTTTCAAAAAGGCTTGAGTGAGGCATCCGGAATAGAGCAAGCTTTAGCGTGCATGGTGCTTTGTAATAATGCTCGTTTAACGGAGAAGCATTATTTGGGGGATCCTACCGAAGGCGCCTTATTAATATTTGCAAAACAACATCAATTAGTGAGTGAGTTGTTAACCCAATGGCCGCGTTTGCACGAAAGCCCTTTTGATTCGACCGCTAAACGCATGATTACCAGTCACTCTAATCATGACGGTATAGCACTACATTATATGAAAGGTGCGCCCGAGGTTGTGATGACTAAATGTAGTCATTATCTGCAGCAAGGCAATCTAGTTGCGGTTGATGAGGCTTTTAATACGCATATCACCGATATTTATGAACGTTTAGCGGCTCGAGGTGAGCGAGTATTGGCTTTAGCGTATAAAACGGATACTGATGCAGTTTTAAAAGAAGAGGGGTTTATCTATATAGGTTTAGTCGGAATGCTAGATCCCCCACGACCAGAAATATCAGCCGCCATTGATAAGTGTCAATCTGCAGGCATTCGTATTTTTATGATTACAGGTGATTATCATGTCACTGCAGAGTCTATTGCACGGCAAGTGGGTTTATTTACTGGTAAGGGTCAAGTCATCTTAGGTTCAGAGTTAGAGCAGATGTCAGATGCTGAATTTTCTGCTGTTTTAGATGAGCAAGAATTAGTATTTGCCAGAACATCTGCCTTACAAAAATTACAGATTGTAAAAGCCTTGCAAAAAAAAGGTGAGGTGGTAACGGTAACTGGTGATGGCGTTAATGACGCACCTGCCTTAAAAAATGCGGACATGGGTGTAGCTATGGGCTTGTCAGGTACAGAGGTTGCTAAAGAGGCCGCTAATATTGTGCTAATGGATGATAACTTCGCCACTATTGTTAAAGCCATTGAAGAAGGCCGTACTATATACGCCAATATTAAGAAATTTATAGCCTATATTTTGAGTCATACAGTACCAGAAATGTTGCCTTTTATTGCATTTATCGCTTTAGGCGCCCCTTTGGCTTTAACTGTGTTATTAATCTTATTGATTGATTTGGCTACAGATATGTTGCCTGCTTTAGGATTAGGTAAAGAGCCACCTGATACTGATGTGATGAGTTTACCTCCTCGTAAGCGTTCTGAAAGATTACTAACTAAACACATTTTAATCAGAAGTTACGGTGTGGTCGGTTTATTAGAAGCAGCGGCCGGTTTTTTTGCATTTTTTGTAATCTTGTACCAAGGTGGTTGGACTTGGGGGGCGGTATTGGCTGAATCAAATTTGTTATATAAAACCGCCGTCACTGGCTTTTTTGCCGCAGTGATCCTATGCCAGGTGGTTAATGTTTTAATTTGTAGTGTGCATACGCGAAGTGTTTTTACAAATAGCTTGTTTGCCAACAAAATGATTTGGTTAGGTATCACTTTTGAGTTGGCCTTAGTGGCGTCACTGTCTTATATGCCTGCTTTACAAGTGATTTTTGGTACAGCACCTTTAACTGTATTGCAAAGTTTATTGGGCTTGCCTTTTGCTTTGTTATTGTTAAGTGCGGATGAATTGAGACGCGCATTGTTAAGACGCGAAAATCTATGGGTAATGCGTTGGTTAAGTAGTTGAGTAAAACATCTGCTTGATAGTGAAGATACGTTAGGCAGTTTATACATAAGCCTTGGGCTTGACGTATAATTCTGGCTTTTACAATCAAAAGATCGCCAGCCGTGTTAATTTCTGACAAACAAAAACAAATACTCACTTTATTAGCCGATGGCGAGTTTCATTCTGGAACAGAACTAGCCGAGGTATTAGGTGTAAGCCGGTCAGCTATTTGTAAGCAATTAAATGGCTTATCTGCTTTAGGTTTACAACACGCCGCAGTAAGCGGTAAGGGTTATCGTCTAGAGCAACCCTTAGAGTTGTTGGAGCCATTTAAAATAAACTCTTTAATTTCTGAAGCTAATCAAGCTGTACTTTCTGTTTTAGAAGTACATGACACTTTGCCGTCCACCAATAGTTATTTAGCTGATTTAGCGCAAAAGAATGCGCCTTCTGGTTACGCTTGTTTCGCTGAGCATCAAACAGCAGGTAAGGGAAGACGCGGTCGACAATGGGTTTCACCTTATGGTTGTAATTTATATTTATCGGTGTTGTGGCGGTTTCAGCAAGGTGGAATTGCCAGTACTTCGGGCTTAAGTTTGGCCATTGGCGTTGCGGTTATCCGCGTATTAAAGTCACAAGGCTTTGCTGAGGTTGGCTTAAAGTGGCCGAATGATATTTACTGTCATGGTAAAAAATTAGGTGGTATTCTGATTGAGGTGTCGGGCGAATCAGATGGCCCTTGTTCTGTAGTGATAGGTTTAGGTTTAAATCTAGCTTTAAGTGAATCGCAAGGCCAAGAAATAACGCAAGATTGGACGGATTTAAAGCAGATAAATGCTGGAGATATCGTATCTAGAAACGCTTTAGCAGGCGCTATTTTAAATGAGCTCATCAGTATCGTTAATGGTTATGAGCAAGGCGGTATTGCGCCTTATATAGCAGAATGGCGTAGTTATGATTGTTTAAAAGGCCAGCCAGCAGTGTTATATATCGGTCAGCAAATTATAGAAGGAGTGGTGGATGGTATTAATGAGCAAGGATTATTGCTACTAAAAAAACACGATGAAAGTGTGCAGGCCTATGCCTCAGGTGAAGTCAGTTTTAGTGCATCTGGTTTATGAAATTACTGATTGATAGTGGTAATAGCCGATTTAAATGGGCATGGTTAGACAAGCAAGGTCAGTTAAATACTTTTGCGATTGCTAATGATCATGTCAATCGGGTTCAGTTGTTAAATGTTTGGTCTGTTTTTAAACAGCCAGAACAGATCTTAGTCGCTAGTGTGGCTAGCAGTGCTTTAGTTTTAATTGTAACTGAGGTAGTCACAGAATTATGGCCACCTACACAAATCCAATTTATTAAAACTCAAACTCAGGCTTATGGGGTGAGTAATGCCTATGAGCAAGCGGATAAATTGGGTGTAGATCGTTGGTTAGCGCTTATTGCGACTCATCATTATTATCCAGGCTTTAGTTGTATTGTGGATTGCGGTACAGCTGTTACTCTTGATGTGCTTAATGGTGAGGGTGTTCATCAAGGTGGCTTAATTAGTCCAGGTTTAGTCTTAATGAAAAAAGCCTTAGCGCGCGATACGGCCAGTTTACCTTACGAGAAATCAAGTTATCCGGTTGGCCTGGCAACAGGGACAGGAGCGGGTATTTATAATGGCACTTTGTATGCAATCCTTGGTTTAATTACACAGGTTTTAAAACAACACAAGGATATAGCAAAGCTTATTCTGACGGGAGGGGATGCAGAATTAATCGCGCAGCAGTTAGATGTTCCAATCATTGTTGATCCTGATTTGGTCTTTAAGGGTTTGGCGGTTATAGCAAATCAGCAATCTGCTTAGTGTCTTAAAGTAAATTTTAATCTTAATGGGTATAATGCTTAGCTTTATAGCTGTATAAAATCACCATAGCCTTAAGTAAAGGCCCGGAGTTTTAGTTTGTTAGATAAAGGTATTTTTAAATCACTGTTTAGAATTGGCTTAGCGCTATTAGGTGTCATTGTTTTGGTGGCCTTATTTATTCGTTATCAAGGCTTTCAATACTGGGAGGCTTTTACTGGCGAAGGTTTTGCGCATGAACTGCCTTTAGCCACAGATTATCCTATCACGGATGATAATCGAACTACGGCCTGTAGCAGTGGTTATTTTAAAGTACTTACCTTTAACATCGAATACGGTTCTGAATTGATAGAAACCATGGCTGCCCGATTTAATAATGGCAGTACAGGTGGCGCCTTACCTTGGTCGGTTAGGGCACCAGAAATTAGGACCCGGATTAATGGTTATGCACCAGATTTAATTGGTTTTCAGGAAACCCACACCGATAAAGATATAGCGACAATATTATCTTTGTCGGACTATAGCTTGTTGAGTTATCACATGGGTAGTTTTCAGTATGGTGATGCGGCGTTGGCTTATAGGGACTCAAGGTTTGAGATTTTAGATAAAGGCCAGTTGTGGTTAGGCCCACATCCTGACTTACCGATGAGTTATGGTTTTAAACCCTTAGCGATGCTGCGTTATGTGAATTGGGCGGTTTTAAAAGAAAGGGCAACAGGCTTTACTTTTATGTTTGTGAATACCCATTTTGATAATGCGGGTGGTAATAAAGAGCCCAGTGCGACTTTATTTTATGAGCGTATAACGCAATTGGCTAAGGGCTTGCCGATGATAGTGACAGGCGATTTTAATACAACCGGTGATACTGAGCGTTATCGACGTATTATTGGCGCTGATAAACCAGAGCAGTTACTGCAGAATGCCTACGTCTTAGCGGGTCAACCTACTGTCCCATCTCTTTTACATCCTGATAAACGTATTGATCACATACTTGCGGGCGGTCCTTGCCATGCTAAAGTTGATCATTGGTTTATTGATCCACATCCACTTAATAATGGTGAGCGTATGTCAGATCATTTGCCTATTTTAGCGCGTGTACGTTTTACGCCTTAATAAATTTTTGCTTATCTCTCGAGGTCCAATAATCGACAGCGAGTTGATAAGCCTCTGCTTGAGTGTTGGCTTTGCCGAGTAATTTAAGGGCGACAGCGGCTGTACCTAAAATAGATTGTTCAGCAAATTCATTTTCATACTCGCCTTGCCACATTAGGGCCAGTTGTCTTGGGTCTAGCTCTTCATCTTTAACATGACGACGGGTAAAAATTGCCGGCCAGTTTTCATCAGATAGCTCTCCGTTGTGTACACTTTGCACTAAGCAATCCATATCAGGGTTGCGTTCAGTTTCTCCACCTTCACCTTTTAACACTGCAGCATGCGGTTGTTGCAATAAAGCCGCGGCTTGTTGATGTACAGGTCGATAGCCAGGATGAAAAATGCCTTGGATAGTATGTGCGGCATTAAATGGATTAATTAAACGCACTAGTGTATGCACAGGGGAGCGTAAACCTAATAAAGGTCTGAGCTCAATAATTTCATGAAGTTTTGGGCAAAAGTGTTCCAACGATAGATAACTAAAGTGTTGGTCTTTAAGTTGTTTTTTAGTTTCTGTTACAGATTTAGCTGCATTAATACCCAAATATTTAAGCATATCTTGGGTGTATAAACGCCCAGCGGTATGGCCACCGGCGCCATGCATAAATACATTGATACCTTTATCGGCTAATAATAGTGCAGATAATAAAAACCACGGTAAATGTCGGCGTTTTCCAGCATAAGAAGACCAGTCTAAATCCACTAGCGCTGTATCTGTGCTTAAGTTTGCTGATTCTCTGGCGGCTAATACAAAGCCAGCTAGTTCTTCTGGAGATTCTTCTTTAACGCGCATTAACATTAAAAAAGCACCTAACTGAACAGGCTCTACTTCATCCGCTAAAATTAAGCGCATCGCAGCATAAGCTTCTGTTTGCGTCAGTGGGCGTGAGCCTTTCTTGCCTTTACCAATTATGCGTATAAATTCAGCAAAAGGATGTTCAGGTGCCGGTGTTTGTTCGTGATGAGTAAATGTCATGCCGAATATTTTAGATAGTGATCTATTAACAGTGCTGCGAAGAGTAGGGTGATGTAAACGATCGAATAGACGAAGGTTTTCATGGCTGTTTTGTTGTCTTTTTTACGCATCATTTGCACAGCGTAATAGATGAATATTGTATCTAATAAAACTGCTGAAACTAAATACAGTAAATCGCTCATGCGTGTTAAATAAGGTAATAAAGTTACGATTAATAATAAAATCGTATATAACAATATTTGTAAGCGGGTAAAAGCGGGGCCATGGGTAACGGGTAACATGGGGATGTTGACCTTGGCGTATTCTTCGCGTCTAGCAATAGCTAAGGCCCAAAAGTGCGGTGGCGTCCAAACATAAATAATTAAAGCTAAGAGTAATGCGTGCGGATGCACTTCACCAGTCATTGCACACCAACCTAATAAGGGTGGAGTGGCGCCAAATAGACCGCCTATCACAATATTTTGCGGAGTGGCTCTTTTAAGATATAAAGTATAGATAATGGCATAACCGAATAAGGATAAAAAGGTTAACACCGCTGTTAAAGTATTGACTAAAAAAACTAAGATGAGCATTGCGCTGATGCCGAGTACGGCAGCAAAACTTAATACGTTAACGGTGCTAAGATTGCCCATGGGTAAGGGGCGGTTTTCGGTTCGAGACATTTGTGCATCAGCTTTACGATCAATAAAGTGATTAATAGCTGCTGCAGAAGAGGCTGCTAAGGCGATGCCAATAGAACCGTAAATGAATGGTTCTAAAGCGGGCATTCCTGGTACGGCTAATAGCATACCCACTATCGCTGTAAACATCATTTCGGCAACTACATTGGGTTTACAGAGTGTGAGGTAGTTTTTCCAAGAAAGCGGGGTGGTTTGGCTAGGCATTATTTAATAAGATTCCAACTTTTAT
Organism: Methylococcales bacterium; assembly: GCA_026399015.1. Taxonomy (GTDB): domain Bacteria; phylum Pseudomonadota; class Gammaproteobacteria; order Methylococcales; family Methylomonadaceae; genus Methylobacter_C. Next base: position 49,454 of record JAPLRS010000011.1, on the reverse strand, counting down.
AATATTGTATAGAATACAGTGAACTTTTGATTATTGAAATAGTCAGACGCGCTTATCACCATTAAAAGAGGGAGTTATGAATAATCGATTACTCTGCACAGTGTTACTGTGTTTACCTGCACTGAATTTACAGGCAGAAACTAAAGTTTTTGAAAAAACGTTAAAGAATGGTTTAAAAGTGTTGGTAAAAGAAGATCACCGCTCACCCATTGCGGTATCACAAGTCTGGTATAAAGTCGGGTCTAGTTATGAGCCAGGCGGTATTACCGGCGTGTCACACATGTTGGAACACATGATGTTTAAAGGCACTGATAAACATGCGGCTGGCGAGTTCTCCAGAATTATTGCTGAAAATGGCGGTGAAGAAAATGCTTTTACTGGTCAAGATTACACCGCCTATTTTCAAACTATGGAAGCGTCGCGCTTACCGGTTAGTTTTGAGTTAGAAGCCGATAGAATGCGAGGTTTGCATTTATTGCCTGAAGAATTAAAGAAAGAATTACAAGTGGTGACAGAGGAGCGTCGTATGCGAACCGATGATAATCCTCAAGCAAAAATGAATGAACACTTTATGGTAATGGCTTATGCTAATAGTCCTTATAAACATCCAGTGATTGGCTGGCCATCTGATATTGCTAATTACAAAGTAGAGGATTTACAAGTTTGGTATCAACGTTGGTATGCACCTAATAATGCAACACTAGTTGTGGTGGGTGATGTACAACCGAATGCGGTTTTTGATTTGGCAGAGAAGTACTTCGGAGAATTAAAGGCTAGCGAGATTATACCGTTAAAACCTCAAATTGAAATTGAGCAGTTAGGTGTGCGTAAAATGACAGTTAAGGTGCCGGCTAAATTACCTGCTGTGGTTTTAGGTTATAAGGTACCGTCACTTAAAACAGCGACTGATGAAAATGAGGCTTATGCTTTAGAGGTCTTAGCTGGTATTTTAGATGGTGGTAATAGTGCGCGTTTATCTTCAACTTTAATTCGTGGTCAACAAATAGCTGTATCAACAGGGGCGGGTTACAACTTAAACGCTAGATTGTCGGCTTTATTTGAATTAGAAGCCACGCCTACAGAGCATAAATCAGTAAATGATCTTGAACTTGCTTTAAAAGCCGAAGTGGCAAAGTTGCAAAAAGATTTAATTACAGCGGATGAATTGCAACGTATTAAAGCCCAGGTGTTAGCAACGGATATTTATCAAAAGGATTCGGCTTTTTACCAAGCAATGGAGTTAGGTACTTTTGAAACCGCTGGCTTAGGCTGGCAGAAAGCAGGTGAATATGTTTCTAAAATTAATCAAGTAACGCCAGAACAAGTGCGTGCTGTGGCACAAAAGTATTTAGTTGAAGATCATCTAAATATTGCCTATTTAGAACCACAAATGATTAAGACTAGCACACAAAATAAGGGAGCTCATTAATGCGTATTAGACTGTTAAATAACGGAAAATTTATGGCAATTGGTTGCTTGTTAGCGACGAGTGTTTTACTGACTGCCTGTAATACTGCTCAAGAAATTAAGTCAGATGCGACACCTGTCTCAGTCACTCCAAAAGCGCCTGAAGTTGCACAAAGTGCTGTACATGTCACTAGCAAGATTGAGCATTGGCAAACATCTCAAGGTGCGCGGGTGTATTTTGTCCGCGCTGAAGGCCTGCCTATGGCAGACATACAAGTGGTATTTAACGCAGGTAGTGCTAATGATGGTCAGCAATTTGGTATAGCTGAGTTAACAGCTGGCATGTTAGATACTGGAGCAGGGAAATGGAATGCGGATGAAATCGCTCAGCGTTTTGAAAGTGTGGGTGCTCAATTTGGGGTTGCTAGTTCTATGGATATGGCAACTTTGTCCTTAAGAACATTAACTGAGCCGGCTTTATTTGCTACTGCTTTAGAAACTGCTCATACTATTTTAACTCAGCCTTTGTTTAAAGAGGCCGATTTTAAAAGAGAAAAAAGTCGAACTCTAGCGGGTTTAAAACAACAAGAAGAGTCCCCAGCTGCGCAAGCGAGTATTGCTTTTAATAAAGCTCTATACGGTGATCATCCTTATGGTCATCCTGGTACTGGCGATCTTAAAACTGTGTCAAGTTTTAAGATATCTGATGTGCGAGATTTCTACAAGAAATATTATGTTGCAGCAAATGCGATTGTGGTTATTGTCGGCGATTTAACTAAGGTTCAAGCGGAGCAAACTGCTGAAAAGTTATTAACTGGCTTACCTGTTGGTAAAAAACCAGCGGCTCTTCCTGATGTAAAACTTCCGGATCATTTAGCTAAGTTTCAGATTGATTTTCCATCAACACAAACTCATGTGTTAGTTGGTTTACCTGGAAGTTACCGTAAAGATCCTGATTATTTTAATCTGTATGTTGGTAACCATATTTTAGGTGGTAGCGGATTGGTGTCTAAGTTATTTGATGAGGTACGGGAAAAGCGTGGTTTAGCGTATACCGCTTCAAGTAATTTTGTACCTTTAGCTAAACCGGGTCCATTTATGATTAGTTTGCAAACTCGTAATGATCAAACTAATGAGGCCTTAGATGTTGTAAATCAAACCTTAGCTGAGTTTATAAATAAAGGTCCTAGTGTTGAAGAGTTAAATGCAGCAAAAAAGAATATTACTGGTGGTTTTGCTTTACGCTCAGATACAAACAAGAAATTGGCTAGCTATGTGAGTATGATTGGTTTTTATGAGTTGCCTTTAGACTATTTAGATACTTTTCAGCAAAATGTTGAAAAAGTAACAAAGGCGTCTATCTCAGAAGCTTTTAAACGTCGTGTTAATTTGCAGATATTGCAAACAGTCACTGTAGGTAAGGTGTCGGATAATAGTGGCAAATAAATTAAAAATTATTGGTGGAGACTGGCGTAGTCGATCAATTCATTTTGACGACGCGCCAGGGTTAAGACCAACCCCCGCTAGGGTAAGAGAAACTTTATTTAATTGGCTACGTAATGATATTTTAAGTAGTCGCTGTCTAGATTTATATTCAGGTAGCGGGGCTTTAAGTTTTGAAGCAGCTTCTAGAGGTGCTAAAGCAGTGGTGCAAGTTGAGAATAATCCCTTAGCTTGTCGAGTATTAAAAGAAAATGCCGTTGCTTTAGAGGCTAAACAGATAAAAATTGTACAATCAGACGTTTTTCGTTATCTTGCTGGTAATTCAGAGATTTTTGATGTGGTATTCATTGATCCGCCGTTTCAACAAGGGTTAGCTTTGCAAACATGCCAGTGGCTTGAAGATAAAGGTTGGCTCAGTTCGCAGGCCAAGATTTATGTTGAAGTTGAAAGTAGTTTAAAACTAGAGGGTATGCCCGATAATTGGCAATTATTAAAAAGTAAAGTTGCTGGTGAGGTGGGGTATCATTTATTTGAGCGGCAAGGCTGATTTTTATTTAAAGGGTAAATAAGCTGACGCATTGGCTTTGTATTGTTGGGTAGCGATTTTTTCGCGTTCTAAAAATCTTCCAATTGCATCGGCAAAGCCACTATCCTTTATCCAATGTGCTGAATAGGTGGTCACTGGCTCAAATCCACGGGCTATTTTATGTTCGCCTTGCGCGCCAGAGTCAAAGCGCTTTAGTTGCTGCTGAATACAATAATCAATACCTTGGTAATAGCAAGTTTCAAAATGTAGACTGTGATATTCTTCATAACAGCCCCAGTAGCGGCCATATAAAGTATCTGAGCCGATAAAACTTAAGGCAGCCGCAACAGGTCGTTGATTATTTAGGGCGAAGACCAACAATAATTGCTCCCCCATCGTTCGGGCTATATCTAAAAAAAACTCCAGTGTTAAATACGGCTCTGAACCTTTTTTTAAATAGGTCATCGTATAAAAATTAAAGAACGTTTCCCATTGAGCCTCAGTAACTTCAGCACCATTTAACTGAATTAACGTCATGCCTTGTTCAGCAATGCGTTTACGTTCACGCTTAATCATCTTGCGTTTACTAGAAGTTAATACTGATAAGAAGTCATCAAAGTCCTGATAGTTTTGATTAAACCATTGAAATTGAGTACCTTCACGAATATTAACCTCTAGTTTATTCAATCTAGAAATTTGGTCTTGGTTTGGAAATAGACAGTGCCAAGAGGATATATTTTGTTCTAAGGCTAATTGTTGAATGGTTTTTAAAAAAAGGTTATAGATTTCCTCTGCGTTATATGAATCATTGACAACAATGCGGGGGCCTTGACAGGGGGTAAATGGAATCGCAGTTAAGTACTTAGGGTAATATTCAAAGCCATTTTGATAATATGCAGAAGCCCATTGGTGATCAAAAACATATTCTCCCCAAGAATGATTCTTAATGTATAGAGGCATAAATGCAATCATTTTATTTGCTTTTAAGATGATCAGGTGTGCAGGCAACCAGCCTGTTTTTTTTGATACAGCTCCACTTTTTTCAAGTGCGTGTAAAAACTCATGCTTTAAAAAGGGGTAAGATTTACCTGCTAGTTTATTCCAGTCTAAGACATTTATATCTGAAATACTTGATAATTGTCTTATTTTCATTGAAATGAATTTAAAAGCTTAAATTAGTAGGATAACATTACTCATCGTTCTGACAATTAATTTATTAGTTTTTAGTAAAAAATAATAGAATTTTTTTGAAAAAATGCTATAACGACATCAGGCAAAAGAAACTGCTGAAAGATAGATGTTCAAAATAATAAAAATTAATTAATAATAATCATAACCAGGTAACTAAGCTAATGCGTAATAAATTTTTAAGTCTAGGTTTAATAGTTCTATCAATGTCATCAGCTTCTGTTTCTGCAGAAGTTATAACAAAAGATGCTATTCCAGCCCCCGTCTTAGAGAAATTCTATAAAAAACATCCTAATGCACTTGATATTTCAGCTGAGAAAAAAACTCATTTTAAGCAAGCATTAATAGAAATTAGTTTTAAAGAAGAGAAAGACAAAGAAGTTTTAATTGAGTTATATAGAACTAATGGAAATTTTTTTGTAGGTGCTAATAATGTAACCACTGCTAACATGATGCCGGCAATTGCTTATGACCACCTTAAAGCACTTTTTAATAATTACACTATTAAAGAAGCGATTTTAGTCGTTAATCCAAATGGTGTAGGTGAAGACTATGATCTAATTGTTAATGCTTCAGGTGAGTCTTGGGGCATAGTGGTAAGTCATAAAGGCGATATTCTTCAAAAAGATCGTATTTAATGTGAAGCATGTAAGAAGGTATAGAGCAGAGGTTCTATACCTTCTTAGTTGTTGTTTTGCGCTACTTGCACATCAATTGTGTCAATTTATAGACATCAAATTTGAGCAAGAAATAAACTAAATAGATAGGCTCATTGAGTGGCTGTCATTTGAGCTTTAAGGTTAGTACTTCTATATCTTTATTATAGAAGTGTGTGCATATTTTTATAAACAACAACTGGGTAATAAAATGGTAAGAAAAAATAGCAGACCTATTTCTCCGCATCTGCAAGTCTATCGATTGCCTCTAACAGGCATTATCTCTATAACACACCGCATGACGGGTGTTATCTTATCTGTCGGACTAATCTTTTTTGTTTATTTGTTACATGTGATTTTGGCTGGCCCCGTTTCGTATCTTGAATTACAAAGTTTTATGCAACAGTGGTTGGCAAAACTTGTGTATTGGGGATTTATTTACGCGCTATTTTTTCATTTATGTCACGGTGTCCGACATTTAGTATGGGATGCAGGTAAAAGTTTTGATCGTGAAACATTAAATCGTTACGCCCTTGTTGAACTTACGATTTCTTTGTTGCTCACCTTAATAATTTTTCTCTTCATATAAGTTAAGGACTCAATATGCAATATAGATCGCCTTTAGCAAATGTGCGTGGTTTGGGTTCTGCTAAAACGGGAACCTTTCATTGGTGGATGCAACGGGTAACAGCTGTAGCTTTAATTCCCTTATCCTTTAGTTTAATTATTTTTCTTGATTTAAGTTTAACTGCTACTTTTCAAGAAACCGTAACTTGGCTGGCAAGCCCCTTTAATACGGTGTGTATTTTAGCGTGGATTGTTGCGGTTTTTTATCATTCAGCTTTAGGTTTGCAAGTGGTGATTGAAGATTATGTTGCCGTTGAGTCAGCAAAAATTATTAGCATTTGGTTAGTCAATTTAGTTTTTATATTTTTGGCACTGGCAGCAATCGTTGTCGTGTTTCGTCTAATATCAATAGGATAATTCATGCCAGCAGATTATAAAATTATTGAACATACTTACGATGTGGTCGTTGTAGGTGCCGGAGGTGCAGGTCTTAGAGCTACTTTTGGAATGGCAGAAAAAGGTCTAAAAACCGCTTGTTTGACCAAGGTATTTCCTACCCGTAGTCATACCGTCGCTGCGCAAGGGGGAATTAGTGCCGCTTTAGGTAACATGGGTGAAGATGATTGGCGTTTTCATATGTACGACACCATCAAAGGTTCTGATTGGTTAGGTGACCAAGACGCTATTGAGTATATGTGTCGTGAAGCTATCCCAGCAGTTATAGAGCTTGAACATTATGGTGTGCCATTTTCTAGAACAGAAGATGGAAAAATTTATCAAAGAGCCTTTGGCGGGATGACTACCCATTATGGCAAAGGTCAAGCCCAAAGAACTTGTGCTGCTGCTGATAAAACCGGTCATGCGATATTACACACTTTATATCAGCAAGCTTTAAAACATAATGCTGAGTTTTTTGTTGAATACATCGTACTTGATTTAATCATGGAGAATGGTGAATGTCGCGGGGTCTTGGCGTGGTGTTTAGACGATGGTTCTATGCATTTATTTAAAGCGCACGTGACTGTTTTAGCAACTGGCGGTTATGGTCGAAGCTATTTTTCTTGTACGTCTGCACATACAGTGACTGGTGATGGTAATGCGATGGTATTACGTGCTGGCTTACCTTTACAAGATATGGAGTTTATCCAATTTCATCCCACTGGTATTTATGGTTCGGGGTGTTTAATTACCGAAGGGGTAAGAGGTGAGGGTGGTTATTTAACCAACTCAGAAGGTGAGCGATTTATGGAAAGATACGCCCCGCATGCAAAAGACTTAGCCTCACGCGATGTGGTGAGTCGTGCGATGACCATTGAAATACAGGAAGGGCGAGGCGTAGGTAAGGACAAAGATCATATTTATTTACATATCGAACATTTGGACCCTGCCTTAATCAACGAACGTTTACCCGGCATTGCAGAAACCTCTAAAATTTTTGCGGGTGTAGATGTTACTAAAGAACCTATCCCCGTTTTACCTACCGTGCATTACAACATGGGTGGTATACCTACTAACTACAAAGCAGAAGTGGTGACTTTAGAAGATGGCAATCCCGATAAAGTCGTGCCGGGGTTAATGGCGATTGGGGAGGCCGCATGCGTGTCAGTGCATGGTGCGAATCGTTTAGGCTCTAACTCATTATTAGATTTAGTGGTATTTGGTCGATCAGCGGCCATTCGATGTGCTGAGTTGATTAAGCCGGGTACTGCTCAGAAACCGTTAGCGAAAGATGCTTGTGATGCTGCTTTGGCTAGGTTTGAAAATATAAGAAATGCGAATGGACCTCGGAGTGTGTCAGATATTCGATTGGCAATGCAAAAAACTATGCAAACTAAAGCGGCGGTATTCAGAACTCAAGCTACTTTAGACGAGGGTATTGCTGCTATGGCAGATATTAAACAGTCATTTTCTGAAGTCGGTGTTAAAGATAAATCCTTAATTTGGAATACTGATTTAGTTGAAGCTTTAGAATTGGATAATTTATTATGCCAAGCTAATGTCACTATTAATGCGGCGGGTAATCGACATGAAAGTCGTGGCGGTCATGCCCGAGAAGATTATCCGCACCGAGATGATGATGAGTGGTTAAAACATACTCTGACTTGGATGCAAGAGGAGGCGGTAAAAATTGATTATCGTCCTGTGCATTTATATACCTTAACGGATGAAGTTGATGCTATCCCACCAAAAGAGAGGGTTTACTAATGGCAGAGTTCACCTTACCGAAGAATTCAACCTTAATTAAAGGGACCACCTATAAAGCACCAGAAGCCGCTAAAAATGTTCGGCGATTTGAGGTGTATCGCTGGGATCCTGAAACTGCAGAAAATCCTCGTATCGATATTTATGAGTTAGATATGGATAACTGTGGACCTATGGTATTAGATGCTATCTTAAAGATTAAAAATGAAGTTGATAGTAGCTTAACCTTCAGACGCTCTTGTCGAGAAGGTGTATGCGGATCTTGTGCTATGAATGTTAATGGTAAAAATACGCTGGTTTGTACAAAAGCCATTGATGAATATTCGGATACCATAAAGATATTTCCTTTACCTCATATGGAAGTGGTAAAGGATTTAGTGCCAGATATGACGCATTTTTATGCGCAATATGCTTCAATTAAACCCTGGATAGAAACACAAACGCCAGCACCGTCAGATACTGAACGCTTACAAAGTAAAGAAGATCGTGAGGTATTAGATGGCTTATATGAATGTGTTTTATGCGCATGTTGCTCAACAAGTTGTCCAAGTTATTGGTGGAATGGCGAGCGTTATTTAGGGCCTGCTGTCTTATTGCAAGCGTATCGATGGTTAGTGGATAGTCGTGATGAAAATACCGGAGAGCGCCTTGACGAACTTGAAGATCCGTTTAAATTGTATCGTTGTCATACAATTATGAATTGTACAGATACCTGTCCTAAGGGCTTGAATCCTGCCAAAGCAATTGCAGAAACTAAAAAATTATTAGTGCAAAGAAAACTGGGCTAATGGTAGAGTTATCTAAGCTTAGGTGGCGATGTAGGCGAGGCACTAAAGAGTTAGATTTACTTTTAATGGATTATTTGGAAACCCGTTATTCAACATCCTCTGAGCTAAAGAAAACGCAGTTTGTGGAGTTGTTAGCTTTAGAGGATGATGAGTTAATGCTGGTTCTAATGGATTTTATTAATTCCATTTAATATATGACAAGAAAAGCATTGTTTTAAGTTTTGATTTTTCATATTTATCTAATACAAATATTTAGAATCTAAATATAAATGTGTAGTAATCTCATAAGTTGATTAAATAAATCCCCCTAATAAAAACCTGAATTCAGTCAATTAATAAATGGCTATGCTAATATAGCGAACCTCATAAAATGATCGCATGGGTTAACATTTAATTACCTAGGAGTGTTGCGATTGATCAACAAAAATAAAGGTTAATATGGAAGAGTTTTTTATAGAGTTGCTAAAAGAATATGGTTATATCATTTTATTTCTTTGGAGTATTCTTGAAGGTGAAATGGGCCTCATCATGGGGGGGATCATGTCTCATACTGGAGACATGCAATATTTTATGACGATATTTGTCGCTGGATTAGGTGGTTTTACGGGTGATCAAATTTATTTTTATATTGGTCGATTTAATAAAGGCTATATTCAGCGTAAACTTCATAATCAAAGAATTAAATTTGCTATCGCGCATTTGTTATTAAGAAAATACGGCTGGCCAATTATTTTCTTACAGCGTTATATGTACGGTTTACGAACCGTTATACCTATGTCGATTGGCATCACTAAATATTCTGCTAAAAAATTCGCTTTTATTAATCTATTAAGTGCTTGGGTATGGGCGGCAATTACTGTTACGCCAGCTTATATATATGGTGCACAAATTTTAGAATTATTAGCTTTTGCAAAAGCCCATTGGTATTTTGCATTGCCCATTGCCGGTGGATTCCTTTATGGCTTGTATTACTACTTTAGTAAACTTGAGATGTATTTTTTAGAGAAGAGAAAAGCACGCTTTCAATAAGTTGTTTTCAGTAATAAGAAAACATCTCTAGACCAAAAAGCTTTACATGAAGATGTAAGGCTTTTTTTATGTCTGTTATTAAGGGGGCTTTTAAAGTAACCCTATATGTTATGAAATCAAATATTAAACCTATATTATCAATACTTATGATGTGATCTTAAACTGACAAGGTATAAATATAGTCAGTTGTAGTATCTGATTGACCTGATGAGATATTAAATCAAAGCGATGTGATATATAAAATAACAGATTAGATATCAAAAAAGTTGTTAACAGTATCAAGAATGTGGCTTTTGATATTAAAATTGGATAATTTCACATAAAAAAAACAAGTTTATATACTACATCTGGTCGAATTGATATCATAAATACGACTAAAGATATTAATCCCCGTTGTATTGATATCATAAGCTGGAGCTTTAATATCAATACGATGTAATTTGATTAATAAACTGATGGTTTTGGTATTAAAAGCCTACGGTTTAAGAATGGTATTGGCGGGTGGTTTAGTATTATCGGTTTTAGGATAATCTAATGTGTAATGTAGACCACGACTTTCTTTGCGTTGTAATGCACAGCGGATGATTAACTCCGCAACAATCACTAAATTACGTAATTCTAACAAATCACTGGTCACTCTAAAGTTACCGTAATAGTCATTGATTTCTTTTTTGAGTAATTCCACTCGGTTCAACGCTCTTGTGAGGCGTTTGTCGGTTCTAACGATGCCAACATAGTCCCACATAAAATGTCTCAGTTCATTCCAATTATGAGAAACCACAACTTCTTCATCTGAATCTATAACTTGCGATTCATCCCAGTCGGCTATAGTGGCGTTAATTTGGATATTGGGTAATTTGGTTAAGATATCTTCACCGGCGCGTTCAGCAAAAACTAAACATTCAAGTAAAGAGTTGCTCGCCATACGGTTAGCGCCGTGTAAACCGGTACAAGCAACTTCGCCGACTGCATATAAATTTTCAATATCTGTTCGCGCATAGTTATCAGTCAATACGCCACCACAGGTGTAATGGGCTGCAGGTACCACAGGGATAGGTTGTTTAGTGATATCTATATCAAACTCAAGACACTGTTTATAAATAGTGGGGAAGTGTTCAATAATAAACTCGGCGGGTTTGTGGCTGATATCGAGATAAACACATTCTATACCGCGTTTTTTCATTTCATGATCAATAGCTCTGGCAACGATATCTCTAGGTGCCAGTTCTCCGCGCGGATCAAATTTATGCATAAATTGCGAACCATCTGCTAGCACTAATTTACCGCCTTCACCTCTTAAGGCTTCACTAATAAGAAAGTTTCTGGCTTCTGGATGATAGAGACAAGTGGGGTGGAATTGCATAAATTCCATATTGCTCACCCGACAACCCGCCCGCCATGCTAAGGCAATTCCATCACCTGTAGAACTGTGTGGGTTAGTGCTATAGATGTAAGCCATGTTAGCGCCGCCTGTTGCTAATACGACAATTTTGGCTTTAATAGTTTTAACTTGGTTTGATTCTGTATCTAAAACATAAGCCCCAATAACTTGTTTTTTAGCGTCATGATCTGAAATGTGGGTGATTAATTCAACAACACTGTGGTCTTCTAATAAGCTTATGTTTTCGTGCTCTTTTGCTCTATCAATTAACGATAAAGACACGGCTTTACCCGTGGCGTCTGCAGAGTGCACGATACGGCGATGTGAGTGTCCTCCTTCACGATTAAGGTGTAATTGTACTTCGCCCGCTTGATTTTGTTCTTCGGTAAACACCACACCTTGTTTTAATAACCATTCAATGGAACTTTTTCCGTGAGAGACGGTCAATCTAACAATCTCGGGGTCACATAAGTCAGCCCCGGCATCTAAAGTATCGGCAATATGTGATTCTAAAGAATCGCCTTCGTCAAAAACGGCAGATATACCACCTTGTGCATAATAGGTGCTGCTTGAAGTAAGCGCGAATTTTGATAAAACGGCAATGTTGTTGGTTTGCTCAGCAAGTCTAAGAGCTAAACTAAGACCTGCTCCACCACTGCCAATGATTAGAACGTCATAATTTATTGAGTTAGGCATAGATTTATTTTTTTATAAACAACGCTAGTTGCGACACATACAAATCGCCCTAAGGTTGTAGCTTAGTCGTACGGGTTTAGGGATAATAACGCTTTTTTGAGAGATAACACAATTTTTGTATTGCATCGAACTTTATGAAATTGTATTTGTCCATTAGACGATAAAGAGCTGCAGTGGCCCAACATATTAATTATAGTGAACAATTAGACGAAGATTTGGTAACGCTTGTTCAACAGGGTAATAAATCAGCCTTTGATTTTTTGGTGCTTAAATATCAACAAAGAATCATTCAACTGGTTAATAGTTATATTAAAGATCCTGTTGAAGCACAAGATGTTGCACAAGAGGCATTTATTAAAGCCTATCGGGCCTTAGGTGGTTTTAGGGGGGATGCGGCTTTTTATACTTGGCTTTATAGAATTGCTATTAATACGGCAAAAAATTACAACTTAGCCCGCGCTAGGCGAAGTGGTAGTTCTGAAGTGGATGTACAAGAAGCGGAGGCAATAGAAAATGCACCGCAATTACAAGGCTTAGATAGCCCAGAGCGTTTGTTATTAACGCAAGAAATTATGGATACTATAAAAACGGCTTTAGCTGACCTACCAGAGGAAATGCGGGTAGCTATTGAGTTAAGAGAGTTTGATGGAATGAGTTATGAGGAAATTGCTCTGGCTATGGATTGCCCAGTCGGTACTGTTCGTTCACGCATTTTTAGAGCGCGTGCAGCGATTGATACTTTGATAAATCCTTTGTTATAGCAGGGTGATCTTAATGAATGAAGAATTAAATCTAAAACTATCTCAATATATAGACAACGAATTAGAGCCCAAAGAAAGAGTTGTCTTTGAAGCGCTTTTAAACAAAAATTCAGAGTTACAGGCACGATTAGAGCGCTATCAACTAATGCGTCAAGCTATCAAGTTGAGCCCTGTTACTGAGCCAGTAAATGATTTCTTAAATGCTATAAAACAGCAATTAGAACATGAGCCCATTTATTTTTTACCTAAGCGTAAACGCGTATTTGATAATTTTAAACCGATGGCGATAGCAGTTTCTTTACTCTTAGTGGCTGTATTAACAGGCTATTCTGTTAAGACTATTCAGCTACAATTACAAGAAGTTGCGGGTACGCAAGTTGCCCAAAATGCGGTCAATAACAATGTGGCGACGGTTTCGGCAAAAGCCATAGAGTACCCAATTAATAAACAGATTAGTGATTATTTGCAAGCCCATAATGAAGAGTTAGTGGGTAATGTAAATCCACCTTATCAGCCTTATGCAAGAGTGAGTTCATACGGCCAAAAATAATAGTTAGTTGTCTAAGATAGTTTTACCGATACATTGAGTAGTAGTGTTTTTATATTTGATCTTTAGTTACCTTTAAGTATGGAGTTGTTATGTTAAAGAAATTGGGTTGGAGTGTATTTCTAATTTTCTTGTTTAATCAAAATGTGTCTGCACAATTACCTGATTTCACTGAGATGGTAAAAACTAATGGTGTGGCAGTTGTTAATATTAGTACTAGTCAAAAACCTAAACCTGAAGCTCCAGATGGTCAAAAACTCCCTCCTTTACCAGAAGGTATGCCTCCAGAAATGGAAGAGTTGTTTAAGCATTTTTACAATAATCCTGACGGTGGTGGAAATGGTGGTGGTAACGGTAATGGTGGAGAAGCGCAATCATTGGGTTCAGGTTTTGTGATATCCAAAGATGGATATGTATTAACCAATCATCATGTTGTTAAAGGTGCTGATGAAATTGTGGTTAAATTTACCGATAGACGCGAGTTGGTTGCCAAATTAATTGGATCTGATGAGCGTACTGATGTGGCGGTATTGAAAGTTGATGCCACAGATTTGCCTGTAGTCAGTATTGGTGACCCTAATAAACTTCAAGTCGGTGAGTGGGTGTTGGCAATCGGTTCACCGTTTGGATTTGAACAATCTGTGACGGCCGGTATCGTGAGTGCTAAAGGACGTAGTTTACCGGGTGGAAACTATGTGCCTTTTATTCAAACTGATGTAGCGATTAACCCTGGTAACTCGGGTGGTCCATTATTTAATATGGAGGGCCAAGTTGTGGGTATTAACTCGCAAATATATAGCCGTACTGGTGGTTTTATGGGGCTTTCATTCTCTATTCCTATGGATGTGGTAATGAATGTTGTCAACCAAATTAAAAGTAGCGGTAAAGCTTCACATGGTTGGTTGGGTGTGCAAATCCAAGATGTGACGCGTGAGTTAGCAGAAACATTTGGTATGAAAAAACCGCAAGGTGCCTTGGTTGCTAAAGTGATACCGGGCAGTCCGGCAGAGAAGGCTGCTTTACAAATAGGTGACATTATCATTGAGTTTAATGGTCAAGCAATCGAAAAATCAGGTGATTTACCGCCTATGGTGGGCATGACTCCTATTCACGACAAAGCTACTTTAAAAATTCTTCGTCAAGGTGCAGAGAAAACAGTTAATTTTGATATAGGTTTACTACCTGAGCAAGCTGATAAGACTGAGCCAAATAAAACTGAAAAATCAAAACTCGCAAATCGTTTGGGCTTGACAGTGAGTGATTTAACGGCAGAAGAAAGAGAGTCAATACAATTACCTAAAGGTGGTGTGTTGGTGCAAAACGTTGCTAATGGTGTCGCTAAAAATGCCGGCATCCAACAAGGTGATGTTATCTTACGCATTGCTAATGAGGTTATTGAAGATGTAACGGGTTTTGAAAAATCGGTTAAAAGTCTACCTGTTGGTAAGTCGGTGGCCGTGTTAATTCAGCGTCGTGGTAGCCCACATTTTATTGCGCTTAAAATCGATAAGTAGTTTTTAAACAGTCTTTATCGAACTGCTTTCTAAAAAAGCCTTATACGGAAGTGTAAGGCTTTTTTATTTTTAAAAATCTGTAAAAAGGACAGAAATATTTGGGTGATTTAGTTTAAAATCGTCGGACTTATTTGGCACCGATTTTTTAAGATAAATAATAGAATGCAAACCTCTGCAAGTGAAATCATATCCACCTTATCAACCGTTCGAGATTATATTCGTTGGGCATCAAGTCGTTTTACAGAAGCGCAAATAAGCTTTGGTCAGGGCACTGTTGCTGCACTGGATGAAGCTGCAGCTTTAGTGTTATTTACGCTGTACCAGCCTTATAACTTATCTGAAGAGTATCTTAATTGTGTGTTAACCCTACAAGAGCGCCAAGCCGTCATTGATATTGTTGATAGACGCATTAATGAAAGATTACCTGCTGCTTATTTAACTAACGAATCTATTTTTGCTGGTTTGCCTTTTTATGTGGATTCAAGGGTTTTAGTGCCTAGATCGCCTATAGCTGAACTGATTGAACAACGCTTTGCCCCATGGGTAGAAGAAGAGGGTGTAACAAGGATATTAGATTTATGTACTGGTAGTGGCTGTATCGCCATTGCTTGTGCTTATGCATTTCAACACGCCTGGGTTGATGCGGTTGATTTATCATCTGATGCCTTAGCTGTAGCAGAGATTAATATAGAAAAGCATCAATTAGCTGAGTCAGTTACGTTATATCAATCAGATTTATTTAAGGATCTTATTCCACATCCCTACGATATTATTGTGAGCAACCCACCTTATGTTGCGCAACAAGAATGGGAACAATTACCTCAAGAATATCATGTAGAACCTGATATGGCTTTTAAGGGTGGGGAGGATGGTTTAGATTTGGTTATTCGTATTTTGGTGGATGCGAATGAGTATTTGGCTGAGCAAGGTATTTTAGTAGTTGAGGTAGGGAGCAGCGCGCAAACATTACAAGATACCTTCCCTGACGTACCTTTTTATTGGTTAAACTTTGAAAGAGGCGGGGATGGCGTGTTCTTATTAACAGCAGAACAAGTTGATCATTATCACGAATTATTTTTAGCGGCTTTAAATTAATATGTCTGGAAATACATTAGGAAAACTTTTTACCGTCACCTCTTTTGGTGAAAGTCATGGGCCGGCAATTGGCTGTATCGTTGATGGTTGTCCTCCAGGACTTGCATTAACTGAAGCTGATTTACAAGCGGATTTAGATCGCAGAAAACCCGGTACTTCAAGACACACTACACAACGTCGTGAGGCAGATGAGGTTAAAATTTTATCAGGCGTTTTTGAGGGTAAAACGACGGGTACACCGATTAGTTTAATCATAGAAAATACGGATCAGCGCTCTAAAGATTATTCAAAGATTGCAGAAACTTTTAGACCCGGCCATGCGGACTATACCTATCAGCAAAAATATGGTTTTAGAGATTACCGTGGTGGTGGGCGTTCATCGGCAAGAGAAACGGCCATGCGTGTTGCGGCGGGGGGTATTGCAAAGAAATATTTAAAAGAGCAATTTGATATTGAGATTCGTGGATATTTGTCACAACTCGGTCCCATCAAAATTGAGAAATTAGATTGGTCTATTATTGATAGTAATCCGTTTTTCTGTCCAGATGCCGACAAAGTTCCAGAGATGGAAGCTTATATGGATGCCTTGCGTAAGGAAGGTGAATCTATAGGCGCAAGAATTGAAGTGGTTGCAACTAATGTCCCACCGGGTTTAGGTGAACCTATATTTGATCGTTTAGACGCAGACTTAGCGCATGCTTTGATGAGTATTAATGCCGTTAAAGGTGTGGAGATTGGTGATGGTTTTGCCTGTATCGATACTAAAGGCACTCAGTTTAGAGATGAAATTACGCCAGATGGTTTTTTAAGTAATCATGCCGGCGGAATCTTAGGCGGAATTTCTAGCGGTCAAAATGTGACGGCTAGTATTGCACTGAAACCTACCGCGAGTTTAAGGCTATCTGGTAAAAGTATTAATGTGCATGGCGAAGCCATTGATGTTGTGACAGAAGGTCGTCATGATCCTTGTGTGGGGATTCGAGCAACTCCTATTGCAGAAGCGATGATGGCTGTAGTTTTAATGGATCATTTATTACGACATCGCGCACAAAATGCGAATGTGGCATCAGGTTTAGCGATTCTTCGTTAAGTATTCTTAGGGGCAACTTAGTAATTTGCCCTTCTTATAGGGTTTCTTATTCACACCCAAGACACGATGAGTATTCCTTACTGGCGTTTATCTGGTTTATATTTTTTTTACTTTGCTAGTGTGGGTGCTTATGTGCCTTATTGGAGTTTGTACTTAAAAGACAGTGGTTTTGATCATGCTGAAATTGGTCAACTTTCGGCATTGATGTTAAGTACAAAAATTATTGCGCCCAACTTTATGGGGTGGTTGGCGGATCATACAGGTAAAAGTATGCGTCTTATTCGCTTAGCTTCTTTATTAGCTGCGATAATTTTTGTTGGTTTTTTATTTGTAGAACAGTATTTATGGTTTGCGGTGGTTACTCTAGGGTTCAGTTTTTTTTGGAATGCTGTATTACCACAGTTTGAGGCGGTTACCCTTGCGCATTTAAAGTCAGAGTCTTATAGATACAGTCGTATTAGGCTGTGGGGTTCAGTTGGTTTTATTTTAACAGTATTGTCATTAGGCTGGTTGTTTGAGAAACAGCCCATACAAGGCTTGGAATATTGCCTATTATGGTTGTTGATTTTAAGTGCCTTGACAACATTTATTACGCCAGAAACGAGTACTGATAAAGTCCAAAATAGTAGCATAAGTGTGTTACCACTTTTAAAAAAACCAGAAGTTTGGGTATTTATAACGGTTAATGTCTTGGTGCAAATTTCTCATGCGCCTTATTATGTTTTTTATTCAATTTATCTTGAACATCATCAGTATGCTTCAACCCTGATTGGCGGGCTTTGGGCCTTGGGTGTTATCGCTGAAATCGTGTTATTTATTTACATGAAGTCGATGTTAAAGCGTTTTTCTTTAAGGGTTATTTTATTGTGTAGCTTAATATTAGCCACTGGCCGTTGGTTGATGATCGGTTGGTTTGCAGAGGAGTTATGGGTATTAGTCCTTGCGCAATTATTGCATGCGGCTACTTTTGGTGGCACCCATGTCGTTGCTATACATTTTGTGCATCAATATTTTGGTAATCGGCATCAGGGTAAAGGTCAGGCTTTATACAATAGTTTAAGTTTCGGAATAGGTGGGGTAATAGGCAGTTTAGGTAGTGGTTATTATTGGAATGGTTTTGGAGGGCATGTGGTTTTTTCAATCGCATCAAGTTGTTGTGCTTTAGCTTTTATGTTGGCTTATTTCTGGATTGGAAGGAAATCTAAGCAACACGAGCTAGTCTTAGGATAAAATACCTAGCATTAAAGTCATCTAATAATTTATATGAAAAATAAACTTACTTGCTGGATCACCGATACTTGGTATAAAGATTATTTTTTAGGCGCTTGGTTAATGCCCCTGGGTGCTATATTTCACGATATTATTAGATTTAGAAAGTTTTTATATCGTGTTGGATTGCTTAAACAATCCAAGTTTTCGGTTCCCGTTATTGTGGTAGGT
This sequence comes from Methylococcales bacterium, assembly GCA_026399015.1. Lineage (GTDB taxonomy): Bacteria > Pseudomonadota > Gammaproteobacteria > Methylococcales > Methylomonadaceae > Methylobacter_C. Next base: position 31,124 of record JAPLRS010000011.1, on the reverse strand, counting down.
AATATTACAGTAGGGGGCACGGGTAAAACACCGTTGACACTCTGGTTAGCTGAGTATTTATTACAAATTGGCTATAATCCTGGAATTATAAGTAGAGGCTATGCGGGTAAAGCAGAAATTTGGCCGCAACGCGTCACTGTTAATAGTGACGCGAGTATTGTAGGTGATGAAGCATTGTTGATGGCGAAACAAACTAATTGTCCGGTTGCGGTAGGGCCAATGCGGGTAGCAACCGCGCAGTTTTTATTAGAGCAAACAACGTGCGATATTATTTTATCGGATGATGGTTTGCAACATTACGCCTTAATGAGAGATATAGAAATTGTGGTCATTGATGGTGAAAGACGGTTTGGTAATGGTTATCTTTTACCCGCAGGTCCATTAAGAGAACCCATTGAGCGTGTTCACACAGCTGATCTAGTTATCGTAAATGGTAAGGCTGTTGAAGAATATGAACTCAGTATGACATTGACAGGCGATGTTTTGGTTAATTGTTTGACGGGTGAAACCAAAACATTAGCGGAATTAAAAGGCGTGAGTTGTCATGCTTTGGCGGGTATTGGTAATCCGCAGCGCTTTTTTAAACACTTAGAGTTAGCTGGGCTCACTTGTAATGTGCATAGTTTTCCAGATCATTATCATTATGTAGCGAGTGATATTTTATTCGGTGATGATAAACCCGTTTTAATGACTGAAAAAGATGCCGTAAAATGTACCGGTTATGTAAATCATCAACATTGGTATTTGCCTGTAAAAGCGCAACCGGAACCTTTGTTTTCTGAACATTTATTAAATTTATTAAAGAGAAAAGCATGTTAGATACTAAATTACTCGATATTTTGGCTTGTCCACTATGTAAGAGTCCGTTGCATTATGACAAAATCAAAGAAGAATTAATTTGTCGTGCTGATCGTTTAGCCTTCCCTGTTCGTGATGATATCCCTGTGATGCTTGAAGACGAGGCTCGTACTTTAAGTGCTGAAGAAACAGACGCTTTGTATAAATGAGTTTAGCATTTAAAGTTGTTATCCCTGCTCGATTCGCATCTACGCGTTTACCGGGCAAACCTTTATTAGATATTGCCGGTAAACCAATGATCGCTCATGTGTGCGCGCGTGCGCAAGAAGCGGGGGCTGAGGAAGTGGTGGTGGCAACAGATAATGCAGAAATTCAACAAGTCGTTACTGCTTTAGGTATCCGTGTCGTGATGACTGATCCTAATCATCAAAGTGGCACTGAAAGAATTGCTGAAGTGGCTAGATTGTGTGGTTGGGATAGAGATCAAATTATAGTCAATTTACAAGGTGATGAACCTTTAATACCTCCAGCTTTAATTAGTGAGGTAGCACAGACTTTAGCAAATCAAAAGTTGGCGGGTATTGCGACTTTAGCAGCAAAGATTTCTAATGTTGCAGAAATATTTAATCCAAATGCGGTCAAGGTAGTGCTCAATAGAATGGGCTATGCCTTATATTTTAGTCGTGCGCCGATTCCTTGGGAACGAGATAGTTTTGGACAGTTGGATGCTCAACCCTCTGGCAAAATAGATTATTTACGCCATATCGGTATGTATGCTTACACGGTAGGTTTTTTAGAGCGTTATTGTGCATGGGAACCTTCAATACTAGAAACAATTGAAGCCTTAGAACAACTTAGAATACTTTGGCAGGGTGAAGCCATTGCAGTTAGTGTCGTTGATACAACGCCACAGGCTGGCGTAGATACCCCAGAAGATTTAGCTAGGGTTACGCAAATTTTAACAATAAATTAATTTTTTACCGCTTTAATCTACTTAATAAACGCTAATATTTGACATTAGTGATTAACATCAGTAATTTAAGCTGTTTTTTTGTGACTTTCTATATTTTTTCTTATAGAAACGTTACGTTTTTTTAATCTTACTCATACTTGGGTTACTCAAGAACTGCTAATGCAAGAATTTCATAGAATAAGTCGTTTACCTCCCTACGTTTTTAATATTGTTAATGAATTAAAAGCCAAAGCCCGAGCGGCCGGCGAGGATATTATTGATTTTGGTATGGGCAATCCTGATCAAGCGACTCCTCAACACATTGTTGATAAGTTAATAGAAGCTGTACAACGTCCCGATACACATCGTTATTCTGTTTCAAAAGGTATTCCCCGTTTAAGAAAAGCCATTTGTAATTGGTATAAAACGCGTTTTGATGTGGATTTAGATCCAGAAACAGAAGCAATTGTGACCATTGGTTCTAAGGAAGGTCTAGCCCATTTAGCGTTAGCGACTTTAGGTCCTGGCGATGTGGTATTGGTACCAAATCCTGCCTACCCCATTCATCCTTATGGTGTTGTGATTGCTGGAGCTGATTTACGGCACGTGCCAATGGTTCCCGGTGGTGACTTTTTTGAAGAGTTGCAAAAAGCCATCGTAGATTCATGGCCCAAACCTAAAATGTTGATTCTTAATTTTCCTGGTAATCCCACAACTCAATGTGTTGAGTTAGATTTCTTTGAAAAAATTGTGGCCGTGGCAAAAGAACATAATATTTGGGTGGTACAAGACATTGCTTATGCCGATATCGTTTTTGACGGCTATAAATCACCTTCAATATTGCAAGTAGAAGGCGCTAAAGATATCGCGGTGGAATTTTTCTCCATGTCAAAAAGTTATAACATGCCGGGTTGGCGTGTTGGCTTTATGTGTGGCAACAAAGAATTAGTGTCTGCTTTAGCCCGTATAAAATCTTATTTAGATTATGGGACTTTTGCACCGATTCAAATCGCAGCTATCGCTGCTTTAGAAGGACCACAAGACTGTGTTGCTGAAATAGCTGAGATGTATAAAAAACGTCGCGATGTATTATGTGAAGGCTTAAATGCGGCGGGTTGGCCTGTAGAAAAACCAAAGGCAACCATGTTTGTATGGGCAAAAATTCCTGATGCATATTTAGCAATGGGATCATTAGAGTTCTCTAAAAAGTTATTATTAGAAGCAAAAGTAGCTGTAGCACCGGGTGTTGGATTCGGTAACTATGGCGATGACCATGTGCGCTTTGGTTTAATTGAAAATGAACATCGTACTCGCCAAGCGGTTAGAGGCATACGCAACATGATGAAAAAAGACGGTGTTATTTAAGACGACTGCTTATAGCAACTGTCTCAATTATTTTGGAATGTGAACGATTTTTTAACTGGAGCTTATGTGAAACCGGTAAAAGTAGGTGTATTAGGACTGGGTACTGTCGGTGGTGGTACGGTTAATGTCTTAAAGCGAAATGTTGCAGAGATTGCTCGTCGTGCGGGTAGAGAAATAGTTATCAAACGAGCTTCTGCAAAAGATTTAAATAAAGCGCGAATATGTGACACTCAAGGCATTTTGTTAACTAATGATCCTATGGACATTATTAATGATCCAGAAATTGAGATAGTTCTAGAATTAATTGGTGGTGCTGGCCCCGTTAAAGAATGGGTGCTAAAAGCCTTAGAAAACGGCAAACATGTTGTTACCGCTAATAAATCTTTAATTGCTTTACATGGTAATGAAATTTTTGCTAAAGCCAGCGAGAAAGGCGTTATCGTGGCTTTTGAGGCAGCCGTTGCCGGTGGTATTCCTATCATTAAAGCCATTCGTGAAGGTTTAAGTGGTAATGAAATAGAATGGTTAGCCGGTATTATTAATGGTACTGGTAATTTTATTCTCACAGAAATGCGCGATAAAGGGCGTGACTTTTCTGATGTGTTAGCTGAGGCACAAGCCTTAGGTTATGCTGAAGCTGATCCTACTTTTGATGTTGAAGGGATTGATGCGGGTCATAAATTAACTATTTTGGCTTCTATTGCTTTTGGTATTCCATTACAGTTCGATAAGATTTATACCGAGGGTATTACGCAAATAACGCGTCTTGATGTTGAATATGCAGAGCAATTAGGTTATCGCATTAAACATTTAGGGATTGCTAGAAAAACAACTGCAGGTATTGAACTGAGAGTTCATCCTACTTTAATTCCAGAACGCCGTTTAATCGCTAATGTAAATGGTGTAATGAATGCTGTGTTAGTTAAAGGTGATGCGGTAGGTGCTACCCTTTATTACGGAGCAGGTGCGGGTGCAGAGCCAACGGCTTCAGCGGTTGTTGCTGATGTGATTGATGTGGTAAGAGCTTTAACATCTGATCCAGAAAATAGAGTACCCCATTTAGCATTTCAAGCGGATGCCATTGCCGATATCCCAGTTGTGGGATCTGAAAGCTTTAAAACATCTTACTACTTACGCTTAAACGCCGAAGATAAACCAGGTGTATTAGCCGATGTTACGCGTATTTTGGCTGATCATGATATTAGTATTGAAGCAATCATCCAAAAAGAACCTCTGCGTGATGAAACAGCTATTCCTATTATCTTGTTGACTCAAATCACCTTAGAAAAAGAAATGAACGCGGCGATTGCAGAAATCGAAGCATTAAAAACAGTGACTGGCAAAGTCAATCGCATTCGCCTAGAAACCTTAGGATAATTACATACCATGCATAAACACTACACTGGCCTAATTGAGCGTTATAGAAATCGTTTACCGGTTAGCGCAAATACCCGAATTATTAGTTTGAACGAAGGCAATACGCCGATGATTCAATTACAAAACATTCCTAGAATGTTAGGTAAAGACGTTGATATCTATGTGAAATTTGAAGGTTTAAATCCAACCGGTTCTTTTAAAGACCGTGGTATGACAATGGCGGTTACCAAAGCAGTTGAAGAGGGTAGTCAAGCGATTATCTGTGCTTCTACGGGTAACACTTCTGCCGCCGCTGCTGCTTATGCTGCTCGCGCAGGTATTAAGGCATTTGTGTTAATACCAGATGGCAAGATTGCTTTAGGTAAATTAGCGCAAACGCTAATGTATAACGCTTCTATTATTCAAATTAATGGTAACTTTGATCAAGGAATGGAATTGGTTAAAGAAGTTGCAAACCACGCGCCTGTGACTATCGTTAACTCAATTAATCCTTTTAGATTGGAAGGTCAAAAAACCGCCGCTTTTGAGATTGTGGATGATTTAGGCTTTGCACCTGATTATCACTGTTTACCAGTGGGTAACGCGGGTAACATTTCAGCTTATTGGAAAGGCTATAAAGAGTACGCTACAGATCGCGTTTGTGGAAATCGTCCTGTGATGTGTGGTTATCAAGCCGCGGGGGCAGCACCTTTTATTGCTGGACATCCTATCGAAAATCCAGAAACTATTGCTACAGCGATTCGTATAGGCAATCCACAGTCTTGGGATTTTGCTTGGGCAGCTCAACAAGAGTCTGGTGGTTGGTTTGATAAATTTTCTGACGCAGACATATTAGTGGCGCAAAAGATGTTATCTCAATATGAAGGAATCTTTTGTGAGCCGGCTTCTGCAACTTCATTAGCAGGTGCTATGCAAGACATTAAATCCGGTAAGATTCCTGAAGGCAGTAAAATCGTGTGTACCTTAACGGGTAATGGTATTAAAGACCCAGACATCGCAATGCAACAATGTGTTGATTCTAAACCAGTGACTATTGATGCAGATCTTGACGCAGTTAAACGCGCTATCTTAGATAATCTATAAATTTTTATTTTGTAATCGAGAAACTAATCGTAATGAAATTTCGTACCCCTTTATTGTGTTCATTAATCTTGCTGTCTATCGGTCAGGTTAATGCTATGAACTATAATTTACCTGCAAGAAAAGGTGATAGAGTTGTTGCTGTTTCTACTGAAGAAACACTGACTATTACGTCTGATCATGATCAAACATTGCTGGATATCGCGAGACGATTTAATTTAGGGCAAACAGAAATTGTTACACTTAATCCTAAGTTAGATCGCTGGTTGATTAAAAAGGGTGATGTTGTTCGCTTACCTAATAGACGAATTTTGCCTGATAGTCCTCATGATGGTATTACACTGAATATCACTGAATATCGTATGTATTATTATCCAGCCAGTGCTCCAGGTACGGTTAGGTCTTATGCGCATGGTGTAGGACGTCAAGACTGGCAAACCCCATTGGGCAGAACAACAGTTGCTAAAAAAGTAAAAGATCCCGCATGGCATCCACCTGAATCAATCAGAAGAGAGCACGCTGCAAATGGAGATTATTTACCTGAGATAGTACCTCCAGGCATACATAATCCTTTAGGTGCCTATGCACTTTATTTAAATTTACCAGGTGATTATCGTATACACGGCACTGATATCGATAAGATATTTGGTATTGGTATGCAAATTACCCACGGTTGCGTGCGTATGTATCCAGAAGATATCGAAGCCTTATATCATTCAGCAGAAATTGGGACTCCGGTTTATATCGTTAAACAACCTATTAAAGTGGGGTGGTTAAATAATGTGCTTTATGTAGAAGCACATCCCGATTTAGAGGGTGAAGAAAAAACTCAAGATCAACGCTTTGCAATTGCTTTAGCCTTAATTCAAAAAGCTAATGGCGGAGAAGTGCCTGATTTTGATCAAGTAGCTTTAAATAAAGCGCTAACGGATATAGATGGCGTTCCAGTCGCTCTTTATGAGGGCGTTGCTCCTGCAGTTGCAGAACCACCTGCACCTGTACAAGATCTTATGAAAGGCTCTTTGGCAAGTAACAAAAAAGCCGGTACTAAAGCTGATAAAAAAACCGGTAAGGCAAAAAAATCAGAAGCCGAACCTGTCAAAGCCTCTGTAAAATCAACTAAAGCTACTCATGTTGCTGATAAAAAAGTAACTGAAAAACCAGCTAAAGAAACTAAAGTGACTAAAGAAAAAGCCGTTGTTAAAGCACAAACAGGATCTAAAGGTGGTTATTATCACGGCGGCTAAAGCTAAGTTTTTTGGCCGATTTACTTACTCTGATTTTGTCTAAAAATAATGAGTAAGAAAGTAAAAATTGCCTATGTATGCGATCAATGCGGAGCTGATTATCCGCGTTGGGGTGGGCAATGCACCAGTTGTGGTGAATGGAATACGATTAAAGAAGTTCGCTTAGGTTCTACAAGTGCCGAACGCACTAGTCGCACTGGTTATGCTGGGAGTCGCTCAGAAGTTAAGCTATTAGCTGATGTTAATTTAACGCAGGCAGAGCGTATTTCTACCGGTATCTCTGAGTTTGATAGAGTGCTAGGCGGTGGAATTGTTTGTGGTAGCGTCGTGTTAATTGGCGGTGCGCCGGGCGCAGGTAAAAGTACCTTATTATTACAAGCTATTGCTAATATTGCCGATCGAGGTATTAATGTTTTATATGTCTCCGGTGAAGAATCTTTACAACAAATAGCCGAGCGGGCCTTACGGTTAAAATTACCCGCTGAAAAAATCATGATGCTGATGGAAACATCAGTTCAACGTATCTGTGATGTTTTAGATGAGATTAAGCCACAAATCTTAATTATCGATTCTATACAAGTGATGCACACCCAAGAAGCAGATTCTGCGCCTGGATCAGTGTCTCAAGTGCGAGAGTCTGCTAGTTATCTGACTCAGTACGCTAAAAAACATCAAGTTTCTATTTTTATGGTGGGCCATGTCACCAAAGATCAATCATTAGCTGGGCCTATGACGCTAAGTCATATTGTTGATACCCAAGTGATGTTGGGCTCTACTGATGACGCACGATTTAGAGTTTTAAGGGCCGATAAAAATCGTTTTGGTAGTGTAGGCGAGTTAGGTTTTTTTGCGATGGATAGCACTGGGTTAAAAGAAGTTAAAAATCCATCTGCCATGTTTTTAAATAGAGCAGAAAAACCATCATCGGGTAGTGTGGTAACGGTCTTATGGGAAGGCACTCGGCCTTTATTAGTTGAGATTCAAGCCTTAGTCACAGAGTGTCAATATGGAAATCCGAGGCGCTTAGCGGTGGGTTTTGATCAAAATCGCTTGGCAATGTTGTTGGCAGTTTTACATCGGCATGGAGGTGTATTTACGGCGCAAGATGAAATATATGCCAATGTAGTTGGGGGCATAAAAGTAACCGAAACCAGTTCTGATCTAGCGATAGTGATTGGTGTGGTTTCTAGTTTAAAAGATAGAATTATTCCACATGATGCCTTCTTTTTTGGTGAGATAGGTCTGAGTGGTGAAATTAGACCGGTAGCTAACGGTCATGCGCGTTTAAATGACGCGGCAAAACATGGTTTTAAGAAAGCGATTATCCCTAAAGCTAATGTACCTAAGACGGCCATTAAAGGCTTGCAAATTTATGGTGTATCTACTTTATCTGAAGCCTTAGATATTGTCACTGAATTATAATTAGCCTTTACCGCTCAAGACCATAGCGCCATACTCTTCTGGCGTAATAATCCCACCAAGTTTTTTTGCTATATCCTTATCACAAGCGGGTAATACATCTTGTAATGCATCAATACGCTTCCATTGTGTGCCTGGTGTTTCTGTGTCTATTTGTGGTACATATTTAGAAGATTCTAATTTTTGCATGCGATGGATATAACGCGGGCAATTAATAAAAATCTCATTAATTTTTACTCTAACAATTAATTCTGCACCAGAAAATTCACTTAACAAGCTATCGTTAGCAGTTATTGTGGCATCACCATGTACGCGGATGCGGTGGGGTGTTTCAAAATCAATAAATAACAAACCTACTTTTGCGTTACCTTTAATATTACCCATGGATAAGAACATGCCGTTGCCATTAAAACTAGGAAAAGCTAGGGTTTGTGCATCAACTACTTTTACAAACCCTGGGTTTCCGCCTTTATAAGAGCAAGTAGGATAGCCTCTATGATCAACCGTCGTTAAAAAGAAGAAATCTCTACTTTCTATAAAAGGTTGGTGTTGCTCACTAATTTGATTTTCAACTATAATTTGTTCCAAACGGTCAGCCATTGCCTGGCAATCATGTTCTGCTTGAAGTTGTCGTTGTTCTTTACCAAAAAAAGAGTTCATGGTCAGCCTTTATTAATTTAATTAGGTAGGTCAAGAGGATGCTTTTTCAGGATAAACACTGTATTCAAATCCTAAGGTTTCTTCCCATTTATACAGTATCGCAATGGTCACTGAATGAGCTAATTGCTGAGCAGTGAGTCCTGGATTTAATTCTGCATTTGGATCTTCAGATAAGATATGGGTGGCGATTAGTTTTACGCCTTGTTTATGGGCATCGATAATTTTTTGATGACCGTTTTTGATATAAATAAAACCATTACACACAAAAACATTGACGGCTTCGTCTTCCGCTAAAACTAGGTCCGCGTTTAAGTCTTTTATAGATTGTGTGGGTAGTAATTTTTTAGGTGTAACCCAAAGTTGCGCAAAGGCTTGTTGTTGCAACCATAAGTCAAAGCAATCTTTAATTTTTTGAGCAATGACCTCTGGCGTCGTAAAAGAGGTATCAATGATTAAATCATAGTTGCTGTATTTTCTAAATTGCACATTGTATAGATGGTTAAAGCGTTGATCTTCAATGCTTTGGCGTTTTAGATTGTTTTCTAAAGTAATCGCCAACGATGGATTATGTTCATCACCACGGGCGGCATTAAAAACTCTTTCAGCACCAACAACAGTATCAACAGCTAAAAACACTTTAAAAGCATCAGGAATAAAGTGCCAAGCTAAGCGTGAATCTAAAATTAATTGATCTTGGGTTTTACCTAATTCAACCACGTAAGCGTCAATTTCATCATCAATACTGCGATCAGTTTGTGATATTTTATTCAACTCTAAAGTCGTTACACCACGGCGAGTAGCAATTTCTCGTTGAATGGTACCGGTACCAATAATATCAAACTGCGTTAGTTCTTTTAGCGCTTTGGCTACGGATGATTTGCCACTGCCGATATCGCCAGACATTACAATAATATTCTTCATAATCAGTGAGCTTTTTTATCCAAGTAAAATAATAGGGGATTTTAGCATTAATGTGCAGGATAGGGCAGTACGGCTATTCTGCAACTAAGGTTTCAATACGATAATAACCTTGACCATCAACACCTAATGTATTAGCTAAATAGGGCAAACAGGTTTGTAATTCTTCTGTCAGTTTCCAGGGTGGATTAATAACAATCATACCGTTGGCAGTCATACCATGTTCTAAAGTATCTGCTTTAATGCCTAATTCGTATAGGTGGACATTTTTAAGCGTACTGTCTTTAATAGATTTTTCTAAAGCAATATTTCTAGCACGATCAACCACCGGATACCAAAGGGCAAAAGTGCCGTGTGCAAAGCGCTTATAAAATTTAAAAACCGCTTGTAATACGGTTTCGTAATCACTTTTTATTTCATAAGATGGGTCAATTAATACTAGACCTCGATTAGCTTTAGGAGGCAATAGTCCAAGCGTGTTTTTTAAACCGTCAGTATGATGCACAGTAACGCGACGGTCATTTCTTATCGATTGTTTTAATAGTTCTATATCACTAGGATGCAGTTCATGAGCAAATAAATGATCTTGCTGGCGTAAGAAGTTTTGAATCAACAAGGGTGACCCTGGATAAGTTGTAAGGGTATTGTCAGCATTAAAACTTTTAATAACTTTTACATACTGTGCAACGGCTTCGGGTAAATTGGCTAATGACCATAGAGTGCCTATACCGTTGTTAAATTCTTTATTTTTTTGTGCGTAATCACTATCTAATAGATAACCTCCAGCACCAGCATGCGTATCAATACAACAGAAGGGTTTTTCTTTAGTATTTAGATGCTCAAGAATTTTAATTAAAACTAAATGTTTTAAGACATCGGCAAAATTGCCGGCGTGAAAAGAGTGTCTATAACTGAGCATTAAGATAGTTTACTTACAATAGTCATGCCTATTTCGAAAGTAATAAGCCCAATAATAATCCATTCCAAAATAGTGGAGTGTCGATGTTTTTGTTCATCTGCCAACATCTCGAACAGTTCATGGATGGTTTCTAGTTTCTTAGATAAAACTTGCGTGCGTGGTGCAATCTCTAAGTATTTAGCAGTGATGCTGTAAAATTGTTCATATTCGGGATATTCCCAAAAGAAGTCTGGGGTATCTAGTAAATCATAATTTAAAATAATATCGCTTTTTGTTAAGAATAACTGACCACGGATGGTGGCAATTTTATAACGACTGAGTTTAATACGACCATTTTCTGCCAATGATTTAGGTATATAACTGGTGCTGTTAATAGTGGTGATGGCATTAGTTTCAAACGATGCTAACTTAATGGATTGAGCCATGCCTTGCGATAGCGCAAATATTAAAATTGGGTCAGAAGATTCTATTTCTATATGATCTTCAATAATACGAGTATTTGGGCAATCAAGAGCAAAAGTAAAAAAATCTTCTTCTATTACCGCAAGTGGAAACTCTGCATGGTCTAGTAATAATTGATGTAATTTAGTTTGTTTTTCAGGGCTAACATTCCAATGTACAACCGCCCCATAAGAAAAAACAACAGACCAAGAATTATCATCCTCAATTAATAAAGCACCTTTAATAATACGAATTAAGGTTGATTTTGATAATAAGGCTGCCAAGGCATTTATATCAAACCTTAAGGCAAGACAAAATGCGGCACATTTTTTACTAGGGTCGTTTGCTGACATTACTTAAGTTTCTTTCACCTTTAGTTTATTGAATTAATTGATCGCTTAAATTAAAAGCTTGTCATTTTTCTGCTATATTTAATAGCCAGCCATTTTCTGCTTCGCAGTCTGGCGATTTAGCTTTTACTTTAATATTGATACGAGCGAAGGTTTTAACTAATTCTACCGGTAATTTACTTTTGATCAAAAAATACGGGTCTTTAAATTCGGCTTCAAAATCAACAGGGATGTTTTTTACGGTAATGGAGATTTGGTCAGCTTTTGCAATATTAAACGCAAAAAATGAGAATTCTGCACCTGGAACAACTTCTGTTAAATGGGCTGGAGCAAACTTTGTTAATTGTGCTTTAACACAACCAGAAGCACCGCCACCACCACCTTTAGGGCCACCACCATGGCCACTATGATGTTCAGTTGCATGGGTTGTTAAGGGTAAGGATAAGAGCAAAGATAGGGCGAGTAATGTTATTTTTTGCATGGATGTATTTTTATTATTGATTAACATTGGGTGCTTTTGCTAGAAATTTAAGTGAAATAAAATCAAAAATTTCGCTTAAGTCCGTGTTGTGCCTATATTATCAAAGCCAGTTTAACTAAGTCGAGAAAAAGTCATCTTTCAGGAAATTTCTCTGAATTATCGCCGATTTTTTCTGGATTATCTGTGATTTTTATTGCAATAGCATTAAATTGTCTTAGCTTGTTGCATTATACAAATCTACGGAAAATAAATTGAATCCAAACAGCGCTTGAAAATAAGCTGTAATTGCCTCCTTTTATATTATGTTATTGAGAGCAGATAGATTCGCTTTTAGACGATATAGGATTAAGACTTTGCACTTGGGCAAGAAATGTTGTCTTGCTGTAAAATGCCCGCTATTGAATAGATAGTCACTTGATTTTTAAATTACCTCACCACCATGTTAAGAATTACCGAACTTAAACTTCCCTTAGACCATTCAGATGTTGATCTTAAAAACGCTATTCTTAAACGGTTGGGAATTAAGGCTGAGCAGTTAGTTTCATACACAGTATTTCGCCAAGGCCATGATGCTAGAAAGAAAGCTGAGATTTATTTGGTTTATACCTTGGATGTTGAAATTGCCAATCAAGAGGCCTATTTGGCCCATTTAGAGATTGATTCAGGTATTTCTATAACACCAGATACTACTTATAAATTTGTAGCGCAAGCCCCTGAGAATTTAAAAGACAGACCCCTAGTAATAGGTATGGGGCCATGCGGATTGTTTGTGGGGTTAATATTGGCGCAAATGGGCTTTAACCCAATCATTTTAGAACGCGGTAAAGAAGTGAGAGAGCGTACTAAAGATACCTTTGGTTTATGGCGAAAAAGTATCTTTAACCCTGAGTCTAATGTGCAATTCGGAGAGGGTGGGGCGGGTACATTTTCTGACGGTAAACTTTATACACAAATTAAAGACCCTAATCATTATGGTCGAAAAGTGCTCACGGAATTTGTTAAAGCTGGGGCCCCAACTGAGATTTTGCATGTCAGTAAGCCCCATATTGGTACTTTTAAATTGGTATCCATGGTTGAACAAATGCGTGCAACTATCGAATCATTGGGTGGAGAGATACGCTTTCAGAGTCGGGTAGATACGCTTAACATTGAGCAAGGTCATGTGGTTGGTGTTACTTTGGCTAATGGTGAAACTTTAAGTAGTCAACACGTCGTACTAGCCGTTGGACATAGTGCGCGAGATACATTCAAAATGCTGTATGAAAAAGGAGTTTATATCGAGGCGAAACCTTTTTCGGTAGGTTTTAGAATAGAGCATCCCCAATCCTTAATTGATAAATGTCGGTTTGGTAAAAATGCGGGACATCCTTTATTGGGAGCCGCAGATTATAAATTGGTGCATCATTGTAAAAATGGGCGGGCGGTTTATAGTTTTTGTATGTGTCCGGGAGGCACTGTTGTGGCAGCCACTTCTGAAGTTGGTCATGTAGTGACTAACGGTATGAGTCAGTATTCGCGAAATGAACGTAATGCGAATAGCGGTATTGTGGTGGGCATAACACCAGAAGACTACCCGGGACATCCTTTAGCAGGTATTGATTTTCAGCGCCAATTAGAGGCTAGGGCTTATGTATTGGGCGGTGAAACTTATCAAGCGCCTGGGCAATTAGTTGGAGATTTTATTGCTAACAAACCCTCTACTGCTTTGGGTTCTGTGCAACCTTCTTATACTCCCGGGGTTAAATTAGGTGATTTAAGTACAGCTTTGCCTGATTATGCGATTGTAGCAATAAGAGAAGCATTACCGGCCTTTGATAAAAAAATTAAAGGTTTTGCGATGGCGGATGCGGTTTTAACTGGGGTTGAGACGCGAACCTCATCGCCTATCCGTATTAAGCGTAATGAGCAGTTTCAAAGTATTAATACGAAAGGCTTGTATCCTGCAGGAGAGGGTGCGGGGTATGCAGGTGGAATTCTATCAGCAGGTGTCGATGGTATTAAGGTTGCCGAGGCTGTGGCTTTGGCAATATTGGCAGATATAAATTAGTTACAAATTCTTTTAATTGGGAAATAGCAAGTAAAGCAACTGCCAACAGACAGTTCGCTGGTTATTCTTAGGTGGGCATCATGGCGCATGAGTACGTGTTTTACAATGGCTAAACCTAAGCCAGTGCCACTTACTTTTTTAAGGTGTTTGGTTTCAACACGGTAGAAGCGTTCGGTAATTTTAGGAATATCATGTGACGCGATACCTTCACCCTGATCTTCTACTGTTAAAATCACGAAGTGTGTGTCTTGATACCAGCGAACTTTTACAGTAGTTTCGTCAGTTGAATATTTCAGGGCATTACTCACTAAATTTGTAAAAGCACTACGCAGTTCTTGCTCTTCGCCTACTATGTTGGCAGTTGTATCCAAGGTGAGTTGAATGCGATTATTAGAAAGACCTAACGAGTCCCCTTCTTTACAAATTTGCGTTAATAGTTCGGGAACATGAACGCATTTGGTTTTCTTTTGTTGCGTTTCTAAACGCGCTAATAATAGCAAGTCATCCACTAAATGCTGCATACGCTCAGTTTGATTGTGCATTTGGATAAATGAGCTAGTCAACAAGGGCGAGTTTTCATCATCCATGTCTTGTAAGGTTTCAATATAACCTTTTAGTACAGTGAGTGGCGTTCTTAGCTCATGAGATACATTAGCTACGAAGTCTTTACGCATTCTCTCCATTTGTTTTAGTTGGGTCACATCTTGAGCTAAGAGTAAGCGCAGACCCGCACCATAAGGAATAACGCGCACTTCTAGAGATATTTTACTGTCTAGAGGTGAGGGTAAAATAACGGATTGTTTATAATTCGCTGATTTTAAATAGCGAATAAACTCAGGAAAGCGGATCAAGTTTGGGATGCGCTGGCCTTTATCTGAAGTCTTTAGGCCAAAGACCTGTCTTGCTGCTTTATTAGACCAGTCAATTTCGTCATGTTCACCTAGAATGATAACGGCATCAGGTAGCGCCTCAGTTGATTGTCTAAATTGGTCAATAATTACTCGGAGTTTTTTCTTGCGACGCTTTTCGTTTTTTTTAAGTCGATAAATATGGTAGTAAATCTCTTCCCAAACCCCTTTTGCCTTTGGGTATTTGATGCTACCACCTTGTCTAATCCATTTTTCAAAACGATTAATTTGAATAAATTGATGAACAATAATACTGAGCATTAGTAAGAATAATAAACCAACTACATGACCTGTAACTCCGCCTATTATCAAAGCTAATAATAATAGAATGGTAATGTTGGTGATTTCAGTCCCCCAAACGCGCATATATTTAATCTACTAAAGAAAATCGATAACCAAAACCTCTTACCGTTTGAACTAGATCTTCTCTGCCGTATTCTTCTAATATTTTTCTTAAACGACGAATATGAACATCAATAGTGCGTTCCTCAATGTAGACACTGCGTCCCCAGACTTGATCAAGCAATTGGGTACGAGTGTACACTTTATCTGGGTGTGTCATAAAAAAATGCATCAACCGAAATTCAGTAGGGCTCACTTCTAATTGCTTGTCGCCAATGGTGAGTCTATGTTGTTCGGTATCAAGGGTTAAGTCACCTAAGCTAATTTGTACTTGACCTTGTATTTTTCCGCTACGGCGTAATACAGCTCGAATACGGGCGATAAGTTCTTTGGGTGAAAAAGGTTTGGTCATGTAGTCATCTGCACCAATTTCTAAACCTTTCACTTTATCTTCTTCTTCACCGCGTGCAGTTAATAGAATGATGGGGATATCTTTATACACCGCTTCTTTCTTTAAGCGTCTTGCCCATTCGGCACCACTAATGCCAGGCAGCATCCAGTCTAAAAGTATGAGATCGTGTGATCTTTCATCGAGTTGTTTTTGTGCTTCTTCAGCATCTGCAGCAGCAAAGGGTGCAAATCCAGCTTGTTCTAACACCATCATCAACATGCCTCTGATAGCGTCTTCATCTTCAACAACGAGAATATTAAAATTAGACATTATTATTAATAATAATTAAATAAAAACAAAGCGCATTATAACAAACCACTTGTTACTTTATTGTGACAATATGAGTGGGTCCGGAGATTGTCCCTAAAATTATACTTAGAAGTGATACTGAATGTTTTACAATAACGCTTATTTTATAAAGTGATTTTTGTTCAATAATGCTTAATTCAAAAACATATCTTAATGTACCCTATGCTCAAAAAGATGCGGCTAAGGCGCTTGGTGCAAGATGGGATCCAACTCAAAAAAAATGGTATGTCCCTGCGAACGTAGATGTTTTTTTATTTGATGCTTGGCGAATAGAGTCTGCAAGTGATCAAGTCGATACCCAAAATTTAACGACGATTCTTCAGGATACTTTACTTGTTAGTGCGGGTAAAAAATCGCAGTCTGGGGCGGTGACTTTTCCTACAGATAAAAACTTTGTTGCTTATGATGGAGATTTGCCACCATGGGAATAATAAAGCAGAAGTGTAGAGTTTTAATATGTCGAATTTGAAATACCTAGCCGGCTATTCTACTAAAGTACAAGAGCAAGTCCAGCAACTGATTGATTCTGATAAGTTGAATGATTATCTGCTTAAAAAATATACGTTGAGTCATGATATTAAAACAGATAAAGCTTTATATACTTATGTTATGTCTATAAAGAATCAGTATCTTCGTCAATCAAGTCCTTTAAGTAAAGTGGTCTATGACGATAAGATAGATGTTGTACATCAAGCATTAGGGTTGCATACCTTTGTATCAAGAGTGCAAGGCAGTCAATTAAAAGCAAAAAATGAAATACGAGTTGGCTCTGTATTTAAAAGTAGCTCGGTAGATTTTTTAAGAATGATTGTTGTGCATGAGTTGGCTCATTTAAGAGAAAAGCAACATAACAAAGCATTTTATAAGCTATGTGAATACATGGAGCCGCGGTATCATCAGCTTGAGTTTGATATGCGGCTGTATTTAACGCAATTAGAAGTTCTAGCTAAAGCAAAGTAAGTACTAATATTTGACAAGATCTATTAGCTTTCGAAACTTAATTTGTCGCCAAAAACCGCTTGCCAGTCCTGATCAAATTGATCAACTGCCGGCTGTACAGATGGATGGGCAAAGAGTTGAGCTGCAACATCTACGGGTAAGGTAATAGATTCAACACCTAGTTTAAGTATTTCCATGACTTGTCGAGTGTTTTTAAAGCTGGCGGGTAACAACTTAGAACTTAAATTGTGTCGTTCAAGTAAACGTTGAATATCTGCTACTACGTCAATACCATTCGCGCCCATTGCATCAATTCGGTTAACATAGGGTGCTAGGTAGTCTGCTCCGCATAGCGCGGCTAAAAAACCTTGTTGTACAGAGTAAATAGCAGTTGCAAGTACGGGTTTGTTGTTAGTTTTTATGTGCTTGATGGCTGCCAGGCCTATTTCAGTTGCTGGAATTTTTACAACGATGTCATAAGGTAGTTGATGCAATACTTCTGCTTCTTTAATGATTTCTTGAGTAGTTTTGCTGACAGTTTGCACATGAAAGCGAGTTTCTGGACCTAAGATTTTTGTGCATTCACTTAAGGTATCATTAAGTCCAATGCCTGATTTAGCAAGGATACTAGGATTAGTAGTGATGCCTTTTAAGGGTAGGCTTTTATTAAAACGGGAAATTTGTTGAAGGTCAGTTGTATCAAGATAAAGCTCGAACATAGTAATCATCCTAAATCAGTATTAGGCAATTTTAACAATTGCCCACTGAAACCACTAAATAATATTTTAATAGACGCACTTAATTTAATTTGTAAATGACGCAAAGATTCTCCAAGCCAAATAATTTTGCCGATCAGACTGTATCACTAGCCCATGGAAATGGTGGGCGTTTTATGAGGGAGTTGATTGAGCAAATTTTCGTTCGGCATTTACAAAATGACTTGTTGGATACGAATGCTGACGCCGCATTTATACCTTTAGCCGACAATTTGACCGAACTCGTTGTTACTACCGATGGGTTTACGGTTGAACCCTTAGAGTTTCCGGGTGGAGATATTGGAAGTTTAGCCGTGCATGGCACAGTAAACGATCTTGCAGTATCGGGCGCAACGCCCTTATATTTAACCCTAAATACTTTTATTGAAGAGGGTTTAGAATTAAAGGTATTGGAAAGGGTTGTGCAAAGTATGGCACTAGCTTGCAAGGCCTGTAATGTCAAGATTGTAGCCGGAGATACTAAAGTATTGCGCCGTGGTCAAGGGGGTGGGATTTATTTTGCCACCACTGGTATTGGTCAGCGAATATCTAAAAAAAGATTAGGTTTAAAACAAATACAAATCGGGGATTTGATTATCTTAAGTGGATCCGTAGGTGACCACGGCACTGCTGTTATGTTGGCTAGAGAACAATTTGGTCTGAGTGGTACATTAAAATCAGATGCAGCTTCTGTATTGCCTATTACTCAAGCATTGCAAGACCTTGATGGATTGCGTTTTATGAGAGATCCAACTCGAGGCGGCGTTGCCACAATAGTCCATGAGATAGCGCAAGTTATCAAGTGCTCAGTGCGTTTGTATGAACAAACTATTCCAGTGAATGAGCAAGTAAAGGTAGTCTGCGATTTATTAGGTTACGATCCATTATACATGGCATGTGAAGGGCGCGTTTTAGCGGTTATTGCTCCAGAGTTTGCAGCACAGGCAGTTAATAAGTTACAGCAACTAGGCTATTTTGAATCGGCTATTGTTGGGCGAATAGAAGAGGGCCGAGCCCAAGCCTTTTTGGAGACCGAATTGGGTGGTGAACGCATTTTGCAGGAGCTAGAGGCGGATTCCTTGCCTAGGATTTGTTAAGGTATATTTTTAAATGTCTGATTTTAGCTTTAATATTAAAAAGCTTGGCCAAAATGCAGTAAAATCATTTTAATTATATTAGATGCGATTAGTCAGATTATTGCTTGTTAAGCGGTTTACACACAATATAAAATACCGTATCGGATTTACCCGAAAATATCTAAAAAATCATAGGTTAAGAGTGCGAGTGATATTTGTTAAGCATCTAAAGTATTGTCTAAAGTTATCTGTTTTTACAGGTCTGGTGTTGGGTAATGGTATTCAAGCGGTTTCTTATGCCGATGTAACTGCTGAAAAAGACACATCTTTAGTTGATCAGCTCCTAGAAACAGTTGCTTCCTTAGATAGCGACCAGGTCACTGCCAAAGAGATTGCTAGCCTTATTTCAGTAAAACAGCATCCTTATCTTAAAAGAGCTAATTTTGAAAATCGTGCTGATGATCTAGCCGAATTATATAAATTATCTGGTTTAAAACTTTTGTGGTTTTCAAGTCCGGAAGCAGAAAAAAACGCACTTGAATTAATAAGTTTAATTACTAAAGCCCCTGAAAACGGCCTTAATGCAGAAGATTATGATCTTGACGTCTTAAAACAACTGCATACAAAAGCAACGGCAATAGCGTCTGATAATTATAAAGAGTTAGTGCGTTACGATATGGCGTTTAGTTTATCGTTAATAAGGTTTTTACATGATTTACATTACGGCCGTGTTAATCCAAAAGATATTAATTTCAATCTAAAATTAAGAGTTAAAAAAACGCTTGATTTGCCTCAGTTGATTAACGAACACAATAAATCTGCCACTATTGACGCTTTAACCGAATCAGCTCAGCCCAAATTAAAGCAGTATCAAAAGCTAAAATTAGAATTGGCTAATTATCAGAATATCCCAACGGCAGCGTCAAATTTCCATTTAAACTTTATAGATAAAATTCGTCCTGGGGATAGTTTGTCTGTGGTGCCTGCTTTGGCTCATCTTTTGGTTGTACTAGGTGACTTGCCTAAAGAATCAGAAGCTCAGTTTAAAAAAGTGGATCACTATAACGATAAGTTAGTCGCTGGTATTAAAAAGTTTCAAGCTAGGCATGGTATAGAGGCCGATGGTATTTTAGGGCAAAGAACGGTTGCTGCACTTAATTTCCCTATTAAAGACCGTATAGAGCAAATTGAATTAGCCATGGAACGTTTGCGTTGGTTACCGGAAGTAGTTAACGGCGCGTCAATTATAGTTAATATCCCCGCATTTCAATTATGGGCGTTTGACGATGTTAATGACATTAACTCGAATATGCCAAATATGCGCGTGGTGGTTGGTAAGGCGCTAAAAAATGAAACCCCAGTATTAATGGCTGAAATGCGTTTTATTGATTTTATGCCTTATTGGAATGTGCCTTACAACATCGTTAAAAAAGAAATAGTACCTAAGTTGCTTGGTAATCCTGGCTATTTGGATAGCCAAAATATGGAGATGATTGCAACTGATGGGGGTGAGACTAAGGTTGTGCCTTATTCATCTGCTGCTTTAGCAGGTCTTAATCAGGGTAATGTGAGAATTAGGCAACGTCCCGGAAATAAAAATGCTTTAGGAAAAGTAAAGTTTATGTTTCCTAATAAAAATGATGTTTATTTACATGATACGCCTTCACGTAATTTATTTAGTCGCTCGCGTCGGGATTTTAGCCATGGTTGCGTGCGTGTAGAAAATCCGGATCAATTAGCTGAGTTTGTTTTAAAGAACCAACTAAGCAAAGAAGCAATTGATGAAGCGATGCAAACACAAAAGAATCGTCGTATAACGCTAAAAAAATCAATTCCAGTATTGTTTTTTTATACTACGGCATTTGTCGATCATAACGATCACTTGTCTTTTTATGAAGATATTTATGCTTATGATGATGTGTTAAAAGCAGAACTAAAAAAAGTACAAGATGTGTCCTATCAAGCGATTTTAGCGCCGCCTCCAGAAGTCACACCAGTGGCGGCTACGGATGTGGTTGCAAATAAAACGGTTAACTTTTTTGACGCCGATAAACAGCCTTAAGTCATTTTAAAAAAAACTACCAAGTTCTAACATCACCAGAATCTAGGTGTACAAAGTTGCTTTCTGGGTAATAGCCTACGCCCCCTTTCGCTAAACTTAGCGCCGCGTTTTTAATAGTATGAGCCTGTAAGCCCTCAATTCTGATATCAATCGCTTTACCTTGCATGTGTAAGCTATGTTCTGCTACCCCTGAAGTGTTTCTGCGTAATATCGCATTGGTAATGGGGGCCCGATACGCTGAAACTATATGCAGTGGCTTATTGGTTCCTAGCGTTTGTTTAAGATCAAAGAGTTGATCTAATAAGGCAGTGTCAATAGCGTGTACTTCGTTGGTATGGTAGTCGCGAAGTAAATGATTTATTTCTTTTAGTGCGTCTTTAAGGTAGTGACCATTTTCAAAGTACGTTAACTTTAATTTATCACCCGTTTGAGTGTGCTCAAAATGCAGTGTCTTATGCGATATAAGAGTATTTGTTGCGCGTTGAGGTTTTCTGTTTGAAAGACTGTGTTGCAATCTAGAATGAATAGGCTGGGGGTGATGATGATAAGCGCGACCACGGCCATATTCATGGGGTTGAATAATAGTTCTGATGGCTGCAGAGGCAACATCAGTTCCACCTAGTGTAAGTAGAGAACCATAAGCCAATTTTTTTAAAAAATCACGTCTTGTAGAGATCTCTATTTCATCATTGTTAATAGTCTGTATCGTTTTAGTATTCATAACTAACTCTCATTTGACGCGTTGAGTTTATTGTCCATCTTTAGTCTTAAAATAATCTTAAATTTTTGTTAAAAGAATGTTAAAAAATTGTTAATAAATATTTTTAGATGAATTGACAATTAATTATTTTAGCTATTGATATATGGGGCTGGATTCTGCTATATATGCAGTTGTTGGAAAATGATTGTCTTCTACTAACGATACATTACTAATTGGGTGATCTATATATGAGTAAAAAAATCGTTAAACCTTCAACTTATCTAATAGAAGTTAAGGCATTGTCAGATCGAATCGTAAAGGCACAACAGCCGATACGCATTTTAGATGCCATTAAATGGGACGATGGTGTTAAGCAGAGTTTTTTTAATGATAAGTGTAAAAATCCACCAAAAGTAACCACGGATTATTATAAAAATAGGTCCTTAGGTTTTGATCCCGCGGATAAAAAATTAGAGTTTTATCAGATAGAACGTGACTTAGTTCGTAAGTTGGGACAATTAAATCCCTTGAGTGTCATCATGCGGCGTATTTGTCGAGAATATCAAGATGTTGTGAGTATGCTTGAAGCGCGAGGCACCCCGTTATTTTCAAATATTTCTCAGGAGTTGTATGGGTCTTCACAAGATGTTTTTCATGTAGGTGATCCGACTATTGCTGATTTTGGGACGATGATGGAGCAAACATTAAATCCACTGATAAAGTTGGATTGTGAAGAGCCAAAAACCATCAATGCTAAAGAGGCCGTAGAAATTCTTAACGAAAAAATCGAAAGTGTTTTTCCTGGCGATGGCTTACGCGCCATGTTAAGTGACGGTATTATGGCTGATGCTGCTGCGGGTACTGATTATATTAAATTACGCGCTGATGCCATGTTTAATATGCGCGATATTCGGGTGCTTGAAGTACATGAAATCTGGGTGCATTTAGGGACTACACTCAACGGTTTAGCACAACCCTATTGTACCTTCTTAGGAAAAGGCCCCCCATCTGCAACGGTTACCCAAGAAGGCTTAGCAGTATTGATGGAAATTTTAACTTTTAGTTCTACACCTCATCGCTTAATGCGTTTAGTTAATCGAGTGCGCGCGATTACTTTAATCGAAGAGGGCGCTGACTTTATGGAAATTTTTAAGTTTTTTAAAGAAAAAGGTTTAGACGACGAAGATAGTTATACTTTTACCAGTCGAGTATTTAGAGGTAGTACTTATAATGGTATGCCTTTTACTAAAGATTTAACTTACCTGAAAGGCTTTGTTCTAACGTATAATTTTATGCGTTTAGCAGTTATAAAAGGCATGCCCGATCGTATTCCTTTGTTATTTTGTGGTAAGACAATGATCGAGGACATGAAAGTATTAGTAGATTTAGTGGAAGAGGGCACTGTTATCGCGCCGCACTTTTTGCCGCCACAATTTAAAGATTTAATGGGGCTGGCCTCGTGGCTAAGTTTTAGTCGATTTATGACATCATTGAATTTTAGGCAATTGGAACAAGATTATGCCAATATTTTATGAGTGGTTTAGTTTCTAATAGAGATGACTCGTTTAATTTTGAAGGTTTTAAAGCGTTTTAGGCGTTGAGCTTTTAGATATACCTAAGCTTTTTAAAAAAGCTTAGGTATTTTTGTAATAAATTGAAGTATAAATGAAAGATAAATATATCAGTGTTTTAAACGAACTAAGCAAAGATGAACAACAGATTATGCTTATATTATCTGTTGTGTATGCCCCGATCGCCCAGTCAAATTTACAAGCTTTATTAAGATCACTTGGTTGTTTTGAGCCAAAAAAATTAGCGCTTATAGATAAGTATTTAAGAGAAAGGCTACAACTGCTCGGATTAATTTCAGTAAGTGCCGATGGCTGGCAGTGTAATAAAAAGATAGCTGAGCATCTAATGCGCCAAGCTATTAATGAAGTTTGGTTTAATAAGTTAACGCAATTTTTAATCGCTCAGCCGAGTTACTATTATCCTGCTAGAGTAGATATTTTTCATGCGCTTAAACAGTTACGCATATTTTTGTATCAAGCAAATATTGTTGCCTTCACTGCAAATATTGAACGCTTTCATGTGACCTATCCTCAACACTTTACAGAGTGTATGAGTGATATTTTCTTTAATGATTACCGTGCCGAATGGTTTACCTCTTTGCCGGATGCCATTAAAGCTACAGTCTTAAAATATTATTTACAAGACAGTCATATAAATTTAGCTGATGTTTCGTTGCAATATAAACTTTTAGAAGTCCTTTTTGGTAAGAAAAAACCAGCTTTGCAAGCTATTGTGCATGTGGTTATTTCGGCACGTTTGTTAAGAGGCAACTTTAAGGATGCAGAAGCATGGTTAGCGGGTGATTATTCAGTTGATGGTTTAAAACTGTTAGGTACTTTGCGGTTTTTAGAGAATAAAAATGATGACGCTCTCGTTTATTATCAAGCGGCTATTAAAGTACTTAAAAAAGAAACCGGAAAACGTCACGTTATTCTTGATGGTTTAGAAGGCTATTTCTTTAATTTAGCTTTACTCAAAAGTCGGCAATTACCAAATTTACAATTAGCTAGACAGCAATTAAAAATATCAGTTAAACAATCGAGTTTGATTGCTATAAGTAGTTTAGATGCCATGATGTTGGATTTACTTGATATTTATCAAGGTAAAGCGACCATTGAGCAAAGTGAGTTTTTGTTACTTCCTAAAGTTACAGCTTATGAGCATTTATTTCAGGGTCTATTTTTATATTGGCTCTCTGAATTTCAGACTTTAACGTCGGGTGATCCTGATAGTGCATACCTACAAGACTTAGCAACTTATTGTCAAAAAGCCCAGCAATCAGCTTATTTGTGGTTTGCTGCAGTGAGTGGGGCACTCTTAGAGCACATCGATTATAAAAATAACGTTTGCCAAGGTATAGCTCAAAAGCATGCTGAATTACCCTTTAGTGAAATTATTTATTTATTGCCACAGGTTTCGTCATGGCAGCGGGCTTTAGACGCTCTTACACAGTTAAGTACGCATTCAGATGTGGCTGTTCAAAAAGAATTGCGTATTATTTGGTCATTAAAGTTACAGAAAGACAAAATTATTTTAGAGCCTAAAGAACAGCGCTTAGGTAGTGCTAATCGTTGGACTAAAGGTCGCGTTATTGCTCTAAAGAAACTGCATAATAACCTTGATGAATTTGATTATTTGTCTGAGCAAGATCGACGCATTTGTGCGCATATTCAGATTATTAAAGAATCAGATTATTACGGTTATACCGGTTCAGAAAAATATGTTTTATCTAGTCACGCTATATTAGAAGTTGTCGGTCATCCTGCTTTGTATTGGTCGCATCAGGAGACTTTTGATACACCGGTTGATATTACTGTGCTGGATCCGCAATTGTTAGTAAAAGAAGTAGACGGTAAGTTGCATATTTCATTATTGCCGCCTATTCAACAAGAAAAAATAATAGCGCATAAAACGGCTAGTAATGGTTTGATTGTTTATGCTATTAACGATTCTCATCGTCAAGTGGCTGAAATATTGGGCTTAAATGGCCTAGTGGTACCGATATCAGCTCGGCAACAAGTGATAGATTCTATCTCTTCAATTGCTTCTATGTTAACAGTACAGTCTGATATTGGCGGTACATCGAGTCACGCAACGACTGTAGATGTAGATAGTCGATTACATGTGCATTTGCAACCTGTGGGCCAGGGTATGCAGATTGATATTTATGTACAACCTTTTATCGAAGGTGGGCCACTGTATATGCCTTGTAGTGGTGGCTCTACTGTTATGGCAGAAATAGAGGGTAAACAGTTTCAAACCACCAGGGATTTTGATTTAGAAAATCAATATCTCCAGCAATTAATAGAAAGATGTCCAGAACTTTATCCTGTTAAAGAGCCTAGATGGAAGTTGGACGATGCGGAGTCAGCTTTAGAGGCACTCTTGCAATTACAGGAATTAGGCGAATTTGCTTTATTAGAGTGGCCAAAAGATAAAAAGATTAAGTTGAGTCGTGAGGCGGGTTTATCGCAAGTTCAGTTCTCAGTTCGTAAAGAAAAAGATTGGTTTAGTGTCGAAGGTAATTTAGAGGTTGATAACGACCAAGTCTTGGATATGCAACATTTAATGACCTTATTAAATGGCACAACCAGTCGTTTTTTAAAGTTAGAAGATGGCCAAATTATTGCCTTAACCAGAGAATTACGTCAGCGTCTGGATGATCTATCGGGTATGGGTGAAGTGCATAAAGACAAGGTGCGTTTTCATCCCTTAGCTGCTTTAGCACTGGATGAAATTACTTCCGGTATGGCTGTTATAGCCAGTCAGCCTTGGTCTGATCAATTAAGTCGCTTAAATGAAATGGGCGATTTAAATCCTAAGCCACCCTCAACTTTACAAGGTGAGTTGCGTGATTATCAATACGAAGGTTTTCAATGGATGATGCGCTTAGCGCATTGGGGGGCGGGTGCCTGCTTAGCCGATGATATGGGCTTGGGTAAAACAATTCAGTCTATCGCATTAATTTTAGCGAGGGCGCCTAAAGGGCCGACTTTAATATTGGCACCTACTTCGGTTTGTATTAACTGGGTAGAAGAAGTGCAACGCTTTGCGCCCACTTTAAATGTCTATTATTTTGGTGTAGGTGATAGGCAAGAAATGTTGGATAACGCAGGCCCCTTTGATTTAATAGTATGTAGTTATGGTCTGTTACAAACTGAAGCCGATAGATTGGTTGTTAAACATTGGCATACCCTAGTGGCTGATGAAGCTCACGCGATTAAGAATGCATTAACAAAACGCTCCAAAGCCGCTATGGCATTACAAGCGGATTTTAAATTAATTACCACTGGAACACCGATCGAAAATCATTTGGGTGAATTGTGGAATTTGTTTAATTTTATAAATCCAGGCTTGTTAGGT
This sequence comes from Methylococcales bacterium, assembly GCA_026399015.1. Taxonomy (GTDB): domain Bacteria; phylum Pseudomonadota; class Gammaproteobacteria; order Methylococcales; family Methylomonadaceae; genus Methylobacter_C. The sequence continues at coordinate 4,593 of JAPLRS010000011.1, read as the reverse complement.
AGTTTGCAAAACTTTAATCATCGTTATGCACAGGCGATTGAAAATAACAAAGATCATGAGTTGCAATACCGCCTCAGAAAGTTATTGAGACCTTTTATTCTAAGAAGACTTAAAAATGATGTGTTAACAGAGTTGCCGCCAAGAACAGAGGTGACTTTACATATAGAATTAAGTGCCGAGGAAAGGGCTTTTTATGAAGCATTACGCAGAAATGCTATGAATGCTTTATTAACAAGTCATGATAAGGCTGAGCATAAACAGCTTAAGATACTTGCTGAAATTATGAAATTAAGGCGAGCCTGCTGTCATCCTAGTTTAGTCATGGACGATAGTTTGATTAGTAGTTCCAAGCTACAAGCGTTTGAAGAATTGGTTGATGAATTACTCGCAAATCGTCATAAGGCCTTAGTATTTAGTCAATTTGTCGGCCATTTAGGTATTCTGCGACGTTTATTGGATAAAAAAGGTATTTCCTATCATTATTTGGATGGATCTACGTCCGTTCCAAAACGAAAGGCCGCGGTTAATGCTTTTCAAGCAGGTGAGGGGGATTTATTTTTAATTAGTTTAAAAGCAGGTGGCACGGGTTTAAATCTTACTGCGGCTGATTATGTGATTCATATGGATCCTTGGTGGAATCCAGCAGTTGAAGATCAGGCTTCCGATCGTGCGCACAGAATGGGGCAATTGCGTCCAGTGACCGTATACAGGCTGGTTGCTAAAGATACCATTGAAGACAAAATTGTTGAGTTACATAAACATAAGCGTGATTTGGCAAGTAGTTTACTAGAAGGTGGCGAAGTAAGCGGAAAGATGTCCGTGGAAGAAATGATGGCTTTAATAAAAGACATCGTATAGTTTTAATACCAGCACTTAAATAATGGGGAGAGGATGATGTCTAAGATAAAAATTAAATACCTAGAAAAATATTTGGCGATTGCGGTCTGTGTATTTTCTATTAGTTACAGTGGCGTTAGCTTTGCAGATACTGCAATAGACAGAGCAACCCTGCTTGAAAAGAACGTAGAATTGCCAAGTGATAGAGTCACGGCGAAAGTGATGCGAGTTAAGTTTACCCCTGGCTTTAAAACACCTTGGCATACTCATGAGGGTCCGGGACCACGTTATGTAGTAAAAGGTATTTTGACCGTGGTTGAAGACGGTAAAACTAATATATACAAAGCCGGTGATGTTTTTTGGGAGTCGGGTGCGTTAATGTCAGTTGAAAATACCGGTAAAGAACCTGCTGAATTGATAATTTTTGAAATAGCGCCAGAAAAAAAGTAGTTGTAATACTTCTTATTGTGCATTGTTTAGCGACAATGCACTTTCAAAATAACTGCTCTTTGGGCAGTCCATCAAAAAAACCTACGGTTTTAGTTTAAAACTCTCGTCGATTTTCTTAACTTGAACAAGAAATTTTCTTTGTTACACAATAGTTGGACATAACATCAATTTGTTCATGTTTGCGTCTGAAAAGTAGTGTATTTTATTTTTTTACCTATTAAACAATGATTTATTTGGTGTTATTTTGTTGTAAATCTAGTTTTACCCAGATATTTATGTGGAGTTTTAATAAATTTAAAATATTTGTACATGTTTTGTAAAAGTATTCTTTGACAATGTTATTTCTTATTGGTACATTATTGTGAAATGATTAGTAAACAAATGGCATACAAATAGACCATTTAAGTTTGATAAATACAAACAACTAATCATATAAAGTTGAGTAGCTGGCAATCGTTATGAAGGGTGATTGGAATCTACTTAAAATAATTATAAGAAATTTGTACGCGAGGATTTGGTGTTATGGCTTATTTAAATACTCAGTTGTCAAAACAAGAATTAGGTTTTGTTGTCGATGCTATGGCTACGCAACAAGCTAAAGTTAAGGGTTCTGAACCAGTAGAAGTTGCAGAAAACAGTAATTTCTATATCGCTAGTCAGTTAAATGAAGAAAAACAAAAGTTGATCAGTGCATTAGCACAGTTTCCAGTAACTGCCGTTTGGTTGTTACGTCAGTATGAGCAAGCAGATAACACGCAAGCTCAAGATGATGACATGACTGCTGATGCGGAAATTACGACAGATTTAAATAACATCAATCAGTGCTTTCAAATTTTATTAGAAAAATCTAACCAAGATGTGAGCAGTGGGGTTGTTAAACAAAACCTGATGAATGCTTTACAAGAGTTTCCATTTTCGTTTAGTGATTTAACTAAACTGGTTGATCTCGTGGTTTACGCTTACAAATATAGAGGCTTATGTTATCAGCCCAATGCTCACCACGGTCCAAAAAAATCGGACTTAATCATAAGACGTTTAGAAGGTATTAATAGAAGAAGTACTATTAACCAAACTAAGCTGAATGATTTATTGTCAGATTTTGATGAGCAGTTCTTATTCTTATCAAGTGCTGAAATGCATAAGCATTTTGCTGATGTGGTTTTTGCTGAAAATCGTTGGTTAGCTTTAAGACAACAAATCGCCACTGCAAATTCTAGATTGGTGTTATTTATTGCCAATCAGTACCGAGGTAACTTTTTAGATTTTGATGATCTTGTGCAAGAAGGTCACACCGGTTTATTAAAAGCCGTTGATAAGTTTGATTTTAGACTAGGCTTTCAATTTTCAACTTACGCCGGTTATTGGATTAGACAAGCAATCTCAAGAGCCTTGTCTCGCAATGAAAGAGTCGTGAGAGTCCCTTGTGGTCAAGTTGCAAATATCAATAAAGTATTTAGAACTAAAGATCAGTTTGTAAATAAAGAAGGTCGCGAGCCTACTATGCAAGAATTAGCTGATATCACCAAATTATCTGTTGATGAGGTCAATAACTTATTGGCAATTTCTCAATCTGCTATGGCTATAGAAGGTTACGAAGATGATGGTGAATCTGTATTTGCTCCCATTGATTTTATAGAGCAATACGTATTTACCTCTTCATACAATCAAATTGCCCAAACCGATCTAGAAAAATTGCTAAAAAAATCAATTGGTTTGTTAAACGATAGAGAAGTTAAAATTATTTGTAGCCACTTTGGATTTGATCAAGATAATTCAATGACGCTACAAGAAATCGGTAGCGAGCTCAATTTAACACGTGAGCGAGTTAGACAAATTCAAGTTATCGCCTTGGAAAAAATTAGGCGTAATTTGGGGGAAGAGTTACAAGTATTTTTATAATGTACAAAGTAGTCAAACATAGATAAGATGAAATCCTACCTACTATAAAGGTAGGAAAGAATAATTTAAGTTAACCCAACGCTACTATTGATCTTAACTTTAGAGCCAGGAGATTAAACAATGAAAAAATATATAATCAACGCACTTCTTTGGGGTGTTCTATTAGTCGGTGGCTTTTTAATATTTAATCGCCTGAATACGCCACCTCCCGTTGATGATTCTATAGCCTATTCCGAATTTATTGTTAAGGTTAAGAATAAGTTGGTTGATCGTGTAGAGATGACAGGACAGACCATTAAACTAAGAACATCTGATGGTCAAAATCTTGAAACTTACAATCCCAATGACCCACATTTAATAGACGATCTATTAAGCGCTGGTGTGCAAGTAAGAACTAAGCCACCCGCTCAGCAATCTCTATTTATGCAAATGTTTATTTCATGGTTCCCAATGCTATTGTTAATAGCGGTTTGGATCATTTACATGCGCAGAAGCCAAGCCGGCATGGGTAACAATGGCTTTGGTAAGAGTAAAGCTAAATTACTTGAAGAAGATAAATTAACCGCAACCTTTGCTGATGTCGCTGGCTGTGAAGAAGCTAAAGAAGAAGTAACCGAGTTAGTAGACTTCTTAGCGGATCCACAAAAATTCCAAAAATTGGGTGGCAAAATTCCCCGCGGCATCTTAATGGTAGGCCCTCCAGGTACTGGTAAAACTTTATTAGCTAGAGCAATTGCGGGTGAAGCGGGGGTTAAATTCTTTACAGTCTCTGGTTCAGATTTCGTTGAAATGTTCGTGGGTGTTGGTGCATCTCGTGTTAGAGACATGTTTGCCCAAGCTAAAGAACATGCACCTTGTATCATCTTTATAGATGAAATTGACGCAGTAGGTCGTCAACGTGGTGGTGCTGGCATGGGTGGCGGTAATGATGAAAGAGAACAAACTCTTAACCAACTACTTGTTGAAATGGATGGCTTTACTGGAAACGAAGGTGTGATTGTTATCGCAGCAACTAACCGCTCCGATGTATTAGATAAAGCGCTATTAAGACCAGGCCGATTTGATCGTGAAGTCAACGTGGGTTTACCTGATGTTAAAGGTCGTGAGCAAATCTTAAATGTACACATTAAAAAGGTACCTGCGGCTAATGACGTTAATCTAAAAGATATTGCGAGAGGTACACCGGGTTTTTCAGGTGCTGAGTTAGCGAATGTAGTGAATGAAGCAGCCTTGTTTGCGGCTAGATCAAACAAAACCAAAGTTAACATGAGTGATCTTGAAAAAGCGAAAGACAAAATCTTAATGGGAGCTGAAAAACACACCATGGTAATGTCTGAAGATGACAAATTGCTAACCGCTTATCATGAGGCTGGCCATTGTATCGTCGGCGAATCTTCACCCGATCAT
>JAPLRS010000031.1 GCA_026399015.1 Methylococcales bacterium | reverse complement strand
TGCTCTTGAATTAGCTTTACAACTTCTAATTTAAACGCGGTATCAAATACTCGCTTTGGTTTTGTCATTTGTAGTTATCCATGTTCGATTGATTAATTATATCAACCTATATGTGTGTCCGTTTTTATTAGACCACTACACTTGGCCGATCCCAAGTTGACTATTAAAAGAGTGCAACACACCCGCAAAGTCGGGGTTGTTGAGTTTGGTGTAGATGATGTAGTGCGCTCTGGCATCGTAAAAGATATTATTAAAGCCTACGCGAATTAATTAACATCTAGCCTTTAAATAAGTCAGCCTATCTTAATTATTAAGATAGGCTGATTAAGCCAACTTACCCCTTTTTATGTAAACCTTTTCTGTTTGAGATTTGATGAGGTATATTAGTCATTATAATTAATTTGCTTCCAACTGGATTTATGTTCGAACAAAAGCATGAAAAACTAGCATCAAATTCGGTGTTTATTAAACGAATGTTCGCCTCTGTTTTATGGGTATTATCCTTACACCTGTTACGCATCGGATGTTACATAAATTTCATCTTGATGAGCGTGATTTAGAAAACTAACAAATTGACGTCACCAATTAATAGCAGAGAAAAATCATGAGCCCCCGTGCATTACAACAAATCATTCGCTCAATTCCTACCTCAGATGGTGGCGGGGTTAAACTGCGTCGTAGCCTTGGACAAAGCCAATCCCATCGCCTTGATCCATTTTTAATGCTAGATGAATTTTCATCTACAAATGCAGATGACTATATAGCGGGTTTTCCTGATCATCCGCATCGCGGTTTTGAGACTGTTACCTACATGCTGGATGGGCATATGCTGCATGAAGATCACTTAGGTAATAAAGGCGACTTAAAGAGTGGTGGGGCCCAATGGATGAAAGCAGGACGAGGCATTATCCACTCTGAAATGCCTCAACAAGAAAGTGGACGTATGCGAGGTTTTCAACTCTGGATTAATCTGCCCGCAAAAGAAAAAATGCAAGTAGCCAGTTATCAAGATGTTAAGCCTCAAGAAACGCCCATCATCAGCCTCGCTAAAGGAGGAACGGTTAAAATTATTGCCGGTAACACTGAAATTGAAGGTAAATCAATCAACGGACCTATACAAAATATAAGTAGCAAGGCCCTAATTGTGGATGTTCGACTACCCGCAGGTGCGTCAATTAAACTGCCAATAAACCCAGATCATAATGCTTTTATTTACCCTTTCGAAGGGAAAGTCTGCATTGGCTCGGATGAAAACAAACGAGTTTTAGAATCACAAGCGGCTGGTATTCTCTCATTGGGTGACAGCATAGAAATATATGCCGAAGATCAGGCCACAGCTTTTCTTTTATTAACAGCACACCCCATCAAAGAGCCCATAGTTCAATATGGACCGTTTGTAATGAACACCACAGAAGAAATTGAACAAGCAATTTATGATTATAAAACTGGGCAATTGGTCTAATTAGCTAATTTAATCTGTCTGATCACAATAGTTTTTCAATAGTGCTTGTTAAATTATCAGGTTTAACAAGTGATCCATAGCGTGCAAGCACTAGACCGTCTTTATTTATTAAAAACTTGGTAAAATTCCATTTTATAGACGTCGTACCCAAAACACCTTTCGCAGCGTTTTTTAAATACTTAAAAAGCGGGTCAGCGTCTGCACCGTTCACTGCAATTTTTTCAAACATAGGGAATGATACCCCATAGTTTTTTGTACAAAATGTACCAATTTCTGATGAGTTACCTGGTTCTTGAGCTCCAAACTGATTGCAAGGAAAGCCTAAAACCACCAAACCTTGATCTTGATAACGCTGATATAAATCTTCTAAACCTTGATACTGGGGCGTAAACCCACAGCGACTTGCTGTATTTACAATCAACAACACTTTACCTTGAAAATCTGCGAGAGTAACCTCCTCTCCCCCTAAGCGTCGCACTTTAAACTGATAAATGCTTGAAGTCATATTTGATTACCTTACCGAATTAAAAAGATTAAATTTATAGAACCTAAATCATAAAACAAAATTTTAATCCCCTTGAGGAAATTTAGAAATATTTACACCAAATCACAGCACCCCAAAATACATAAGCTCATAAATTGGATTATTCCGTAACAGTTATATAGGTATAATAAGAGGGCAATAGCACTCGTCTTACAAACCCTGATCGATCCATCCCCTATTCCAGTAACTGTATTACCTAGTCAATGGCTAAACTAAACCCCGAACAACTTGCAGCGGTTAAAGCAATCGATCATCCTTTATTAGTATTAGCTGGCGCTGGTAGTGGTAAAACGCGCGTTATTACCGAAAAAATAGCTTATTTAGTTAAACAAGGCCTACCTGCCCGTCATATTGCTGCGGTAACTTTTACTAACAAAGCCGCGAGAGAAATGAAGAGTCGAGTCTCTAAACTTCTGGATGCATCAGAAACTCGAGGCTTAAGAGTGTCGACCTTTCATTCTTTGGGTTTAGATATTTTAAGAAAGGAATATAAGACCTTAGCTTATAAAGCCGCGATTACGCTATTTGATGAACAAGACAAACTCACTCTGTTAAAAAATCTGATTAATTACGGCGCAAGGGATTGTGATATTGATCAGGTTGATAGTTACTCACAACAAATTGGGCAATGGAAAAATGCCTTTATCACTCCAGAACAAGCCATCAGTCTTGCAACCCAAGAACAGTATGCCAGTGCCATACTTTATGAAGAATATACCCGCAGTTTAAAAGCCTATAACGCAGTAGATTTTGACGATTTAATTTTATTGCCGGTATTATTATTTCAACAACACCCTAATATTTTAGAAAAGTGGCAAAACAAAATCCGTTATTTATTAGTGGATGAATATCAAGACACTAATATAACCCAATATCAACTTGTTAAACTCATTGCTGGAAAGCTTGGTCGCTTTACGGTGGTGGGTGATGATGACCAATCTATTTACGCATGGCGTGGTGCACAACCCGAGAACCTAGCGCAATTACAAAAAGATTTCTCACGCTTACAAGTCGTTAAGCTTGAACAAAACTATCGTTCAACAGGTCGAATTCTTAAAGTAGCTAACCATTTAATCGCCAACAACCCCCATACTTTTGAGAAACGCTTGTGGAGTGAATTAGGTTATGGTGACCCACTACGCGTGCTAAGTCATAAGAATGATAAAATTGAAGCACAACAAGTCGTCTCTGAAATTGTGCATCATAAATTTAGAACCGGTAGTCGTTATCAAGACTACGCCATTCTCTACCGAGGTAATCATCAATCTCGCTTATTTGAACAAAGTCTACGAGAAAATAATATCCCCTATTTAATAAGTGGTAGCACCTCATTTTTTGCCTATTCAGAGGTGAAAGATGTATTAGCGTATTTGCGTTTGTTTGTTAACCCCGATGATGATGCCGCTTATTTAAGGGTTATTAATACACCTAGAAGAGAAATTGGTCCTACCACTTTAGAAAAACTAGGTAGTTATGCAAATGAACGCCACATTAGTTTATTTTCTGCAAGTTCTGAATTTGGGTTAAGTCAAAAACTCAGTGAGAAATCAGTCCAACGCTTGCATAAGTTTAAAGACCTTATAACTCAAACGGCCCAACAAATTGAGCGTGGTGATACTTTTGCCATAATTGAACAATTTATTGCTCAAATCGGCTATGAACAATTTTTAAAAGAAGAAAGTAAAACTAAAGAAGGTGCTGACCGTAAAATCAAGAATGTCTTCGAACTAATTGAATGGTTAAAACGTATCGCCGATAAAGAAACCACAGAACAAAAACCCTTAGCAGAAATTGTCTCAAAAATTCTGCTCATGGATATTATGGAGAGAAACCAAGAAGAGGAAGTCAGCGAGCAAGTGAGCTTAATGACTTTACATGCTGCAAAAGGCTTAGAGTTTCCGCATGTATTTTTAATTGGCATCGAAGAAAATATTCTGCCGCATCAGAGCAGTATTGATACAGACAACATTGAAGAAGAACGGCGTTTAGCTTATGTAGGTATCACTAGGGCTCAACGCACCTGTACTTTTAGTTATTGCACACACAGAAAACGTTATGGCGAAATAACAGAGTGCGAACCCAGTCGGTTTTTAAATGAACTCCCCGCAGAAGATTTAGAGTGGATTAACAAAAACCAACTTGCTCCCGAAGTGATTAAAGAACGAGGCAAAGCAAATCTAGCTAATTTAAAATCCATGCTGTCTTAATCAATATTAGCCTCTACTTAATCAGTTGTTGTTCCACTAAATGGTTTATAAGCCCCTTATCACTGCCTTATTAAAGGTGAATAAGTACCATTGATTTAAGGCAGAACATAAACTTTATCCTCTTAGTATAAATGTGTGATATGTTGCAAATTGGTACTCATCAAAATTAAGGCCCTTAAATTCGTGAAAAACTTAGCAACTCTGCTGTTTACAGTCTTAGCTCTTGAAGGTTGTGCTCATATCCTTGGCCACAAAAATCCTGACGAGGTCCATGATTATTTTGAAGATGCTACCAACTGTAATGACTCTAGCCAACAGTTTCAGAGCATGAATATTCCCAGTGGGATGTCACAAACCATTATTCAAATTCCTTTAGGTTTGGATAAAAATAAATATATTGACTGTATGAAACAAAAAGGCTGGTCAGTGTTACCATCCAAGACATTTGAAATTGAAAACTTGGATTCACACTGTAAAAAACTAAATCAAGAAACCCCAGAATCCCCTAAAAGTCACTCTGAATGTTTGGAGCATAACAAACTTGAGATTGAGGTTATTCCTAATAAATAATGCCTAAGATTAATACCGTTATATAGTAATTAATCCGAAGCAAATTAGAATGTTAAGTAATAATACGTTTCTACGAATTGTCATATTTTTGACTCATTTTTGTAATATTTCTAGTCTACTGTAGAGATTCCATAAACCTAACTAATTGGAATTTTAATCATGTTTGCTCTGAAACTAACTACAAAAAAACAGCAAGCAATTTTTGCTGCGGTTTTAACGCTTGGCTCTGTATTTTATTCGACACCTTCTGCAGCTGTTGATGATAAAGTTATCTTAACTTTTTCTACAGTAGGTGATTCTAGACAAGACCCACAAAACATTGATCCATCAACTGTAAATCCAACTCAAGTTGGTGTAGGTAATTGTCAAATACCTTCAGGTACTGGCTTAACTGCAAATCCAGGCTTATCAGGACAAGACTGCAAATGGTTACAAAACACTGCAGCATGGTCTCGAATTATTCGTGCTATACAAGAACAAAAATCACAAATGTTATTCTTTAACGGTGACATGATTATGGGTTACGGTAAAGCTGGTGTGCCCGTAGCTCGTACCGGTACAAATGCAGCAACTGCAGCGGTTGAAGTAGCTATCGCTAATCCTGTTGTAGATGATGTAATTAATGCAGATATCATGCAAATCTATAAACAATACGGCTTTTGGAGAGGTATGGTTGCCAACTTAATGGAAACAGGCACATATCTTGTACCTGTTCCGGGTAATCATGAAACACAGTGTAAACGTTGTGGTAAGACAGCCCAAGTAGAAAACGAAAATGCGTGGCGTGACAATATGGGAGATTTAATTCTTGATACAGATAGATTCACTAAATTAGTGGGTACTGCTGCATCAAACTTCTCTACATATACACTACCTGCAATTGGTACTGATGGCATTACTACAGACCAATCACAATTAAGTTACTCTTTTGATGTAGGAGCTTCGCATTTTGCTATTATTAATACTGATGCAGTTGGTAAAGATGGTTATGCGCCAACCGCTTGGTTAGAAGCTGATTTAAGTGCTGCTGAACTACGTGGAGCAAAACGTAATTTTGTTTTTGGTCATAAATCTGCTTATTTCTACGCTTATACTGGCTCAGCTCCAAGCAGTACATCTTCTTTAGATAATAAAAATAGCGTAGCTGCGGCTGCTTTCTGGACAACTATTAACAACCATAAAGCAACTTACTTCTGTGGCCATGAACATATTTACAATGTTTCAAGACCTAGCTTATTAAACTCTTATCAAGTTTTAGTGGGGGCTGGTGGTTCACCATTTGAAACATCAACAGCTACTTCTGTCGCTAATGACCGTATGTACTCTTGGGCAACTGTAAAAGTTTATCAAAGCGGAAAAGTTGAATTAAACACATATGGCTTTGACCCAACTTTGAAAAATCCAATTGTAAAATTAGAAAGCTTTAAGTTGACTCATTGGTAAGCCTTATTAACAAAAGCTTTATCCACTAACAAAAACGCTGGCGGTTTTAAAACCACTGGCGTTTTTTTCCTAAATTTTATATGTCCATCAGTACGTCAAACTGTTTATATTTCAACACCTGACAATCAACTAGTGTTTATCAGCAAACACATCCTCTGTTCAATATTTCATAAAAATCCATTTTAATCATAGAGTTAAAAAGTTGGCATCAGTCGTGCTTTATTACTAAGTAAGACTTAGAAAACAATACCTCTAAGTACCATAAACTTTAAAAATTAACTTGATTCAATTACACTAATTTCTATTATGACTAACTATAATATTCTCGTTGTTGAAAATGACGAAGCCATTAGAGAAATGTTGATGTTTGTTCTTGAAAAGGCCGGTTTTAAACCTACTGCAGCAACTAATATTCTGCAAGCACAAATGGCAGTAGATACTGAGGACTTTGATTTAATCTTATTGGATTGGAAATTACAAGACAATAACGGCATCAACTGGGCCAACAAACTAAAAAAAGATCCAACTCATAAAAACATTCCCGTGATATTTTCAATTGCTCGCGGTGAAGAAGACTTTATTATTAACGGTCTTGATACTAACGCAGATGATTATGTCACTAAACCTTTTTCACCTAATGAACTCATCGCTCGTGTAAGGATTGCATTGCTGAGACAAGGTAAAAATCAACGCGAAACGCAAATTACCATAGGCGATATAACTTTAGATACAGATCAACGTCGTCTAGGTATTGGCAATCAGTGGTTAGAAGTGGGACCAACTCGATTTCGATTAATGCACTTCTTTATGACGCATCCGGATAAAGCCTATACACGGACACAATTGCTGGATCAAATTTGGGGGCGCAAGGTTTATATTGAAGAACGTACTATCGATGTACATATTCGACGCTTAAGGCAAACCCTTGAAGAACATGGTAGAAAAGATTTAGTGCAAACTGTTCATGGTTTTGGTTATCGGTTTTCTCTAGCCGCTTAAATTAAAAATAAAAACAGGGCTTAACAGCCCTGTTTTTTTATAAATAATAACTCAACTGGTTTAAACCCAAAATTGTTTAACCTGATCAGCTCCAGCAATACCTCTAACATATCCATAAGTTAACCCTTGACCAATTAACTTAGGATCCAATAAATCAACTGTCTTTTTACCCGGTGGCAAACCGGCTGTAATTAATAATGCTTGAGAGCCGACTTTAGCTAAACTAGCAATATCCTCATTTAAGGTGTTGGGCAAACTACTTAAGCGTAACCCCTGTTCATTCGACTGCGGACTGCCGTCAGTTAATGAAAAAATCATTACTCTTTTAGCACCTGCTAAAATATCGGCATGAGTCGAGGTTTCTGACACCCCACCATCCATACAAGAATACTCACCTATCCACACAGGTGGCTTAAGGCCTGGCCAAGCATTACTTGCAATACAGGCTTGTTCAATAGGCACATTATCTGCATTTGATATAACTAAACGTTCACCAGTATATGTATCAGTAGTAGTCACAAATAATTTATCAGATGGCCAGTTTTTTAGGCCCAGTAATCTTTTTAAACTAGCTTCATAATCCTCAGGGAGGCTAACATGTGTAGCCATAGCCGCTCTGCCTATTGCTTGAATGCTAAGAGGCTTAGCATCTTTAACACTTAAACACTGTTGCAAAGCCCTTTTCTGACTCGTATTTAAATTTTTAGTACTAGTGAGCGCCATTAATATTTGTGGCATATCTGTGAAAAAATTCACTTCCTTAAGTAAATGCACAAAATGCCCGGTAGCAATCGCACTACCAGCAATAGCGCCCGCAGAAGTACCGACAATCACTTCTGCTTTGCCTAAATCGACACCACTTTGATGCAGGGCATAAAAATAACCTAAAGTCCAAGCCAGCATATAATCACCGCCACCGCACAACAATAAAGCCCGATCTTTATTGAGCCCAAGAGATGGAGTGTAAGGCGGTGGATGAGCAAGATTTGTGGCTATAACAGGTACATTTTGATTTGAAACGGGAGTCGTATTTTTCTTATTGTTGTGAATAAAAAGAGAACTGATAGATTTGGCAACTGTTGGACCAGAAAAAACAGCCCCTAAAGTTGCGAAAAGAAATTGGCGACGTGAAAATAGACTCATAAAAATTTGAATCTATTCAACAGTGGGTCTTGCTGAAAAATGAGCCACTATCATGTCAATAACAAAAGACCAAAAGATCATTACAAAAATAATCAAAATAATCATATTAAATTTATTTCTTAACGGACTTATGGGTAGAAATGGATTCTTGAACTTACTTCGACTTTTAGTCAATTTAACAGTGGTATAAGAACATTTCTGACTTGAACAGGCAAATTGTCTAGTACGAACAAATCGCCCCATCAACTTGTTAATCCCAGTTCGATGTACTTTAAAAACTTCTGATCCACAGCGCGGACAAGTCATTATCTTTTTTGTTTCTGAAATTTCTGGCATTTCTTATTACCAATATTTTTACAATAAGTTGAGTTTTTAAAAGCTCCCTATTTATTATTAATACTGAGAGCAACGATTTTTAAAAAGCTAAAAAATTTAAACACAATACCTATTTCGCTATTGTAGTCATAGATTAGATCAGAAAACTTAACTTTTTTTGATTTTATCCTTGTCAGCCTTAACCATCTATCATTTTTATCAAAATCATCTCTAAAATATGTTCGATAAAGCTTCAATTTAGATAAAACTAATACAAGAAATAAATATTTTTATCTCTGTTTTTTATTTATTTTGCAATAATCACCCTAAAAATTCATAAAATAAAATTTTACACTCTTTAAGTAATATTTATCGATAACAATATGATTTAAATTCAATTAAATTAAGATTAATAGTTTATCACTATTAATCTTTTAACATTAAATTTTATCAATATTACAAGTGCGACAATTTGTCGCACTTTTTTGTAGACAAGCCAAATTCTTTACTTTAGAATGCACCCACCTTAAGAGAGGTACCACAGTTTTAAATGACTTGGTCTTTCAGAGGGAGGAGGAAAGCGGCCAATTACTTTTTGGCAAAACAATAATAAAAATCGCTACTTATCTGAAACTGCTATGCACCCAGCAGTCGTCCACAACAATAAAAAAAACAGGACGGAGCCCACTTATGTGGGCTTTTTTATGCCCGTCACTTTCTTATATTTTATGGTGTATCGTTGCTAAAAACTAAACGCTCTTATCTTAGTCTTTTATTACTTGGTCTAATAACACAACACTGTCAGGCTGATGCTATTGCTCAACGCTGGGCGCAAGTAACTCACCCCACTCAAAATAATATTGCTCAAAGTATTGGCACTTACTCGTCAGGTTGCATAAGTGGTGCCGTTTCCGTACCAGCTAATGGCATCGGTTATCAAATCATGCGCCCCTCTAGAAAACGCTCTTATGGACACCCTGCTTTAAGAGATTTTATTCTTAACCTAGGACAAACAGCTCAAAATCAACATTTAGGAACTTTGTTAATAGGTGATTTGGGTCAACCACGAGGCGGACCAACTATTAGTGGCCATAAAAGCCATCAAACAGGCTTAGATGTAGATATTTGGTTTTTATTATCCTCTCATGCCATTACTCACACTCTGACTTACGACGAAAGGGAGTCTTGGGCAGCGCCTTCCGTCTTAATAAAAAATACTGATTATTTAGACCCAAGACAATGGTCACAAACCCACGAAAAAATTTTAGCGACAGCAGCCTCTTTGCCTGAGGTTGATAGAATTTTTGTAAACCCTAGTATCAAAAAAGAACTGTGCTGGCATTACAACAAGGAGACATGGTTAAGAAAGATTCGGCCTTGGTGGCATCATGATGATCATTTTCATGTACGACTAAAATGTCCTAATGGAAACCAAAATTGCCAAGCTCAAGAACCCTTACCGGCTGGAAATGGCTGTGATGCTGGACTTGATTGGTGGTTTACGAATGAAGCAAAAAAACCAGCCCCCAATAAACTTTTAACAAAGCCAGCTGAATTACCAGCACTATGCGAAACTGTTTTACGTCAAAAGTAATAGTAGGTAATTTTGTAACTCTAGTGAAATAACTAATCATTACTTGGCTAACACTAATACTTTAATGAATTATTTGTTTATACTTAGAGTAGAATCCACTCAATTTACTAACATTACTTTACTGAAAAATTATCAGTTGTAAGCAATACAGATTATCTGAAATTTTATTATTCATAAGCCTATGTACAAATTATTTTTATATACCTTGCTCTTAGCCCCAATTCCTTTTGGCGCTAATCGACCTTGGGCTTGGAGTTTATACGCTGTCATTGTTGCATTTTTTGGCTTAGGAGGGTGTTTAACTACTTTATTCAACCCAAAAGATAAACCACTCTTAATAAAACCTGTATCAATCTCTATATGGCTATTAATCATTCCGGTTACGTGGATACTGCTGCAATTATGTGACTTTGTTCCAGACGCTTGGATTCACCCTCTTTGGAAACTAACTGCAGAACAGTTATCCATACCTGTCAAAGGTTACATCAGTCTATCACCGATAGATACCGGTGCGGCGTTAATGAAATTATTGAGTTATTTTCTCGTCTTTTTAATAAGCCTACAATTTAATCGTTCTACCGATAACACAATACACACCTTTAACAGTCTTGCTTATGTTGGGTTAATTTATGCTGTCTATGGCTTAGTAATATACCTTGGTGGCTTCAACACTATTCTTTGGTTTGAACGCTGGGCGTCGATGGATGCGGTCACTAGTACCTTTGTTAATCGTAATTCTTATGCAACTTATGCAGGCTTAACTTTATTGGCTAGCTTTCCCTTAATGTTTGAGAAAGTGCATTCTTGTTTACAGTATGGATTAAAAAATAACTTTGGACGCCAATACTTTTTTGAACATGTTTTTATTAGAGGTTGGTTCCCACTATTACTGATAGTAACTATTACCACAGCATTGTTTTTAACTCAATCACGTGGCGGTTTCTTAAGTACTGCACTTGCAGTCATTGGATTTTTTATTGTACTTCTACTGACTCGTAAAATTAAGAATAATAGAATCATCATGATTCTATTAGGTTTTATTGGCCTTCTTTCTTGGGGGGTTATGATGCGTAGTGGTGATAAATTACTAGATCGTCTCGATGCTACAGACCCAGAAAATGAAGGTCGCTTACTGGTATACAATCTTCTAAATAAGGCAAATCAAGAAAATAGCGCCTTCGGTGTTGGCTACGGCAGTTTTGAACATACTTTTAGGCTATACAGGGACGAAACAATTGTCGGATTCTACGACAAAGCCCATAACACTTACTTAGAAAATATTTTTGAACTAGGCTTAATTCAAGCTTCTCTGCTATTTTTAGCCATAGCCATAGTTGCTTTTGTATGTCTTAGAGGTGTATGGATTAGAAAAAGAAACTGGATTTATCCTACCGTAGGTTTTTCAGCTAGTTTATTGGTTGGAGCGCATGCATTAGTAGATTTTAGCTTACAAATACCTGCAGTAAGCTACACTTACGCCTTAATAATGGGTGCGGCTGTTGCTCAAACTATCTCTAGCCGAAAATCATGATTAACTATCTACCCACTGGTATATTTCTGTCAAATTGGGATCACATTTACAGCAAGTGGTGCCACACCCTTTATCGTTAGATAACTTTCGTAGTGTGCCTTTACTGATCCAGCGTTGCATCATGCCACGTAAAGCATCAGCATCACAATTAAAATGATTAACTAAATCTGCTAAAGCAACACTAGGTCTTTGTTTTAAATAATCACGTAAATCAGCTAAGATCATTATTAAATACCTACAAAAATCGATTTAGATTGCCTTCTACCACTCCACCACAATGCAAATAACACTGTTATGAATATAATCAATAACCCACTAATCCAAGCTAGAGAATACCCTGGATGCTGTGAAAAAGTAACAGATTGATAAAATACAGTCGCAGATAGATAGGCAATACCTGTTGTCCAAAAAACAACAAATACAGTCCACTGCACATTAGTTTCCCTATATATAGCAGCTGTTGCCGCAACACAGGGTGCATAAAGTAAAATAAACAATAAATAAGCAAAAGCACCTGCTTTACCGTCAAAACTTTGTTGCATTGCGGCAAAAGTATTTGCGTCTACAGCTTGCTCATTGGCTGCAGAGCTAATATCTTTTACATTTCCGATATTAAGACCTAAAGGATCTAAAATGTTATCCGCTAACTTTGCAAAGTTTTCTGGAATAGTATCCCAAGCAACTATTAAGGCTTCATTTAGACTAAATTCAGAGGTATTTGATGGTTCTGAGTTGGAAATCTGACTATAAAGCGCATCTAGTGTACCTACTACAGCTTCCTTAGCTAAAACACCTGTAAAAATACCAACGGTCGCTGGCCAATTATCTTTCTCAATTCCCATTGGTTTAAATACAGGAGTTAAAGTACGACCAATCTCGCTTAAAACTGATTTATTACTATTCTCTTGATTAAAACTACCATCAATACCTAAAGCATTTAAGAAGTTTAATACTATAACCATAGGTATAATTACCTTCCCTGCATTCATAATAAATGCTTGCAAGCGATCCCAAGTTCTTATCATCACTCCTCGTAAAGTAGGCATATGATAAGCAGGTAGTTCCATAATAAAAGGAGCTGATTCGCCTTTAAATAAAGTATGTCGCATAATTAAGCCAGTTAATACAGCGACTGCGATACCGACTAAATACAATGCAAATACTAAATTTTGTCCTCCAACTGGGAAAAATGCAGCGGCGAATAAAGCGTAAACAGGTAATCGCGCTCCACATGACATAAATGGATTCATCAAGTTTGTTAATATTCTGTCGCGTTGATTCTCTAAAGTTCTAGTTGCCATAATGGCGGGCACGTTGCAACCAAATCCGACAATCATAGGTACAAATGATTTACCAGGTAAACCAATCATACGCATGAATCTATCCATGACAAATGCGGCCCTAGACATATAACCAGAATCTTCTAAGGCTGATAAAAACATAAATAACAGCCCTATTATTGGGATAAAGGTAGCAACAACTTGAATCCCCCCCCCTGCACCTTTAGTAAGCAAAACTATTAACCATTCAGGTAAGTTAAGTGCTTTAAGTTGCACTGCCAAGCCATCAATAAGTAATGCCCCAACAGCTTGATCAAAGAAATCAACAAAAGCCGTGCCTAAATTTATAGTAAACATAAACATGGCGTACATAACGACTAAAAATATTGGAATACCTAAAAATCTATTTAACACTATCGTGTCAATTTTTTCTGTCGCGTAGCGACTAACTTCATCTATGCGACAAACAGTTGAATTAATCAATTGATTTACAAAACCATATCGTGCATCGGCCGCAAGAATATCTATCTCATCTGCGGTCTCTGTTTCAACCCAAGATTGCAACGCGTATACGTTTGGCCATAATTCTTCGCCCACCATTTCTTTTGCTAGAGTATCCGACTCTAATGCTCTAAGTGCTAACCAACGTAAATCACACTGATACTGATTAGCCTTGGTTTGTAAATTAATTGATAATTCAGTTATGGCTTGTTCTAAAATATTGTCGTAAAAAATGCTTACGCTAGGAATTGGTTTATCAACAGCAGCTTGATTAATTATAGCTTTTAACTCTGGCACACCCGATTTTGTTGCGGCCGTAATTGGAATCACCGGACAACCCAATTGCTCAGCCAAATGATTAATATCAATTTTTATACCGCGTTGCTTAACTGCATCCATCATATTGAGCACAACAAGCATTGGAACACGCATCTCGATTAATTGAGATGTAAGATATAAATTTCTTTCTATATTAGATGCATCAATAATATTGATGATTAAATCCGCAGCTTTTGAAGCCACATAATCTCTTGCTACTTTTTCATCTAAAGATACTTGGTCATCAGCAGCCTCTAAAGAATAGGTACCAGGTAAATCAACCAATTCAATTAATTGGTTATTATGTGTATATTCACCTGTTTTCTTTTCAACGGTAACACCCGGCCAATTACCAACATGTTGTTTTGAACCTGTAAGGACATTAAATAGTGTTGTTTTACCACAATTGGGATTTCCAACGACCCCTACTGTGAAATCGACTTTCATACCAACTTCTCTATTAATAAAATCGAAGCTTCATCTTTTCGTAATGTTAATGAAAAGCCTCTTAATTTAATCTCAACTGGATCCCCCATTGGGGCAAAACGGGTGACGCTAAATTCAGTCCCTGGTGTTAATCCCATTGCAAGTAGACGCTTACGATAAGCTTTTCCAGTCTGTTCAAAACCAACAATTTTACCTAAATCACCCACCATTAGATTTTTGAAACTAGTATTCATATATTTAACCTAAACTGTAAGTGTTAACTTGTAAATCACTACAAGTAATCAATAATCATTCTCATTAGTAGAATATATCATAGATTCACATGTAATCAAAAGAAGTTAATATATAGATAATATGAACAAAAAACCCAACATAACTTTACTTAACTCTTAATATAATTAAGAATAAATTAGAGTTTTATGTGTAAACAACTATCGGTAATTTTTAGTGGCTGTGTGCGGAAAATAGTGCAACTTAACAAGTATTTATTAAGCTATATAAGGCGGGGTACTAAACAACTTTTTTAATATTTAAGTAACAATAAGTTAAAAAACTCATTGTTACTTAAAATAATTTTAATCTGTAATCTGATAGTCGCTACTAGCAGAATCAACTCTATCTCTCATTTCTTTGCCTGGCTTAAAGTGAGGTACATGCTTTTCGGGCAATGCAACTGGCTCTCCAGTCTTTGGATTACGACCAATACGTTGTGGACGTTTATGCAAAGAAAAACTTCCAAAACCTCTTATCTCAATTCTATCACCTGTAGATAAGGCTTGGTTCATTCTTTCAATTATGCATTTTACAGCTGTCTCGACATCTTTAATTTGAAGATGAGATTGCTTTCTTGCAAGAGCTTCAATTAATTCTGATTTATTCACATTCTATCCCTTAAAAAAGAAACAAAGGGTATGAATTAAATCATACCCTAAGTACACACATTCCTTACTTTTCTAATTGCTTAAATAAGTCAGCCATAGTCGGAGTGCCAACTGATTGTTGAGCATGATCCTTAATAGTGTGTGTTTCTTCATCTTGGTCTTTAGCTTTTATTGATAAAGAGATAGTTTTGCTTTTCTTATCAACACCAATAAATTTAGCTTCTAATTCATCCCCTTCTTTTAACAAAGTGCGCGCATCTTCTACGCGATCACGTTGTATTTCAGAAGCACGTAAATAACCTTCAACATTATCAGCTAAAATTACTACGGCGCCTTTAGCATCAACTTCTTTAATAGTTCCTTTAACTAAGCTACCTTTTTCGTTAGTTGCTAAGAAGTTTTGGAAAGGATCTTGCTCAAGTTGTTTGATACCTAAAGAGATACGCTCACGCTCAGAATCAACTGCTAAGATAACAGTTTCTAATTCATCGCCTTTTTTGAACTCACGAACTGATGCTTCACCTTCATCCGCCCAAGAAATATCAGACATGTGAACCAAACCATCAATACCACCATCAAGACCGATAAAGATACCGAAGTCTGTGATAGATTTAATTTTTCCTGAGATTTTATCGCCTTTGTTATGAGTTGCTGCAAACTCATCCCATGGATTAGTTTTGCATTGTTTCATACCTAAAGAGATACGACGACGTTCTTCATCAATTTCAAGAACCATTACTTCAACGTCATCACCTAACTGTACTAATTTAGATGGGTTAACGTTTTTGTTAGTCCAATCCATTTCAGAAACGTGAACTAAACCTTCAACGCCTTCTTCAATTTCTACGAAACAACCGTAATCAGTTAAGTTGTTTACTTTACCGAATACACGAGTGCCCGCAGGGTAACGACGTGCGATGTTTTGCCATGGATCTTCACCCATTTGTTTCATGCCTAATGAAACACGGTTTTTATCTTTGTCGTATTTTAGTACTTTAACATTGATTTCTTGACCGATTTCAACACATTCAGATGGGTGACGAACACGACGCCATGCCATATCAGTAATGTGTAATAAGCCATCAATACCACCTAGATCAATAAACGCACCGTAATCAGTTAAGTTTTTAACAACACCCGTTACAACTGCGCCTTCTTCTAGTGTTTTAAGTAATTCATCTCTTTCTGCACTGTATTCTTTTTCAACAACAGCACGACGAGAAAGAACTACGTTGTTACGTTTTTGGTCAATTTTAATAACTTTGAATTCAAGATCACGATTTTCTAAGAAAGTCGTATCTCTAATAGGACGAACGTCAACTAAAGAACCTGGTAAGAACGCACGTAATGCGCCAACAGAAACCGTAAAACCACCACGAACTTTACCTGTAATAACACCGATAATTGTCGCTTCTTTTTCGAAAGCAGTTTCAAGTTCAAACCAAGCTTTATTTTTCTTCGCTTTATCACGAGAAAGAAGAGTAGCACCTAGGCCGTCTTCAAATAAATCCAACGCAACTTCAACTTCATCGCCGATTGATACTTCTAATTCGCCGTTGTTGTTTAAAAATTGCCATTTTGGAATGACGCCTTCAGATTTTGAATGTGTACTTACGATAACCATATCGTTTTCGATATCAATTACAGTACCAATCAACATTGCACCAGGACTCATTTTGGTCTTGGTTAAACTTTCTTCAAGTAACTCAGCAAAGCTTTCGCTCATTATATTATTTCCCAAGTTTGTTAGAACTCAAACAAACCTTTTCTTTATCTAAAGTTAAAAAAAACCACATTAGATGTGGTCAGCCAATAATCCTTAACGGATTAAATTTAGTACCTCTTCTACAACTTGATCAATTGTCAAATCAGAAGAATCGATATATAGCGCATTTTCTGCCATCACTAAAGGAGCAGTTTCCCTTTCCCTATCACGACGATCACGCGCTTCTATCTCATTTGTTATTTCCACAATATTAGCATCTATTTCTTTTTCAATCAACTGTTTGTAACGACGCGCTGCTCTCTTCTCAGCACTGGCAGTTAAGAATACTTTGTGTTCTGCTTCTGGGAAAACCACGGTCCCCATATCTCTTCCATCGGCAACTAATCCAGGCAATTGCCTAAAATCCTGTTGTTTTTTCAATAAAACCTTACGAACCTCAGGGTATGCTGCCACTTGAGAGGCAATGCTACCAGTAGTCTCTAAGCCCAATTGAACAGTGATATTCTCGCCCTTAAGTTTAACAACTAACTCATCACCACATTCGAACTCTAACACCATTGAACTAGCTACTTCAGTCACTGCCGTTACATCAGTTACAGAAACAGATAGTTTTTGCAAAGCAATAGCTAGCGATCTATAAATAGAGCCACTATCTAAATAATTCCAGCCCAATTTTTTTGACACTAAGCGACTAACAGTACCTTTTCCAGCTCCACTTGGTCCATCAATTGTTAAGACAGGAATTGTCATTAAGCTTCCTCACAAACCAAATCCAACCCCAATCTCTTAACTAAGTCTTTAAACTCAGGAAATGAAGTGTTTACGTTTGCACAATCCAACACTGTAATTGGAGCAGTCGCACGCAAACCAGCAATTGAGAATGACATAGCGATTCGATGATCTCCATGTGAAGTGACTACACCACCACCAATTGAACTACCCTGAATAACCATACCATCAGCAGTAGGTTGAGCATCAACACCTAGTATTTGTAAGCCATCAGCCATTACTTGAATTCGATCAGATTCTTTTACCCGCAACTCTTCAGCACCTGTTAAACGAGTTTGACCTTCCGCACAAGCAGCAGCAACAAATAGCACAGGGAACTCGTCAATTGCGAGCGGCACTAAATCTTCTGGTATATCGATGCCCTTTAATGGACTATATACCACATGTAAATCTGCTACAGGTTCACCACCTACAGTACGTTCATTAAGCACTTCAATTTTAGCGCCCATTAATCTTAAAATATCTATAACGCCAGTACGTGTTGGATTAATACCTACGTGCTTTAATAATAAATCTGATCCAGGTGCAATTGACGCACCCACTAAAAAGAAAGCCGCAGAAGAAATATCACTCGGCACGTCAATATCACATGCAGTTAATTTACCATTAGCATTTATCGTAACTCGACTACCTTCTTTATTAACCGGATATGAAAAACCAGATAGCATACGCTCTGTATGATCTCTAGTTGGAGCTGGCTCTGTTACGCTTGTATCACCTTCTGCATACATACCAGCTAATAATAAGCAAGACTTAACTTGAGCACTTGCCATAGGCATTTCATAATCAATCGCAGTTAATTGACCTGCTTTACCAGTAATATATAGTGGCGCTGTACCAGCCTCAGTTGTTTTTATATCTGCACCCATTGCCGCTAAAGGTCCGGTTACTCGCTTCATAGGACGACCCGATAATGATTTATCACCCGTCAACACAGAATCAAATGCCTGGCCAGCTAATAAACCACTTAACAAGCGCATTGATGTTCCAGAGTTTCCTAAATACAATTCATTTTTAGGTGCTTTTAAGCCATGCTTACCCACACCATGAATAGTTAAACTTCCATTTACAGGGCCTTCAATTTCAACACCCATATCCCTAAAAGCTTGTAATGTAGCTAAAGCATCTTCTGCTTCAAGAAAGCCTTTAACATGAGTAGTCCCTTCAGCCAAAGAACCTAGCATAATTGACCGATGTGACATTGATTTATCACCAGGAACACGACCCTCACCCTTTAATGAACCACCGGGCTTAACTTGAAATGTGATTGATTTAGACATATTTCCTTCAAACTGATTAAGAAAGCGTTGCCTTGCAGTATTGGCATACGCAAAGATTGATAAAAGTTGCTGGCCATCATCGGCTTCCAGCAAAGCCTGTATTTTATCCAATTGTTCTTTTGTTTGCTGAAGCAATGGGATTATTTCACTTTTATTTGCCAAACAAATGTCTCTCCACATTGTAGGATCACTTGAGGCAATACGAGTAAAATCTCTAAAACCGCCAGCGGCATATTTAAAGATCTCGGATTGTTGGTCTTTTTGACCCAACATATCAACTAAAGCAAAAGCTAAGATATGAGGCAAGTGACTTGTAGCGGCCAATATTTCATCATGACGATCAACAGTCATAACAGAAACATCTGAACCACAGCGCTCCCATAAAAGCTTTATTTTATTCACTGCATTATTATCAGTATTTGTGAGTGGCGTTATAATTAGCCTTCTGTTTAAAAATAAATCATAAAACGAAGCCTCTACACCACTCTGCTCTGCCCCTGCAATGGGATGAGCCGGTACTAAATTACTAGGAATAAACCCAAAAACATGTTCTGCTGCATTCACTATACTTGCTTTAGTACTGCCAACATCTGTATAAATTGTATGCTCAGACCAATAAGGCTTAAGTAATTCAAATATATCTTCTAAAGCGGCAACCGGAGTAGCAATTAAAACACAGTCAACACCTTGAATAGCTTCTTCGATTTGTAGGTAATAATCATCAATAACCCCTAAATCTTTAGCCTTCTGGAGATTTTTCTGATCTACTTCCCGACCAAAACCAACAATTCGTTTGGTTAAGCCATAATGTCTTGCTGCTCGGGCAAGCGAACCACCCATCAAGCCTACACCGATAACACATAAGCTATCAAACATTATTAAGAATTTCAGCCAACGCGTTTAGAAAAACTTGATTCTCTAATTCCGTACCAATACTAATACGCAAATGATTAGGTAACTCATAATTACCTACCGGCCGAACAATGACACCTTTTCGTAATAATGCATCATAAATAACTTGTCCTGACTGCTTCAAGTCAACAAGCACAAAATTACCCGAAGATGGAATCCATTCAAGATTTAATTTTTTAAAACCTTCAGTCAACTGCGTCATACCAGATGTATTTACTCGAACAGTTTCTTGCAAATGCTCTTCATCACTCAAAGCCGCTTCAGCTGCTAGCAAAGCTAAGGTATTATTATTAAATGGTTGACGAACACGATTAAGAATATCCGCCATTTCTGGGCTTGATAAACCATAACCAACTCTTAAACCTGCTAAACCATAGGCTTTTGAAAACGTACGGGTGATTAATAAATTGGGGAATTTCTTTAGCCATTCAATAGAATCAATAGGCTCTACTGAACTTACAAATTCAAAGTACGCTTCATCAAGAACACAAACACAGGTATCAGGCAAAGCGGCAATAAATCGCTCGACACTTTCTTGTGATAATAGAGTACCCGTTGGATTATTTGGATTAGCGATAAATACAATACGGGTTTTATCCGTAACAACTTTTAACATGCCATCTAAATCATGACCATAATTAATCGCCGGCACGACGACGGCCTTAGCACCCACCGACTGAGTCACAATCGGATAAACGGCAAAAGCATGTTGTGAAAAAACTACCTCATGTTCAGGTGTTAAAAACGCCCTTGCAACCAACTCTAATAATTCGTTAGAGCCATTCCCTAATGTAATTTGTTCTGGATCAACTAAATACTTCTTTGATAAAGATTGTTTTAAAGAAAATCCACTACCATCGGGGTATAAAGCCAAGCCTAATAAGGCTTCTTGAATTGCAGTTAATGCCTTTTTACCTGGCCCTATTGGATTTTCATTAGAAGCCAATTTGATAATCTCAGTTAGACCTAATTCACGCTCTAATTCTTCAATCGGCTTACCCGCTTTATAGGGTATAAGTTGTTGAACACCCAATGACGCAAGGTTATAAATTTTATTATTCATGATATTTTTAAAAAACTTTGTTTCTGAGATCAAATCGTAGATTAAAGTACTGCTTTTGGATAGGATCCGAGTAGTTTAAACATTTTGACACGCTCTTTAACTGTATCTAATGCTTCTGCGACCACGGTATCATCACTATGCCCTTCGATATCAATAAAGAACAAATAATCCCACAATCCCTGTCTTGAAGGTCTAGATTCAATATTTACCATACCAATACCAAACTTTGCAAAAGGCTCTAATATTTTGTGTAATGCACCTGGTTGATTACCAGTAGATACAACCAAAGATGTTTTATCATTACCCGTTGGCGTGGGTGATTGTTGGCCGATAATAATAAAACGTGTCGTATTATTAGGCTCATCTTCAATATTGCTTTCTATAATTTCTAAATGATAAACATCGGCCGCAGCAATACCTGCAATAGCAACCGTATGCTTATTTAACGACGCCAATCGAGCCGCTTCAGAATTACTATTAACTGCAGTCTGCTTAACACCCGGAAGATGATTATCCAACCATTGACGACATTGTGCTAAAGATTGCTGATGAGAAAAAACCTCAGTGATTTCTGATAAATTGCTCGTATGCCCCATCAAATTCTGATGAACTCGTATCTCAACCTCTCCACAAATATTCAAAGTTGACGTTGAAAAACGATCCAATGTATGGCTAATCACTCCTTCTGTAGAATTTTCTACTGGTACCACCCCAAACTGACATTTACCAGACTCAACAGCACCAAATATTTCATTGATAGTACTCACTGGAATACTCTTAACTGCATGACCAAAATGCTTAAACACAGCTTGCTGTGTGAAAGTACCTTCTGGACCTAAAAAGGCAATATCCATTGGTTTTTCCAATGCCAAACAAGCAGACATCAACTCCCTAAAAAATCGAACCGCCGTTAAATCCTCTAAAGGCCCTTGATTTAACTCCATGATACGTCTTAAAACTAATGACTCTCTATCAGGTCGATAAAATGTACCTTGCTCTCCTTCAGCAATTTTAGTTTTTGCAACCTCCATTGCACACGCAGCACGCTGATTAATTAATTGTAAAATCTGCGCATCAATAGCGTCAATTTTCTCTCTTAATTCAGCAAGTGGGGTAACTGATGACATAATAAGTACTCTGTATAAGATTATTAAGTTTAATGGGTGCGTTCAAATTCAAGCATAAAATCAATCAAAGCTTTTACACCAGATTCAGGCATAGCATTATAAATACTTGCTCTCATACCACCTACTGATCGATGACCTCTTAATTCAAATAAGCCATTTGATTCTGCTGCTTTTAAAAACTCTTGGTCTAACGCAGAATCTGCCAAAATAAACGGCACATTCATACGGGATCGATCAGATATTGCAACAGGATTAGAGTATAAAGTCGATTGGTCTATGGCTTGATATAACTGTGTCGATTTAGCTTTGTTAATTTGCTCGATAGCATCAACACCGCCGGCCTCTTTTAACCATTTAAGAACTAATCCAACTAAATACCAATTATAGGTAGCAGGAGTATTTAACATTGAATGGCTTTTAGCTTGTTCTTGATAATCAAAAACAGGTGGAGTAGTTTTACTAGCATAACCCAGCAAATCTTCTCTTACTATAACGACAGTTACTCCCGCAGGCCCCATATTTTTTTGAGTACCAGCATAAATCAAACCATACTGACTAACATCAACAACTCTAGACAGAATATTTGATGACATATCTGCGACTAAAGGCAATCCATTAGCATCAGGAATTTTTGAAAACTCTACGCCATGAATTGTTTCATTAGTGGTGTAGTGTAAATAAGCTGCTTGCGCGTCTAAAATCCAAGTCGACTCTTCAGGAATACTTGTATAAGCCGTATTTTCTGAACTAGCACTGACTAAAACATCACAATAATTTTGTGCATCAAGCACTGCTTTTTCTGACCAAGCACCTGTTTTGACATAACAAGCTTTAGCTTTTCCTCTAAGGAGGTTTTGCGGGATGAATGAAAATTGCGCCGATGCCCCTCCTTGCAAAAACAATACCTTATAATTTTCTGGTATCCCCATTAAGCTTCGCAAATCAGTTTCTAATTGTTCAGCAATAATTGGAAAAAAATTGCCACGGTGGCTCATTTCCAATACTGACTGCCCAGAACCCTGCCAATCTAACAACTCTTGCTGAGCTTTTAATAAGACTGATTTAGGAAATACAGAAGGACCCGCACTAAAATTATAAATATCAGACATCGCTTATCTCATGATTAAATTGTTTTTAACAAACAGAAGTCGACATACATTATCGCCCTAACTAAATGACTCAAAAACACTTAAGCGGTCTCATCGTCACTATTGGGCTCAGCATCATTTTCAGTCGCTTCATCCGCACTATCTTCAACAATTAAATCAGCTACCTCTAACTCAGTATTTAGCTCATCATCACTTTCATCATCAACGCCGGCCAAACCGTCAATACGATCTACACCAATCACTTTTTCTTTCTTATCTAAACGAATAATGGTCACGCCCTGAGTATTTCTGCCCACAACAGAAATACCATCCACTCGCGTACGCACTAAAGTACCACCATCGGTGATTAGCATAATTTCGTCAGTATCATTCACCAACACTGCACCTACTACAGAACCATTACGCTCAGATGTTTGAATAGCGATTAACCCCTGACCACCGCGCTTATGACAAGTAAACTCTTCTAACTTAGTTCGTTTTCCATAACCATTTTCAGTAATATTTAACACTGTACCTTCAGTGGCAATGATTAAAGAAATAATTTTTTGACCTTCAAGTAAACGCATACCTCTTACACCAGCGGCAGTTCTACCCATAGAGCGAACATCTTCTTCGTTAAAGCATACTGCTTTACCGGTGCTACCAAATAATAAGACGTTTTGCTTTCCATCCGTAACTGCAACGCCGACTAAGGTATCGCCTTCTTTTAGATCAATCGCAATTTTGCCACTAGCTCTTTGTCGTTCAAACTCACTAAGAGGTGTCTTTTTAACTGTCCCAGCAGAAGTCGCCATGAAAATAAATTTATTTTCAGTAAACTCACGGATCGGTAATAAGGCATTAATTTTCTCACCTTGTTCTAAAGGCAATAAATTAACAAATGGTTTTCCACGTGCTGCACGACTTGCAACCGGTAATTGATAAACCTTTAACCAATACACTTTTCCTAAAGAAGAAAAACATAAAATCGTGTCATGTGTATTAGCAACAATTAATTTATCGACATAGTCAGTATCCTTAGTTGCAGTCGCAGATTTACCTCGCCCACCCCTACGCTGTGCTTTATAGTCACTGAGTGGTTGAGATTTAACATAGCCCTCATGAGACATAGTTACGACCATGTCTTCTTCAGTGATAAGATCTTGCTCTGATAAATCCAACTGATTTAGAATAATTTCGGTACGACGCGGATCAGAATATTCGTCTTTAATCGCAACTAATTCTTCTCTGATGATTTCCATCAAACGCACGTCACTCGCTAAGATATATAAATACTCGTCAATTTGTTCTAATAATTGTTTGTATTCATTAACTATCTTATCTTGCTCTAAACCTGTTAAACGATGTAAGCGTAAGTCAAGAATAGCTTGAGCTTGTGTTTCTGATAAACGATAAAAACCATCATGAATACCAAACTCCTCAGCTAAATCTTCCGGTCTAGAACGAGTAGCATCCGCTCTTTCTAATAACGAAGAAACTAAACCAGCATTCCAGGTTCTAGCTAATAATCCTTCTTTTGCTTGTTCTCTATTACTTGATGTTTTGATTAATTCAATCATCACATCGATATTAGCTAAAGCAACCGCTAAACCTTCTAAAACGTGAGCTCTTTCTCTAGCACGACGCAGATTGTAAATTGTTCTACGAGTAACAATTTCTCGTCTATGATCAATAAACGCCCTAAGAATTTCAAACAAATTCATGCAATGTGGACGGCCATCTAATAAAGCCACCATATTGATACCAAACACCGTTTGGAATTGAGTTTGTTTATAAAGATTATTTAGAACTACCTCAGGAACCTCGCCTCGGCGTAATTCAATAACCATACGCATACCGTCTTTATCAGACTCATCACGTAAACCAGAAATACCTTCGAGCTTGCCTTCTTTTATTAACTCGGCAATTTTCTCTAGCAAACGCGCTTTGTTGACTTGATAAGGTAATTCTGTAGTAATTATCGCCTGACGACTACTATCACCAATCGATTCAAAATGACAACGTGCACGCAGATAAATCTTGCCACGACCCGTAGTATAAGCGCTATAAATTCCGGCTGAACCATTGATAAA
Source organism: Methylococcales bacterium (assembly GCA_026399015.1). Taxonomy (GTDB): domain Bacteria; phylum Pseudomonadota; class Gammaproteobacteria; order Methylococcales; family Methylomonadaceae; genus Methylobacter_C. Next base: position 79,461 of record JAPLRS010000031.1, on the reverse strand, counting down.
ACCCGCCGTAGGAAAATCTGGACCTGGAATATGAGCCATCAAATCGTAAATGGTCACATTTGGATTATCGATCATGGCCAAACAAGCGCTAACCACTTCACCCATATTATGGGGCGGAATATTAGTCGCCATACCAACAGCAATACCAGAAGAACCATTGACTAATAAGTTTGGAACTCTAGTTGGCAATACTTCTGGCTGAATTTCTGAGTCATCATAGTTAGGAATAAAATTAACTGTTTCTTTATCCAAATCAGCTAATAATTCATGGGCGATTTTCGCCATACGTACTTCGGTATAACGCATCGCAGCTGGGGGATCACCATCAACTGAGCCAAAGTTACCTTGACCATCAATCAACATATAACGCATAGAAAATGGTTGCGCCATACGCACCATGGTATCGTATACAGCGGTATCTCCATGAGGATGATACTTACCGATCACATCCCCAACAATACGTGCTGATTTTTTGTATGGCTTGTTCCAATCATTACCTAATTCACTCATCGCATATAAAACACGACGATGAACCGGTTTTAGACCATCTCTAACATCTGGCAGAGCTCGACCAACGATAACGCTCATTGCGTAATCGAGATAGGACTGCTTCATCTCATCTTCGAGATTAACAGGAATAATTTCTTTTGCGAAGTTTGACATTGATCCCTATATAAACTGTTTACCAACAAAAACACATCGGCGTAATGATTTAACTAAATATAAGTACACAATGGAGGTTTCCTTACGACAATTGCGACTCTATAACTTTAAAAACCCTACAATTATAGCAAATTGTCGATAATGAGTCGAAAGACTTGATGTTTTAAACCGAAGTGAAAATCTCGTTTAAAAAACTAACCATTAATTTCCACGAACGCTGATCAGCACTAACCTGATAAACAGTACCAAAGTCTGGATCATTAGCGACTGGATTAGTAAAAGCGTGCATCGTATTTCCAAAGCTATGAAACTGCCAATCAGCACCAGCCCGGGTCATTTCTTCTTGGAAAACATTAACTTGGACAACAGGCACCATAGGGTCATCATACCCATGCATAGCAAGTACCTTTGCTTTTATAACACTTCCGGCGTCTACTTGAGGTGCACCTAACAGACCATGAAAGCTAATAACACCTTTGATATCAATACCGGTTCTAGCAAAGTCTAGTACACATAAACCACCAAAACAAAACCCCATAGCCGCTATTTGTTTATCATCAACCCAAGGCATTAATCTAATAGCATTAAAAACTGCCTTCATCCGCTGAATAATTAACTGCCGATCCTCCATAAAAGGTTGCATTAATTGCGCATTTTGGTCTTTGCTTATACCTAAAATACCTTTGCCATACATATCCACAGCAAATCCTACATAACCCAACTCAGCAATTTGTTTGGCTTTTTCTTCAACAAAACCATCTCTACCAGCCCAAGCGTGATTAATTAACACGACCGGTCTTTGTCCTTGTATGGAGTCATCAAAGGCAAAATAGCCTTCTAATAAAACATCGCCATCTAAATAATTAACCGTATTAGAAACTATTGCCACGATATCACCTTATAATTTAACCGCTTTATCAATGACTAATGTATTCAACAAACCTTCTGAAGCAGCCTCAATCAGATCTAAAACCTTTTCAAAACCGAACCGACCACCATAATAAGGATCAGGAACCTCTCTAACAGATAAATCTGGCGCGTAATCCAGAAAATATTTGATTTTATATTGGTAAGCTTCCGGACAGGCATTCATCAGCGTGTGATAATTATCGTCATCCATGGCTAACAAATAATCAAAATCTTCAAAGTCACCCATAATGACTTTTCTCGCCCGTAAATGCGCCAAATGCACATCTCGCTCTAATGCAGCTTCTTGTGATCGAAGATCAGGCTGCTCTCCCACATGATACGCATGCGTACCAGCAGAATCTATACTAAAACGTTCTTCTAAACGGCGATCTTTCAGCAATTTTGCGAACACACCCTCTGCAGTAGGTGAACGACAAATATTACCCATGCATACAAAAAGAACTTTTATTTTAGTCATCAGCCTAATACTTCAATCAATTAAATCAATCTTTAAGCGAACGGATGCTCAAGAACAATAGTCTCATCTCTATCTGGACCAGTAGAAATAATAGTTATTTTTACACCGACTAAGTCCTCAAGGCGTTTGATATAAGCTTTAGCGTTATCAGGCAACTCAGCATAATCTGTTACACCAAAAGTATTTTGACTCCAACCGGGCATTTCTTCGATAATTGCTTCACATTGCTCATATTGATCCGCCCCTAAAGGTGCAGTATCAGTAATTTCACCATTTAACTTATAAGCGGTACAAATACCAATTCTTTCTAAACCATCTAAGACATCTAACTTAGTCAAACAAATACCACTTAAACTGTTTAACTTTGCCGACTTTCTCATTGCAACGGCATCAAACCAACCTGTCCGGCGCTTACGACCTGTCGTAGCTCCAAACTCATGGCCTTTAGTGCCTAAATGATCACCATTGGCATCGTGTAATTCAGAAGGGAAAGGCCCATTTCCTACCCGAGTTGAATAAGCTTTAGTAATACCCAAAACATAATCAAGATCTAATGGCCCTAAGCCACTGCCTGTCGCCGCACCACCGGCAGTTGTACTAGAAGATGTTACATAAGGAAACGTACCATGATCTATATCAAGCAAGGCACCTTGTGCACCTTCGAATAATAAATTTTTACCTTCTTCTTGAAACTTATAAAGCACTTCGCTCACATCAGTTAACATAGGCTTTATTAACTCACCCAATCTAAGCGCTTCATCTAACGTTTGTTGATAATCAACAGCATCAGTATGATAGTAATTAGTCAACATGAAGTTATGATAGTCCACTAGATCCGTCAACTTTTCAGCGAAAGTTTCAGGATTCAATAAATCACCGGCTCTTAAACCACGTCTACCAGCCTTATCCTCATAAGCAGGACCAATACCACGACCAGTTGTCCCAATCGCTTTACCACCACGCGCTTTTTCACGGGCTTGATCAATTGCTACATGTACAGGCAAAATTAAAGTACAGGCTTCACTAATCAATAAACGGTTTCTCACTGAGATCCCCGCTTTTTCAAGAATGTCGATCTCTTCAATTAAAGCTTGAGGCGACAAAACAACACCGTTACCAATCATGCATAGGACGTTATCCCTAAGAATACCAGAGGGAATTAAATGCAATACTGTTTTCTCACCATGAATAACCAAAGTATGGCCGGCATTATGACCACCTTGAAAACGTACTACAGCCTCAACTTGTTCTGTTAATAAATCTACAAGCTTACCTTTTCCCTCGTCACCCCATTGAGTACCGATAATAACGACATTTTTTCCCATAATTTTTCCAGACTTAAGCTAAAGGTCTTACGACCCAATTTTGTTGATCTTTTTCTAAAATAGAAGTGCAACCCATTTCCTTTGCACTTCCGGTTTGACCAGGCAATTGTTGAACAACTGCTTGATGTTGAGTTCGTAAGTCTCTAATTTTTTGTGTTAAAGCAGCATCTTCCTCAAAAGGCGCAAAAATTAAAGCTTTTGATACCACAGGATTTGATCGCTTTGCGAGTGCTGAAACTAATTTTAAATCCGTACTAAAACCTGTTGCTGGGCGCGCTCTGCCAAATACAGCCCCAATATTATCGTATCGCCCGCCCCTTGCAATCTCTCGACCTAAAGACGGCACAAAAGCTGCAAAAATAACACCCGTATGATAATGGTAACCACGCAACTCGGCTAAATCAAAACTAATGGGTAATGAAGGTAAAAAAGCTGTTAACTGTTCAGCAATGGCTTCCAGATCAGCTAAAGCATTCTTAACCTCACTATTAGCTTTTGACAAAACAACCTTAGCTTCCTGCATGACTGCTTTGCCACCATTCAACTCAGGCAATTTTAAGAACATTGCCTTCAAATCATCATCAATCGTGTAATTGTCTAACAAAATCTTAAGTTCGGGACGCGCTTTACGTTGCAACACATCAAATAATTCACTTTCTTGTAGTTCGGTTAAACCAGCCTGCTTAGATAAGGCTCTGTAAATTCCTACATGACCTAAATCTAAATGAATATTTAATAAACCCGCCACAGCCAAGGTTTCCAGCATTAAACGAATAACTTCTATATCACTTTCTTTACCCGCATGCCCATATATCTCTGCACCCAACTGCATCGGACTACGCGTTTTATGTAAAGGGTCACCTTTTGTATGCAGCACTGTTCCGACATAACATAAACGAGTTGGCCATTCATGCTTTAAATTATGAGCATCAATTCTAGCAACTTGTGGCGTCATGTCAGCTCTTACACCCAACATTTCGCCAGTTAACTGGTCGGTCAATTTAAATGTTTGCAAGTCCAAATCATGCCCTGAACCTGTCAATAGAGAATCAAGAAAATCAATAAAGGGTGGAATAACTAAATCGTAACCCCAACACTCGAACAATTCTAATATCTGACTTCGTAAAACTTCAAGTTGCTTAGCCTGTTCTGGCAATATTTCTTCTATTCCATCAGGCAAGAGCCAGGAATCTTTTGCTTGCATTTTGTATATCCACTCAAACAAAACGCCCCACCAAGGCGGAGCGTTTCGATATTTCATTAAAAAAAATACTACCTAAACTAATATTCTTTAATTATAAATGATCTCTTAAAACCAAATAGAACCTTATTTCTGGGCTTTAAAATATTTAAAGAAATCAGAGCTTGGATCTAGCACCATCATACTTGAACTAGAAAAACTCTTTTTATAAGCATTTAAACTACGGTAAAACGTAAAAAACTCTGTGTCTGCGCCGAAAGCATTAGCATAAATTTCAGCTGAAGTCGCATCACCTTCACCGCGCAATTTTTCAGCATCACGGAAAGCATTTGCTAACGTAACCACTCGTTGTCTATCAGCATCCGCCCGAATTCTCTCAGCTGCTTCCGCACCTTGAGATCGGAACTCTCTCGCCACTCTTTCTCTTTCAGCTTCCATTCTTCGGAAAACTGAACTACTCACTTCAGGTGGTAAATCAATACGCATGACTTGCACATCAACAATTTCCATCCCTAACTCTGCTGCAACCGCTTTTGAATTATTAGTTAATATTTCACGTATGGCACTGCGATCAGTAAATATAAGCTGCTTAATATTACGTTTACTAAACTCACTTCTAAAAGCATCTTTAATAATTTGATCTAAGCGTAAATTAGCCTGATCTATATCACCTGCAACAGTGGTATAAAAAGTACTCACATTACCAATACGCCATTTTACAAAAGAATCAACAATAACGTTCTTTTTTTCCGCTGTTAAAAAACGTTCTGGTTTAGCATCCATCGTTTGGATACGGCCATCAAACTTTTTTACATTGTTAATAAAAGGAATTTTAAAATGTAATCCCGGCGCATAGTCGTTTTTAACGATTTCACCCAACCTAAATTTTATAACCTTTTCGTTTTGACCCACTGTAAAAACGCTCATAACAGCAACTAATACAATGCCTGCTAATCCTACTAATATTTTATTTTGATTCATTAGCGACCTCTTCCATCACGACTACGAGTTGCAGTATTACGTTCAACAGCGGGTTCAGGAATAGAAATCGGCTGTTGATTTTGAGGTTGATCCACAGGGTTAGAACCACCATTGCTTGTAGCAGGCGTTGGCGCTACTTGAGCTTGTGTCATTTTATCCAATGGCAAATAAAAATTACTTCCAGATTTGGCATCCACTAATACTTTATTAGTTTCAGACAACACTGCTTCCATTGATTCAATGTATAAGCGTTTACGGGTCACATCGGGAGCCTTGTTATATTCACCTAACAATTGAGTAAATCGACTTGTTTCACCTTGAGCTTGAGCAATAACTTGCTCTTTATAACCCTCAGCTTCTTGAATTTTACGAGCCGCAGCCCCTCGCGCTTTTGGTACTACGTCGTTAGAATAGGCTTCTGCTTCATTAATCAAACGCTGTTCATCTTCACGCGCTTTAATTGCATCTTCGAAAGAGTTTTGCACTTGCTCAGGTGGTTGTGCGTCTTGTAAGTTAACGCTAGTAATTTGAACCCCTGACTCATAACTATCCATGACATCTTGAATTTCTTTTTTTATCAGAGTCACGATTTCACTACGTCCTTGCGTTAAAACAAAGTCCATAGCACTACTACCTACCACACCTCTTAATGCACTTTCTGTGACTTGTTTTAGGGTTAACGCAGGGTTTACCACGTTAAACAGAAATTGTTTAGCATCTTTAACCTGATATTGCACAGCCAATCTTACATCAACATAATTCTCATCCTTAGTTAACATTAAGGCTTCTTTAGGCACTGAACCGATTTGTTCACCACCGGCACTACGGTAACCTACTTCAATAAAGCGCTGTTGTTTTACATTGATAATATCAACACGCTCAATGGGTTGCGGAAAATGCCAATTTAAACCTGATTGTGTAGTACCAATATATTGACCGAAGCGAGTTTCAACACCGTGATTACCTTCATCAACAATATAAAATCCACTTAAGCCCCATAAAACAGCTACGCCACCGGCAAGAAATCCGATTCCGGTCAAAGAACTACCCAAAGAGAAATTATTCGGTGATCCTTGATTATTATCACCATTACCGCCAAAAAACTTACCTAATTTATCTTGCAAAGAACGCACTACTTCGTCTAAATCAGGAGGTCCTTTTTGATCTCCTCGACCACTCCATGGGTCTTTGTTATCACCACCAGGCTCATTCCACGACATACTTATGCTCCATATTGGATTACTTAATTAATTTTATCCCTTGGGACACTAATAACGCTTATTCTATCGTATATCACCATAAAAGTGAAAACCCCAGACCGTAGTCTACGGGTTTTCACTTTAGTGAAGTAACGACAGTTATGCGGTTATTTCTTCATTTTTTACATCTTTTAACAGTCCCAAATACCTAACGTCAATTTCAATAATTAAATCGTTGGCACCTGACTCATCAATATGCTCGTCAATTATATTTGCGCAAGTAAATAGTTTTGCTCGAATATGTGTTTGATCTGGCCTTAAATAACAGTGTCTTTTTACTTTTGTATTGGCAAAAATTTCTGCCAATACAGAATTTAACAAATCAAGCCCCGCGCCTGATTCAGCGGATAACCAAACACGAATAGGATTACCTAAATCATCTCTATCAACATGGGGTTGGATATTATCCAGTAAGTCAATTTTATTAAAAACTTCTAACTGTCTAACTTTATCAGCCTGAATATCTTTAAGTACATTATTAACTTGCAACATAATCTCATCGCGTTCTTCACTAAAAGAATCGACCACATGCAACAATAAATCAGCTTCACTTGCTTCTTGTAATGTAGATTTAAAAGCGGCGACTAATTCATGAGGCAAATGTCTAATAAAACCTACGGTATCCGCTAAAACTATCTCGGTACTATTAGGCAATTGGCAACTACGTAAGGTTGGATCTAAAGTTGCAAACAATTGATCCGCAGCATAAATATCAGCACCCGTTAATGAATTAAATAAGGTTGACTTGCCCGCATTGGTATAACCGACCAACGAAACCGATGGAATCTCTGCTTTTTTACGCTTACTACGACCTTGATGACGTTGTTTCTCAACTTTATCTAATCTTTGTTGAATCTGCTTAATGCGTAAACCCAATAAACGCCGATCTGTTTCTAATTGGGTCTCACCAGGACCACGCAAACCGATACCGCCTTTTTGACGCTCTAAATGCGTCCAGCCTCTTACTAAACGAGTTGATAAATGCTTTAGCTGCGCTAACTCCACTTGCAATTTACCTTCGAAAGACTGAGCACGCTGAGCAAAGATATCCAGAATTAAACCATTTCTATCAACCACTCGAACCCCTAAAAATCCTTCAAGATTTCTTTCTTGACTGGGGGCTAATGGATGATTAAAGAGAACTACATCGGCACTATATTCTTCAACAGCGGCTTTTAGCTCTTCAAGCTTACCGGTACCAACAAAAAACTTTGGATCTGGACGCTTACGCGTCCCAGTAACGACATAAACAGGGTCTGTTCCGGCAGATTTAGCTAATTCTTTTAATTCTAAAAGATCTTCCTGCCCGGAACGAATGGTTAGATGAACAAGTATGGCTCGCTCACCTGAATCTGGACGATCAAACAATAAAATACTCCAAGGATAATACTATAGGATTAAGAACAACATCGAAACTGAAGTGCCTAATCCTCAACGACCTCATCCTCACGCGTCATTTTTACGGCTTTACTAGGTACAATCGTAGAAATAGCATGTTTATAAACCATCTGACTAATGGTGTTTTTAAGCATAATGACATATTGATCAAACGAATCTACTTTTCCTTGTAGTTTAATCCCGTTAACTAGAAAAATTGATACGGGCGTATGATCTTTTCTAAGCGAGTTTAAAAAATTATCCTGTAAATTTTGGCCTTTTGACATCCGCTTTCTCCTTATTATTTTAATTAGTGGGGCTTATGATACCTGCAATTACCAGTCAAAAACTATTAAACTTTAGTTGCAATAATTTTATTTTATCAGACGCGACTTGTTTTACACTTATTTTATTACCGTCATGCGCAATTTAACAACCAAGTAGCGATAATCTTGCTCTGAAAGCATATCGCTAACGACTAAAAAAGTAATTTTTCGCCATCGATTTAAAAACAAATAACTCGGTCTAATCTTAAAATGTAAAAATAACATCTGGGTGGTTATAACGGTTGATTTTAATACGTCAATAGGCACCAAGTCATTTCCCATTAAAAGCTCCCAGCCAATAGCCTCAGTATATTGAATACCTTTAATTGAGCTTTTTGGCCTATACAAAATATATCCTCGATGGGAAATAACACCTATCAATACCAACAATTTAATAAACCAAGCTAAATCATTCGCGATAACAGCACCTAATACTAAAACATGTGAAAACAATGTGTATTTTTTTAGTAATTTAGAATCATTAAATAAAATTAGCAAATTGCTATTTTCAATTCTAGTCATCTATGTCCTATCACGCATATACCCTATCGTTACAGTTGCTATATAATTCATGTAAACTAAATCCAAGTCATTACGAACTATGAATCAAAACTGGAAAAACTTCCTACTTAGTAACCAAGCGCACTTTGCAACAGAAACTGATATTAAATTTCTAGATGCTTTAGTAAAGCTTGATAAAGTCATCTGCCCGATCCCTTACCTAGCCATCTTAAAGGTTAGCGGTAAGGATGCTACTAAGTTATTACAAGGCCAAATTACCTGTAACGTAAATGATATTAACGAAACAAAAAGCAGTATCGGTGCGATATGTAACCCAAAAGGTCGCGTAATAACTACTTTTCTATTAATAAAATCTAATGATGATTTTCTAATGATTCTGTCTAAAGAACTAATAGACAGCATCCAGAAAAGATTACAAATGTTCATTCTAAGATCTGATGTAAAGCTGGAAAATATCACTGAAGATTTATGTATATTTGGCTTAAATGACAGTACATCCAATATTGATGCAGAGCGCTTTAGTACTACTCAAGATACTTTTATTAGCGTTAATATCTCAAAATCGCAACAACTTGTTATAGCCTCTACAGATCTGGCTATTAGTCTATGGACGCATTACAACACAGAAGCCCAGTTTACAGCGACAAATTCTAGCTATTGGCGATATTTAGACCTTATGGCTGAAATTCCTTGGATAACCCCCGAAACAACCGAAGAATTTATTCCCCAAATGCTTAATCTTGATGAGCTAGGTGGCATCAGTTATACAAAAGGCTGTTATACCGGCCAAGAAATTGTGGCTCGCACACATTATTTAGGTAAAACCAAGCGCGAACTCGTATTAGCCGAATGTCTGTCAACATACACACCAGTTCCAAACGCTAACATTTACACACTTGACTCTGACACAGATCAGGGTATTGCTAAGGTACTGTATGGAATACCAACACCCAATCAAGAAAACAATGTATTAATAAAACAATCGCTATTAATAGTATTACAGATTACCGAAAATACACCTTACAACCTTATCATTAAATCCGAACCCCCAATCCCAGTTACCTTATTAACAGAGCAGCCATGAACTCACCCGCTATTTTAAAATTTCGTCGCTTAGGCATCATCACCATTTTTGCCGTTTATGTCGTTATTCTAATGGGGGGCATCGTTAGAGCTTCTGGTGCCGGCATGGGTTGCCCTGATTGGCCAACCTGTTTTGGACAATGGGTACCACCTACAGAAGAAGCCCAACTACCCGCCAACTACCATGAAATATATGCCCAACGGGGCTACGAAAATACGCAATTTAATCCTGTTAAAACGTGGACTGAATACACTAATCGCTTGGTTGGCGTTTCAATCGGTTTTTTAATATTTCTAACCGCTTGGTCATCACGAATTTTTCTTAAAACCGACAAAACTATCTTTTATTTAGCGCTAAGTAGTTTCTTTTTAGTAGGCTTTCAGGGATGGCTTGGTTCTCATGTAGTAGCTAGCAATTTAAAACCCTTCATGATTACCCTGCACATGCTGTTAGCTTTGGTTATTGTTGGACTATTAATTTACACCATTGCCAGATCGCAACGCGATTACCTCAGCCAAATTGATACCCACTTATTACCGGCTAAATTTAAAACTATACTAGCGATAGCTATGCTCATGACTTTATTACAAATTGCCATGGGCACACAAGTCAGAGAAGCCGTCGACTTTATTGCTAAAACTAACATTGAGCGTCAGTACTGGCGCGATGATTTTCCAATTATCTTTTATATCCACCGTTCATTTTCATCAATTATTCTGTTTACTAACCTCTGGTTAGTTTGGAAAATAAAACAAACTTTAGCACCTTCAACGTTATTATTTAAAACTGGATTTGTCCAAATTACGTTGGTTGTTATTGCCATATTAGCGGGAGTGAGTCTTGATAGACTGGGCGTACCTGCCATCGTACAACCCATCCATTTACTGATGGCAAATCTTATTTTTGGCGCACAATTCTTTTTATTTAGTTGTTTAAAATACGCCGAGAGAAAGCCTATTCCTGTAGAGAATTAATTTGAGTTATGTACATAAAATAATATTTTCCTTTAGCACCTAAGCCTATTGGATGGTCATAACTTCCCAACCGCCACCTAAGGCCTTATAAACAGCAACTAAAGCTGTCGCTGTTGCTGTTTGACTGCTAGCTAACTTCTCCTGATCATCTAACAAACGTAACTCGGTATCTAGGACCGTTAAAAAGTCACTTACGCCCTCATCAAATCGGAGTCTAGCTAACTCATCAGCCTTAACACTTGCTTTTGCTGCCGACTCTAATAAACTCAAGCGCACTTTTTCTCGATTGTAGTTTACCAAAGCATTTTCCGTTTCTTCTAAAGCACTCAGCACTGTTTGTTGATACTGAGCCAAGCTTGCTTCAGCATTAATATTCGCCGCTCTAATTCGGGCATAAACGCGGCCCAAATCTAAAGCAGCCCAACTAATTCTAGGGCCTAATGAATAAGAGTCAGAACCTTTTGCTGCGACGCCTGATAACATTGTGGCTTCTAATGCCACTGTCCCCACAAAAGTAACACGTGGAAATAAATCCGCTGTCGCAACACCTATACTGGCAGTAGCTGCCGCTAAACTGCGTTCAGCAATCCGAATATCAGGACGCCTTCTTAATAAATCTGCCGGATTACCAATCTGAATGTTTTCTGGCACCTTAGGTAAAGATAATTGCGGAGACATGCTAGTAATTAAGGCGTCTGGCAATTGTCCTGTTAACACACTTAAGCGATGTATTGCTTTCGCTATTCCACTTTCTAATGGAGGAATCAATGCTCGCGTAGAATCCAATTGTGCTAAGGCTCTTGATGTATCTAACGCCGTACCACGCCCCGCGTTTAATCTAACTTGGGTAATCTCTAAAGTCTTTACCTGATTTTCAGCATTCTTTTTTGCCACATCTAACTGTAGTTGTAAGCCTCGCAATTCAAAATAATTTCTGGCCACCTCGGCCACTAGGCTGACACTTAAATCACGCAAAGTCGCGTCTTGAACATCCACCTCATCATTACTGGCTTCAACGCTACGCCTCACTCGCCCAAAAATATCTAATTCCCATTGCGCATCAAAACCCACGTTATAAAGTTTTAGGCCTCTGGGCACAAAAGAGCGATTATTAAGAGCCCCCACACTACGCTCTTGATCAGTAAAATTTGCATGCGAGCTAACAATAGGCGCCAAATTTAGCGCTGTTTGTAAATATAAAGCTCTGGCCTCTTCTATATTTAGTTGCGCAATTTTTAAACTAAAATTATGTTTTAGGGTCTGATTAACTAAATCAGTTAATTGCTTATCGTTAAACAGATTCCACCATTTTGTTTCAACGCTTTTTTCAGAAAAGTCAGTACTATTAGCACTAACAAATGCTTTTGGCGCATCAAAAGAGGGTTCTTTATAATTAGGTCCCACTGCGCAAGCGTTTAAAAGAGCAATAGACATTCCAGTCAAGATGCTTAATGGTTTTATAAAAGTATCTTTCATTGATCTAGCCCCGACTCATTGACCGTCTTTAACGGCCCTTGAGGTCTAATCCGATTTGCCAAAGCTAATACCGCCACATAAAAAACCGGCGTTAACAACAAACCAAATAATGTCACCCCCAGCATTCCGCCAAATACAGCAGTACCCAATAAGCGTCTAGATTCAGCACCTGCACCTGTTGCAACCACTAATGGAAAAACACCCATGATAAATGCGAAAGAAGTCATTAAAATAGGTCTTAATCGTGTGCTAGCGGCTTCTTTTGCTGCTTCAAGCGCACTTAACCCTTCCATTTGGCGACGCTTGGCAAACTCCACAATCAAGATTGCGTTTTTACTCGCCAGACCAACTAAAACGATAAAACCGATCTGCGTAAAAATATTGTTATCCATATGACTAATCCACACTCCAAGCATCGAAGACAAAATACACATAGGCACAATCAAAATAACGGCAAACGGTAACGACCAACTCTCATATTGCGCAGCGAGCGCTAAAAACACAAAAATCACACTCAAGGGAAACACTAAAAACGCCACGTTACCCGCTAAGACTTGCTGTAAGCTCAGCTCAGTCCATTCAAAATCAAAACCAGGGGGCAACTCTTTTGCTAGTAGCTTATTCATTGTTTCTATGGCTTGGCTAGAACTAACACCCGGCAAAGTACTACCGTTAATTTCAGCCGCTGGATACATGTTGTAACGGGTAATTTTATCTGGACCATTAATTTCCTTAATATCAAGCAAAGCCCCCAAGGGAACCATGCCTCCTTCAGAATTACGAGTCTTTAATTTAGCAATATCTTCTGGATGCATTCTAAACTCAGAATCTGCTTGCGCTGTAACCTGATAAGTTCGACCAAAACTATTAAAATCATTAACGTACAAAGACCCTAAATAGATTTGTAAGGTATCAAAAACCTCTTTTAAAGCTACGCCCATCGATTTAACACGCGTTCTATCAACATCCAAAAATAACTGGGGCACATTTGCTCTAAAAGTAGAAAATAAACCCACGACACCCGGTGCTTTATTGCCTAATGTAATCATTTCGGCATTTACGTTCTTTAACGCGTCAATACCCGCACTTGCCCTATCTTGAATCTGTAATTTAAAACCACCGACCGAACTCATGCCTCGAATAGGAGGTGGAGCAAACACATTAATAAAAGCATCATCAACGACTGACAAGCGTTTCTTAAGATCTTCTAAAACTCTATCTGCATATAAGTTTGGCTGCCCTGCCCGCTCATCAAAATTATCCAAGGTAGCAAATAAAGTCGCTACATTAGATTGACTTGAACCACTTAATACCGAGAATCCAGCGTAAGCGTTTACATGATTAACGCCATCTGTTTTTAAAATAATATCCGTTGCTTGTTTCACTACAGCTTGCGTTCTTGCTAAAGAAGCAGAATCAGGCAATTGCGCATAAAGCACTAAATAACCTTGATCTTGTTGCGGAATAAAACCAGTTGGTACTTTTTCAAATACCCAAAAATTTAATCCACATAAGCCCGCATAAATAAACAAAACTACACTAGTCACGCGTATCAAACGCCCAACCAAGCCCGAATAAGCCAGACTAAAACGCCCAAAGAAACGATTAAATCCAGTAAAAAACCAGCCTAAACAATAATCTATTAAACGAGTGAACTTATCCTTTTCAGCATGCGCACGATCTAATAATAATGCACATAAAGCGGGGCTTAAGGTTAAAGAATTAAAAGCAGAAATAACCGTAGAAACCGTAATAGTTAAAGCAAACTGTTTATAAAAAGCCCCAGAAACTCCAGTAATAAATGCTGTTGGCACAAATACCGCCACTAAAACTAATGCCGAAGCCACAATAGGCCCCACGACTTCTGTCATCGCCTTTCTAGTCGCGTCTCTTGCAGATAAACCCAGACCAATATGTCGCTCGACATTTTCAACAACAACGATGGCATCATCCACAACAATGCCAATAGCCAATACCAATCCGAATAAAGATAAAGTATTTAAAGACAAACCCATTACAGACATCACAGCAAAAGTCCCAATTAATGAAACAGGTACAGCTAATAATGGAATGATGGTTGCGCGCCAATTTTGCAGAAAAATAACAACCACTAACACAACTAACAATAAGGCCTCAAATAAGGTTTTAGACACAGCCTTAATCGATTGCTGTACAAATACCACGGTGTCATAAACCATTTTATAATCAAGACCTTCTGGAAAATGGGGTTTTAACTTCAACATCGCATCCACAACGGCTTTCTTGGTATCTACAGCGTTAGATCCTGGCAACTGAAAAATTGCCAATCCAACAGAAGGCTCACCATCTAAAAACAATCCTGAATTGTAATCTTTAGCTCCTAGCTCGATACGAGCCACATCTTTAAGATAGGTAACCTGCCCGTTTTGGCCTTTTTTAATCACAATATTGGCAAATTGATTAGCCTCCATTAAACGACCTAAGGTCGTAATAGTGTATTGAAAATCGGTATTATTTTTAGATGGTTGTTGCCCAACCACCCCAGCGGCAACTTGAATATTTTGATCTCTAATAGCACTGATAACATCACTGGCCGTTAAATTACGCGCGGCAATTTTTTCTGGATTTAACCAAAGCCGCATACTGTAATCACGAGCCCCAAATATGGCGATATCACCAACACCAGGTAAACGCGCAAGCGTATCTTTAATTTGTAACAGGGCATAATTACTTAAATATACGCTGTCATAACGTTTATCGGGGGATACTAAGTTAACCACCATACTTAAATCAGGACTACGCTTTTTAACACTTATCCCTTGACGCCTAACTTCTTCGGGTAAACGTGGCTCAGCCAAAGCAACTCGATTTTGGACTAATACTTGTGCCTTATCCAAATTAGTCCCGGGCTTAAAGGCAATTGTTAAAGCCATGTTGCCACTATTAGTCGATTGTGAAGACATATACAACATATCTTCAACCCCATTAACCTCTTGCTCAATGGGAGTCGCTACCGTATCAGCAACTACTTTTGCGTTTGCACCTGCATAAGTTGTGCTAATTAAAACGGTAGGTGGGGCTATTTCAGGGTATTGTGCAATGGGCAAAGTAATCAGTGCTAAGCCACCAACCAAGACGATTAAAATAGATAAAACAGCCGCGAATATGGGCCTATCAATAAAAAAATGTGCAAATCTATTCATTGTTACATTGCACCTTTTTCTGCTACTAATTTGATACGCTCCGGATTAACCGAGCGACTAGGCATCAACTTTGCCAAGCCCTCAATCACTACCCATTCTTCTGGTTTTAAACCACTAGAAATGACTCGTGACGTTCCTATGTGAGCTCCTAACTCTATCGAACGGTACTCAACTTTTTGCTCCTGAGTCATTACCCACACAAAGTGTTTCGATTGATCGGTAGCAATAGCCCTATCAGGCAACAACAATGCCGAATAAGGTAAACTAGCTTGCACGCGCAAACGCGCAAAATAACCCGGACTCAGTAAATCACCAACGTTTGCAAAGACACCCCGCATTGAAACGGTACCGGTTTTAATATCAGCTCGTGGCGAACTATAATCAATGATGCCTTTATAAGGAAAACCAATATCGTCAGAGAGTGCTAACTGAGCCGATATTTGCTCTATCACAGCAGACTTTTTATTTGCACCCATTACCTGACGACGATACTTAAGTGCCAATTGCTCATCAACATCGACATACACATAGACTGGGTCAGTAGAGACTATAAAGGTTAATAAAGTCGGCTCCACTCCACCACCGCTTACTAAGTTACCCGCAGTTATTAACTCTCGGCCAATACGACCATCAATTGGCGCACGTATTCTGGTATATTCTAAATTTAACTTAGCCGTTTCTAGGTTAGCTTGTGCAGATTCCACACCCGCCAAAGTTTCACGCGCCCCTTTACTACGCGCATCATATTCTTCGGCAGAAATGGCTTTCTCTTTAAATAAATGTTCAGCTCGATCTAAATCATTTTTAGCTAAATCTCGCTTGGCTTTTGCTCTATCTAGTTCAGCTTGTGCATACTGTAATTGTGCGCTAAAAGGTTTAGGATCAATCTCAAATAACAAATCACCTTTTTTAACTTTAGAACCCGCTTTAAAATTGACACTTTGTAAATATCCACTCACTCTAGCACGAATATCAACTGAGTTAGTTGATTCGATATGCCCCGTATATTCATCCCATTCCGTGACATTTTGCACTATGGGGTTCGCAATTTTGACGTTAGCGGGTGGCGTAGTTAATGGTGGTATATTAGAGGACGGACTATCACAAGCGACGATTACAATAGATAAAAATAGGATTAATCCACCTTGTAATATCTTAATAAATGTTCTTTTATGCATGTTTTAAGCCTGATAATCCTAAATAAAATTAAACGGTAATATACCTTACCATTATAATTTACGGTATTATTTAATGCCATATCAACTTATGTTTTTAATACGCCATGATTAAATGTGGACGACCACGAAAAGGCGAAGAAGCATCAAGCCGTCATCGAATACTAGATGCAGCTCTGGTGCTTTTTTTAGAAAATGGCTACGGAAGTGTTAGTCTAGAAAGTATTGCCAAAACCGCACGCGTATCAATGCGTACGCTTTACAATGAATTTGAAGGTAAAGCCGGGTTATTTGGAGCAGTCATCAAACGCTACAGCGACCCTTTTGTTAGTAAATTAGCAGATGAAAACACGCTAACAGGACATCCTGAAGCCGCCTTAATTGCCTTTGGCAAACAATTTATAACTGGAATTACGCAACCTGAAGTATTAAGAATGCGTAGTATTATGATGGGAGAATCGTTACGTTTCCCTGATCTTGCAATACAATTTTATGCGCAAGGACCGCAACGTACTCTAAATCAATTAGAAGAATTCTTTATAAAATTTCAGCAACTAGGCTATTTTACTGCTCAAGACCCGCACATACTCGCCGATCATTTTTTAAGTTGCTTACGTAATGAACGCTTACAAAAACTCCAACTAGGTATTCAAAAACCACCCACTCAAGATGAAATTGATATTTGGGTACGCCAAAGTACTGATCTGTTCTTAAAAGGCAGCCTTAAAAGTACTGATATTAAATGGAAGGAATAAAAATCTATACCTTATGATGTTAAGTTAAAATTTTCTATATAAAGTTAAAGCCTGACATCTAATTGATCCTATCCTATTGAAAGTATTTAAATAAATTCCAAATTCACGAACCGATTCAAGTCCGGCCGCCGGACTTGCATATATCTTCAAATAAATATCAATAAAAAACCCGCTAAGCCTTTCGGCTTGCGGGTTTTTGTATATGGTACGGCGGCCGGACTTGAATTGGAAAATAATTATATGTTTTATATATAAAAATATTAATAACACGTAAGCCGTATCACTAATCGTGTCACAAATTCATATCTTACCCCAAGCAAACAAATAAACATCTATAAATTTTATTGAAACTTTTTCCCTACTTTACCAGTATTAAAAAATAGCCCAACCCACTACAACCAACTAATGTCATGGTTGCTTGTAAGATAACTTGTTTCGAAGTGAAGCAAGGTACTTCTAGTCTTTTATTGGATTGCGTGACACTAATAGGCTAGTATTTTGCACCTTCCAAGTTTTTTATAAAACCATTTTCAAGTTATAGTATTAATACAAATATTAAGGTTGTTATCCTAGTTAATACGATCCTAATATCCAATCTTTAATTAGTTAATTCGCTTAATTTAACTATACAACTAGGGCATGATGTTTCATAGGTGTTATTGTTTGAGATAATAATATTGTTTTCATCCTTATCTACCCAATTAAGCCAATAATATACTTCTGTTTCATCGAAAACTTTTCTTTTACTAAATGCATACATAGCAACTTTCTCATTAGGTACTTTAATTGCGAATTTACCATCAGCATTTGTAGTCGATTTTGCAAGTGTATTATTCGTAATACACTCTAATAAAAAATCTCCTTTTTGGTAGTTATCATACACCATCTTTATTTTATTAAACTTTTCTGAAAGTTCTTCAAATTGTACCTCTAACTCGTGAAGATATTTGACGTCATTTTCATTATTTTTAGCTTGTTCTGCAGTGTCTATATGTCCTGCTGCTAAAAGCTCCATATGCATTTCGATAATAACTTGAAGTGTATGTATAAGAGACTTATGATTTTCATAATACTCTTTATTTGTTAAATATTCTTTTGTTATTACATTATTTTTTTCTATCCATTGTGGTTTTTTTTCTTTTATGCAATTCCTTATATTATTCTCAGAGATTGCGATAACATCTACTAAACCAAGCTTAACACTCTGCCCACTATTGGTAACAATAAAAACCTCCCCTACTAGTTCTTTTTCCATGCAACCAGTTAATAAAGTAACAATTAACAGAGTGCTTAATATTTTCAATATACCAATGACTTTATGTATTTCTTTTTTCATAAATTACTATAGATGGATGAAGTTATTGCTACTTTTGAACCTTTACTTTTCGTTCTTTTTTGTTACTAACTGTGGGTAAGTTTGATTCTTTAGATTTACTACTTATAGCATCTAATTGTGCTTTTATTTGTTCAGTTGTAAGTTGAATAATAATTTCATCTCCACTGTGACCACTTATTTTTATCCTAAAACCATTATTTAATCTGTTTTTTAAATAATCATCTGTTATCTCAATTCCTATTGTTTCATAAAATGTACATACAGATTTACAATCGACATCTGATGAAATGTTAGTAGTTTCAAAAACACTTGTGTCATCAGCATGAGCACTATTCCAATTGATCCAGCTCCACTTATACTTTGTATCCAAATATAATTGATGTTTAACAGTTCCAATATTTTTGTCTAACCAACTTCTTAAAAAGAAATCCCCCTTAACTTGTTTTCCACTTGAAGCATCTTTGATTTCGCTACTTAAAATCCCTCTAAATTGAATATTTTTATCGAATTCATTTTCTATTATTTTAACTGATGGAACTGGAACTTGTTTTGAAGTTGGTTCAGATAAAACAGGCTTCTCATTACTTTTTGAAGAAGTATCACAATTATAATAATCTGAGCTTGATAGATATGATTTGTACAAAACAGTATTTGCATTGTAATAGGTTGCCATCTTCATATGACAAGTTCTATCATTATTGAAACAAGAGTCATTGCTTTTAACCAAGACACAATGTTTATCATCTAGATTATCAACGACATTAACTTGTTCCCATCCTTTAAACATGAGACTGGCACATCCGTTAATTTGCAAGGTTATGAAGATAAATAATATTCTAGTTATCATAAATATTTTAAATTTAAAATTAAATAATGTTGATTAGTGTTTTTTTTTGCGATTTAATGATAGTAAACCTATTAAGCCACTGGTAAATAACCAATATGCTGTTGGTAATGGGACGGCTGTTGTACTAACATCACCTGCGTGTACTGCCCATGCATAGAGCTCGCTAGACTTACCACTGACCTCTTGGTAGCCCTGATAGGTACTGAAGTGCCACGCGCCGTCCGTATTGGGTGCCCACTCAGTACTCGACCAGTACAAAAAATCCTGAACGTTAGAAAACAAATTGTAATTGTTATTATGGTTTGTGGTGATGGAAGTACCTCCACCACCGAGTTGGTTATAAAACAAATTACCTAATTGACTGCCGGTTTGATTATAACCGACCGCAGGAACTGTGGTTGGTAATGTCCAGCCGGCCAATCCTCCCAGAGTTAATTGATTAGCCCAAGCCTGCGCTCCCCACCAAGTCATTTTGCCAGTATTGTCACGAAAGTCTGCTGAAGTAAGAGTGTATATGCCCGTTGGGTCATTATTACTGTTGGGTGTATCATATATAACTCAACCATCGGCAGCTATAATTTCATTAACTAAATTAGGATTACTCGCCGCTTGGGTTTGAAACAAGTTGGCATCCGCCGCCCAAGTGATGTTATTCACATCGTCATAGACCATATCAGTACCACGAGCTATAAGTGCAGCTTGTGAAGTATGAATGCCAATAATCATTAGGCTAAATACTAATAAAAATTTGTTGTGCATGAGTGAACCCCATTGTTTATAAGAAGTTAATATTATTTGAGGGTATTAAATAATATTGTTATCAATTAATAAAGCATTATTTTTCATAAACAAATTATTTATTAGGACTTAAGTCTTTGTTATAAATGTTAAGTTCTTGCTAGTAATAGGTTAAATGCTGTAATTTAAAATTAATATTTAGATACTCCTTTCCAAACATAAAACCAGCAGTACCTAGATAAATTATTAGTTTTAATGGATTTACACTTTTCATATACTAAAACGACTAATAGCTAAAGAGTTATTTAACTATTAGTCGCTATATTAGTAGTCATGTTAAGCAAATTGCAAATCGGTTACGAACACATGAACACTTCTAAAGAAGTGTGTTCATGGTCGTTCGCTTATAACCCCAGCAAATGTTCACTTTTGTTCGTTTTGTTCGCTGTTCGCGTCTTCGGGCTTAAACTCTCGCCAAGCATAACCATCAACTTCAACAATATGGCCCTGCTCAACTAGCTTTTTTTTATCTCTATTAAACGCCACACGCAACGCATTTTGGGTTTTACCTTTCTCCTTATTAGTAGCATAAACCAAACTCCTCCAGTCTTTAATAGTAATAATCTTTTTAGTCTGGCCAAGAGGTGTATTGAAGTAGCTAAACTTTAGCTTTATATCTTCTGGTGGTTCTAAGCCATACTTTAATAGTGCAGAATCAAACTCTTTAAGCTTTATAGAATTGGCAAAGGATGAGCTAGCTTTACTAACTATGGATTCAACTGCAGGTTCTAAATAAACACTTGTCATTGGATCACCATCACTAGTTAACCATTCCAGCTCTATAGGTTTTAAAGTAAAATTTAATGGTTCAGCTTCTTCAAAATCTTTAGCTTTATGGCATGTTAACGTTATAACTTCTTTTGCCTTTTTAGCTGAGAACTCAGCATCCATTGATGCTCTTATTGCACTGCTTCCTCGACTTCTATCTTTATTACCATGACCACTATGATGAACAACAAGAACTGCTGCTCCATGTGGTTTAAAGAAATGATCTATATGTTTAATAAATATTGCAATATCTTTACTGCTGTTTTCATCTCCGTCCATATTTCTATGTAAAGTATCAATAATTACTAGTCCAGCATTAGAGCACAGAGCATCAATACTTCTAGCTACAAATCTTGCATTTTCTTCATCTAATAGTTGAGCAGGAGTTTTACTGATGAACAAACTTTCTGGTGAGCTCATCTTGTATTTATGCTCTAGCGCCTTTAGTCTGCGTTGCATACCAGAATGTCCTTCACCTGCAATAATAACTACTTTAGTTTGTTGGGTTCGATATCCATTCCAATCAAGACCTGCAGCAATACAGAACCCCCACTCTAGAGCAAATAGTGATTTACCTGAGGCGGGTTCACCAAAGAGTAGATTTAAACTTCCTTGCTCTAAGAAGTTTTCTACTAGCCATTCAATTTGTGCAGGTTCTTCTGTCATCGTTGAAGCAGATACTAATGGAAATCGTGCTATGTTTAGTGCTGGCTTTACTGTAGCTTTAACTTGTACAGTTGATTGCTCACTCATACCAAACCTCCCAAAGAATTGATAAACAGTTTAATATCTTCTACTTTCCAAGCAACTGTTCTTGAACCTAGATTAATGGGTTTAGGATATTTACCACTCTTAACACCATTCAAAAAAGTAGTTCTACTTACTGGTATGAGTGCGGGTAAATTATTTTTCTTATCGCCTATAATCTGCCAGAGTCTTAAAAAACCTGTTTCTGGTAGTACATGTAAACTCGCTTGACTTCTTGCAGATACATTAGGTTGTGTATCCATTACTTGTTGATTCTTCATAGTGCACCAACCTCATTGATTGATAGACTTTCATTTAGATGTGCATCAAGTTCAATAGTACTTAGAGTAACTAAAGTACTTAAGGAGTGTTGGGGGCTAGGTAAAGTAACTACATTAACTAGTGGAATTAAAATACTAACAGTAGTATTCAGGATATCACATACAATACTAGGTATTATATGACTTATATATTTAAACATAGTGTTTCCTTTAAATGGTTTACACTAGATGTTTTACTTAAACATAAACAACACATTCTTTATTAAAACTAACTATACTCTATGTATTAATAGGGCAAAGAATCTACAGTAACTACTCTTCATCAAGAAAGAGTAATTCTTGTTGACAACTAGTTCTTATGCTAATAAAGTAATACATGTGTATTAAGAAGAGTGCTTACTTTAGTGATGGCAGTCACATAAGTATATCTTCTGTTTTATGAAGTAAAACAACCTAGTACATTAGATATAAAAAAAACACCGGTTCAGTTTTCCACAACATTTTCCGGTGTTTTTCTCGGTTAGGCATTCAGCCCGTGCAAAAGATTATCACAATTTTTTTATTACACAATAGTCTTCAATTTTCCCCGTCCAAAAACAGCACAAAATTGTTAAATATTTTTTAACGACTCCCATATTTATCAATGGCTTTGCAACAAATAAAATAATTGTAATTTTTTTATAAAAACCGCGATTATTCCTAATTGAAACAAAAATATAACCATATTTTTTAATTGGTTACGAATTTATTCTATTGAAATAACTATAGTTACTTTAGTTTAAATAAAGGTAGAGTAAGTAGATTTAAAGAAGTTCTAATTACTAAATATAGTATATATAGTAAGTATGCTTTATTAACAATAAAAACCCTTTAAGTATAAGTAATAACTATTCTTAAAATATTATGAAATAGTAGTACTAATTTGTATATTAGTTGGCACAGTATTGTTTAAATACAGACTAAACTAGTTTCTTTACTTGGATGGCTATTGCGACAACTAGTATGAGTAGGTCTATGAACTTGCTGTATGTCTAATAGGTATTATTTGTGCACCATTCTTTAGACTATCTAGATAATCAGCCCAAGATTGCATCATGCGCCGACGCTCTTCTAAATATTGGGCTCGGTTATAGGCTGCTCTTACTTGATCTCTGGGGGCATGGGCTAATTGCCTTTCTATTGCATCAGGACTCCAACCCTGTTCATTAAGGAGTGTTGATGCCGTTGTTCTGAATCCATGCGCAGTCATAACGTCAGAATCATAGCCCAATGACTTTAAAGCCGTTCTAATTGTGTTGTCCGACATTGGCCTACCATCTCCACGACTAGACGGAAAAACAAAGTTACCGCCGCCGGTTAAAGGTTTTATGGACTCTATAATTTCTATGGCTTGCTTTGATAACGGTACTATGTGGTGAAAGTCTGTTTTAGATATAAATGGTCGCCATTCTTTAGTCTCTAAATCAATATCTGACCACAATAATTGACGAATCTCTCCAGGCCTTTGAAACACTAAGGGTGAAAACCTAAAAGCCATTTGCACTATAAATGTGCCTTTATAATTGTATATATCCCTCAATAGTTGACCAACTTGTTGCGGTTCTATTATGGCGGCTCTATGCTTTACCTTTTGAGCGGGTATCTGCTTAGCTACAGGTTGAGCTGGGTCATAGTCTGTAAAGTTATGAACAATGGCATAAGCAAATATTGAGCTTATTTCACTATGCAAACGGTGAGCGGTTTCTAGTTGCATCTTATCTATTAAAGGCTTTAACGCCGCCAATATATCGGATGATCTAACCTGATTGATAGGAATATCACCAAGAACGGGAAACGCTAACCGCTCAATTCTTGATATTTTCTTAATATGTGTATGGGGTTTGGTTAAATGTTCTATAGACGCTAACCATTGAGCTGTGATATCTGCAAAACTATTTTTTATTGGCAATCCTTCAGCTTTTCGCTTTGCGTTTACTTCATCAACATTTTGTAATTGTTTTTCTTGCTTCTTTTCTGCGGCTGGGTCTTTGTCATTAGAAAGTAATTCCCTCGCTTGATCTGCCTTAATCCTTGCGTGTTGTGTTGTTACGCTAGGATATGCTCCAAAACTAATTCTATTTTGTTTACCGCCAAATCGGTAAATGAAACGCCATAACTTTGACCCGTTTGGTTTGATCAATAGAACAAGTCCATCACCATCATTGATAGTGTATTCCTTTTCTTTTGGTTTAGCGGCTCTGTAGACCGCGTCTTTATTGAGTTGCTTAGCCATTTTGTGACACCATTTGTGATACGTTTTTGCGTCACTTTACAGCGTATCACTAATCGTGTCACTTTTTTTGTGTATCTTGTGACATCTTAATGTATTTCACCGGACAACAAAAAACCCGCGAAGCCTTATGACTTGCGGGTTTCTATACTTCTTTGGGCTTCTTAAAACCCTTGTTTGGTACCGGCGGCCGGACTTGAACCGGCACGACTTGCGTCACCACCCCCTCAAGATGGCGTGTCTACCAATTCCACCACGTCGGCATATATTGATTGAGCTATTTTACAGTTTTTAACTTAAAAACTAAATCAGTTTATTGAACAGTTTTAATTTCTTCAGCTTTAGGTACTTCTGTATTTTTAATTTCTGGAACTTCTGGCTGAACGTCAGCTTTTGGTTCAACAACTGCAGGGGCTGCTTGTGAAGAAGTCTCACCGCTCATCAAATCATAAGCTGCGCCTTTATGACCATTCATCACCGCAAGACCTAAGCTGGTAATAAAGAAAGACGTTGCTAAAATTGCTGTTGCTCTTGATAAGAATGAAGCCGCACCTTGAGCACCAAAAACCGAGCCTGCTGAACCTGTGCCAAACGCAGCACCAGCATCTGCACCTTTACCTTGTTGCATCATAACTAGGCCAATAACCCCTAAACCTAGCAACACATGGATAACTATAATTACTTGATACATAATTGTTATTTCTACTTAACCGATTGAAAAATCTTTAAAAAGGATTCTGCTTCTAATGAAGCGCCACCTATTAAACCACCATCTATATCCGGCTGAGCAAATAAACCTTTTGCATTATCAGGCTTAGCACTACCACCGTATAAAATTTGAACTTTGTCAGCAATCGCTTGATCTTTTGCAGCAATATACTGACGAATATAATGATGAACTTCTTGTGCTTGCTCATCAGTAGCTGTTTTTCCTGTTCCAATTGCCCAAACAGGTTCGTATGCGATAACAGCTTTGCTCAATGAATCAACACCCGCTAAATCAAGCACTGCATCCAATTGCTCGTTAATAACAGTAAAGGTTTGATCTTGTTCGCGTTGTTCTAAAGTTTCACCTACGCATAAAATAGGAATGATGCCTTGTTCTTGAGCTTGTACATAACGCGCTGCAACTGAAGCGTCAGTGTCACCATAATAAGAGCGTCTTTCAGAGTGACCAACCAATGCGTATTGAGTATTAAACTCTTTCAGCATTGAAGCAGAAACTTCACCAGTGTATGCACCTGATGCTTTATCTGCAATATTTTGTGAACCTAAACCTAAGGCTGTATCTTTTACTAATTCATTAATGGCAGGTAAATAAACATAAGGTACGCAAACTGCAATATCTGCATCCGCTGAACCCAAGCCTGCGATAATTCCTTTTGCAAGTAATTGAGCACTCGCAAGAGTTCCATTCATTTTCCAATTTCCAACAACCAGAGACCGACGCATCAAAATTACTCCTCTATATAATCAAACCGCCTATGATATAGTCTAATAGACTGTATTTCAAGCACCTATTGCTTTCTTAACATCTTCAGCCAATTGCTGAGCATATTTATTAACTAAATCTGCTTCATCACCCTCAACCATGACACGGATTAGAGGCTCAGTTCCCGAGGCTCTTAATAATACCCGACCTTTGTCGCCTAACTTTTCTTCAATAGCTCTTACTGCATTTTGGATAGACTCATTACTAGCCAAATCCACTTTTTCAGCGGTTTTAATATTAATTAGTATTTGTGGATACTTTTGCATACCAGATTTAAGCTCATGCAAACTTTTGCCTGAGTCATGCATTTCTGCCATCACTTGCAAGGCCGCAATGATGCCGTCACCCGTTGTGGTTTTATCTAAACAAATAATATGTCCAGAGTTCTCCCCACCTAAGATACTATTATGCTCACTCATCATTTCTAAAACATAACGGTCGCCAACATTAGCTCTGAGTAAATCAATACCTAATCTTTTTAGGCCATGCTCCATACCCAGATTTGTCATTAAAGTCCCTACGACTGGCCCTGACATCAAACCAGCATCCAACCTGGCTTTGGCAATAATGTAAATAATCTCATCACCATCAACGATTTCACCCTGATGATCTACCATAATTAAACGATCACCATCGCCGTCTAAAGCAATACCTATATCAGCCTGATTTTCTAATACCATACTGGCTAACTTAGCTGGGCTAGTCGCACCACATTCGGCATTAATATTAATACCATTAGGCTGCGCACCCATTACAATGACTTCTGCACCCACCTCATTAAAAACATGAGGCGCAATGTGATATGTAGCACCATTAGCACAGTCTACAACAATCTTTAAACCACTAAAGTCGTAACGAGTGGCAATACTAGCCTTACAAAACTCTATATATCGGCCTGCTGCATCTACTAACCTTTTAGCCTTACCTAACTCAGACGACTCTACTGTAGTCATGGGCGAATCAAGATAAAACTCAATTTTTTCTTCAATATCATCTGGTAATTTAGTGCCTTCCACGGAGAAAAACTTAACACCATTATCATAATAAGGGTTATGTGACGCACTAATCACTATGCCCGCTTGGGCTCTTAAGGTTCTAGTTAAATAAGCTACACCTGGAGTAGGCATAGGTCCTAATAAATGTGTATTAACGCCTGCTGCTGTTAAGCCAGCCTCTAAGGCTGACTCAAACATATAACCAGAAATTCGCGTATCTTTACCAACCAAGACAAAATCATGACCCTCAGTTGCAAACACACGTCCAGCAGCCCAACCCAATCTTAATAAGAAATCTGCAGTTATAGGTGCTTGTCCAACTTTGCCTCTGATGCCATCTGTGCCAAAATATTTTTTTGCCATTACTCAAATACTCTCTGTCTTAATCTTTTATTACACGCATTGATACTAAGATATTTTATAAGCAGTATTTTATGACCACCCATAAAAAAAGGAGAGGGATTAGCCTCTCCTTTGTAAAATTACTCTTTTTAATTTTGCTCAGCCGGCTTGGTTAATTCAACTTTCTTTACATCATCGCTGCTTTTAACTTCATCAACTGTGGCATTACCACGGGGTGGTTTATCATCACCCCAACCTTGAGGGTCCCTTACTGGCTTACGCGCCATTAAATCGTCAATTTGATATTTATCAATCGTTTCATACTTCATTAAAGCATCTGCCATCGCATGCAAAATATCAATATTTTCTTTGATTAATCTTTCAGCTCGTTCATAGTTTCTGTCTATAAATGACCGAATTTCTTCATCGATAGTATGTGAAGTTTCTTCAGCGACTGTTTTATGCTGAGTCACAGAGCGACCTAAAAATACTTCGCCCTCTTCTTCACTATAAGATAAAGGCCCCAAACGTTGTGATAAACCCCATTTAGTTACCATATTTCTAGCTAACTCAGTAGCACGCTCAATATCGTTTGATGCGCCAGTACTTACTTGTTCCCAGCCAAATACTACTTCTTCAGCTATACGGCCACCGTATAAACTAGAAATCATACTATCTAATTTCTGTTTACTTGCACTGTACTGATCACGTTCTGGCAAAAACATAGTGACACCTAAAGCACGACCTCTAGGCATAATGCTTACTTTATATACTGGATCATGTTCGGGTACTAATTTACCAACGATAGCATGACCTGCCTCATGGTAAGCCGTCATTTTCTTTTCTTTCTGATCCATAACCATGGAGTGTCTTTCAGCACCCATAATTAACTTGTCTTTCGCTTTTTCTAAATCAGACATATTAACAACGCGTTTATTCATTCTTGCAGCGAATAAAGCAGCCTCGTTAATTAAATTAGCTAAATCAGCACCAGAGAAACCAGGTGTACCTTGCGCAATATACTTAACTTGTATATCACCATCGGTAGGTACTTTCTTCATATGCACATTTAAAATTTGTTCACGACCACGCACATCAGGCAAACCTACCGTAACTTGTCGATCAAAACGACCTGGACGTAATAAAGCCTTATCTAATACATCCGGACGGTTTGTTGCTGCGATAACAATGATGCCTTCATTACCTTCAAAACCATCCATTTCGACTAGCAACTGATTAAGCGTTTGCTCTCTTTCATCATTTCCACCACCCAAACCAGCACCACGCTGACGGCCTACTGCATCAATTTCATCAATAAATATAATGCAAGGCGCATGTTTCTTAGCTTGTTCAAACATATCACGGACACGAGATGCTCCTACGCCCACAAACATTTCAACAAAATCAGAACCTGAAATAGTAAAGAAAGGTACCTTAGCTTCGCCGGCAATGGCACGCGCTAATAAAGTTTTACCCGTTCCTGGAGGGCCTATCATTAATGCGCCACGCGGAATTTTACCGCCTAACTTCTGATATTTCCCTGGATCTCTTAAGAAGTCAACCATTTCAACAACTTCTTCTTTTGCTTCATCACAACCAGCGACATCTGCAAAAGTGACTTTAATTTGATCTTCTTCAAGCATACGGGCTTTACTTTTACCAAACCCCATCGCGCCTTTACCGCCAGCACCACCTTGCATTTGACGCATAAAGAACACCCATACGCCTATTAACAACAACATGGGGCCAAACGAAACTAATATTTGCATCAACATAGAAGGCTGTTCAGGTGGAACGGCTTTAATATCAACATTATTTGCTAACAGATCATCAACAAGGTGTGGATCATTAGGCGCATAAGTTTTAAATAATTGTCCAGCTTGAGTTTTACCTTTAATGATATGCTCATCTATCATTACTTGCTGTACTTGGCCAGCTCTTACTGATTCAATAAATTGCGAATAAGATAAAGATGAGTCAGTTCTCTCTCCTTGTGAGCCAAAATTGTTAAATAGCGTCATTAACACAACGGCAACGACTACCCACAAGATTACATTTTTTAACATATCATTCACATACACACCCTAGCCTATAAAGGCTGTCGGTTTAAAAACATCAAAATTATATCAGGACTTAACTTTCCTGATTATCGTTATTTAAATTGAATATACCACTAAACTTTAAATTTACCAGTCACCCAATATATGGGCACAAAAAGATTATTTAAACCCTTTTGCTAAAATATATACCTCATTACTTCGAGGTCTAGATGCTTTCGGCTTTCTAATAATCACTTTAGAAAACGAACTTTGTACATCATTATAATAAGCTTCAAACCCTTCACCATGAAAAAGTTTGACTAAAAAACTGCCGTCTTTTGTCAAAACAGTGCGTGCTGTATCTAAAGCAAGCTCACCTAAATAAATGGATCGTGGCATATCAACCGCTTTATTTCCACTCATATTCGGAGCCATGTCAGACATAACTAAACTAACGGGCAGCCCCTCTAAAACCATCTTTAATTGCTCAAGAACCTCATCTTCTCGAAAGTCACCTTGAATAAAATCAACACCTTCTATAGGGTCCATAGGCAAAATATCCAGGGCAATTAATTTATTTTTTTTACCCAACAACTGCCTTGCGTACTGAGACCATCCACCCGGTGCAGCGCCTAAATCCACAATATTCATTCCAGGTTTAATGAGCTGATCTTTTTCTTGAATTTCTTTTAATTTAAAGACTGCTCGAGAACGATAACCCTGTGCCTGAGCCATTTTGACATACTCATCTTCAAAATGTTCCGACATCCACCGACTACTGCTCTTACTTCGACCCATAATTTGTTGTATAGTGTTAATGTATTTTTGATTTAGGAATAATGAATGAACTCTGTGGACAAAAAAAAACTTCGAGCTGACGCTCATTCTCTGAAACCCGTAGTGATGATTGGTCAATCTGGACTTACCGCTGGGGTATTAGCAGAACTTGATCAAGCACTCAACACACATGAACTACTTAAAGTTAAAATTCGTGCAGAACGAGATGATAGAAAGTTAATTAGCGCACAATTATGTACTGACACAGGTGCAGAGCTTATTCAATCAATTGGACAAATCGTCGTTTTATATAGACTCAATCCCAACAAATAAATTCATAAAAGGCGAAGAAATTTAGCTCTTCGCCTTATTTTATATTTAAAACTTAAATATACTGAATTGAAATAATTTCATAGTCCACATCGCCACCTGGCGCTTTAACCGTCACAACATCTTCAACTTCTTTGCCAATTAAAGCCCGAGCGATTGGTGAACCTATTGAGATACGACCTTCTTTAATACTGGCTTCATCCTCACCGACAATTTGGTAAGTTGATCTTTTTTCTGTCTCAACATCTTCTATTTCAACAGTAGTACCAAATACAACTTTACCGTTTGCATCAACTTTTGTTACATCAATAATTTGCGCATTTGACAACTTACCTTCAATTTCAGAGATACGACCTTCTGCAAAGCTTTGTTGCTCCTTTGCTGCATGATACTCAGCATTTTCCTTTAAATCACCGTGAGCTCGGGCAGTCGCAATAGATTCAATAATACGTGGACGCACTACTGATTTTAACTCTTCTAATTCTGCACGTAACTTCTCTGCTCCTTTTACAGTGAGCGGTACTTTGTTCATCTTTCTTAAACTCCAATATTCATTCTTTTGTGCTTAGGACATAACCGTTGATTAAAAACCATCATGCCCTAGACAGGTATTTTTGTATTAACTTTTGTGTAAATTATGTAAATCTTGCAAGCAATTAACATCACCCGCATCTAATTCACCTAAAGCATAGCAAGCTGCTCTCGCGCCAGCCATAGTCGTATAATAAGCAACGCGATGCTGTAAGGCTTCTCTACGCATAGTAAAAGAATCAGAAATCGCTTTCTTGCCTTCTGTGGTATTAATAATTAACTGAATTTGGTCATTTTTGATCATATCAACCGTATTAGGCCGACCTTCATTAACTTTATACACCACTTCACAAGGAATACCTGCTTCTTTTAAGAACTTAGCCGTACCACCTGTTGCAACTATCTCGTAGTGCTTAGCCACCAACATCTTAGCAATATCAGGTGCTTTAACTTTATCTTGGTCACGGATACTAATTAAAACTTTGCCACTTTCATTTAAGCTTACACCCGCCGCCCGTTGTGCTTTTGCAAAAGCTTCCCCAAAGGTTTTACCAACCCCCATGACTTCACCTGTAGACTTCATTTCAGGGCCTAACAAAGGATCAACACCTGGGAATTTAACAAACGGAAATACAGCTTCTTTAACAGAATAATAACTCGGGATACGTTCCTCTGTAATGCCTTGCTGAGCTAAGGTCTGTCCAGCCATAACACGAGCCGCAATTTTTGCTAAAGGATAACCAGTCGCTTTAGAAACAAACGGTGCAGTACGAGACGCTCTGGGATTAACTTCTAACACATAGATTTCATCACCTTGAATCGCAAACTGGGTATTCATTAAGCCTCTTACACCCAAAGCTTCCGCCATTTTAGCGACCTGTTCACGCAGTTTATCTTGCAATGCTGGTGCTAAATCATAGGGTGGTAATGAACAGGCAGAGTCCCCAGAATGCACACCGGCTTGCTCAATATGTTCCATCAAGCCACCAATTAAAACGCGTTCACCATCATAAATAGCATCCACGTCCATTTCGACAGCATCATCTAAGAAACGATCTAACAACACAGGTGCGTCGTTAGACACGCTCACAGCTTCTTTCATGTAGCGTTGTAAACCTTCTTCATTAAAGACGATTTCCATACCACGACCACCCAATACATAAGACGGTCTAACCACTAAAGGATAACCCAACTCTTTGGCAGCAATAATGGCTTGCTCAACAGACCGCGCTGTACCATTTGGGGGCTGTTTTAAGCCTAATCTTTCGAGTAACTTTTGGAAACGCTCTCTATCTTCGGCAAGGTCAATAGAATCAGGTGACGTACCAATAATAGGCACACCGGCCGCTTCTAAAGCTCTGGCTAATTTTAAAGGTGTTTGACCACCATATTGCACGATAACGCCTTTTGGTTTTTCAAGATGCACGATTTCTAATACATCTTCTAGCGTTAACGATTCAAAATATAAGCGATCGGAAGTATCAAAATCAGTCGAAACTGTTTCAGGATTACAGTTGATCATAATGGTTTCGTAACCATCTTCACGCAAAGCTAAAGCCGCATGCACACAACAATAATCAAATTCAATCCCTTGACCGATTCTGTTAGGGCCACCACCTAAAATAATGATTTTTTCTTTATCAGAAACTCGCGCCTCACATTCTTCATCGTAAGTTGAATATAAATAAGCAGTATCAGAAGAAAACTCTGCCGCACAAGAATCGATACGTTTATAGACCGGGCGAATATTTTGTTTGTGTCTTACATTACGCACTTCAATTTCTGAAGCATCCAATAACTTAGCGATACGACTATCAGAGAAGCCTTTACGCTTTAATTTATAAAGTTCACCTTCTTTTAAAGTCGATAAAGTTTTAGTCGCTAATGATTGCTCAGTTTCAATCAAATCTTGTAATTGCGCCAAGAACCATGGATCAATCTTACAAACGTCATGAATCTCTTCTAAAGTCATGCCACTACGAAATGCATCCGCCACATACAACAAACGATCTGGACCCGGATGACGCATTTCTCTTTGCATCTTTTCTTTGGCATCTTCAGCTGTTAAATCGACAATCTCAT
Organism: Methylococcales bacterium; assembly: GCA_026399015.1. GTDB lineage: Bacteria > Pseudomonadota > Gammaproteobacteria > Methylococcales > Methylomonadaceae > Methylobacter_C. The sequence continues at coordinate 46,140 of JAPLRS010000031.1, read as the reverse complement.
CTAAACCACTGATACCAATTTCTAAACCGCGTAAGGCTTTTTGTAAAGATTCTTGGAAGTTTCTACCAATCGCCATCACCTCACCTACAGATTTCATTTGTGTCGTTAAACGATCATCGGCTTGAGGGAATTTTTCAAAAGTAAAACGCGGTACTTTTGTCACCACGTAATCGATAGTTGGTTCAAATGAAGCCGGCGTTGCACCACCAGTAATTTCATTTTTAAGTTCGTCTAAAGTGAAGCCAACCGCTAATTTTGCAGCCACTTTAGCAATAGGGAAACCTGTCGCTTTAGAAGCCAATGCAGAAGATCGTGATACACGAGGATTCATCTCAATAACAATCATTCGACCATCAACAGGGTTGATAGCTACCTGTACATTTGAGCCACCGGTATCAACACCAATTTCACGCAATACCGCTAACGATACATTACGCAAAATTTGATACTCTTTGTCTGTTAAGGTTTGCGCAGGTGCTACAGTGATTGAATCGCCTGTGTGGACGCCCATTGGGTCAAAGTTTTCAATTGAACACACGATAATGCAATTATCTTTAGAATCACGCACCACTTCCATTTCATATTCTTTCCAACCCAAGACTGATTCTTCAATCAATAACTCATTGGTTGGCGATAAATATAGACCGCGTTCACAGATTTCAATAAATTCTTCTTTGTTGTAAGCAATACCGCCACCGCTTCCACCCATCGTAAAAGAGGGACGAATAACAGTCGGATAGCCTACTTCTTTTTGAGCTGCTAACGCCTCTTCCATAGAATGCGCTGTTTTTGACTTAGCGACTTCGAAACCAATACGCGCCATCGCGTCATTAAATAACTGACGATCTTCCGCCATGTTAATGGCTTTTTTGGTAGCGCCAATCATTTCAACATTATATTTAGCCAAAACACCCTGCGCATCAAGATCTAATGCGCAGTTTAAAGCGGTTTGTCCGCCCATTGTTGGCAAAATAGCATCTGGACGTTCTTTAGCAATAATCTTTTCAACTGTTTTCCAATCGATAGGCTCAATGTAAATTGCATCCGCCATATCGGGGTCAGTCATGATAGTCGCAGGGTTAGAGTTAACTAAAATAACTCGATAACCTTCTTCTCTAAGTGCTTTACAAGCTTGTGTTCCTGAATAATCAAACTCGCAGGCCTGACCGATAACAATAGGACCAGCACCTAATAATAAAATCGATTTTATGTCGGTTCTTTTTGGCATTTTATGATTTTTTAATGTAATTATTGTTAGACAGCTTGATTCATCATAGTTATGAAATCATCAAATAAAGATTCCACATCATGCGGACCAGGACTTGCTTCTGGATGCCCCTGAAAACTCATAGCCGGACAATCGGTGCGCTTAATACCCTGTAAACTGCCATCAAATAAAGATCGATAAGTTGCCACCAAATTGGCCGGCAAACTCGCTTCATTAACAGCAAAACCATGATTTTGACTACTGATCATAACGCGACCTGTCGCAATCTCTTGCACAGGATGATTAGCACCGTGATGACCAAACTTCATTTTCTCAGTTTTAGCACCACTCGCTAAAGCCAATAATTGGTGGCCTAAGCAAATACCAAATACTGGCGTTTTTGTATCCAAGATAGTTTTGATTGCTGCAATTGCATAAGTACATGGCTCAGGATCGCCAGGTCCATTTGATAAAAATACGCCATCTGGATTCATTGCTAATACAGTTTCTGCAGATGTAGTCGCAGGTACAACCGTTACACGGCAACCACGATTAACCAACAAGCGCAAAATATTGCGTTTAATACCAAAATCATAAGCTACGACATGCTTGGTCAAATTTTGACCTTCGGTATGACCTGTTGTTAAGCCCCAAATATTCTCAGTCCATTCATAAGACTCAGAAACAGTGACTTCTTTAGCCAAATCCATCCCTTTTAAACCTGGGAAGCCAGCAATTGCATTGATACCTGCCTCAACTGTAATGTCGTCGCCAGCTAAAATACAACCGCGTTGCGCGCCTTTATCTCGTAATAAGCGCGTTAATTTACGCGTATCAATATCAGCAATAGCAACCACATTGTGATCAAGCAAATATTGCTGCAAAGTTTTTTGATTTCGCCAGTTACTGGCAAGAATGGGTAAATCCCTAATAACTAAACCACTGACAAAAACTCCTGCAGATTCATCATCTTCAGGGTTAGTACCAACATTTCCAATGTGTGGATAGGTTAAAGTTACAATTTGTTGCGAATAGGAAGGATCGCTAAGAATTTCTTGGTATCCTGTCATTGCAGTATTAAATACCACCTCTCCTACAGAACATCCATCGGCGCCTATAGACACCCCGTTAAATACTGTGCCATCTTCTAGCACTAATAATGCAGACTTAGCCAAACACCTTACCTCATATAGACAAAACGGGATGAACATTAACGCTCATCCCGTTATAAAAAATCAAACCGTACAACTATACAAAATTATATCACTTTGGTCATTAATATTTTCTAAAAATTGCCTAACAATGTATCCAAATATACTTGTTCGTTAGCGTCACAAGACTTCATCTAGATAGTGTAAACATAAAGAATAAGCATCATGAAAATAACTCACTTTTCAGAATAGTAAGAAATACTTTTAATTTATTAATCTAGTCGTTTACTTCAAATAGACAAATTTAAAGGTAATATAATAATTAATTTATCATTAGGCGTTTATAAATTACTAGACTAGACTTTAACTCATGGTCATATCCATTTTAAAAGATTTTTAATCCTGAATAATGACATCACATATGCCAATTTCAGGCAATTTTTTCTTAATATCAAACTTAGACTTTAATAATCACAAGGAACAAATATCAAGCTAACCATTATTAATAAGCTCTGTTATTTAGAGCAAGGTCCATTGCCAAACTTAGCAAGTTTGGCAATGGTAACAATTTGAAACTTAATAAGATTAATAGATCAATTGGTGAAGATTTACGTAAACAAAGTTGGTGGATGGGGCATCTCTTTTCAAATACTTTACTCAAGCAACTAAACACAGATGCCAGAATGCTATCGGCAACTCACCAGTTTAGTGAGGCCGCAACGGGAGCTTCTCATGCTAAGTTAATAGACTCGACAATACGAGGTGACCACACTTATTGGTTATCTGAGCCCTGTTCAAAGCAAAATGTAGAGTCAAACCAAACACAGCAAAATATTTCTATAGCTATGCTATCTTTAAAAAACACCTTTCAAAGCTATTTTCCAATTCTTTTAAATAATTTTGAAGGCCATTACAGTCACTACCCTGCTGGCAGTTTTTACAAAAAACACATGGATAATACCCGTGCTTCAAATAACCGGGTTTTTAGTGTCATCACTTATTTTAATAAAGACTGGCATGAAGGTGATGGCGGAGAGTTAGTACTGTACAGCCCTGAAGATGGCCATTTAATGATTGAAATTAAACCGAAATTTGGTGTGACTGTTATTTTTTTTAGCGCTGATTTTCCGCATGAAGTTAAGGCAACCCTACCAGACAGATACAGCTTAACAGGCTGGTTTACTCACAAATAAACTGCAACTTAGGTGTGTTAATGTCGCTTAACACACCTAACTAACTTTAAAACAAGCCTAACTGCACTTGCGCCACTTCTGACATCATTTCTCTGGACCAAGGTGGATCTAGCACCACTTCAACATTGACACTAACCACACCCGGTAAGGCACGCACATTCTTTTCTACATCACCTTGAATAACTGGCCCCATACCACAACCCGGCGCTGTTAAAGTCATCTTAATATGTACTTCATTTTCACAGGGTCCTACTGAAGTAACTTCACAAACATACACCAAGCCTAAATCAACGATATTCACCGGAATCTCAGGATCGTAAACCGTTTTCATTACTTCCCAGCAATTCTTTTCAACTGCTTCAGAACTGGTTTCCAAAACCAAGGTATGCAATTCATGAGGTTCTTTACCTAAAGCATCTGCATCCACACCCGCAATGCGCACCATATGACCATATTCAGTAACCACCGTATAATTACTGCCTAATGATTGATGAATAGTCACTTCATCCCCTTTACTTAAGGTACTGGCACTGCCTTCAGGAATAGTGACAACATTAACATCTCTAGTTAAAAATATAATTTCTCGTTCTGCCATAGTGTTTTCTAAAGGTGAAAAGTTGAAGCATTAATTATTTGACCGGTCACACCAACGCTCTGCACGCTAAATAAATACGCATAAACCGGATCTAAAGAGGACATTAAAGGTAATTTACTTTTATCTTCAGCTGGATAGGCGCGTTTTCTTAAAGGTGAATCAATCGGCCCCGGCACTAAAGTATTAACTCTCACTTTATTTCCAGACTCTAATTCATCGGCTAAGACACTCGCTAAACCTTCCATGGCTACTTTTGATACGCCATAAGCCCCAGAATAAGCACGTGCCTCTCTAGCAGAAGAATCTGAGGTAAATACGATAGAAGCCTGCTCACTTTTTTCTAGCACCGGTAACAAGACGCGGGTTAATAAAAAAGGCGCATTTAAATTGACATTCATCGTGTGCCCCCAATCTTTGGTCATGATTTGGGCATAAGGTCTAAATCCACCAAATTCGACTGCCGAATGTAACAAGCCTTGTAAAGCACCGTATTCTTCATCAATTCTTTGCGCTAATTCTTCATATTCATTTTCATTAGCACCAGCAAGATCAAAGGGATAAATAATAGGCTCAGGCGCATTAGCCTCTAAGATTTGATCGTAAATGATTTCTAATTTAGGAATATTTTTGTCTAACAGGATAATGTGCGCACCTAATTTTGCTAAGGCAATCGCGGCAGTACTGCCTAAGCCGCCCCCGGCTCCTGTGATTAAAATAACCTGATTTTTTAATGACATAATGTTGATGTTATCCACGTGGATAATTGTTGAGGTGAACTTATTAAAGCATCAGCGCCCCATTCTTCTGGCGTATCATCTGATTTTAAATAACCATACAAAGCGACTAATGTTTTCATTTGCGCATTTTTGCCGGCTTTAATATCGTGTATGGCATCACCAATATAGACACATTCATGCGCAGACACTTGGGCTTGTTTGCAAGCCTCCAGCATAGGATCACTGTGGGGTTTGGGATTTGGAGTAGTGTCACCACTCACCACACAAGCAGCACGCGCTGTTAAATTAAGAGCGGCGATTAAAGGCTTGGTAAATCGCTGACGCTTGTTAGTTACTATGCCCCACTTGAGGCCATTTTTTTCTATGCTATCAAGAGCGTCTAACATGCCATCAAAGAAAACAGAATATCGAACAATATTTTGTTCATATATATTTAATAGCGTTTCTACGATGCTGGCTTTCTCTTGATCAGTTGCTTTATCTTTAAGACTTTCTTCAACTAAAACCACAGCACCGTATGAGATAAAAGGTTTAAGTTGGGCTTCAGAAACAACAGGAAAGCCATGCAACTGTAAGGACTCATTTAAACAAGCAAATAAATCGGGCGCGGTATCAACCAAAGTCCCGTCTAAGTCAAATAAAACACACGATAACTTAAAATTGCTCGGCATTAATACTTACTTAACCCTTTTAAACGCAGCAATGTAGTTAACATCAATATCTTTGCCTAAATTAAACTGTTTATTGAACGGATTATATTCAATACCGATCATATCTTGTAACTCTAAACCGGCATTACGTGCATACTGGCAAAGTTCTGACGGTTTAATAAAGGTTTTGTAATCATGCGTGCCTTTAGGCAACATTTGTAAGACATGCTCTGCAGCTACAATAGCCAATAGATACGCCTTAGTTTGACGATTAAGCGTAGAAAAAAATACCATTCCGCCGGGTTTAACTAATTTTGCACAAGAAGTAATGATAGAACCGGGATTTGGCACATGTTCCAACATTTCCATACAAGTGACATGATCAAAGCTCTCGGGTTGTTGCTCTGCCAAGGTTTCAACGCTAATTTTTTGATAATTAACTTTAATACCAGTTTCTAAGCCATGTAAATCAGCGATATCAATTAAATCTTCACTTAAATCAATACCCAAAGCATCAGCATTTTGCTTAGCAAGACCTTCGGTTAAAATACCACCGCCACAGCCTACATCGACAACACGCACACCCTCTAAATTAACAAATTTTTGAATAAACGCTAAACGCAAAGGATTAACATCATGTAGCGTTTTAAACTCACCTTCAGGGTCCCACCAGCGTTCAGCCATAGAACCAAATTTATTAATCTCATGTAGGTGAACGTTGTCTTTTTGTGTCATCGTGCTTAACCGTGTATTGTGTTGATATAGTTTACTATATTAGTTGGTTATTCGTCATCACTGATGCTTCGAATAATTTTAGGATTTTAAAATAGTTATCTCTACTGTCTTAACAACTATTTTGAGCCTGCCTCTAGCGCTTCAATTTTCTCTTGCAACAACTTAACTGTCTTTAACAAGTCAGGCAATTTGCTCAGCGCAATTTGCTCTTTATAAGCCACTTTTTTATCTTTAGCTGGGCTTCCAAACACTTGAGTACCTGGTTTTATATCTCCAGCAACGCCAGATCGAGCCATAACCACCGCACCCTGCCCTATCGTTACATGATCAGCCACCCCAGAACTACCCGCCAGAATTGCATAGTCTTCAATATTACAAGACCCCGAAACGCCAGTTAAACCGCACATAATGACATGTTTGCCGACTTTGTTATTATGGCCAACTTGCACTAAGTTATCGATTTTAGTTCCTGCGCCAATGACAGTACTACCTAAAGCACCGCGATCAATACAAGTATTAGCACCTACTTCAACATAATCATCAATCACCACATTACCAACTTGCGGCACTTTTACATGGCGATTATTTCTAAATTTGTAACCAAAACCATCCGCACCAATAATGGCACCTGAATGAATAATCACGTGATCTCCTAGTACCACATCATCATAAATCACCGCGTAAGGGTGCAACTGACAATGCTTACCAATTTTGACATTCTTACCAATATAGACACCCGCTAAAATAATGCTTTGATCACCGATGCTAGTATCTTCACCCACAACAGCATAAGGCCCAATAAACACACGTTCACCTAGGGTGACATTTTTATCGATTACCGCTTGGGGAGCAATTTGAGGCTCGTAAATACGAGCAGGATGAAGTAATTCTAAAGCCTTAATAAAACTCATTTCAGGATCAGCACACACCAATAATGCCATGCCTTCTGGTATAGCATCCACAGCAAAGTCCTCTGCAATAAAACAAGCAGTAGCGGTTGAATTGGCTATGTGTTTTATATAACGACTACTCGTTAACTGCGTCACCTGACCGGACTCTGCTGATTTAATATCAGCCGCAGATGTAATGAGTGTTGATTCCTTACCGCCGACGATTTTTGCATCACAAAAATCAGCAAGCTCTTTTAAAGTAATGGTCATAATTATTTTTGGTATCTTTAAGAAGTGCCTAGTGTATCAAATTCAGATAATACTTGGCTGGCAAAAATATCCCAGGCCAGTCTAAGTCATTGTTAATTTTGTACCCAATGTCCAGATTTACCGCCTGCTTTCTCTAGCAACCTAACACCACTTATTACCATACCCCTATCCACGCCTTTACACATATCGTAAATAGTTAACAATGCTATCTGAGTAGCACACAATGCTTCAATCTCTATGCCGGTTTGCCCCCTAGTTTTAATAGTGGCTTGGCAACGCACTCTGTTCTGCTCAACGTCAGGCTCTAATTTAATTTCTACATGGGTAATGGGTAACGGATGACACAACGGGATTAAATCTGCAGTTTTTTTACTGGCCATAATGCCGGCAATTCTGGCTATCGCTAATACATCGCCTTTTTTATGCTCACCCGCTATTATTGATTGCAGAGTTTCTTGACGCATTTCAATATAACCTTCTGTCACCGCCACACGCTGTGTGATCATTTTTTCACCCACATCCACCATGTGAGCCTCTCCTGCTGCATTAAAATGAGGTGTATAAGTCATATCTATAGGATAATTAAGCTAAAGCCAAAAACACTTATTATCTAACAATTCTTATTTTAGTGAACCATTATGTCTATAAAAATACGTTATTTTGCTAGTTTAAAAGACTACATAGGCCGATCGGAAGATGAAATTATTTACAACGAAGTCTTAACAGTAACTGAAGTATGGCAACAAGCCACTCAAAATAAAGTAAAACCGCAAAACACCTTAGTCTCTGTCAATATGGATTATGTAAACTGGGATGAACCCGTTAGTGATCGTGATGAAGTTGCCTTTTTTCCGCCTGTTACCGGAGGCTAATTGTGCCGGTTATCATTAAAGACACAGCTTTTTTACCTTACCAAGTTTTACAAAACTATGAAGAAACTACCCTAGGCCAAAACACCGCGATTGGCGCATGCAATATTTTTATCGGCACGATGCGTGACTTTAATGAAGGTGATCAAATTAAAGTACTGACCCTAGAGCACTACCCCGGCATGACCGAAAAGCAATTAGATAAAATTCTTGCTGAAGCGCATCAACAATGGGCACTTGTTGATAGCCTTATTGTGCATCGTGTAGGCGACCTTCTGCCAAATGACCCCATTGTTCTTGTCGCTACTTGGTCATCGCACCGTGGTGATGCTTTTGACGCCTGTCGATTTATCATGGAAAATTTAAAGTCAAAAGCCCCTTTCTGGAAAAAAGAACGCTTAATCAATGAGCAAGAAAGGTGGGTAATTAGCAACTCTAAAGGCTACCTTAATACTTAATATCATTAAATTGCTGAGAACAATCACTATGCAATCTGTTACAAATATTCGCGGCCTCATCATTGATATGGACGGGGTTTTATGGCATGGCACTGAAGCTATTCCGGGCTTAATTGATTTCTTTCAAACGCTTAACGATCTTAATATCCGCTACATTTTAGCCACTAACAACGCCAGTTTAACGCCTGCGCAATATGTCATTAAACTTGCAAAAATGGGCGTTAGTATTACCGAAGACAAAATACTGACCTCAGGCTTAGCAACGGCCCTCTATTTAAGTGAAGAAGTTAACCCAAAAAACACGGCTGTTTTTGTTATTGGTGTCGATGGGGCTACCCAACCCCTACGAGAAATGGGCTTTACCTTAACAGGATTATATGAAATAAAAGATGCCCAGCATCCCAACAAAGGCGCTGATATTGTGGTGTGCGGTAAAGATGAAACCCTAAGCTGGGATAAGTTAGCCACTGCAACACTTAATATTCGGGCCGGTGCTCGCTTTATTGGTACCAACGGCGATACTACCTTACCCACTGAACACGGCGTGACTCATGGTAATGGCGCCATTTTAGCCGGCTTAGAAGTTGCCACCGGTATTAAGCCCACTATCATAGGTAAACCAGAACCCATCATGTACCAACAAGCAATGACATTATTGGGCACTAAACCCCAAGAAACCGTGGCTATTGGGGATCGTTTAGAAACGGATATCTTGGGAGCGGTAAGAACTGGCATTCGTAGCATTATGGTTTTAACCGGAATATCGAGTGCAGAAGACCTTAAAACGAGTGATTACCAACCGACCTGGGTAATGCAAGACATTATTGCCATTACCGAAGCGCTCAAACAACAATACAGGTAATAAGCGATGAAAAAGTTTTTGAATACCACAGAAAGTTTATTAGATGAGAGCTTACTTGGCTTTGCTAAAGCCCATGCGGATATTATTTGTTTAAACACGCACCCCAATTACATTAAACGCCTCGCACCCACTAAACCAGGTAAAGTAGCTTTAATATCTGGCGGTGGCACTGGACACGAACCTTTACATAGTGGCTTTGTGGGCTTTGGCATGCTTGATGCGGCTTGCCCCGGTCAAATCTTTACTTCTCCAACGCCGGACCAAATGATGGCCGCAACTGACGCTGTTGAGAGTGGTGGTGGCGTATTATTTATCGTTAAGAACTATGCCGGCGATGTGATGAATTTTGAGATGGCCTCAGAGTTTCTATCCTGTCCCAACGCCAGTATTTTAGTCTGTGATGATGTCGCTTTACCCAAAAACCATAGCACTGGTAGACGCGGTGTTGCCGGTACATTAATTGTAGAAAAGATAGTCGGTGCTGCAGCAGAAGCAGGGGCAGATTTAGCCACTTGTAAAGCGTTAGGGGAACGCGTTATTAATCAAACTGCCTCAATGGGAGTGGCTTTAAATAGTTGCACAGTGCCAGCACTAGGCAAACCTACTTTTGAACTTAAAGAGACAGAAATGGAAATGGGTGTAGGGATTCATGGCGAACGTGGTCATCAAACATTACCTTTAAGTACTGCTACAGAAATCGTTGCTCAAATAGCTCAGTTTATTGATGATGATATTAAACCTCAAAAAGATCAGTCCATTTTATTACACGTGAATGGCCTAGGTGCCACACCCTTAATGGAACTGTATTTGATTTATGATTTGGCCGCCCAATATTGGGAAAGTCGTGGCGTAAAAATTGTGCGCTCCTTGGTAGGTAACTACACAACCTCTTTAGATATGGCTGGTTGTTCTATTACCGTAACATTAATGGATGATGAATTAATAAAACTCTGGGATGCTCCTGTGCACACCGCCGCTTTACGCTGGGGTTGCTAAAGCTTTAGTTAAGACCTCAACAATACTACTAATCATTAACTGAGCCGTTTTAGCACCTGCATCAATATGCCCTAAAGAGCGTGCTTCTAGAAATGAAGCGCGTCCTTTAGTCGCTAACATATCTCGAGTTGACTCCATACCTTTAATAGCGACTGCTGAAACTTCTGTTAGCACGCTATTCAGCTCAAGACTCTGATTATCCACAGACAACAAGTAATCTGCAACAGGGACATAAACATCTAACAAGGTTTTTTCACCTGCCTCAGATTTACCACGTTTTTTTACGGCATCAACCGCTTCTGCAAAAGCGGTTGCAAAACTAGCTAAGCTTATATCCGAGCCAGTACTGGCTTTACTTAAAGCCATAAATAAAGTGGCATATAAAGACCCCGAAGCCCCACCCACAGATGACATCAGTGTCATGCCTATTTTTTGCCAAGCTTTGGGCCAATCTAACAAACTTATTTCATCCTGTTGTAACACTAACGCTTGTAAGCCACGTTGCAAATTAGTCACATGATCACCATCGCCAATAACCTGATCTAACTGAGTCACTTCTTCAGCATTATTTTCTATAACAGCAACAATAGCCGTCAACATTTGCGGTAATAAATGGGGAGTGATCATTATGTTCTCATTAAATAGTTAAGGGCTCGTAAAGTGAATACAGACTAAAATAATTTAATTAGTAGGTATCTCGATAATCTCAACAGTATTGGCATCAAAGTCACGGCAAAATAAAGCTCTTCTGCCGGAAAAACTCATGGTATAAATAATCCCAGCTTTATCTAAAGCCTCTTGAATAGGTGCTAATGCCAGCGCATTTAAAGCAATATGGCGATCACGTCCCCCATGCACGGGTCGGCCGTCTTTTGGATCGGGATTAGCGAGTTCTAGTAAATGAATCTGTTGTGTACCCAATTGCAACCATGCGCCAGGAAAACCTAAATCGGGGCGAGCAACTTGTTCTAAACCTAAGACATCACGGTAAAAACCCAGCGCTTTTTCTGTACTTGCCACGATAAAACTCGCATGATTTAAAGATAAAATGTTTCTTGTCATTTAATTACCTACACCCTCGCCGATACAGCCCAAAAATACCCGTTTGTTATTTAAAAAATAACCTTGAGCATTATCCACAATCGATTAACTTAATGCTAGCGCTTATAATCTCTATCTTAGAGAGAATTATTTTGCGCAATAACACAGAAATTTTTAACAACACACTACAGATGCAGCCCCAAAAAGCTGCTTTTTAGTATAAAATCAACCAATTTTCACATTACACTAGCCATGCAGCAAAGCGCCATTTATCCAGGTACCTTTGATCCTATCACTAACGGTCATTTGGATCTAATCTCAAGAGCTTCAAAACTTTATAGTAAAGTTATTGTTGCTGTCGCCGTTAACAGAGGCAAAACGCCTTTATTCACTCTAGAAGAACGCGTTGAACTCGTTAGCTCGGTAGTCACGGAGTATTCCAATGTCAGCGTCATTGGTTTTGATAACTTACTCGTAGATTGCGCAAAACAACAAGGTGCAACGGTCATATTAAGAGGTCTAAGAGCCGTGTCCGATTTTGAATACGAATTTCAATTAGCTGGCATGAATCGAAGGTTAGCTCCCGAGCTTGAAACTATGTTTTTAACACCTGCAGAACAATATGAGTTTATTTCTTCAACTATGATTAGAGAAATTGCCCAATTAAAAGGCGATGTGTCTTGTTTTGTCCCGCCCGCTGTGCAACAACGTTTAATCAATAAATTTACCCGGAATTAAAATGGCTTTAATAATTTACGACGAATGTATCAATTGTGATGTATGCGAACCAGAATGCCCAAATGGGGCTATATCACAAGGGGAAGATATCTATGAAATCGATCCTAATTTATGCACAGAATGCGTAGGACATCACGGCACACCTCAATGTATGGAAGTATGTCCGGTAGATTGTATTGAGAAAGATCCAGCTCATGTTGAAGATCAAGATTCACTGTATCAAAAATATATCAAACTAACGCAATAAAACTGTAACATTCTATTTGCGCAAATAGACTTATCATTACCATTAGAAAGTTAAAAAATTCAATATCTCATCTAATTGCTATTCTAATGAACCAAACAACCAAAGGTTTTATAAGGCCCTTACACTCTAAGCTACAAGCTTTGTCTCGCATATTAGACATTAGCTTAATTATTGGTACCTTGTATTTAGCTTTACTGATTTATGGGGTATCTGATGATGAGGCTTATTTACTACCTTGCTTTATAATAACGGCGCTGTTCGGTATTTTTGCAGAAAATAATGAGCTCTACCAAGGCTGGCGTGGGGCTCCTATGTTTGATGAGTCTTTAAGAATTATGTTTTCTTGGCTAGGGGCTTTTACCTTACTGGTCAGTGGCGGCTATATTTTTAATGCCAAATTTGATTATTCTTTAGAAGTCATCCAACTCTGGCTGCCTTTAGCCCCTACAACAATCATCCTTACTCATACTATCCGAAGAGGCTGTTTATCTTACTTTAGATCGCATGGCTTTAATACTCGATCCTATGCAATTTACGGTGCTAATACCTTAGGTTTAAGATTAAAACTAGCGATATCCGAACTTCCTTGGCTGGGCTATCAATTTTTTGGCTTTTATGATGATAAAACTGAAGAAAGCGAAAGCCGTTTGAGTGACGCAGAAATAGGAAACTATGTAGGCAATTTTGCAAAAATGCTCGATGACGCAAAAAATGCAGAAATTGACCATATCTATATTACCTTACCCCTAGCGGCAGAAAAACGTATCAGTCACTTTATCGAACAACTTGCTGATAGCACAGTCTCCGTTAATATAGTCCCCGACTTTTTTACTTTTAATTTGATTCAATCAAAATGGAGTAATATTCAAGGGATCCCAGTAGTCAGTGTATTTGATACGCCTTTCAATGCCTTTGATGGAGTCGCTAAAAGAATTGAAGATTTACTCTTATGCTTTGTCATTTTGCCGCTGATTGCACTTCCAATGCTTTTTATAGCAATCGCTATCAAAATCACCTCAAAAGGCCCTATCATTTTTAAACAACAACGCTATGGCATTAAAGGTGAAAAAATAGAAGTTTGGAAGTTTCGTTCTATGACAGTTTGTGAAAATGGTAACGATGTAAAACAAGCCACTAAAAATGACAATCGCTTAACCTCCATTGGGGGCTTTCTTAGAAAATCATCCTTAGACGAACTACCACAATTTTTAAATGTTTTACAAGGCACCATGTCTGTTGTCGGACCTAGGCCCCATGCTATTGCCCATAATGAGTTTTATAGAAAACAAATCAAAGGTTATATGCTGCGACATAAGGTAAAACCAGGCATAACCGGGCAAGCGCAAATCAATGGCTGTAGAGGTGAAACTGATACCCTAGATAAAATGGAAGCGCGTATCAATTATGATTTAGAATATATAAAGCAATGGTCTTTATGGTTAGATATTAAAATAGTCATTATTACTATCTTTAAAGGTTTTTATAACAAGCAAGCCTATTAATGACTTAAATGAATTATTCCCTATTCACATCAAAATCAAACCTCATCATCAGTCTATTAATATTTAGCTTAATGACGGCAATGATTGTTGAGTCATCACAACCGCCATTACCGCTTCTAAGCTTAATGGATGGGTTTGACAAAATTGCGCACTTCTCGGCCTTTAGCTGTCTTGGATTATTAATTTGCGCACTAAGCTTTAAATTATCATCTAAAGAAAAAATTGGATTATTTTCAATGCCACTACTCATAAGCACTGCATTTGGCGTTATTGAAGAAAGCTACCAAACTTTAATTCCTACCCGCACATCTTCAATTTATGACTTAATAGCTGATATCTTAGGCGCCATGTTCGCTATTATTATTTCAAATCAAATTGCCAGATTAATCCGAAAAAGATCAAATATAAACACTGAATAACAGCGTTATATTAACCACCTGCATACAAGGCATTTAGTTCTTCTAATCGCTCTGGTGTACCAATATCCATCCAAAATCCCGCATATTTTTCACCGGTAACTTGTGCTTTATCAATAGCCTGACGTATTAAATAACCCAATTTACAATGCCCCGGTTTTATATCACTAAATAAGCTAGGGTGATACACACCAATACCACTAAAGGTAAAAGTTTGATCCGCAACACTCACAACTTGACCATTACTTAATAAACCAAAATCACCTTCAGGATGATGCTCTGGATTTGGCACCATCACTAAATGCACTAAACTGGTCCTTGGCGTTTTCAACTGCTCAAATGGAAAGTCGGTCGCGATATCGCCATTAATAACCATAAATGGCTCATTACCCAGTAAAGGCAAGGCATTGATAATTCCGCCAGCAGTTTCTAAGCCTTTATCCCCTTCAGGAGAATATTGAATAACTGCACCATAACGCTCCCCATTACCTAAATGATCTTCAATTTGTTGACCTAAATAAGCATGATTAATAACCAGTTCTGTAAATCCTGCCGCAACTAAACGAGCAATGGTATGTTCAATAATCGTTTTGTCCGCAACTTGTAACAACGGCTTAGGTTTAAAATCCGTTAAAGGCCGCATTCTTTCGCCTTTTCCGGCGGCTAAAATCATCACCTTCATAATAAGAGATAGCCTTCAAACTTTGGTAGTACTTGATACTCTATATAGGCACCAAATTCAGAAAGCTCAGAATACTTACCACAAACAGTGATCACATAATTTAGAGTACGGGGGATATCCTTAAGATAGTTAGACTTACCATCCCTAAGATGTAATCTAGCAAATATACCAACGGCTTTAAGGTGACGTTGCATACCCATTAAATCAAACCAACGCTTAAAGCGCACTAAAGGACAATTGATTAATTTTGCTTTTACTAATCTATCGTAATAATCATGCAACCATTCTTCAACTTCAGACTCTGGCCATGCGATATAGCAATCTCTTAACAATGAAACCAAATCATAAGTAATTGGCCCTACAACTGCATCCTGAAAATCAATAATTCCAGGAGAGTCTTCCTGAAGAATCATCAAATTTCGGGAATGATAATCTCGATGCACACAAACTTGGGGTTGATCTAGTGCCGAAGACACCAACAAATCCTGCACTCTATCCCATAAAAAAGCCGGAGAGTCTATATCCAGTAACTCATGTAGAAACCAATCCTCAAAGATAGATAACTCTCTTTGTAACAAAGCCTCATCATATTTGGGTAAAGCACACTCAGCAATAGACGTTGAAGTTTGTAAATTTAATAATGCATCACAAGCCGACTGATACAAAGCAGGAGCAGTTTGCGAATCTAACTTATCTAAAAAACACTCAACACCAAAATCTTCAAGTAATAAAAAACCATCTTCCTTGTTTTGTTGATAAATAATGGGGACGTTGACATTTGATTCTGATAAGAGCTTTGCCACCTTAATAAAAGGCTCAGTATTTTCTTTCTCAGGTGGAGCGTCCATCACGATAAAACTATTCTGATCGGATATCACTCTAAAGTAACGACGAAAACTTGCATCACTAGAAGCGAGTTCACAAGAACTTATGAGCATTAATAAGTCATTTTCAAGCCAATCCAGCATTGAGATTGCTCTTAAGTCGGCATCTATCATAGGTTTAGTTAGATTATTTATATTGCTGAGATAAATTAAGGTAAAATAGTCACTAAGCATTTTATTCGATTTAAGATCCATTACGCTACTAAACTTCATATCTGCCATGCTTCGCCGTATATTTATAGCTGTTATACCCTCACTCACTGCATCTACAAGCTTTGCTAATGACGCCTCATGGAATTGCGAGCAAAATAAAGAGACAAAAGAATGGGTATGCGTCGGAGATAACGCCCCGAAAGTTGTTAAAAAAGAACCTATTGCAGACAACATAAGCACTAAACCGATAGAAGCAACTTCGGCTCCAGCAGTATCGTCAACGGCAACAAGTGAACTTAAAACACTCGAAAAACCTACTTTAATTGAAAAATCTCAGTTAATAGAAACGCCAAAATCAGTTCAACCAACACAGTCTAAAGTTACAACTGCAATAAATGCAGCACCCAATGAAGATCAAACGACACCTATAGAACACACTAACAAAAAACCTACAGTTCTAGTTGATAAAGAATCTTTTATAGGAAAAACTGAGACAAAATCGGCAACAAAAAATCTGAATCGACCAGTCACACCTGCTATACAAGAAAACAGCAATTCAAAAAAACAATGGAGTTGTGGCGGCCAAAAAGGTGCAACTGAATGGGATTGTCAGGAAGTGGGCGTAATTGCAAACAATGACACAAGCAATGACAGATCCAATGGAACCACAACTGAGCAACCAGTTAAATCTGCTCCTGTAATAGAAAACGAAATATCATCTATAAGACTGTTAAATCCAGCTTTTAATCACCAACAAGAACAAGTATTTAACACGCTTTCGTCTCAATTAGCTTACGATCCTTGGGAACAATGTAATGTTAAGCCCGGCGAAAAAAACACCTTTGTTTCATCCGCATCCCAACGGGAATCCGCCCCAATGGAAGTTAAATCTAATTATGCGGAAGTGTTTGAAAACGAAATTGGTAGTTATTCTGGCAATGTAAACATGTCGAGAGCTGACCAAAAATCAACCTCAACAAAAGCCAATTACAACAATGCCTCACAAGTACTTGATCTGCAAGGCGACGTTTATTACAGTGAAGAAGAATTAGCCTTACACAGTGATACCGCGATGCTTAATTTTGCCTCTGATCAAGCAAAAATCAGAGATGCCCAGTTTATTGCGGCCGCAAAACCCCTTAGAGGTACTGCAAAATTCATTTATAGAAAAAGCCCTGCTTTATCTGAATATAAGGATGTGGCATACACCAGTTGCCGTCCTGGCAACCAAGATTGGGTGATTCATACGTCAGACTTAAGCATGAACAAAACCACCGGCAGGGGTACTGTAAAAAATGCTTGGCTGGAATTTAAAGGTGCACCCGTATTTTATTCACCTTATCTAACTTTCCCAACAGATAATCGCCGAGTATCTGGATTTTTAATGCCCTCTTTCGGCAGTACTCGCTACAGTGGCTTTAGAATCGCAGCACCTTATTATTGGAACATTGCCCCAAATTATGATGCAACGATAACGCCCAGGGAATTAATTAATAGAGGGCCATCAATAGCAACAAATTTTAGATATTTAACGGAACAATCTAAAGGTAATATAGCTTTAGAATATATGCCAGTGGACATGAAACGCAATAATGACTCGCGTTTTTATGGTTCTATAAAGAACAAATCTGTGTTCAGTCCTAATATTCGTTCTAATGTAGACTTAAGCTATGTATCAGATAGAGAATATTTTGCGCAATTAGGCAGCGCTTTAACCTTCTCTAACTACAACTATCTTAAAAGTTCAGCCGATATTGGCTATGTAAAAGACGGTATTAATTTCAATACCTCTTTTGTTAATTATCAGTCAATTAACACCACACTTGTTAATACACCATTACCCTATCGTGTTTTACCCCGCATAAATTTAAACCTAGATCATGCGTTTAAATTTATGCCTTTAAACACTGCTATAGACAATGAATACGCATACTTTCAGCAAGATCATTTAGTCAATGGGCAACGTTTTAATACCAAACCATCCGTAAGTATTCCACTAGAAACAGCAAACGCTTATTTCACACCAAAGTTTTCTGTTCAACAGACCAATTATGCCCTTTCAAATATAACGCAAGCAGGGATGTCGGATTCAATCTCAAGGACAGTACCTATATTTTCAGCTAACACAGGTCTAAATTTTGAAAAAAGCTTATCACTAGGCAACACAAATTACTTACACACTATCGAACCACGATTATTTTATTTATTCGTACCTTACACCAACCAGCAAAACCTACCTGTTTTTGATACTGCTCAATATGACTTTCAATACAGTGCGTTATTTAGAGAAAATAGTTTCAGTGGTACGGATCGCATCCAAAATGCTAACCAAATATCCACAGCAGTATCATCTAGATTAATCGATGACAAATCGGGATTGGAAAGATTAAAATTAGATTTAGGTGAAATTATTTATTTTCAAAATCGTCAAGTAACCGCCCCCGTTTTATTAGCAAATGGAACATACGCTAACCTAGGCGACACAAAAGACAACTACTCAAACTTAGTAACAGAATTATCTAGCCAATTTACTAGAGATTTGTCCGCTGTATCTGGTTTACAGTGGAATCCTTTAAGTAATGAGATTCAAAGAGTAAACGCTGGAATTCACTATAGAAATAAAGATAATGAAATATTCAATATTGGCTATCTCTATAGGAAGAATCCACTTTTTGCCAACCGAAGTAATGATATTACACAAACTGACAGCTCTTTCCGTTATCCAATCTATGATAACTGGTCTGCTATGGGACGCTGGCAATATTCCTTACTTTATAACAAAACTCAAGACGCGTTATTTGGCGTCGAAAAAGAAAATTGTTGTTGGCGTTTCCGCATAGCATTAAGACATTACACAAACAACCTAGCATCTGGCAACGGTCTATTCTATGGATCAAACCCCAATACGCCAAACACCTTCGCAGGTACTGCCCAAAATGGTATATTTTTTGAAATTGAACTCAAAGGTCTATCTGCCTTAGGTGACGATATGGATACCTTCTTACAAAAAGAAATTTATGGATTTAAAGGACCACAATAATAATGACTAAGCGTGCATTAACAACAAGCCTCCTATTTTTATTCTGTAGCTATGGTGTAATTAATAGTTACCCAACTTATGCAGAAGTGCTCGGTAAAATTGCCGCCGTTGTTGAAGATGATGTGATTCTTGAACAAGAACTTGAAAAAGAAGTAAGTGTAATTGCTCAAAGAATCCAAGCAAGTAACTCACCAATGCCACCTGAATCTGTTTTACGTAAACAGGTTTTAGAAAAACTCATTATTGATAAACTGCAACGTCAGATGGCAGAAAAAGCCGGCATTAGTGTTACAGAAGATATGCTAAACAGCTCAGCGGCAGATATTGCTCAGCGTAACAACATGTCATTAGAAAAGTTTAGAGACGAATTACAAAAGCAAGGCCTCTCTTATAAGCAGTTTTTAGATAATATGCGCAATGAGATTATTATTAATCAATTACGTGGCAGAGAAATTGGCGCCCGTATTAAAGTAACTGATAGAGAAGTTGATCACTTCTTAGAAACCCAAGAAAACATTGGTACCGAATCAAAACAATACCATCTAGGACATATCCTTATTGCTGTAAAAGAAGGCGCTTCATCCTCTGAGATACAAAAAGCTGAACATAAAGCAGACACTTTAGTGAGTAACTTAAGAGCCGGACAAGATTTTGCCCAAGTGGCGATGAGTGAATCAGAAGATGGAAATGCCTTAAAAGGTGGGGATTTAGGTTGGAGAACCGCAAATGACATCCCTACACTGTTTACTGATAAAGTTAATAAAATGTACAAAGGTGAAATTGCTGATCCTATTCGTAGTCCAAGTGGATTTCATATTATAAAAATGCTGGACCTAAAAGGCGGCTTTGATGATCATACGATTACCAAAACAAAAGTACGTCACATACTTATTAAAACAAATGAACTAGTTGACGATAATGAAGCCCAAAAACGCTTACTAGAAATTAAAGAACGCGTTTTACATGGTGAAGACTTTGCCTCACTTGCACGATCACATTCTGATGATAAAGGCTCTGCCATAAAAGGCGGATCACTTGATTGGGTAAACCCAGGAGATTTAGTTAGACCGTTTGAAGACGCCATGGAAAAATTGTCCATTAATCACTTAAGTGAACCCGTACAATCTCAGTTCGGCTGGCATTTAATTCAAGTATTAGAAAGACAAAGTAAAGATAACAGCTCGGAACATAAAAGAAACCAAGTAAAAGAAACCATCAGAAAACGCAAAATTGAAGAAGAAACCGAACTTTGGATGCGAAAACTACGTGATGAAGCTTATGTAGATATTTTTCCATAAACTAAACATCAATAAAACCCGAAAATAGGATATGTATTTAATCAATTGATAAACATTATCAATTTTATATTTAAATTAATGGCTATCATTTACATTAATTCATGAGCCAGATAAAAAACACAGAAGCCCATTTGAAAACTAAATTACAAGAAATTCTAAACACGCATAATTTAGAATCTGAGCTTCATTTTATCTCCAATCTCAGTTCGGAATTATGCATTGATCATAAGACCTGTGCGGCTGCTTTATTAAAACTAATTGAAACAGTTGATATTACAAAGCAAGCTCAATCAAAAGATAAAAAACCGAATACTGTTCCCAAAAAAGATACGCCATCCTATGTTATTAAAATGGTGCGCTATCGCCTAAACATAGGCTCTGAACATTCTGTAAGTATCGAACAATTAAGAGAAACACTGATTGAAGAATCAGGCGTTGATAAAAAGAACATTAATAACATTAATATTCAGCGAACTTACACACTTATTGAACTACCAGATGAAATGCCACCCGATATATTTCAGCATCTAAAATCTGTAGAAATAAACCAATGTAAACTGGATATTAAACGCCTTAAACCACGTAACAATAAAAAACGCGGTAATAATCATTTTAGACGCAATCGCAGACCCGAAAACACTACTGAGGCGAATCAATCCATTGCCAAGTAACACGCTTAAAACTTTTTCTTAATTATAAATAGGTAAGAGACATGTCAAACACCACCCCTTTACTAGGCTGGCGCGAATGGATAGGTTTACCAGGTCTTAACATCGAAAAAATAAAAGCAAAAGTAGATACAGGCGCAAGATCGTCTGCAATTCATGCCTTTGAGCTAGACCCCTACAAAAAAAATGGCGAAAATTGGATTATGTTTGCCATTCACCCCGAACAAAACAATACTGACATTATTATTGAATGTCATGCGCCTATTAAAGATAGACGAATAGTCTCTGATTCGGGTGGTCACAAACAACAACGGTATGTCATAGAAACGCCACTTGTTATAGGTCAATCAATTATTACCGCTGAAGTTACGTTAACCAATCGAGATAGCATGCTGTTTAGGATGCTTTTAGGACGCACAGCCATTAAAGATCATTATTTGATTGCCGCCAATAAATCCTTCTTACAAGGCGAACCGGCAATAAGAACTTTTGGTAAATAAATACTAGCGTAACATAAGCGTAACAAAATCTTAATACTAAATGTAATACAAAATGTATTACAATGCCTCATAAATTTTATGTTAATCCATAAATTAAGAATAATGGCATAAATTGAAATTTAACGTAAAACTATCGCAACATAACTGTAACAATTCAGTCATAAAACTGTAGTAAAATTACTATAAGAAATTATATTCATTAAATGGTTGTAATTTTTGTAACCAAAAAACTAAATACCAACTCTTGAGTTAGCTCATAGGACTTATTAAATATGAAATATAGACAAATAATTGCTCTACCCCTCTTGGGCTTGGCATTTGGTGGCTTAGCACAAGCAGGCGCCTTACCATTATTATCAAGCATCAACTCAGCTAATAATAATGCTGTTACATTCCAAAAACCACTAGACATCGATTATACATTCAATAACCGTGGCTTAAATGTAAACGTAGCACCAAAAGATGGTGGCTACACATTAACGGCTATAGGCTCTGGAAACATAAACTTCTATCAAAATGCTTCTGGTGCTGCCGTATCTGGTACTGGTGTTGCAAGCAACTACTCTTTAACAGCAAACTTTGATTCAGCAAGTAAGTTTACTGGCGGTTTAATTACAATTACGGGAACTACTCCTGATATTTCTGGCGTTACTGGAGCGGCATCCTCTACAACCTTATTCTCAGCAAACTTAACTGATTTTGGTTTTGCAAACAGTCAATTAGGTTTTAAAACAGAATTCAATTCTTCATGGGCCACAAACGAAACAAAATTCACTGGTGGTTCTACTAGTGAAGTTTTATATCTTTATGATCAAGTAGGCTTAGCAACGGGGCATGGTAGCTTAACCGCTTTAACTAATGCTTTAGCAAGCCAATCAGGTTTAAGTAGCGTTAGCGGCGCAACTTTCCACGGTGTGCAATCTATTGCTTCTGTGCCATTACCTTTACCCGTTATTTTATTTGGTACTGGTTTAACTGCGTTAATGGGCTTTGCTCGTAAACGTCGTAACTCAGCTAACTCAATTTAAGCACCGGCTCATAAGGAGAATTTAAAATGGCTACAAAAATAGATTTAAATAACGATAAAATTAAAAAGATATTGCCGACTACTGACGTTGAGTGGGTTGATAAAAACACTATTAGTAAAACTGATAATGCAAAACATTCAAACGCAAACTGGTTAAAACAATCGTCAGGTGATACTGTTGATGCATCAGCAAAAACATCAAGTGAAATCGATTATTCTAAAAGTATATTTGATAACGATTTGATTGGTTCATTACTTGGTAAAAATAAAATTACTGGCGGTTCAGGTTCAGACATTATCAATGGTGGATCTGCTGATGACTCATTAGTCGGTGGAGAGGGTAGTGATAATATTTTAGGCGGTGGCGGTAATGATTTAATAATCGGCGGTGCAGGAGACGATGTATTATCTGGTGAGGCAGGTAACAATAAATTAACTGGTGGCTTGGGAATTGATACTTTTATTATCAAAGGTACTGACGTCATTACAGATTTAGGCTCTGGATCTACACCAACAGATGGAGAAACACTTGAGGTATTATCTGAAGCTAATGTAACAGCGACAATTACTGCAAACTGGTACGCTGGATTTTCAACAGTTAATGAGGGCACAGCGACCCTTAACTCTAAAAACTTTAGTGTTAATTTAACCAATGCAAGTGGTGCAAACGGCTTTACTATTGATGCAAGCAAAAGCTCTAAAGCAGTTACTTTAACTGGCTCTTTAAATAACGACACTATTTCTGGTGGCGCTGGTAATGACACAATAAATGCTCGTAAAGGTGACGACATTATCCATGGTGGTAAAGGTAATGATACTATAGATGGTGGTGCAGGTAACGATACCATTTATGGCGGCACTGGTAAAAACAGTTTAACTGGTGGTGAGGGCGCAGATACTTTTGTTTATCTAAAAGGCGATGGGGTTTCAACTATTACAGATTTTGCGACAGGCGATAAACTACAAATCAGCGTAACTGCATTCAAAGGTTTAACTGTTGGGGCTATATCTGAAAGTTCTTTCATCTCAAATGCAACTGGCTTATCTGATTCAGCAGACCACAAATTTATATTTAACACCACTAACGGTAACTTGTATTATGACGCAGACGGCTCAGCTACAAAGTCAAAACCAGTTCTGATTGAAACTCTTGGTGTTGATTCACACCCTGCGTTAACAGGCTCTGATATTTCTATTATCGCTTAAAAAAACACCCATCTAACAGCTTAAATCAGATCTAAGCTGTTAGATTTAAGCAATAAAAAGGGAGGCTTTAGCCTCCCTTTTTATTGCTTAAAATTTATGTTATTTTTTATTCGCTCTACTAACCCCTATACCGATCATCAGAGACTCCCATTATAGAAATTTAAAAAGCTCAACTTACATCTTGAACTTATCAATAACATCCGATTACTAATTCAAAACTACAACAACACCCGCTCAATTCCGCCCTTTGAAGCATCCCTAATATAGTTCTTTAGCCAATCTTTACCCAACACATGTCTGGCGATTTCTACCACAATATAATCAACTTCTAATTGCTCAACGTCATTATCAAAACGTTTTAAACCTTGCACGCAAGACGGACAAGAAGTGAGCATTTTTACGGGTCCTTCATAACCCTCGGCTTTCATTTTGCTGGTATTCTTTTGCAATTCTGCGGCTTTGCTATAACGCACTTGTGTTGATATATCAGGTCTTGCCACTGCTAAAGTACCTGACTCTCCACAACAACGCTCAGATTTAACCACCGTAGAACCGATCAAACCATTAACAGTCTTCATCGCATCTTGTTGTTTTAAAGGGCTATGACAAGGATCATGATACAAATACTGCGCACCATTAACACCTTCTAATTTAACGCCCTTCTCTAATAGATACTCATGAATATCAATCATGCGACAACCCGGAAAGATCTTCTCAAATTCATAATCAAGTAACTGATCTAAACAAGTGCCACAACTCACCACAACCGTTTTAATATCCAGATAATTTAAAGTATTTGCTACCCGATGAAACAAGACTCGGTTATCTGTGGTAATTTTTTGAGCCTTATCAAACTGCCCAGCCGCACGTTGTGGGTAACCACAGCATAAATACCCGGGTGGCAAAACAGTTTGCACACCTATCTCATACAACATAGCTTGCGTCGCTAAACCCACTTGCGAGAACAAGCGTTCAGAGCCACAGCCCGGAAAATAAAACACCGCCTCAGAATCTGCCCGCGTTTTAGAGGCATCTCGAATGATAGGGACAATCTCATCACTCTCCACACCCAGCAAAGCTCTAGCCGTTTTAGACGGTACGTTATCTGGCATTTTACGATTAGTAAAATGTAGAACAAACTCCTGCATCGCCGGTTTACCCGTTGATGAAGGTGGTTGAGCCAACTGCGCCCTACCCCAAGGCCTTAATAAAAAGTTACCGATGCGCTGGGCTTTATAAGCCCATTCAATTAAGAACTTTCGCATTATCTTAATGTTATTAGGGCTACCGGTTGATAAAAAGGCGATCGCTGCCGTTTTAACAGGATTAAAACTTTGCTTACCCATTTTGCGCAATAAATTACGCATATTCATTGATACATCACCAAAATCGATATCCACTGGACACGGATTAAAACACTTATGACACACCGTACAATGGTCGCCTACATCCTCAAACTCTTGCCAGTGATTAATTGAAATCCCTCTTCGAGTTTGCTCTTCATACAAAAACGCTTCAATTAATAAAGAAGTCGCCAGAATTTTATTGCGGGGTGAATATAATAAATTAGCTCTAGGTACATGCGTTGCACAAACCGGCTTACATTTACCACAACGTAAACAATCTTTAATAGAATCCGAAATAGCCCCAATATCACTCTGCTGCATAATGAGTGACTCATAACCCATCAAACTAAATGACGTGGTATAAGCCGCCCGCATATCAGCACCCGGCATTAACTTACCGCGATTAAAATGTCCTTTGGGATCAACTTCCGATTTATAGGCATGAAAACTGGCTAACTCTTGGGCAGACAAAAACTCATACTTGGTAATACCAATACCATGTTCACCCGATATAACGCCGTCTAAGGATCTGGCTAACAGCATAATGCGTGCAACCGCCTCATTAGCCTCTTGCAACATCTCATAGTTATCAGAGTTGACTGGCAAATTAGTATGCACATTGCCATCACCGGCATGCATATGCAAGGCAACAAACACCCGGCCACGCAATACTTCTTTATGAATAGCATTAACCTGTCTAATCACCGGACGGAAATTATCCCCAACAAAAATAGCCTTGATACGCGGCAATAACTCTTGCTTCCAAGACACCCGTAAAGAATGATCTTGTAAACGATGGAATAAAGTGGGCTGATGAGTACGATTAGTTAACTCAGTCACACTAATACCGTAATCATTAAATAGCGCTTCTGCCTCGGGTAATGATAAATCCAGATGATCGTATAGCCACTGCCAGCGTTGACGCACTTGCGCTATAAACGCTAAAGCCTGCTCACGTCTATCACCAATTAACTCATTGGCATCGACACTATTCTCATAAAATCGTAACGGTAACTCACCTTTAACAAAGTCTGTTAAGGCATCACACAAACGTAATTTATTGCGCAAAGATAATTCAATATTAATACGCTCAATACCGTCACAATAATCACCCATGCGCGGCAGAGGAATCACCACATCTTCATTAATCTTAAAGGCATTAGTGTGTTTAGCAATAGCCGCTGTACGCGCTCTATCTAACCAAAAGTTTTTACGGGTTTCAGGGCTTACCGCAATAAAACCTTCCGCATTACGCGCATTACACAAGCGAACGACTTCTGAAGCCGCTAAGGCGACTTGTTTTTCATCATCACCTACAATATCGCCAATCAGCACCATCTTAGGCAAACCATGGTTTTTAGCTTTACTGGCATATCCAACCGCTTTTACATAGCGCTCATCTAAATGCTCAAGACCCGCCAACATAACGCGACCCTCACCTGTTTTAGGTAAAGCCGCTAAATAATCTCTGATCTCTACAATAGCGGGAACCGCCTCACGCACTTGTCCATAAAACTCTAAACAAAACGTGCGCACAGCCGGTGGCATTTGATGCAAAATCCATTTTGCCGAAGTGATAATACCGTCACAGCCTTCTTTTTGAATGCCTGGCAAACCACCTAAAAATTTATCGGTTACATCCTTACCCAATTCACCCTTACGGAAATTGTCACCCGGAATAACTAACTCTTCTTCACTTAATAATTTTGTGCCGTTTAAATCGTAACGTTTTAATAAGAAGCGGACCTGTTCTTGGTCATGAATCTTACCCAAATTATGGTTAATCCTAACCACTTCTAACCAATAACCATCTGGCATAACCATACGCCAAGACGCTAAATTATCTAAAGCAGTGCCCCACAATACCGCCTTTTTACCACCGGCATTCATAGCAATATTACCGCCGATACACGAAGCATCTGCAGACGTTGGATCACAGGCAAACACTAACCCTGCAGCATCCGCCACATCCATCACTCGACGGGTTACTACTCCCGCACCGGTATAAATGGTTGCATAGGTTTGCTCAACTTCTGGTAACACCGTAGTCGGTTCAATACGACCGATATCAATCAACTTTTCAGTATTAATGACTGCAGAATTAAGCGTTAAAGGCACAGCGCCACCGGTATAACCCGTTCCGCCGCCCCTAGGGATAATCGTCAGCCCCAATTTAATACAATCTCTGACTAAATGCCCAATTTCGTCTTCTGTAGCCGGATACAACACCACAAAAGGGTATTCAACCCGCCAATCAGTAGCATCAGTAACATGTGATACGCGCGCAAAACCATCAAAACAAATATTATCTTTACGCGTATGCTTGGATAATAAAGCTAAGGTTTTTTTTCTTAAATCATAAGTATGCTTAAAATGCGCTTCAAAATCATTCACTGCTTTTTGAGCAGATTTAATTAAATGCTCTACGCGTTGCGCACGATCAGGATGATTAGAATCATCAGCCGCATCTTTTTTATGCAATTGTTTAATACGATGACGCAAAGCATCTAATAATGATTTACGCCGTTTTGGATTATCTAATAAATCATCTTCAAGATACGGGTTACGTTGTACCGCCCAAATGTCACCCAACACTTCAAACAACATTCTAGCGGAGCGACCGGTAACGCGTTCTTCACGTAGTGATTCTAAGATTAGCCAACTCTCTTCGCCTAATAAGCGAATGACAATTTCTCGATCAGAAAAAGAAGTATAGTTATAAGGAATTTCGCGTAACCGAGTAGGTGACGCATCAGAAAAATGAAGGGGATCAGTTAAATGCACGGATAATCTGCTTATCGTAAAATTATGTTACCGTTATTGTAACATCCAGCAACACCCCCGAAAATATTTAAACCAGTGTGGTTATAGCGGCTTTGGCATTACATTGCGCAATAATCTCTGTTAACTGAGCTTGATTTAATTGATGCTTAAGACCTTTAACGCCATTAAACACAAATTCTTGGTAATCTTTTTTAGCAAAAGTAATAATCTGGCATTTTTTAAAAGGCTGATTCTCAAATGGCATGTTTGCAGAACTTAAATCTACCACCGGCGTTCCTTCTAAAGACGGGGCATAAATCATAAAATCACCTTTCATAGCCAGCACAGCTCTGTATTGATTAGCCGTGGTTAAATATAAATAGTTGGCGTCTACGTCTTTTGCTTTTATTTTCATGGTCAATCAACTCAAAAAAACTTTTAAAAAATAATTATACACGTCACAACCTGTCGTTTCCTATTTCTAAAATAACATCGTCTTAAATGACAACAACTATTTTTAAAGAGGAAACAAAAATGGAAAACACTACCCTACCCAAACCTACCGCTGCTGAATATAAAAAACGCGATGACTATTATGCTTTATTCGACAAAAGCTTACCTAGCCAAGAAGAAGACCGCGAATACCTTGAATTACTCAACAATTTTGATTGGTCTGATGAAGACTAAGAAAACTAAAATGGCTATATTGTTTATATAATGCAATAAAACCCCATTAACGACCTCAAAGATACTATCCCCATGAAATTTTTACACACTTCTGACTGGCATATAGGGCGCCAATTTCACAATGTTTCATTACTTGATGATCAGCGCCATGTGCTTGCACAGATTGTGGCATACATAAGAAGCGAGGCCGTTGATGCGGTAATAATAGCCGGCGATATTTACGACAGATCAGTGCCACCTGCAGCAGCAGTTAGTTTATTAGATGAAGTATTAAACACCATTTGTACCGATTTAGCCGTACCCGTGCTATTAATCCCAGGCAACCATGATGGTGCAGAACGTTTACGCTTTGGCTCAAAGCAACTTAAGCAAGCCGGCCTACATATTATTGGCGACTTAAACCGAATTACCCAACCTGTTATTCTTAACAAAAACGGCCATGCAATAGCCTTTTACGGTATTCCTTATAACGACCCTGAATCGGTGCGTAATCATTTTGAGGTTGATGTAACGAGTCATGACGAAGCCCACCAATACCTAATTGAACAAATCAATGCCGTAAAAAATGCGAATGCCATTAATGTGCTTATTAGCCATTGCTTTATAGATGGTGCAGAAGCCTCAGAATCAGAAAGACCTTTATCCATTGGCGGGGCCGATAGAGTAAGTGTAGAACCCTTTAAAGCCTTTGATTACGTAGCACTAGGGCATTTACACAATCCACAACACAAAGGTGAAACGCATATTCGCTATTCGGGGTCTATATTAAAGTATAGCTTTTCAGAACAACGCCAACAAAAGGGCGTCACGCTTGTTGAGATGGATAATACCGGTCTAAAATCTACCACACACTTACCTTTAAAACCCTTACGCGACATGCGTACCTTAGAAGGTGATTTAGAAAGTTTATTAAAACAGGGCGTAACAGATCCCAATAATCAAGATTATTTATTAATCCGCTTAACCGACCAAAACGCCATTCTTGACCCCATGAGCAAGTTACGCCAAGTCTACGAGAATGTGCTGCACATAGAAAAAACTTGGCTACAAGACTCCGGAAATCTGCAAGTAAACCGTGACAAACTTAAACGAGGTGAACTGGAAATGTTTCAGGATTTCTTTAAACAAGTATCAGGTCAAGATTTAACCCCAGAGCAACACACGGCCATTACAAACATTATCACCTCAACCGTTAACTCTACAGAAGGTGGTTTAGCATGAAACCATTACATCTTACATTGCAAGCTTTTGGCCCCTTCGCAAAAACAGAACACATTGATTTTAGTACCTTAGGCAATAATCCTTTATTTTTAATTAATGGCCCGACTGGCGCGGGTAAAAGCTCAATTTTAGATGCCATATGCTTTGCTTTATACGGCCAAACGACAGGCGCAGAACGCGATGGCGCCCAAATGCGCTGTGATCATGCCGCCGCAAATTTACTAACAGAAGTCATTTTAGATTTTAGCTTAAACACAAAAACCTACCGTATTAGACGCATTCCTGCCCAAGAACGCCCAAGAACCAGAGGCGAAGGTACAACCCTACAAACACCAGAAGCACAACTTTGGTTATTGGATGGCACTGCAGAAGGCGAACTACTAGTCGCAAAAAAAGTAAATGACGCTAGCGCTTACATAGCAGACTTATTAGGGCTTAATGTTGAACAATTTAGACAAGTCATCGTATTACCCCAAGGTAAGTTCCGTGACTTATTAATGGCTAATTCTGCGAATAGAGAAGAAATCTTTAGCCAGTTATTTCAAACCCATATATACAAACGCATCGAAAGGCAATTAAAAGACCAATCTGCAGAAATAAGACGCGCTGTAGCTGATAATAATCAACAGATCATAGGCATTCTACAAACTGCAAACGTAAATTCAGAAGCCGACATGGATGCAGAAGCCTTAGATCTAGCCCCCCAGTTACACCATGCTGCCGAACTTAAAAGCCAAGCGCAAGCTGCACAAACTCAAGCGACCTTAGCCAAACAACACGCGGAAACTTTACAAAAAAGCTTTGAAACTTTAAATCAAAAAGAAATAGAACTGGCTAAGCAACTTGAGTTACAGCCCGATATATTAAATCAACAACAAAACTTAAATAACGCGATTCAAGCAGAAAGAATACAACCGCTGTATAAAAATCATCTAGAAAAAACCACGGCCTTAACCGAGGTAACGCAACAAATTGAACAAGCAACACAGGCGATTACAACCGCAACAACAGCCAAAACAACCGCCGAAAACTTATTAAATACAGCAAAAACAGCGGCCCTAAAAATTAATGACCTAAATACCCAGTACTTTTCTTTAACTCAATTTAAAGATCAAGTTATACAACTTAACCAGGCCAAAACTAGCTTAACCCATCAACAAGCAAAAGCCCTAAGCAGTCAGGCCAAGCTAGATGCTGAATTAAGTCAGCAAACGCAAATTAACAGCGCGGTTTTAGAGACAGAACAACAAACGGCTACGCTTTCTGCCGCCTTATTAGCCCTAGCCCCACAACAAATAGCCTTAGCAGAGCAACGTATAAAACTTGAACAGCGTACAACTTTACAAGCCTTACGCGAAACACAACTGACTTTAACTAAAGCATTGGGTTTGTCTAACACCCGTTTTAGCAATTTACAAAATGACTTTATTGAGCATCAATTACACAGCAAAAAAACCGAATTAGCATGGCATGCTGGGCAGGCTGCTTTATTAGCAGCAGAACTTAAAACCGGCGAACCTTGCTTAGTGTGTGGCAGTACCTCTCACCCTAACCCAGCTCATATTGCAGATGACGCTTCATTGGTCACCAAAGAACACCTTGATTTAAGCCGCGCAGCTGAAGAAAAATCGCGTATAGCCATGCAAAAAGCTGAAGCAGATGTACAAGAACTTAATATAGAGTTGGCCACTAACCAAAGACAAACTCAAGAACTGGAAGTCGCTTTACAAGCGTTTGCGGAACAAAGCCTAGACGCCATTAGCCAAATAGTTAATACCACACAAGCAGAAGTTGAGCGATTAATACAAAGACAAAAAGACCATGCAAGTCTATTACTTAAAATCACAGAACTTAAAGCTTCTTTAGTCACTATAGCCAACAACATTAGTGCCTTACAGAGCGTTGCAGATATCGATAAAGCCGATTTAATACAAGCTACCACTGTCGTTGCGCAATTAGAAAGCCAAGTTCCAGAAACGTATCGAGATGCGGATAAATTAATCAATGAGCTGACAACTATTGAAGCTAACATTAAACAATTAAATCAGAATGTTACACATGCTCAGGAACAATTTGACCTGCACAGCTTAAGTTTAGAAGCCAAGACGGCTACTCTTAGTCAATTACAGATCCAAGCAGAGGCCTTGCAAAAAACACAGGCGGAAACAACAGATAACTGGCATAACGCCTTAGCGGGAAGTTGCTTTATAGATATCAATGCCTTTAAAGCGGCCTTATTATCAGAGTTTGAACAGCAAACGCTTAAAGACACAATAGATACATTTAACACACAATTAACGCGCTTACAAAGCATAGTAACCCAGCTTAAAGCAGATTTAGCGGAGCAAACATTACCCGATTTACAGCAGATTGCAGCAGACTTAACCGCCCAAACCACTGCGTTTAATTTAACAGACCAAACATGGCGCCAGCTTGAAGAAAGAAACAATCTGCTGCTAAACGTAAAAACGCAATTAAGCCAAATTAGAACTAAAACCGCCGAACTGGATGCCCAATATGCCATTATTGGTACACTAAGTGACGTTGCCAACGGTACGTCGGGCAAACGAATTAGTCTGCAACGCTTTGTGTTAAGCGTGTTACTAGATGATGTATTGATTCAAGCCTCGCAACGGCTAAATTTAATGAGCAAAGGTCGATACCGATTACTCCGCAGACTTGACGCCATTGGCGGTAATGCGGCGGCGGGTTTAGACCTAGAAGTTGAAGACAGTTACACCGACAAAACCAGACCTGTTGCCACGCTGTCGGGTGGGGAATCTTTTATGGCGGCTTTATCTTTAGCCTTAGGCTTATCTGATGTCGTGCAATCTTATGCGGGCGGCATAAAATTAGACACCTTATTTATAGACGAAGGTTTTGGTAGCTTAGACCCAGAATCATTAGATTTAGCCATAAAAACCTTGATCGACCTACAATCTACCGGTCGGATGATAGGCATCATTTCTCATGTGAGCGAACTAAAAGAACAAATGGCTCTAAGAATTGATGTAAAAAGCTCAAGAGATGGAAGTTCTATAACTACAATTAATGCAAAACATAAATCATGGACAAACTAACCAACGACACTTATAACCTTGAGGCAGAACAAGTCGCAAAGTTACATTCTGGTAATGTAAGTTATTTCGTAAAAAATGCAGACAGCTTAAAATAAGCCGTCACCAAATTTAATAGCCTAGTTGATCAACTCTAAAATAAATATCTAAAAACAATGGTGCACATTTAACCTTAATTAGTGCATAAACTTAAGTTGCTCAGCAGATGGTGCAATGTTTTTAGACTGAAGACACGCTAAATGCAATTGAGCTTGCTTGTAGCCCTTATCAAATAATTCTTCAGAAATTTCACTCTTACAATAGTTTAATAACTCTAGACCTCTGGCATCTCCATTTATTTGCCCCAAGCAAATCCATTTAACAGCCCCAACCTTATTAATCTCAACACCTTCACCCAGTATAAACATTATGCCTAGATCAATTTGTGCAGCCGCAAAATCTTGGCGCGCTGATTTTTCCAGCCAATAAACTACCTTCGTAAGATTATCAGGAATGTCCTTAATGCCTTTATAAAGCGTCCCCAGATTATATTGAGAGGCTTCATCACCAGAAACGGCGCTCTTTTCAATATAATGTAATGCCTTAACAGTATCTTTTATAACGCCTAAACCGTTTAACCATAGAAAACCAATGGCACCTGAAGCCTTCTTATGACCCAGTTGTTCAGCCTTTTCAAAATAAGACATGGCTTTCAAATAGTCAGGTTCGCCATCAATACCCGTTTGGTACAATAATCCAAGATTGAAATTTGCAGAGGGATGATTTTTAGAAGCCGCACGAGCAAGATACATTGCAGATTTCGGGATATCAATACTT
Organism: Methylococcales bacterium; assembly: GCA_026399015.1. GTDB lineage: Bacteria > Pseudomonadota > Gammaproteobacteria > Methylococcales > Methylomonadaceae > Methylobacter_C. Next base: position 12,215 of record JAPLRS010000031.1, on the reverse strand, counting down.
ACACCTGTACCGTACTCATAGAATACTCCAAGATTGTATTCTGCCACAAAGTCACCAAGTTCAGCGGCCTGTGTATAAAGCTCTACTGCTTTTGCTATATCCTTAGGACAATCATTTGTTCCAACTTCATACATTTGACCAATCTCACGTATCGCACCCGGATGATTTTGTTCTGCCGCCAATGAGTATAGATAGAAGGCTATCTCTAAATTTCGATCAAGTGCAAGTCCATACTTGTAACTCCAAGCCAAATTAAATTGTGCTTGCGAAGATCCCTTGTCAGCTGCTATAGAAAAAATCGATTCGCCATTTCCTGATTCTTTTCACATCCGTAGCCATTTACATAACTCAAGCCTAAGCAATTCAAGGCTTCTGCATCACCTTCAGAGGCTGCAGAATAAAAATAGTTGAACGATTTATCATAATCAACCGGTAAACATTCACCCTCTACAAGCATAATACCTAGTTTAATTTGTGCAATAATTAGACCTTGGTCAGCCGCTGAAACAATAAACTCAATGGCTTTATTAGTATCATATTCGGTAGATGATAAATTTAATAATTCCCAACCGTAGTTAAATTTACCTTGTATGCAACCGGCTTCTGCTGATCTAAAATAAAACTCTATTGCTTTCTCGATATCTTGATCAAAATACATTCCATTTTTGTACATATTACCTAAATCGTTCAGAGCAGTTGCACTACCCTGATCAGCCGCCTTTAAAAACCAACTAGCCGCTGCTTTATAATCTATATCCACTCCATCGCCAAACAGGTACATTGCCGCTAAAACCAATTGTGAATCCACATAACCATTATTTGCACGCGCAATGAGTTCTTGAATACTTTCCACACTGTTACCATGAATATTGTCAGTTTCCATTTACCACCGTTTAATAAGCTAACCAAAAGTGCATTATAATTTTGAAACAAAAATTAAGCTTATTCCGCAGAATACGCCTTTAACAGGCGACTATATTCGCCTTCGAAATTGCGATCATATTCACTTTTAGGCAAGCCACTTATAGGTTCGTGTATATTTAAAAACATTTCAAACTCTTTTCTGAGTTTGTCCGATTCTAAAGGGGTAATTAAAAGCTCAGTACCTAATATCTCATCTCTTAGAATACAGTTATTACGTGCATCTGTAACAATTTCACCCTCAACTATATGTCCAGAATTTCCAGCATTCCATGGATCCAAATAAGCAGGTGAGATAAACGTATATTCATTTTTGGCCTTTATGATAAAGATTGCATAAAACTCGCGCTCTTTGCCACTAACTTTGCCGGTCATTTTGTAACCGTTTTGGTGTTTCCAGTTCATAGGGGTAACCTCTGCTTTTTCAATCCCCTCTATAAACTTAGAAATCTTACCAAAGCCAGTAATAGCGCAAAATCGTTTAGCCCGTGTAATAGCCACATAAAGCAAAGAACGTTCTTTTTGCTCATGTTCCCTAATAACGGTTACATCATCAGAATCTAGATAATTTAACGGCATCACGCCATCATTAACTCCCGCCACATACATATAATCAAACTCTAGACCTTTTACACGATGCATAGTGGCGATCCTTACACCTGCATGCTTTTCATTATCTACGGTATTTTGATCAATTTGGTAAAAGGGGATGTTAGCTTCAGTTAAAGCCACTTTATAACGCTCCATGTCATTAAGTCTGCGTACGGCAATACAAGACTTCAGCCAAGACTCTTCAGGTAACTCTTTTAAAGAAGTCACAATAAAATCAGTTTCGGCTTTCGCATTATCAAAACATTGTATGAGGGGTTCTGAACCCGTCATTAAAGAACGATAACCAGACTGCTCATCTTTACCATCATCCAAATCATCAAAGGCAATGCCGTTTAATAGTAAAACAGCAGACTGTCTAATTTGTTCAGTGGTTCGATAATTGATTCTTAATTTGTGGCTACGTCCTATGATTTTAATACCACATTGCCCCAGTACGACTTTACTGCCATAAATACGCTGGTGCGCATCGCCCACAATAAATAAATCGTTTTTGTCTTCGGCCACTAAGCGGCGTAATAACCGAAAGGCATTCATCCCAAAGTCTTGAGCTTCATCCACTAATACATGCGAATAGGGCGCTTGAAGCTTGTCGGTCTCTATTAAAGTTAAAGCATCCCGATACACATCTTCTGCTTCTTTTAAACCTGCATCATTTAAGGCAACTTGATAATTTTCAAAAACATCCCAGACCAATTTCCGCATAGTACGGTTTAATTGCACTCCCCGCCCTACTCGTCTGGCCTGTAAATAACCTTCTAAAGTATTAATATTTTGTGGCTGAATCACCTTATCCCATTCTTCTCTGAAAAATGATTCAGACAAATTACCCTCATCAGGCTTAAGAATCAGCGCATTATTCCAAAGCTCTTTGGCTTTACTTTCATGTATAAACGTATAATTAATCTTATAACCGTGCTTCTCCATAAAGCGTTTAACCAAAGCATCTAGACTGATCACTTCAATTTTACGCATCACTTCTGGCGCACAAATATGTTTTAAATTCTGCTGTATATCTAAGGCTAAGTTTTTAGTATAGGTCGTAAATAACACTTTGGTATCGCGTGATTCTGAGATTTGTTCTGCTAACCACTTAGCACGATGCATCGCCACTACCGTTTTTCCCGTACCAGCGCCACCTAAAACACGTACAGGGCCATTCCAATCTCTATAAATCAACTTCCGTTGCAAAGGATGTAAAAAGACACGCCATTTTTCTAAAGGCGCATCTAGCATGGCTTGTAAAGCTTCGTCATCCGAGGCCAATAAAAAGCGACGCTTAGTATCTGGATTATCCAAGGCGCTCGCAAAATCGTTAGTATCAATAGTAGACGGAGTATCTTGTAAGCTCACATCATAAACAGACATGACCTCTTCTAAACTAATGCCATCAGCCAACAAAGCCAAAGCTTCATAGGCTTCATCAGGTAATTTAACTTTTAATTCTTCTAAATCTAATGGCCTTAATACTTGCCTAACGAGTGGCAATAACTCCTCAGGCACACCTAATCGGACTAAATATCGATCTCTAATATCAGTAAATAAACCGGTATTTGCTTGAGCCACTGCTGATTGTTGGATCTGCTTGGCTTCATCAACGTATTGCGTATCTAATATTTGCAAGACACCATTTTCAGGATTGATTTTAAAGATTCGATCACTTGCCCATTTATAAGCATCATCATGTAAATCCGCCCACAATAAAATGTACACATCACCTTTTTCAGGCGCTAATACAATAGCCCGATAAGCTTGATCGATACGCACTGAGCGTAAGTTTTTATCACGTGCTACTTGAATGGTTTCGTAATTAATACCCGGTGATTTAGGATTAAGCCTAAAAGTCTCCATTAACTTAGCCGCTTTTTCTTGTTGCGTCCTAGGTAACTTTAAAACACTGTTAAAAAAGTCTGACGATATTGCTACTTTGGGTTGCATAAAAATTTCCTAATTCAAAGCGAAAGCACTTAATAAAGATTGCATATCCTTATCCAGCTCAGTATTTATAAAAACTTGCCAACCTTTTTTAGTAAAGGTCTCAATATCCGTTTCATAGCCCCCATACACAATTACCACTTTATGATCCTGCCAGGCTAAAAATGCCTCAGCGATAATTTCACCTGAGTCATCTAACAATTCAAAACCACACTGTGGAACAGGGAGATTTAATGGGATCAATCGATGAATAAATTCAATTTCAGTCCCCACTGCATCCGCTAATATTAATTCCCAAGCGGACTCTGTAATACTATCTATAGTAGATGTAGAATGTGAAGCAGACTTAACTATCAGATTATCGTAGGCTAAACTTTCTATGCCTTTTTGAGTATAAAACCCACTATAGGGTTGAAACTGTATAACATTAATCAATCTTAAAAAGCATTGCCATTGCTTAAGATCCGCCTCAAAATCAATTAACTCATGTCTATCATCAAAAACCAAATTCGTACTTACTTGAGTAAAATCTTTATTATTAAGTAATGCGTTTTTATCAAAGCCTATCGACATATAAAAACGGGCATAGTTATCACCCCATAATGCCCCTAATAGATCAACCTTCGTAAGTGCGGACTCATTCAACCATTCAAGTTTTAACTGTGCGTATACTGGCAAAGACTGAAAACTTGCAGCATCCATATAGGACGACATCTTATTAAACCAAATAGAGCTTAACATGGCAGAATAAGCCTGCCAGACTGTCTCATTGCCTACGGTCAATACACTCATTAACCATGCAAAGCTTGACTGATCATGTAAGCCTACTAATTCATTACAATCAAAATGCGTCAATAACTGTTTAACGCCACCATTAGGCAACCCCAACAACAAATCAATCGGTAAAGCCGTTTTATCATCTAAGATATTTTGCACATCTTCATAGGTTAACGACCACACCCAATAATGATTGGAGGCGATAATTGCCATCCTTTGCGCTGTATCTAAAGCAACACGATCTTTATGATACTGATAACCATCCGTAAAAATTGCAATCGGTTTTAACTTAATATTACCTAAGGGGACTATGACAAAATCAGCTCTCGATTTTATAGCTACATCTTGTTCAGCACCCAGCTCCACTTGTCTACGAATAAAATAGCGTTGCTCACCCAAGCGCATATACCAACCTGCTTCACCCGCATAAAACTCTGGACGCCATTCAAATTCACTGATTTTATGATCTTGTTTAAGCGCGTTACCCAATTTACGTAAGGCCTCAAGAAACCGTGCTTCTAACTCGCTTTCCACTAAAGGTGAAATCTTAACTTCACGCAATCCTGCCACCGGCACTACTTTGTCAGCGTTTTCTTTAAGCGTTTGAATAAAGTCACGGGCTTTCTTACGCGAAATATTTTGGATATTAACGCTATTTTTGTAGACATATAAACACCGGTAACAGCCATCAGCATGAGGCTTTTGTACACAACTACACTGCTCTAACACAGGCATTGCATATTCCGTTAACACTTCAATTAAATCATCTTGATGACTGGTTAATTGTTTCAAATACCCCGTACCACCCGGTACTGAATCATAAATCACCAAATAACGCTTACTCAGATCTTTATCTTCAGGATCTGGCTCTACATTTTGGGCCACGCGTAAATGATCAATACTGCCACCAAACTTTTTCTTTAAACCCAATTGCAATGCCGCAATAAAAGACAACTCAGCACTTTCTGCATCAGTACCCGAAGTTATGGGTAATAAAATTCGAATCGCTTCAGACTGAAACTCTCGATATAAAAACAAGCCACTGATGATATTATTTTCATTGTCCTTGTTTTTTGCCGTACAGCTAATAGTGTGTGCTTGCTCTTTAGGCTTCTTTTTATTGGGCTGCACCGTGCCACAGTAATGACACAATTTAAATCCAGTTCTTTTAGACTCTTTGCCAGCAATAGTAATTTCAGGGGCATTCTCATCACTATGGCCGGTATTAATCTCCCTAAAATCTGCCTTAGCAATAAACTCAAAGCCAAACGGCCAGTCGGCTTTATCTACCTTATAAGCGGCAGTTATCGCAGCAGGATCAAAATCGATTAATAATTGCTTGATAAAAAACTGACTATCTCGATCATCCTTATCATCAGAAATTCGGCTATTTTTATCTGCTGTAGAGGCATACACTTGTTTTAAGCGTAGCATGGTTTGTTTTTGCGAGACATTCACCCACATAGCATCGCCACATCGAGGACAGGTTTGATAATTATCCCCAGTATCGATACATTCAGAATGATGACAAGCGGGGCAAAAGCGCCAAGTTTCTTGTTGTGATACTCGTAAATCTATGCGATTAACTTCTACCCGACGACCACCCGCATAAAACTTACTTAAGGGGGCTAATTCAGATAATGCCGACGCGGCGGGTCTTTCATATTTATATGTCCAGCGTTCGGATTCTTTATCAACGCCTGCTAATTTAACAGCGCTGTCATTATCTTTTTTTGAACGATAAATAACTGAATGTAAAATGACCCCTTGCTCAGGAAAGGCATAATTAGGGATTAAGCCCTCATCCGTTAAAAACTGTAAGGTATCTTGGTTTTTAATGCTATTAACAACGGCCTGTAAGGCACTTAACTCGATTTCTAAATCTTCAATTTCCTTTTCATCTTGTTGAGATTTAGTTTCAATAGTCTTCTTTGTTTTTAAGACAGTATTAACGCGTTTAGTTTCTTTACTCATCGATTCAACTTCTAAATGTTGTTGCATCAATATTTCTTGAATCCTAAAACTTAAACTACCTTGTGTTTCAAAATTACCCTCTGAAAACCGCTTTAACCAATCAATAGAAAAAGCACTTAAACCAATGCCATAGCCCGAAGCAAATAAGCCCAAAAATTGGGTAAATAATTCATCTCTATGCTGTTCAACTTCATTTAAAAAAGAATACGGGAACGCATGAAGCGCTCTATCAGGTTTTGAAATGGTATTTAAAACGTCTTTTAGTTTATGCGGAATAACGGCTGCTAAGGCGTACTTTTTAACCCAATAATCCAAGCAAAAAGCCGTGTACTGGCGTTCTAACACAGCAGAGGCATCTAAAAACACACCGGGTGCCTCTACCTCACCTGCCATCATTTCAATGGGGTCAGTGTAAAAATACAGATCATGCGCATCCGCGTTAGCTAAGGTGATGTTTAAAGCATTGCCATCACGCCGACCAGCTCGACCAATACGCTGTAAATAATTAGCTTGCGCTGGTGGTACTGAACACAACAATACAGAAGACAAGTCCCCAATATCCACACCCATTTCAAGGGTCGGTGTTGCAGACAATAAATTAATATCCCAGGGCTGCCTATTTTCTGGCGTTTTCTTAAACGAAGTTTCAACCGCTGCCCGCTCATCTCGGGTTAATAAACCCGTATGCTCAGCAGCCACCACCCGATTAACCTCGCCGTCACGATATAAACGACCATAAAAATCTAAAGATTCAGTGGACGATTTATTTAGTTGATAAACACCTAAGCAACTTTTTTGTAAACAGACAGAATCTAACCACAAGCCTAATTCACTCTCTGCAACAGAGTAACTGTGTTTACATTTGCTGCAACAGAGCGTTGCCACCTGATTACTAAGTAATAAGCGCTCTGGATTAATACCCCAAACCGTATCTTTATTTTTAGTATCCCTCTCTACCAAAAACTGAGCTTTAACTAAATGCAACAAGATTAAATGATAAATATCTGCCGATAAATGACCGTTCGCTTGCAAATCATCATCAGAGAACAACGCTTTAATTAACCAAACTTGGTACCAAGTAGTAGCGGAATTTGTAGAGGCAGAAATTAACTCTATGCCCTTACCTTTTTTAGTCCCTATAAAAGTAGGAATGCGAGTGCCATAGCCAAAATTCGGTAAAGCGATTTGATTAATAAACACACCAGGATCACCATTATTGTAAATATAGGCGTCTAAGTCTGTGGAATAAATACCACCTGCCATTCTTAAATGCGCTAAGAAACCCAAAATAAAGCGATGTAATCGCTCAAAAGATACATCTCTTAAGGTGCCAATATGTTCCTGTAATGCGCTTAATAGATGGGTTAAACAAACCTCTAATTCTGCTTGATTATAATAACTAGCCACCGCACCACTGCGTTCTAAAGAGCGCCCAATACGCGATCTAAAGCCTAACTCACATAAAATATCAAAGGCCAAACGCCGTTGTAAGACGTTTGCTAAATTAGAACCTTCAGGTAGTTTATCCGTGTTTTTTAACACAGAATAATCTCGCATCCACTCCATGCTTATAGGTAAAAAAGTACCGATAAATACCGATTCACCTAAGGCATCCAACCAGTATTGATTAAATTGCTTAATAATTTCACTTAAAGATGTATCCGCTTCTGCGCTATCCAAGATCTTTTTTAAAGCGACTCTAAAACCATAAGACCGAGTTCTTGCCGCCATAAAACCTGCACGATGTGCGGTATCTTGAACGCCATCGGAAAATGCGATTAATTGTTTATCACGATTAAACCGCGATGAACTTAACTGCCCTACCATCACCGATGACAAACTTGTAGAGCGAGCACCCATGATCATCAAACTGCCTTTACTTTCACAAAAAGGACAATTGTTATGTGAAATGATATTTGACTGCCCAAGAGTAGCATCACTTTGCAGTGCCGTATTATCAGCCTGATGCACCCAAACTAAACTTTCATCACCACAATTCTGACAGCTATGCTGTGATCGGTTATTTAAAAATCCGCAAGTAGTGCAAAAGTTCTTATCTAAATTTTCATTAAGAAACCTAGGTCTTTCAACCTGAGCCATTGGAAATAAAAAACTGGCTTTAGCCGAATGAGAAAAGAAGCTTTTATAGATATCACTTAATTCTGTGGATATTTTTTGTTGATCCACTTCTTTATGTGACAAAAAGCCCATCGCACCGCAGTCTCGACAATGCTCCCTAAGCCACAATTGCATCCGCACATCTAATAAGGGTGCTAAATACCCCGATTTATCTTCTCTCGCTACCGAGATTAAAGACACTAAACTGATTAATAATTGCTCAACCCACTCATCGGATAATGCCTGCTGAGCCCCCAAACACCGTTTAAAACCCGCTAATAAATCCGTCCAATCCGTTACTTGACCTTTTAGTAGACGTAGTAAATTTTGAAACAAATAATGCCGCTTTAAATGCTTCGCTAAATCAACGCGCCAGACTTTGGCATCATCCAACCCCGTTAAAGATTCAAACCACAACTGTGCTTGTGCTAATGCGTAAGATTCAAGGTCTGTATAGTGATCGGCTTTAAGTGATTGTAATTTTTCTATAGCAGGATAACTGATATGCTCAACCGGCTCAGGCGCTAAATAATCACCTAAAGATTGTCGATATTCGGTAATAACCGCATGTTCATCAAACGACTCATCAAAAACAGACGTCGCATAAGTGATTAAGTTTTGTCCTGCATCCTTACCACCCAAAGTTGCAGAGGTACCGACACAGACCAAATGCTGTTTAGGGGTTTCTAAACGGGCTTTTAATCTTCGAATTAAACAGGCTAAATCAGTGCCTTGGGCACCATCAAAAGTATGTAACTCATCGACCACCAAAAACTTAAGCGTGGTATTTGTATTCTCGGCCCAAAGTGTATGATCTTTGGCGCGGATCATTAAAAAGTCCAACATTTTATAGTTGGTTAATAAAATATCAGGGGGATTATTACGCAGAGTTTCTTTATCAGAAATTAAATGCTCACGCGCCATATTGGTGGTGGCATGCTGTTCTTTATCACCGACATAAATACCGGCGGTTACCGTGTTTTTAAGATTGGGATTGTCGGCAATGGCTTTAGCTAAGCGTTGCGCCTGATCAGCGGCTAAAGCATTCATAGGATAAATCAGAATCGCTTTAATGCCTTTTTGACCGCGATGTTGATAGCAGTAATCTAAAATAGGCACCTGAAAACATTCAGTCTTACCAGAACCCGTACCCGTTGCCACTAAGGTTGATTTAAAATCGACTCCAATACGCTGAAAGGCAATCTCTTGATGCTTATGAGGAGAAAAAGCCATCGGCACCGCTGGAAAAAAGTCAGCATTACCCTGGCCTTTTTCAAACGGTAACTTAATGGATAGATAAGGCCCTTTAGCCAAAGCGCCGTCGGTATTTAAAAACCGCTCTAACAGGCCCTCAAAAAAGGGCGTTGTGGTTTCAAAACTTAAGCGTAAATAATCTTTTACTGCTTGCTGTAATTGCTGTGCTAAAACACTTGGGTTCATAGTTTAGTATTTTTATCCAACGTAACCCCATTCCTTAAACTGCGCCTGTAAACTCGCCTCGTTTTTAAAAGTCTGATAATAAATATATTCCGGTGCTAAATCTGCGCCATTTTCCCAGACAATGGTTTCCAAATCAGGATCAACCTTAAAACTGGCGAAGGCTTCTGGATTTTTTAAAGGTTCAAACACAGGGCCTTTTAAAGCATCAACTAAATCGGCAATGCCTTTTTTACCATTGTTAAAAGCGACTTCAATACAGTATGCATTCAAATAACGTGCTTCAGTAACATGTAAAAACATAATAATTACTGCTCCAGTTTCAATTCAAAATACTGCCACACGGTTTGGTAGTCTTGCTCTCGGCTACAGAGATCAAAGGGGGCGACGTATTGGATGACGCGTTCTATGGGGCCATTGGGGACGGTGTCATCTTGTATGGTGCGTTCGACGATGGCTCTATCCAGAGTTTGAATATCTTCCCAGCCGAGTGCGCCGGTTTGAGTTTCCCAGTCGCTGGTATCAATGACAAATTGACCATTCTTAGGGCTGACCTGTTCTGCACACCAATCTAACCAGCGGGCTTTTATGTCGGCGGGTGGGGTTTTGATTTGATAGGCCGTGTCATTTCTAATAGCTCTACGCGGTAAGCCAACGCCGACTAAACCTTTAGAGACGGTAAAGACGATGCGACCGGCTCTATCAAACCAGGTGTCTTGTTCGTATTGGCGCATCACGGGGAATTGCACACGGTAGATGGTTTGTAATTCTAGTAAGGTCAGTCCCAAGGCCATAGCGGCTAAGACATCAATTTCAACGAGGGCTTGGCGGCGATTGTAATCGGTGCGTAAAGCGCAGTTTCGATGCCAGTCGGGGGTTAATTGTTGGAAGAAACTGTTGGGTAAACGTGGGTCTGATTTTGCCCATTGGTCTTGGGTAAAAGTGGGTTGATAGCAGGATTGCCAGAGTTCTCTGTAGTGCGTGGTTAAACATGTCAAAGATAATGTTCTTTGTTGACCTTGCGCCCTTAAATCAATTAAAGACAAATATCTAGCAGTATCACCTCTCATTGTTGCCTTACCAGTGGTTTTCAAAATGAAATCCATCGGTATAGAATAAAGTGAACCACTAAAATTTATTAAAGTTTGTGCATCTTTAAAAGTAATAGAAAATACCGCATCAATGTGACATAAATATTTTGGAGCAATAATATTAATCAGGGTTCTTTCACCTGATTGACTCAACATTTTCCTATTTACATATCTATAATACTCAGTCACTCGTTTTGCTTCAGTTTCTCCTTTTTCCACCCAAGAAACTTGTGGTATACGTCTGTTATATTCTTCTGACTTACATGCCGGTACATAATTAGTTCGAGGTGAATAATCATCTGTTAAGCTTGTTAGATCAAGTACATCATAATCAGAGTTGAGTTTAACAATCTTACGAGGAGTTTTATAGAATGGATTACCTACAAAAAAATGCGGACCAGATAAAATCCATTGTTCGATAGATATAGGGAATTTAGTTTCACGCTTAATCGTGCCATCTTTTTGAGAATTACTTTCATCAAACATTACTGTCGTATGATATGACTCTTTTAAATCACCCAATCGCTTAGGTTGGTTTGCGAACTTTTCTAAGACTTGAAGTAGTTGTACCGACTGTAAAGCGGGTAATCGAGCTTGTAATGGAGGTGTCCCTTCTTCATCATAAAGTTTGGCGAATAATGCCAGACTTGTTTTATCCACATCAATAATTCGACTTTTATGACCCTGAGTATTCCATTTACCTTCATCGGTTTTAATGCCTGGTACAACACCAAAACCATCATGCTCAAAACATTGGTTAATTGTCTGAGGAATAAACAAATTAGATAGATGTTGAAAATGGGCTGTAACATCAGCAGCATATATATTAATGCTAAACTTTGTCGCATGATGTACTTCAGCAAATAAATCCATTTCATTATGAAACTGAAAATGTGCACGTAACCTTGGATAAATCGCGGCTCTCAATAATCCACCATTAGGATCATCATAAATACCTTCAGGATGTAAAAAACCTGAAATACCTGTTGCATTACTTGCCATCCATGCCTGTGGTAAAAAGCACTTAAACAAATTGGTTTGCGAACCTTTCAATAATGGATAATTAATCTTTGCATTTAAAAAGTTCTGCGTTCCTTCCGATTGCTCAAACTCCACAAAATAATCCTTCTTTAATTGAGGATATTCTGAAAAAGCTTGTTCTCTAAAAGTATTTAACTGGCTTGCAGTATACTTACGCAACACGAACAACGGATTAGCATCCCCCAAAATCCCCGCTTCTTGCCACTCAACCTTTAACCACGGTGGATTTCCCAAGATCAAATCAAAGCCGCCATTATTAGCAAAGATATCCGCAAACTCTAATTCCCAATGGAAAAAATGTTGTTGCTCGGC
>JAPLRS010000027.1 GCA_026399015.1 Methylococcales bacterium | reverse complement strand
AGGTTTATGTCATCCTTGTTCAAAGATGGAAAATAAATTAGGGGCCGGTGGTTATAATGCGATGCGCGGTCATGGTGGAATTAATGCCCAAGTTTTGCAAGGTGGCCTAATACGCGTAGGTGATAAATTAACGGTCTTAAAAGATTAAGTGTTTTAAGGTAAATAACTGCCGTATTTGATGCCGAATATTTTTGCTTGCTGGACAAGTTTTTATAATTAACTTACGATTCACTCAGTTTTAATTGCTATCAGAATAAATCATTATGAAAAAAATATTAAGTTTTACAGTTTTATTATCAATATTGGCTAGTAGTCCGATGGCTCAAGCCCAAGATCAACAAGTTGTTGATCCTTTGTTTGTATTATTTGATGTTGTTTTATATAGACCGGCCGGAGTTTTGGTAACTGCTCTGGGTACGGCGGCGTTTGCTGGAATTAGTCCTTTAGTGGCTTTAGCTTCTATACCTAAGCCGCATGATGCTTTTCAAAAAACAGCCAGTATTTTAGTATTGGCGCCGGCCGCTTATACTTTTCTTAGACCGGTGGGTGAAAAGAGTTTGCCCTATAATGAGCCTGCTGATCGTTATGCTTCAGAGGCAACTGAGGTTGCTAAGCCTACACTTGCACCAGTTGCAGTGCCAGTTCCTGTGGTACCGGCTCCAGTGGCCCCTGTTGTTAAGCCAGAAGTTGTTAAACCAGCGACAAGTAACGGTTTGTAATTTAGAGTTTGGTCTAATTCACCCTAGGTGAATGGGGTTGAATTAAAAAACTATTAATCTAGCTATATAGGCTGTGAATAAATAGTAACCCCCTCCCAATAAAAAAGGCTTATTAAATAATAAGCCTTTTTGTTTTATGTCAGATAAAAAGCTTACTTTTTAGGCTTTAGGTGGCACATAGCCTTCTGGCATGTCATTGTTATTTTCAAATAAAAATTTAGTTCTTTCTTCAGCTAAAAAAGCCCGGGCTTTAGGGTCGAAGCTCGCTAATCTATTTTCATTAATTAACATGGTTTGTTTACTTAGCCAGTCTTTCCAAGCTTGTTTAGAAATGTTGTCATAGATTTCTTGACCTTTAGGGCCAGGAAAAGGTGGTTCATCAAAGCCTTCTGCTAATATGCCAAGTTTTACGCAGTTAACCATTCTAGTCATTTTAAATCTCAGTATTGTGTTGAAGTAATATTTTAATCGGAGCAGGTAGCCCAAGGCTCCCTATATCATTTACTTTATACCAGACAGTTTGTTCGGCTTCCATCACAAAATTAATAGGGTTTTCTGTGTTGATAATTAACGTACTGTAGTCTAAATGATAATGGGAAAAGGTATGGCGCTGCGGTGCTAGTGTTTTGGACTCGATAATCGGCAGGTGTTTTGTAGCGCACCATTCTAATGCGGTAGCAATACTATCAAATTCTGGCAAACTCCATAACCCCCCCCAGATGCCTGTGGGAGGTCTTTTTACGAGTGCTATTTCTTGGTGATTATTTTTTAGTAATAAGAAGGTAAGTTGTTTTACCGGTATGGTTTTAGAAGGTTTGGGTGTGGGTAATAAGTGCACCAAGTCATTAGCTTTAGCTAAACAGTGGTTATTTAGTGGGCAGCGGTTACACGCAGGCTTGCTTCGAGTACAGAGGGTGGCTCCTAAATCCATCATTGCTTGGGTGTAATCAGCGACTCGAAGCTGCGGGGTTAATTCTTTGCTAATTAACCAAAGTTGTTTATTAACAGCCGTACTTCCAGTCCAGCCTGATATGGCTTTAAAACGCGCGAGTACTCTTCTAACATTACCATCAAGAATAGGATGGCTGTTTTTAAAAGCAATACTTAAGATGGCACCTGCAGTTGATAAGCCAATACCAGGTAGGGCGATTAAGCCGTCTAAAGTATCAGGAAAATAACCTTGTTTTACAATTTGTTGGGCGCATTTATGTAAATTACGCGCTCGGGCATAATATCCCAATCCAGACCAGCGGTGTAATACAGCGTCAATGGGTGCTGCGGCTAGGTCTTCAATGCTTGGAAATTGTTGTATAAAGGCGTTAAAGTAGGGAATAACCGTACTTACTTGAGTTTGTTGCAGCATGGTTTCAGATAACCAGACGCTATAGGGCGTAATATCTTGCTGCCAAGGCAAATCTTTTCGGCCGTTTACATCAAACCAGTCTAGAACCTGTTGTTGAAAATCTGTGGGAGTCATAAATAAGAAAACTTGATTATCTATAGGTTAGAGGTATAAATGGCATGATAAATATGGGGTTTAAATAAACTTTAATCATCTGTTATTATGGAACATCATAGGAATCTAGAGCCAGATAAATTCTAGTGTTTATCAGTTATTAATAATAAAAATTATCAGAGAGGGGGAGACATGGCGTTTATTGCAATATTATCCGCAATTGCGGTAGTTGTATGGTTCTACAAAAGCGCTGTAACTGTTCGCCAAAACGGTATTAAGTGGGCTACCGTAGGTGTTGTTGGTTATTGGATTGCTTGGTGGATAGTTAAGCTTACTGTGGTAAGTGGCTTATCTGGGCTGGCAGCTAAAGGTGCATTTATAGGTTTTATAGTATTGTTGTTACCTAGCTTAGCGGGATTGGCAACTGCATTTTTAGTAAGAAAAAGATTATTAGTAGACGCGGCTTATAAATAAGTGATAAGGCGCAAGCACTTAGTGTGCTTGCGCCCTGTTACTTATAAACTATCAGCGTTTTGATCTAAGTATTCAGCAACGCCAGCAGGGCTTGCATTCATACCTTTGTCGCCTTTGTTCCAACCAGCTGGACAAACTTCACCATGTTCAGTGTGGAATTGAAGTGCGTCAACCATACGAAGTAATTCATCCATATCACGACCTAATGGTAGATCGTTAACTACTTGGTGACGCACAACGCCGTTAGTGTCAATTAAGAATGTGCCACGGAAAGCAACACCACCAGCAGTTTCAACGTCATAGTCTTTAGCAATGCTGTGTGTTAAGTCAGCAGCCATTGTGTAACGAACTGCACCAATACCACCTTTGTTGATTGGAGTGTTACGCCATGCGTTGTGAGTAAAGTGAGAGTCGATAGAAACTGCAATCACTTCAACGCCACGATTTGTAAACTCATCCATACGGTGATCTAAAGCGATTAACTCACTTGGGCAAACGAATGTAAAGTCTAATGGGTAGAAGAATACAACGGCATATTTACCGCTAGTTGCTTCAGAAAAGTTGAAAGAATCAACTATTTCACCGTTACCTAAAACGGCAGGAACTGTAAAATCAGGGGCTTGTTTACCAACTAATACGCTCATTGTTTAACTCCAAAAATTATTGAAAAAGCAAAAGGTTATGAACTTCAGTACCAGTAACTAGTGTCGTGGTATCGTTATATTCTACACTGAAATACTTGGTATTTGTCTAGTCATGTTGTCTGATAATTTGCTTTTTCGCCAGAAACTGCAATATTTGCACTTTCAAAATGACAAAAATATTACATTAGTTGTAATCTAGCGACTATAATGATGCACAAGACGTTAGTCTACATAGTGTTGACGTTAATTAAATTGAGTTATAACCTTTCTTAAGAGGTGTATTTTGGTAAAGAATAAACATATAACCGAACCGGATTTATTTGGATTTCAGGTTCGTATCGTTAGACGAGGCAAGGAAAGCAGTCGTTATTTTTCTCATAAGCTATGGGGCAATAAAAATAAATCTTTAAATGCCGCAATTACTTGGCGAGACCAAATGCTGGTCGTTTTAAAAGGTAGTAAGACACGATTCTTAAAACCACCAAAAAACAAAACCACAACCGGCGTAACAGGTGTATCCAGAACCATTAAGTATGATCATCGAAAAGATAAAAACTATCTTTGTTATACGGTGTTTTGGGTGTGCAATGGCAAATCAAGAAACAAAACATTTCAAGTAGGTAATGTTGATAAAGTGACTGCTGACGATGAGTTACATGCTTTCAGAACGGCTAAGTTGTTTAGAATTTGTTATGAAATATCCATCGATAATGACGTTCCGTTCCATGATGAGAAATTTGCTGGATGGAAAACTGTAAGATTATACGATGATGAAAACTTAGGTGCAGTGAATTAATTATTAAACATTACCTGGTAAGTTTATCCCACCACTATAATTAGGGTGTGGCTGTGAGTAAGATTAAATTAATCTATTGCACAGCCTTTGCCTTAATCAGAAATATTAAATTGCCCAATAATTCCGTCTAATTCATCTAAGCTAGCGTAGTTGATAACTACTTTACCTGAGCCGTTATCCTTGTGATCGATAGTTACTTTAGCGCCCAACTTTGCCGTTAAGCTATTTTGTAGGCGTAAGGTGTCATTATCAATGGTTTTAACGATAGGGGTTTTAGGCTCATTTTGACTTTCTTTTACTAAACGCTCAGTTGCTCTTACTGTTAGACCATCTTTAACCACTTTATTAGCTAAAGTAACTTGTTTAGCACCTTCAACACCTAATAAAGCTCTAGCGTGTCCCATTTCTAGTTGATTAGTCGCTAGTAATTTCTTTACTTCAGGGTGTAGGTCTATTAAGCGTAATAAATTTGTGACGGTAGTTCTCGATTTACCAATCGCTTCAGCGATCAGTTGGTGCGTCATTTCAAACTCATCAATTAAGCGTTTTAAGGCTTCGGCTTCTTCTAAGGAGTTAAGGTCTTCGCGTTGAATATTTTCAATAAGAGCCATTGCCATGGCTGAGCGGTCATCAATTTCTTTTATGATGACAGGCACTTGTTCTAAGCCTACAACTTGGGCTGCTCTCCAGCGCCGCTCACCAGCAATAATCTCATATTTTTCAAATGCTACCTTGCGTACCACAATAGGCTGAATAATGCCTTGGGCTCTGATAGAGTCTGCTAGTTCTTGCAGTTTTTCAGGATTAATGTCTTGTCGAGGTTGGTATTTACCTCGCTGCATATACTCGATTGGCAGTGTTTGTAGGTGCTGATTTTCTTTTTCCTCTTTAACGGAAACATCACCTAATAAGGCGTCTAACCCTCGACCTAATCCACGTTTAATTGAAGACATTTTTTCTCTTTATCAATGATTGTATGTGCTGGAGCTAAGTGCTCAAACGTACTAGCGTGCAGATATATTAAGTTATAAAGGCAGATATTGCCATTGCATATAATCTTAACGGTTTAGGAGTATATCTTCAAATTCAATCAGTAAGGATCGTAAACTTTCGGCTTCTTGCAGTAGACTGGTCACTTGAATTTTTACTGTTTCATTAGCTTGTTGGTAAGCTAGAGTAGTAGTAATGTTTTTATCAATAGTCGGTTCAGCCACCAAGTTGGCTGTTTTTAGTTGGGTATAACTTGTTGAGTCGTGGTTTAGTGGGTCGTGTGCAGACACTGCACTATTATCTTGAACGTTGTTGTTTAACGACTGCTCAGGAGTTTCTTCCATGGACGAAACATTAACGAGTAGTGCTTCAAGCCCACGACCTAGGCCACGTTTTTTTATTGTCATGCGTTTACTTGGTTTCTGTTAATAAGTTCATCTGCTAAAGCAATATAAGCTAGGGTGCCACGCGAAGATTTATCATAACTTATTACAGGTAGGCCATGACTTGGGGCTTCTGCTAATCGAATGTTTCTTGGTATGCAGGTTCTAAATACCTTATCCCCAAAGTAGCGGATTAATTGTTCAGAAACATCTTTGGTCAAACGATTTCGGTCATCGTACATAGTACGCAAAATACCCTCTAAGTGTAGATTAGGATTGACGGTATTTTGAATATTTTGCAAGGTGCTCATTAAAGCCGAAATGCCTTCCAATGCGTAATATTCACATTGCATCGGAATTAATAAACTATCTGCGGCCACCATAGCATTTAGTGTTAGCATATTTAAAGACGGCGGGCAGTCTATCAGAATATAATCGAAGTCGGCTTTGATAGGATTTAAAGCATCTGCGAGGCGGAGTTCTTTACGGTCAGCATGAATCAATTTGATTTCAGCCGCAGTGAGATCTTCATTACCGGCGATCACAGAAAAATTGATATTTTCTTGATAAATAATAGTGGCAGAGGCTGGCACATCTTCCATTAATAAATCATAGCTAGAATATTTGACAGCTTGTTTATCAACACCACAACCCATTGCGGCATTGCCTTGTGGATCTAAGTCAATTAATAAGACGCGTTTCTTAGCGACGGCTAAGCAAGCAGCCAAGTTAACACTAGTGGTGGTTTTTCCTACGCCACCTTTTTGATTCGTTATTGCAATTATTTTACCCACGCAGATTCCTCGGATTATTTGGTCAATTGAATTTTAACCAGGCATCTTTCCGCATCCACGTCTGGAACTTGAATGGGGATGATGGTTGTTTGGGCATTTTCTATTTCTGGTACATCAGTCGCTTGGCCTTTCATGGCTAATAAAATGCCACTGTCACTTAACAAGCGGGTAGTTAATTGCAATATATCTGGCAAGCTAGCAAAAGCACGAGTGATGACGGTATCAAAGTTTTGCTCAGGTTGATATTGTTCAACTCGTGTGTGGCAGACGCTGATATTTTTAAGGCCTAATTCCAGGATAGCTTGCTGGACAAAGCGGGTTTTTTTCGCATTACTATCTAACAAAGTAAACTGCATCTCTGGATAATAAATAGCCAGTGGAATACCAGGTAAGCCAGCGCCGGTTCCAATATCAATGATTCTTGGCCCCTGAATATAGGGGGCTACTGCTAAGCTGTCTAATAAGTGTAGGCCAATCATTGCTTCTTTATTTCTGATAGCCGTTAGATTATAGGCTTTATTCCATTTTTCTAGTAATTGCACAAAGGCTAATAATTGCGCAATTTTGTGTTCCTCTAATGAAATATTAAGCGCCTCAAGGCCAGTAAGTAGAGATTTTTTACAGGATTCCATTAGGCAGTTTTCTTTTTTAAATAAACAAGTAATAACGAGATAGCAGCAGGGGTCATGCCGGGAATACGAGAAGCTTGGCCTAGCGTTTCTGGGCGTTGTGCTTTAAGTTTTTGGCTCACTTCATTTGATAAGCCGGGTACGCTGGTGTAGTCTAAACTGTCAGGCAGTTTTAAGTGATCATAGCGTAAGGTTTTATCAATTTCAGTTTGTTGTCTAACAATATAGCCGGCATATTTCGCTTGAATTTCGACTTGTTCGCCGACTTGTTCATTAATTGCGTCACCGCCCTCTAAGAAACCTAATAAGCGCTGCACATCAACTTCAGGTCTACGCAATAACTCCATTAAATTAGCTTCTTTTAGTAAAGGTTTGCCCCAAATGTCAGCAACTTCTGCAGCTTCTGGAGTTTCAGCTCTGATCCATTTTTTCTTTAAGTCTTCTTGTAAAGTTGAGATAGACTCACGTTTAATTTCAAAAGCTTGCCAGCGTTCATCGTCAACTAAACCTAATTCACGACCTTTTTCAGTTAAGCGTAAATCAGCATTATCTTCGCGTAATAACAAGCGATATTCAGCGCGGCTGGTAAACATGCGATAGGGCTCTTGTGTGCCACAAGTAATCAAGTCATCAATCATAACGCCAATGTAAGCTTGGTCACGCGTTGGGCACCAACTTTCTAAGCCTAGGGATAAACGCGCGGCATTAAGTCCAGCGATTAAGCCTTGAGCCGCGGCTTCTTCATATCCAGTCGTACCATTAATTTGTCCCGCAAAAAACAAGGCATCCATATGCTTAGTTTCTAAAGACATTTTTAGATCACGAGGATCAAAAAAATCATATTCGATAGCATAACCTGGGCGCACAATTTCGGCATTTTCAAAGCCTAGCATCGAGCGGACAAATTCATATTGCACATCAAAAGGTAAACTAGTGGAAATACCATTAGGATAGATTTCATGCGTATCTAAACCTTCGGGTTCCACAAAAATCTGATGGGTATCTCGATCTGCAAAGCGGACGATTTTGTCTTCAATAGATGGACAGTAACGCGGGCCTATACCTTCAATAATGCCAGAATATAACGGTGATCTGTCTAAGCCAGCTCTAATAATGTCATGGGTTTGGGTATTGGTACGCGTGATGTAGCAAGGAATTTGTCTAGGGTGTTGCTCGCGTTTACCCATAAATGAAAATACAGGTAAAGGCGTGTCACCATGCTGCTCTTCAAGCTTACTAAAATCGATGGTTCTGCCGTCAATACGTGGCGGTGTGCCGGTTTTTAAACGATCAATTCTAAAGGGTAGTTCGCGTAAGCGTTCTGCTAATGCAACGGAAGCAGGGTCGCCCGCTCTACCGCCACTATAGTTTTCTAAACCGATATGAATTTTGCCTGCTAAGAAAGTCCCGGCAGTTAAGACGACGGCTTTTGCCTTAAAATCTAAGCCCATTTGAGTTTTAACGCCGACAACTTTATTTCCTTCAACGATTAAATCTGAAACAGTTTGTTGAAATAGCGCTAAGTTGGGTTGGTTTTCTAGGGTAAATCTGACCGCTTGTTTATACAGCTTACGATCTGCTTGCGCACGAGTTGCCCGAACCGCTGGGCCCTTGCTGGCATTTAAAGTGCGGAACTGTATGCCACCTAAGTCAATGGCTTTTGCCATAATGCCACCTAAGGCATCAATTTCTTTAACAAGATGACCTTTGCCGATACCGCCAATGGCAGGGTTACAGCTCATTTGGCCTAATGTTTCAATATTTTGCGATAGCAATAAAGTCTTTGCACCGCATCGAGCTGAGGCTAAGGCCGCTTCAGTACCCGCATGGCCGCCACCGACCACAATTACATCAAAATCTTTTTTAAATTTCACAAGCTTTTTATACTCTAAGTCGCTATATTAAACCGTGTCGATTTGACACACTATGACTATTATAAGAGGTAAACCATGAAAAAACGTAACAATCCTAAAAAAATTGAACCAGTTCCTATTAACAATTTAGTGGCAAAGTTTGCGCATCAGTTTAATAAGGCTCATGTTTTTGAGGATAAGAATAAATATCGACGTAACGCAAAGCATAAGAAGCAGGAGGCTTCTCTAAGTATTCTTTTTAGAGTTTTTAGAGAAGGTTCTTGTTTGTTGTCTGTTTAACGTTTTAAAAATCGGCTTAAATAGAATTGTTGCTAAAGCATCACATACAAAAAAGGCTCTAATGATGTTTGTCATTAGAGCCTTTTTTATTGATTAAACAGCTTTTATTTAGCTGGTTTCTCAGGTGTCGGAACTGGCACTGGCACAGGTTCTGGGGCCGGAGCAACTTGCGCAGCCGCTTCTTTTGCTGATGCTTCTTGTCTTTTTTGTTTTTCACCTTCGCCTTTCATAGTCCAAGCTACCATAAACAAAATAAGCGTTAAGGCGACTACCATAAAACGGTTAGGTTCTTTTATAAAGAATAATGGCCATTTCGGTTTGTACATGCCTAAGCCGAAAATAACGACCGTCCATAATAGTAAAGTAATAGAGCCTGTTAACAATCCATTCAATTCGTTCATTTTTTAAACCTGTATCACTGTGTTTGAGGGGGCATTATTATTAACTCAGCTATCTATTGCAAGCTTTAGCTGATTTAAAATGCAACTTAGTTTAGTTTTTAAGCTAATTATGCATATTTGATAGTCATTATTTTACTTATAGCGGGATAGATAAAAAAATCAAGCGTACTTAAGGTCATTAATTAAATCTCTGACGGCATCTTCACAGCCGCCACAGCCTGAACAAACGCCAGATCTTTCGGCCATCGCTTCAAAATGTGTACAGCCTTCGCTAAATAAATTTTTGATTTTTCCTTGCGTCGTGCCAGTGCAGTGACAAACAGTTTCTTCATCTTGTTCTTGATCGGTATTAACAGTGCTCATAGTGCTTAGGTGATATAAAAAGTAGTAATTTTGCGAATTAATAGTTAGAGATTTAAAGGATTATTAGGGTTTACACCTGCCATAAACGGCAAGCCTCTATTTTGATTAGTTAACTGATAGATTTTTCCTAACCAATTGTTAAAGACAGCTTTCGCGGTATCTTTCCAAGTATTATCAATATATTCCAGGATGTCAGCTTCAGGAAAAATATCCAGTGCAGTTTGCGTTTCTTTAGCTGCTTTTACGTGCGCTTCATAGTTTGCTAATAGGGGCTGTAAACTTTCATCAAAGTAATGATCAGGTAAAGGTGGGTAATCTGCTCTTTCATCTTTATAAAAGCGCATGATTTCGCGCTTATATTCTTTAAGCAAACTGATATCGTCGTATTCAGGATGGCCTTGAAAAAATACAATTCTAAAACCATCGGGGCTAACAGCGAGATGCACCCCTGCTTCTTTACTGGCGGCTAAAACGATAAGGCCGTTACGTTCCATATCACTCTGAAAAACTTCGTTAAAGCGTGAATGAGGCACATCAAAGCGAGTATTGATTTCTGCAATTAATGGGTGGGTTTTATTAAGCAGCTTATGAGAGAACACGCCCCAGCGCTTAATAGGTAAGCGGGTGCGCTCAATGCCATAGCAGTATTCAATAACTGCATGAGTTGCTAAACAAGAACACATGATAGACGTGACATTTTCTTTTGCCCACGTAAACACTTCCATTAACGGTTGCCAAAAATCTTCTTCAGGTAAGCGATCATGTGCCACATTAGCGCCACTAATTATTAAAGCATCTAAGCCTTCGCGTTTAATATCTGCAAAAGATTCGTAATATTTATCGATATGAGCTTGAGCCTTGGGTCCTCTTTCTAAGCCAGGAATGGTAAAAGGATGTACATGAAATTGCACTATTTGGTTGCAAGCACCTACTAAGCGAAAGAATTGTCTTTCTGTGGCTTCTAAAGCCGCATCCGGCATCATGTTTAGTAAGCCGATGTGTAGTTCTCTAATATCTTGTTTGCTAGCTCGGTCAGGCGATAATATTTCTTCACCTTCATCATGCAGGCGTTTAAAGGTGGGCAGATCAATATGAGCGACTAGTGGCATAGATTTAGTATTCGGGTATTCAAGATTGTTTAGCTAAAGCATCGGTAATGAGTTTGATAAAATCATCTTCATTCGTCACTTTAGCAACATCGTTAGCATCAACTGTATAGCCATATTCATCAGCAATGGCTTGGTAGCGAGGAATTCTAGATTTAAATAACTCTGGGAATACCCACGTGACAAATTCATCAGGGGGAATTAAATCTGCTGATGTCGTATTATTTAAAGACATAAACTCGGCGAGTTTTTCATCCAAAAACGCTTCTCGGTAATAAAGCGGTTTAGGGTCTGATTTAGCGCGATCGATGATCGTTTGTTCTAGAGTCGCCGGAATTTTAATGTAAATAATGAGCGTGTTTTCCGCTAGCGTTTTTAAGACTTCAGGATTATCTAATTCACAAACACTACCACCGGCATCATTAATAAAGTGATGGTAACCGTAGATATCTTGAGCTTTGTAAATAAATTCTGGCACATCATTCATGGCCGCAACTTCTGCTTGCAGATGTAAATTTTGTCGGCGTTTAAATTCTTGTAGAGACAGGCCCCCCTTTTCAGGATTGCCTAGCTTGCCTAAAAAAGTAGAAACCGGTGCTAAATTATCTACCGTGATTTTATTGGAAATATAAATGGAATCAGACATTAATAAGTCGCGTAAAAACGGGACCTTCATTGCCTGACGTTTAATATTATCTAAGATGGGTTCTCTAAGATATTTAGTGCCAATTCGATAGTCACCGGAGTAAT
This sequence comes from Methylococcales bacterium, assembly GCA_026399015.1. Taxonomy (GTDB): domain Bacteria; phylum Pseudomonadota; class Gammaproteobacteria; order Methylococcales; family Methylomonadaceae; genus Methylobacter_C. The sequence goes on along the minus strand of JAPLRS010000027.1, from coordinate 5,743 downwards.
GAAACCATTTAACTTTGGGTAATTTATTAGCTAAAGTCGTCTTTCCTGCGCCCGACATGGCAAGTAAGGTAATTCGTTTAGAGGGCCAATCTAAGAATTCCTGTGGACTCATTTTCATGCTAAAACTTCCTTATTAATCTAAATAATCGTCAAGGTCTAAATCTTCAGGGTTAGGTCTATGTTCGTCGGTATCGGTATAGCCAAGATCATCAGTTTCCAAATCATCATAAGGCGCACTCCAGTCTTCAGGAGCTTCTATGTAATCAAAAGTTGAGGCATACCAGCTTTCGTTATCATATTCGCCAATATCACCATTCAGATATTGGACCTCAATGGTTTCTTCTTTTTCTTCAATAGCAACGACTTTAAATTTTAAGTTGTTTTCTACATCTTTGTACCAACTACCAATACTGGGTTCAACTACTGTAGTCATGATTGTCGTCTCGTTGATTTATCGGAATAGTGACTGGGAATTATAAAAACATATTTTATGGGAGGGTATATTAACATTTTGCTTCTTGTTTTGTTCGATAGTCGCATTCTATAAGCCTTAATTGCAAATTATGCCTACTTTGGGGATAATATTCTATTACGCATTATTTAGTATGCTGCTGAATAGACTTTGTAACTCGCCATACGCTCATTAAGAGCTTGTATGCAAGCTTTGGAATACGCAATGAAAAAGACCATGTACGAAAAAATTTGGGACAGTCACCTTGTGGTTGACGAGGCTGGCCAGGCTCCTTTACTTTATGTTGATCGTCATTTGATGCATGAGGTGACCAGCCCCCAAGCTTTTGAAGGCTTAAAAATATCAGGACGTAAAGTCCGTAATCCGCATAGCATTTTAGCCACAATGGATCATTGTGTACCGACTAAAAATAGACATTTGCCGATTGCAGATCCTATTGCTAAAAAACAAATTGAAACTATGGCAGATAATTGTCATGAAAATGGTCTAAACCTATATGACATGAAAAACCCAAACAATGGCGTTATTCACGTTGTAGTGCCAGAGCATGGTTTCGTGCATCCAGGTATGGTGGTGGTGTGTGGTGATAGTCATACGGCAACCCACGGTGCTTTTGGTGCTTTAGCATTTGGTATTGGTACTTCTGAAGTTGAGCATGTCATGGCAACTCAAACGTTGCCACAAAAGAAATCAAAAACCATGCAGGTTGTGGTTAATGGCTCTTTATCTAAATATGCCTCAGCCAAAGATATCGCCTTAGCCATTACCGGTAAAATTGGTACGGCAGGTGGTACTGGTTACGTTATTGAATATACGGGTTCTGCTATTAGAGAATTATCAATGGAAGGCCGTATGACCCTTTGCAACATGGCGATTGAAGCCGGTGCCAGAGCAGGTCTAGTAGCTCCAGATGAAAAAACCTATGAATATCTAAAAGGCCGTGAGTTTGTTGATGGCGTAGTGCCAAGTCCTGAAAGTTTTGCTGATGAAGGTAAACGTAAAGCCTGTGAAGGTGCTTTGGCTTATATGGGTTTAACAGCGAATACTAAAATTACAGATATCCCTGTGGATTTAGTGTTTATCGGTTCTTGTACTAACGGTCGAATAGAAGATTTTAGAATCGCGGCAGAAGTCGCAAAAGGCACTAAAGTAGCGCCGGGTGTCACAGCTTTAGCAGTGCCTGGTTCTTATCATGTTAAAAAACAAGCTGAAGACGAAGGTTTAGATAAAATCTTTATCGAAGCAGGTTGGGAATGGCGTGATCCAGGTTGCTCTATGTGTTTAGCGATGAACGGTGATGAGTTAACTAAAGGACAACGCAGTGCGTCTACTTCAAATCGTAATTTTGAAGGCAGACAAGGTAAAGGCGGTCGTACGCATTTAGTATCACCTGCAATGGCAGCAGCAGCAGCTGCCGCTGGTCATTTTGTTGACATTCGCACCCTTTAATTAATAGGTAGAGCAAAAATTATGGAACCGTACTTAAAGCATGACAGCGTTGCTGCGTTAATGGATCGTAGCAATGTAGACACAGATCAAATTATTCCTAAACAGTTTTTAAAGAAAGTAGAGCGTAGTGGATTTGGTATCCATTTATTCCACGACTGGCGCTTTAACGATGATGGCACTGATAACGCTGAGTTTGAATTGAATAAACCTGCTTTCAAAGGCGCTAGAATTTTAGTTGCTGGTGATAACTTTGGTTGTGGTTCTTCTCGTGAACATGCGCCATGGGCGATTGCAGATTATGGCTTTAACACCATTATCTCTACTAGCTATGCCGATATTTTTTATAACAACTGTTTTAAAAATGGCATCTTAGCGATTCGTGTAGGTCAAGAACAATTAGATAAATTAATGGCAGAAATCAACGCTAATGAAGGCGTACGTTTTACTGTTGATTTAGAAAACCAACAAGTGATTACACCTGCAGGTAATGGTTTTACTTTTGAAATTGATCCATTCCGTAAAGGTAACTTGTTAAGTGGTTTAGACGATATTGGTTTAACACTTAAACATGTAGATAAAATTTCGGCTTATGAAGTGCAACACAAACAAACTTTCCCTTGGCTTTGGGCGTAATTTAATTAACGCTCACTCAGTACTTTAATAACACAGGCTTCGCTCACCATGTCCACAGCTCCAAGAACACTCCAACTGATGGACACCACCTTGCGTGATGGTGAGCAAACGCAGGGTGTTTCGTTTACCCCTACCGAAAAAGTAACCATCGCAAAAGCTTTGTTGCAGTCACTGCGCGTTGATCGTATTGAAGTCGCTTCGGCGCGGGTTTCTGAGGGTGAAAAAGAAGCCGTTACCAATATCAATCAATGGGCTAAGCAAGAAGGCTTTGATGGTTGTGTTGAAGTTTTAGGCTTTGTTGATCATACCAAAAGTGTTGACTGGATTTTAGAAACCGGTGGGCGAGTGATTAACTTGCTCACTAAAGGTAGTGAAAAACATTGCCGTGAGCAATTAGGCAAAACTTTAGAACAACATACCGTTGATATCTTACAAACCGTTAATTACGCCTTAGAAAAAGGCTTAACCGTTAATGTGTATTTAGAAGATTGGTCGAACGGCTATCAAAATAGCCCTGAGTATGTTTATCAATTAATGGAAAACCTACGCCATGTAGGGATTCATCATTTTATGTTGCCAGATACTTTAGGGGTTTTATCACCTGAAGAAGTCTTTAAGTACTTGAGTGACATGTGTCAGCGTTATCCAGAAGCGCATTTTGACTTTCATCCGCATAATGATTATGGCTTAGCTACCGCTAATGTCATGGCGGCTGTGCGTGCCGGTGTGAGTGCGATTCATTGTACGGTTAATTGCCTAGGTGAGCGAGCTGGCAATGCGTCTATTGCGGAAGTAGCCGTCGTGTTACGCGATAAAATGAATATTGCTTTATCTATTAACGAAAGCCATATCGTGCGTTTAAGTAATATGGTGGAGAATTTCTCAGGTAAGCGAGTATCCGCTAATGCCCCTATAATTGGTGCCGATGTATTTACCCAAACTGCTGGGATTCATGCCGACGGTGATCAAAAAGGTGGCTTGTATAAAACTAAGTTGGGCCCTGAGCGTTTCTCACGCACTCGCAGTTATGCTTTAGGAAAAATGAGTGGTAAAGCCTCATTAAAGAAAAACTTAGAGCAATTAGAGTTAGATCTTTCTGAAGAAAATCAAAAGAAAGTCTTAGAGCGAATTGTTAGTTTAGGTGATTCAAAACAGATTATTACCACGGATGATTTACCTTTCATCATCGCCGATGTGTTAGAAAGTAAAAATTATCAGCATATTAAATTATTAAATTGCTCGATCACCAGTGGCTTAGATTTAGAGTCAACAGCCAGCATTCGAGTCAATGTAAAAGGAACTAAGCATATTGCCTCTGGATCTGGTAACGGTGGTTTTGATGCGTTTATCGATGCCATTAATAAGGTGATGAAGCATCATGATTATACTTTGCCGGCCTTAAGTGACTATGAAGTGCGTATCCCTAGAGGCGGTAATACCAACGCTTTAACTGAGTGTGTTATCACTTGGGATTGTGGTGGAGAGTTACGCAAGACTTTAGCGGTGCATGCTAATCAAGTATTTGCGGGCGTATTAGCCGCGCTTAAAATGATTAACATGCAATTGCATGAACAAACCACAACCCCGCAAGAAAAATAAAGTTTTTAGTAAACTAGAGCAACTTAACTAGTGCGGCAATAACAGCAATTTGTGCGAACAATAAGCCATCATATAGTTGATCTTATCAAATAGCTAAGCATATTCTCTGAGTCTAGATTAGATCGTTTGGCTACTCATAAAGGCGCCTAGCGAGACTTGAGAGACGTCTCCGCCACAACTTAAGGCGAGTTGCGCTGTTTAGTATGGAGTCTCAACAACTCGTTAACACGGTTCCACACTCTGTTGACACATCTCGCAACCTTTGCGAGATGTGTTGAGCATATCGCTACACGCCCCAAGAATATGTCGGCTCAAATTGTATGTTGGCGTGACGTGTCGCAAGGCTTGCTAACCCTGTCTCAAACTACTCGACACGTGTCGCCAACTGCTCAAACCTTGTCAACAGGTGTTCGAGACATGTCGCAAGAGGGCTGAACCGTGTGATGAGAGTCGAAAGATGCCCTAGTTAGACTTAGGTTTTTGGATTAGTGTTGGCGGTTTTGGAAAAGGTGGTTATGGATTTGGAGAAGAAAGTATCGAGGTTCAGTTAAGCGACGGTAGCCGTTTTTACTGTCTTGATTTAGTAAGAGGTGTCCTTTTAACTTGGTAGACATTTTTCTCTACCCACTGTATATGATAGCCTGACTTCTGCTTCCTCCCCGATCCTGAGCTCACTTCAGGAACAACAATTAACGGTTTTTTTTACCTTACAGGTTCTTTATACGATCTTTGGCAAGCGCGTCTTAATTAAGATATTGCGAGCTAAAATATGCTTTTTAGTGCCACAATTGATTTGATGTAATCTAATGAAATAGCTAAATATTAGGGAAATGCGGAGTGTATTGGGTAAACTTGATGTGCTATCGAAGAACAGCAAGAATTAGTTATTACGCGCAATAAACAAGCCATTGCAACAGTGCACCCCATACAAGGCATAAAAAAACGCCCTAAACATGCTGATTTACGTTCTTTGCAGTTGTATAGTTTTTTTGAATTATGTTAGTGCATTAGTGTGTTAGTATTTTTTAAATTGTTGGAGCTAGCTATGGCATCAGTTGTTTCTTCCCCAAGCGTCAAAGTTATTGGTGCAAACGGACAAATCTCATTGGGTAAGCAATACGCAGGACGACAAGTTCTTGTAGAAGAGTGTGAACCAGGTGTTTGGTTGGTTCGAACAGCTACCATTATTCCAGATAATGAAATTTGGTTGCATAAACTCAAAGCAGCAGATGATTTACAAACTGCAATGGCTTGGGCGCGAGCTAACTCCCCAATTGATAGTCAGGTAGATTCTATTTTGGAGCAGCTTAGTGACCAAGATTGATCAGGAGCAATTCGTTTTACGGGAAGAAATAACATAAATAACCGCAGTTAGTATTAAAATATCCGACAGATAATGTATTTTTAAAGCATGAGAAGGTTATGAGTAAGCAGAAATTATCTTTGCAAGAGCAGTTTTAAAATCTGGTTTAGCTTACATAAGGCATATAAAAAACTGGCAGGATCAAGGGTATCAGGTCAGCTTGTATTTTTTGAGTTTACCGACAGTTGAAGTAGCAATTGATCGTGTTGCTTTTAGAGTTCAGCAAG
>JAPLRS010000047.1 GCA_026399015.1 Methylococcales bacterium | reverse complement strand
AAAGCTTGTGCTGAAACCTGCAGCACTATACTCAGATCAGGGCGGATCATTTCATTGATAGAATAAATTACAGATGAAACCCCATTGTTTGGAAGCGTTATTGAATCTGTACCAATACCTCCAGAAATATAAAGAGGATTGAAATCTTGGGTGCTGATCAAGTTAATATTGTCATTTCCAGTACCAGCTTGAATAGCTACGTTCTCAAACGATTGAAAGGTACCAGTAACAGAGCTATCTATACCTGACAAAGTTCTGATGTGAGTTGACGAATCATAAGAAATTTCAACACTGCCAGATATTTCAATTTTTAGTGTATCTAACCCATCTCCACCATCCACCGTTAGTCCACTACCACTCAAAACTTCAAAACTGTCTGAACCCGATGTGCCAGTTTGACTAGAGCCCGGTAGAATAAAATCTGATATAGCAAGTATTGCATTATATATGCTTAAATTAGAGCTCATAATTACTATGTCGGCGTCAATTACACCCGTTTTTACCTCCAACTGCCAATTTCCGTTTAACGCCGCTGAACCGGTTATATCATTAGAAGCCGCGACATCCGCATTGGTTAGCGCTGCAAACTGGCTGATAAAATCTAAGCCAGTTTGTCCTGCTGCTACATTACAACCGTACAATAAAATATCACCTGTTGCAGTTAGACTACTGCCCATTTTGCTAAGTTGTTTTGCGTAGGAACTTAAATTACTTTGATTAATAAGATCCGAGCCTAGTTGCAAAGCCCCAGCATCGCCATGAGAAATGATCTGAATACTTTGCAAAAGGGGGAGATTCTGTCCAGCTAAGCTGGCGAGATAATCACTTATTTGCGTCAAGCCATCAGACCCAGAATCCAAGACCAATACAGCGGTATCTGCACCAATTCCACTTATTAAACTTTGCCAATCGGCGACTTGGTTATCGATAACAAGTAGGTTTTGGATAGCTGTATTAGTTTGCGTCATGCAAATTCTCTAGGGCAAATAAATAGTAAGGGTTAGATCTAATCATAATTGATAGAACTATTTCAGGGCGAATTTATACCACAATTTAATCGATTAATTAATACTTTAATATCCAGTAGTTACTATTCTTTTGATATTTAGCATCCAATGGTAAAGTAGGTGTATTTTAAAAGTTGCATTGCAAGAATGCATTTAACCGTGATGATTACAGTTAAAGATTTTACAATTTATTATTCCTTCAATTCATAGCACCACTTTTTAAATGCCCAGATTAACATCTCAATACTGGCAACTACTTGCACTAATTAGCGGTGTTTTATTCACTCTAGCTTTTGCTCCTTTCAAGCAGACTTACCTTGCCCCCCTTGCACTCAGCTACCTGTTTTACGCTTGGCAAAATGCCACACCGCTCCGAGCTTTTCTTATCGGTTGTGGCTTTAGCTTTGGTTCTTTTGGTTTAGGTATTTATTGGGCTTACATTAGCGTGCATTATTATGGTGGTGCTGATAGCTTAAGTGCCGGTCTTATCACTTTTTTATGTGTGCTTTTTTGGGGATTATTTCCGGCTCTCGCTGGTTATATTGCTGCTAAATCCAAGCTTAATAATAACCCACTCATAGCCTATATTGGCTTACCCGTTATTTGGATACTTATTGAATATTGTCGAGGTGAGCTGATTCTAAATGGCTTTCCTTGGTTACAGATCGCTTACACCCAATTGGATACACCCTTAGCGGGTTATATTCCTATTGCTGGTGCATATGGCACCGGTTTTATCGCTGCGTTAACGGCTTCTGGCTTAATTGCCATTGTTCAAATGCCTCAATACCGTATCCAATTATTAGCTATTTTAATCAGTATCTGGGGCTTGGGCGCCGCCCTTAAAACAATTGAATGGACACAAGCACAGGGCGACCCGATTAAAGTAGCTTTATTACAAGGCAACTTAACCCAAGACCAAAAGTGGTTACCGGAAAATAAAGCTAAAACATTACTTTGGTATAAAACCACCACTGAAAAAAATTGGGATTCTAAGATTATTATCTGGCCAGAAACGGCCATTCCCGCCTATTTAGCCGAGGTGTATGATTGGTTTATTCAACCCTTAAATCAAGAGGCAAAGCAGCATCAATCTACCGTGGTTACTAGCTTACCGATAAAAGATGACAGCGTTAATCAAAAATACAATGCAGTAATGACCTTAGGCAAAGAATCTGGAGTTTATAAAAAGCGCCACTTATTACCCTTTGGGGAATATTTACCGTTACAACCTCTGTCTGGATTTATACTGAATAGTCTAGCAATTAAACTGGGGCAATTTACGGCGGGAGAACTGAATCAGCCTTTATTAAGTGCAAATGGCTATCACTTTATTACCACGATTTGTTATGAGGATGCCTTTGGTGCACTCGGCCTTATTAATGTGGATAAAGCCGCTTTTTTAATTAATGTTACCAATGATGCTTGGTTTGGCAATTCAATAGAGCCACATCAACATTTACAAATAGCCAGAATGCGCGCCTTAGAAACAGGACGCTATTTATTACGCGCTACCAATACAGGTGTTACTGCAATAATTAACCCACAAGGCCAAATTGTTAAACAAGCGCCATTATTTGAGGCCGCAGTACTAACAAATAATATTACCCCCATGACTGGCTTAACACCTTATGCCCGTTTTGGTGATAAACCAACCATTATCGTCTTGATATCACTGTTTTTTATGATGCTATGGCTAACAAAGCAAACAAATACCACCATAAGAACCAATAAATCCGCAGATGCCTTATAGAACAAGTCTATAAAAATGTTAGAATGCTCAATTATTTATCATTTGTAGACCGTTAACTGTATTCATGTCCAATCATTTAAAGCTTCCAATAGAGTCACTTAAACTTTCTGTCGATTTAAACGGCATTGACTTACCGGAAATCCCCCGCTTACACAGTGACATTTTAGGACAACCTAGAGCGCAATCCGCTCTTGAATTTGGCATTGCCATGCCAAACCCCGGTTACAATATTTTTGTGATGGGTGAAAATGGCTTGGGGCGCTTAACCATGGTCATGAATCATCTTGAAACGCTGGCCCATACTCAAGCAGCTCCCTCTTCTTACGCTTACGTGGATAACTTTGATAACAGCCGAGAACCTGTTGCTATTGAGTTGCCTGCTGAATATGGTCAAATTTTAAGCAAAGATATTGATAAATTATTAGATGATCTTTTAGCGACTTTTCCTGCCGCCTTTGAAAGCCCTGCTTATCAACAAAAAAAATCCGCCATCGAACGTCAATTTACGCAAAGTTATAATGCCGCTGTCGATTTAGTTGATAAAAAAGCCCAAGGCCTAAGTATCGCGGTATTTAAAGAAAATGAAACAATTACCTTTGCCCCCATTAGAGATAATAAATCTCTCAATGAAGAGCAATTTGCCTTACTTCCACAATCAGAACGGGAAACCTTTCATGGTCACGTTGAAGATTTAGAAGATTATTTAAGTGAAGTGCTATTGGAATTACCCCAATGGCGTAGGTCAATGGTTGAAAAAGTCAAACAATTAGATAATGAAACAATCAGCCTAGCAATTGATCCACTGTTTACTGAGCTAGACGAAAAGTATCAAAATATAGATGACGTCATCACCTATTTAGCAGAAATAAAAAAGAACTTAAGCCTCACTATCTCTGATTATTTAATGCCTGGTCGCACACCAGAACCCAGAGAATCCGCGATCAAACGTTTAGCATTAACCGAACTTTACGCACCAAATATCATTGTTGATAATAAATTAGAAGTTGGGGCTCCTGTTATTTATGAACCTCATCCTATTTATCAAAACTTATTCGGCCGAATTGAATATGTCAGCGATCAAGGCACTTTAGTTACTAACTATCAAAAAATATGTGCAGGTTCTTTACATAGAGCTAACGGTGGCTATTTAATTTTAGATGCCGAAAAATTACTCACCTACCCTTATGTCTGGGAAGGTCTTAAACGCGCCTTACAATCGGGTCGGGTTGAAATTGAGTCACCGTATTCTGAACTTGGCATTAATACGATTACACTAAAACCAGAGGTCATCCCCCTTAAGGTTAAGGTGATACTAGTAGGCTCACGCGATATTTATTATCTGCTTGAAGAAATGGATGCCGAATTTAATGAAATGTTTAGAATTCTGGCGGACTTTGATAATTACATCCCGCGTAATGAAGAATCCATGCAAGGCTTTGCATTATTAATGCTTAAGCATGCTAAAGATTCAGGTGCTAAGCCTTTAACTAGGGCGGCAGTAAAAAGTTTAATTGAACACAGTTGCCGACTTTCAGAAAATCAGAATCATTTTTCTGCGCATATTAAAGATTCTCTAGATATTATTGCGGAAGCTAACTTATTTTGTAATCAAGCTCAGCAAGAAGAAATTGATAGAGCACATATCGAACAAGCGCTAAGTGCTAGAGAACACCGTAATGGGCGTTTATCACAAGCGATTCTAGAAGAAATGCTTGATGGCACTATTCTTATTGATACAGACGGCGAAGCCATTGGAAAAATTAATGGCTTAACTGTATTAGAAATTGGTGGCAGTAGCTTTGGCGCACCCGCTCGAATTACTACCACGGTTTATCCAGGTTCCAGGGGTATAGTTGATATTGAAAGAGAAGCGGAATTAGGCCAAGCCATTCACTCTAAAGGTGTAATGATTTTAACCGGTTATTTAGGACACTCTTACGCACAACAATTTCCCTTAGCTATCTCGGCTAGTATCGCTATTGAACAATCTTATGGTTATATCGATGGTGATAGTGCCTCATTAGCAGAACTCTGTTGCCTTATTTCAGCTTTAACTCGCACGCCCATTATGCAAGCCTTTGCGGTTACAGGTTCTGTAAATCAATATGGTGAAGTACAGGCTGTGGGTGGAATTAACGAAAAAATTGAGGGTTACTTTAGACTCTGTAAAGCACGTGGCTTAACAGGTGAACACGCAGCCATTATTCCTGCAGCTAATAAACGTAATTTAATGTTAAAACAAGAAGTGATTGATGCAGTGTCTCAGGGGCTGTTTGCAGTTTATGCGGTAGGAACCGTTAATGAAACCCTAGAACTATTGACCGGTCAATATGCGGGTGAAGTAGATTCCGACGGCTTATATCCTGAGAATAGCATTAACTTTAAAGCTATTTCACGCTTAAAAGAGATTTCTGATATGACAACAGATGATGATAAAGAAGAAGCTGAAGGTTAAGCCTTAATCTATTTATCTTCTTCCGTAACTACAGCATCTATACCATTTGGCCTTAACCTAGCTTGAATAGTCTTAACACTTTCTGCTTGGGTGTAAGGCCCTATTTTAACGCGATACCAATTAACAGTACCCGCTTTACTTTTTTCAATCTTTGAATCAATACCCATCTGCATTAACTTTGTATGTAATTGCTCTGCTTCTTTAACTGTTTTAAAAGAGCCGGCCTGCATAACGTAATGGGTTTCTTTGGCCTTACCAACTCGCTCTTCACGTACCCGAGTTTTAATCTCATACTCAGGAACGATTACTTCTTTCTCAGGTAATATAGTATAAAAATCAAACTGCGGAATTTTAGGTTCAACTTTTACTTCAGCGACAGGTTTTGGTTGCTCTGCCACTGACTGTTCTGCGACGATCGGCGGAGCAGTTTTTTCTTCTTTCTTAAATACTTTCGTAATTATATAAACCAAGCCCACAGCTAATAAAATAACAACCGCGGTAAATAACATAGTCTTCCAAAGGCCAACACTAGACGATTTTCCATGCTCTGAGCTAGAACGCCAATTGCCTTTTTCTTGATTTCTTGGTTTATAGTCTCTGGCCATTACATAGATTCAGGTGTGTTTATATTTAAAAGACCTAAGCCATTTGCCAATACTTGTTTTACTGCACAAACCAAATTTAATCTTGCATCACGAATACTCGCGTCTTCAACAAGAAATTGATGAGCATTATAATAAGTATGAAACTCATGGGCTAAATCACGCAAATAATGTATTACTTGATGTGGCTCATATTGCAAAGCAGCTCGCTCTAATACTTCTGGATAACGAGCTAATGTTCCTAGTAGAGCGATTTCATGTTCTGCATTTAATAGTGCTAGATTTTCCATACCTAAAGCAATATTTCTGCTGAATCCTTTTTCGTCTAACTGACGTAACACGCTACAAACGCGTGCATGCGCATATTGTACATAGAATACTGGGTTCTCATTCGATTTTGATGTCGCCAACTTTAAGTCAAAATCCATATGTTGTTCTGAACGACGCATGACATAAAAGAAACGTGCGGCATCTTTGCCCACTTCACTACGCAACTCTCGCAAAGTAACGAACTCACCAGAACGTGTCGACATTTGCACGCGCTCTTCACCCCTATATAACACGGCAAACTGCACTAATAACACTTTTAATTTAGATGCATCCGCACCCAATGCTTGAATTGCCGCTCTTACTCTTGGCACATAACCATGATGATCTGCACCCCAAATATCAATAATTTGATCGAAACCACGATCCAATTTATTCATATGGTATGCAATATCAGAAGCAAAATAGGTATATTGACCATTTTCTCTAACAACTACTCGATCTTTCTCATCGCCCAATTGGCTAGAAGCAAACCAAGTCGCACCCTCTTGTTGATATAAATGTCCACCAGCTTCTAATCGAGCTAAAGCTTTTTGAACGGAACCATCATCCATCAAATCGCGTTCTGAAAACCACTGTTGATAACTAACCCCAAATTCTTCTAAGTCAGCCTTAATATCATCCAGAATATTTTCTAAACCAATTTGGAAAAAGTCTCGGTATTGTGAGCCTAATAAGGTTTTAGTACGATCAATAATAGCGTCAATATATAAATCTTTATCGCCACCCTGTGGTTCATCGGGTGGCGTATTTTCTAATACTAAATCAATAGGGCGACGGTAATCATTGCTAGAATTTTTATAAATATCTTTTGCAATTTCGCGAACATAATCACCTCGATAAGCATTACTTGGAAAGGTAACAACCTCACCACATTCTTCTAAATATCTTAACCAGACACTGGCTGCTAAGATATCCATTTGACGACCCGCATCATTTACATAATATTCACGATGTACATCAAACCCAACGGCTTGCAACAAATCAGCGACCACAGAACCATAAGCTGCACCTCGTCCATGTCCAACATGCAAAGGACCGGTTGGATTAGCTGACACAAACTCAACTTGTACCTTTTTACCAGCCCCTACTTTACTTAAACCATATTCATGGCCTAGCTGATGAATCTGGCCAACAATTTGATATTGCGAATTTGGATTAATAAAAAAATTAATAAACCCAGGACCCGCCAATTCAACTTTAGTAACAGCATCATCTTGTGGCAATGCCGCAATGATTTTTACAGCAAGTTCTCTAGGATTCAATTGAGCCGGCTTAGCCAGTATTAAAGCTAAATTAGATGCAAAATCGCCATGCTGAGCATCACGGGCGCGATCTATAGTAATTTGTGGATTTAGTTCTGAACCAATAACCCCCTCATCTTTTAGAGTTTTAATGGCGTGTTGAAGAAGAGCCTCTATTTTTTGTTTCATTGCTGCACTGCGAAGTTAAATCGGATAAATATGCCCACATTATCCATTAAATTGCCGTGATTATCCATCCAAACAATCTCAATATAAATCCACAGGGTCTACATCGAGTGACCAGCGGACTTTTTTTGCCTGTTTTAGCTTAGTTATTTCAGGCATTAAGGTCTTCAAAAAACCTTGTAATTCATTGCGTCGGGTATTTTGAAACAACAGTTGATAACGATACTGACCCGCTCGTTTAGCCATAGGTGCCACAACCGGCCCCAAAATTAAAGTATGTCCACTGTTTATATTTTGCATTAAAGCACTTAGAGCCTGAAAAAATAACTTGGGGGCCTCAGGTTCTAAAGACTGAACTCTAAGTAAAGCCTGATAACTATAAGGCGGTAAAGCCGCGTCTTTACGCTCAACTAAAACTGTCTGCGCAAAACTGTTATAGCCTTCGGTAATTAGCTTGGTAAGTAAAGGGTGCTCTGGATGTCTAGTTTGCATAATCACTTTACCAAGCTTATCAGCTCGCCCCGCTCGACCCGCCACTTGCACTATCATCTGCGCCATTTTTTCTGCGGCATGAAAATCAATACTAAATAAACCGCTATCCACATCCAAAATAGCCACTAAAGTTACATTAGGAAAGTGATGCCCTTTAGCCAACATTTGGGTACCCAAAATAATATCCACAGCGCCAGCGTTTATTTGCTGCAAATACTTTTCTAATGTGCCTTTACGTTGCGTGGTATCTCGATCCAATCTAACAGTTACTTTATCTGCAAACAAATCCGCTAAAACTCGCTCTACTCGCTCAGTGCCCAATCCTAAAGGCGTTAATTGACCACCTTTACAATCGGGACACTGTTTAAGTAACACTTGTTCTTGGGCACAATGATGACAACGCAACCGTGCTTCATCATAGTGAATGACCAAATTTGCATCACACCGCAAACATCGAGCCACCCAGCCACAGCTATGACAAATCAACGTCGGCGCAAATCCCCGTCTATTTAAAAATAATAAGACCTGTTCATTTTTTACCAACGTTTTATGCATCTCGGCAATTAAGGCATCCGATAATCCTTCTTGAATGCCTTTATTTCTAATATCTAACAACTGCAATTCTGGTTCAATTGAATTTCCCGCACGCTCAGGTAAATGTAATAACTCATAACGTTGTCTTTGGGCATTATGCAAACTTTCCAAAGACGGTGTCGCCGAGCCCAAAACCACGGGTATCGCTAATGATTTAGCACGCACTAAGGCCACATCTCGCGCCGAAAATCGAAATCCTTCTTGCTGTTTAAAAGAGCCATCATGCTCTTCATCCAGAATAATCAACCCCGGTCTTTTTAAAGGGGTAAATAAAGCCGAGCGCGTACCCAACATAATAGAACACTGACCTGTTTGCATCTGCAACCACGCAATCTGGCGTTGCTTATCGGTCAGTTTAGAATGAGAAATAGCGATATTAACGGCGAAGCGTTGTTTAAAGCGTTCCTCAAGTTGTGGCGTTAACGTAATTTCTGGCACTAACACCAATACTTGTAATCCTTGCTCTAAAACCGCTTGAATAATCTGTAAATAGACTTCTGTTTTACCACTTCCGGTGATGCCTTCTAATAAAAAGGCTTTAAAACTACCCAAATGACCACAAACGCTATCAATAGCAGTTTTTTGTTGTGGATTACAAATCAAAGGTTGATTTCTGAGGACTGTTTTTAAAGCCACATAAGGCGTATTTACCTCACACGGCATTAACAATTGCTTAGTGATTAGTAAGTTAAGAGACGGACGCCAATGCGAATTCCATTCAGCTAGTTCTGTTTCAGATAAAGATGGCTGTTCTCTTACCCTAAATTTGTCTATGAGATTCTTTTGTTTTGGAGTGCGCTTTAAGTCAGTTGAATCTATTGCTTTGCCTAATTCTGTTAAACAATAGCGTTTTTCAACTTTTAGTTCCGCAGGTTTACCTTGCCTTAAAGCAGTAGGAAAAGCAGTACTGATCACCTCCCCTAAAGGATGCTGATAATAATCACTCGCCCATTGCAATAAGCGCAAATCTTTACTGGATAACAAAGATTGCTGATCCAAAACGCGTATTATCGGTTTTAGCTTAGTGACATCAATATCACTCTGTTGAGTAATTTCTAATAAATAAGCTATTTTTTTAGACTTACCAAATGGCACTTCCAAACGTACACCTGGCTTAATAGCTTTTAAATCAAGGTCTGCAGGTGCTAGATAATCAAATAAACGATAAACAGGGACAGGTATAGCAACTCTAAAAATAACGGGGTCAACAACTTGCAATTTGGGCATTACTGATAACTTCTTAATATTAATTGCAAGCTATTGCGTTAATTTAATGGGGATTATTTATTCTTTAGCTGTATTCCAAATTTGTAAAAAACTTAAAGTTGCTAGTATTAAAAAAGCTAATAAAGTCCAAACAGGCATACTAAACCCTAATAAAGTCCAATCTACTTTTGCACAGTCACCTGTGCCACTTAACATAAACTTTAAAGTGTCAAATATCGGAAAATACTCAAACATATAGCTTAATTCAGGGCCACACTCAGGTACTTTATCTGGAGGTAAATGTTGTAACCAGACATGTCGAGTAGAAATGGATGCACCTAACAAAGCAGTGATAGTTCCTAAAATAGCATAACGCTTCACGCCCATTTTTCTAGGGTTATGAATGGCTGCGATTAAAAATACCACACCTGTTACAAAAATAGCTATACGCTGTGAAATGCATAAAGGACAAGGCTCTAAACCTTGCACTAATTGAAAATAAGCACCCATGCCCAATAAACCAGCACAAGCTAAAAAACCTAAGAAAAACCAAATCCTAGCGTTAAATTTTATTGCGTTTAACATTGTGAGTGTCTCGATAAAAGATTTTAAAATTCAATGAACTGTGGTGACTAATATAAGCGGAGAATCTTGTGAAAGGGTGGATTACACAGCTAATCAACACCCTTAACAAACATTATAACGATTTGAATGACTTTAAAAAAGTAATCTCTAAAAGGGCTATAAATTTATCAAATAGATACACAACAGGTATCTGTATTATGATATGGTTAATTGAAATTTGAATGGAGATAATTTTTATGTCTTACAATCCAATAAACGAGACACAAACTCATGCGGTAAACTTGCGTATTCGTCATGATATTCGCAATTTAATCGATAGAGCGGCAAAAACTCAAGGCAAAACACGATCCGACTTTATGATTGATGCTGCTCGACGCGCTGCAGAAGAATCTCTTCTTGATCAAACGTTAATGCGTGTCGATGAAGAAACTTACAATCATTTTCTTGATTTACTTGATCAACCGCCTCAAGGTGAAGGATTTGAAAGACTGATGTCTGCCTCAAAACCTTGGAATAAATAGTGCTATCTTCCCCTATTTTATTGAACCCCGATCATCAAATTAGTCAGTTTAACTGTAATATTGATAACCTTAATGATTGGCTCAAAAAAAGAGCCTATCCAAATCAAGTCAGCAGTGCTTCTCGTACTTATGTAGTGTTAAAAGAACAAAGAGTAATTGCCTATTACTGTCTTGCTTCAGGAGCATTAGAGCTAAACGATGCCCCTAGCCAAGTTCGTCGTAATATGCCAAACCCTATTCCCGTTGCAATTCTAGGCCGTCTTGCAGTTGATCATTCTTTTCAAGGAATAGGACTTGGTGTTGCCTTACTTCAAGACGCGGTCATACGCACTGCGCAAGCAGCTGGAATTCTTGGGATACGAGGTATTCTCGTGCATGCCATTTCTATCGAAGCAAAATCATTTTATGAGCGTAATGGCTTTATCGCCTCACCAACTCAACCGATGACATTAATACTATCTATAAAAGGTTATCACTCGTTGTAAGAACTTTTATTATTTCTTAAACTTAACCACCTTATTCAAGGGACTTAAATTAATCTCATCTATCACTATATTAGTCGGTGAATTTAAAACATATATCACCGCTTCAGATATATCTTCCGTGGTAATGCTATTGCTTTGATGATCACCTGGTTCAAAACTTAACTCATTAAAGAAAGGTGTTTTTACCATGCCTGGATTTATTAAACTCACTCGGACATTGCTTTTACCACAATCTTCTCTTAACGCTTGGGTAAAGCCACGTAAGGCAAATTTACTCGCACAATACAAGGCACCATTACGGCTACCCTTTAAGGCCGCTTCAGAACCTATATAAATTAAATCACACTGTGCTTTACGCTTAAAATCCGGCAATAAAGCTTTGGTTAAATAAACCTGACTAGTAAAATTAAGCGTCATTAACGCATCAATTTGCTCATAAGAAAACTGCTCTATTGCCCCAAACTGCCCTTTACCCGCACAAAATATCACCGCATCAAGTGCCGGATAAGCTTGTTGTAGTTCTTTAATTTTCTGCGGCAATACATCTAATTGACTTACATCTAAGACAATCGGCACAAACTCAGGGTATTTAGCCAATACTTGATCAGCCCGCCTAGCAATGCCCAGCACAGTATGACCATATTTTAATAATTGCTCAGCCACAGCTAAACCAATACCAGAACTAACACCGGTCACTAAAATAGTGCGCTCTAAAGTGTGCATGGAAAAAATACCGATTTTGGAATATAACTTAAAAGTTGCTCGGTGCAATAGCCCATCATTTCTAGCTCTAAGTCTTGTTGATAAGACACCATACCCTGTTGATTTTCTAAAGGACTCACGAACAATCTTTCTTCAGGATACAACTTATGTATCTTTTTAAAATAACTCTCTGGCAATCTAAAAGTCCCTAAACTGACCGAGTGTAACTGCGCCAAATTAATTTTAGAAAATACCTGCTCAAACAAACGCTGATATTGGGCTTGATAACCCGTTTGATAAATAAGTGGATCAAAGCGTAAACCAATTTGCCAACCCTGAGCCTGCACTTTACACAAAGCATCAAGACGACGCTCTAAACTAGGCGCTTTATCTTCAACTTTTGAGGCAATTTCATCAGGATTTAAACTAAAAGCTACAATACAACGCTCAAAAGGTGTTTTATTCAGCAAACTTCTAACTTGAGTACTTTTAGTACGCAACTCCAACCAAGCATTAGGAATTTGTTCAAAAATTGGTAGGAATTGTTCAGCAAATCCAGTCACTGGCTCTAGAGCTAAACTATCACAATCATAACCAGAGAAAAAATGCACAGGCTCATCAGGAAACTCCTCTGCTCGCGCTTTAATATCGGCTTGAAAGTCTTCGTAATTAACAAACAATACATAATTAGCCGATTGATACATCCCTTGTAAAAAGCAATATCGGCAATCGTACAAACAATTAAGCATATGAGAAAAATAATAATTACGCTCAGCACCTACACCATAACCCGATGGAGCAGGCATCGTAAAATTCTTATATTTCTCAGCCAATATCAAAGCCGGCTTTTGTTTTTGCAATCTAAAGTTTTGGGCTTTGGGATTAAAAACTTCACCATAACGACCACAAGTTATTTTATTAGCCTGTGGGAAACGCGCCAAAATCTCCAACACCCGCGGATGTTGCAAGATATTTTCTTCTATATAAATAGTTTCGATCATGCGATTAGTTTTACAGTTGCCTCTTTTTAAAGACGCATTTTATAGGAAAACACTTGCGAATTATTGCACTGGCCTTATATAGGTTAAAATATGCTTAACTTAACCTAACTTTATTAAAAATGAATACACAGAAAATTGGTTTTATCGGTGGAGGCAATATGGCCTCTAGCTTGATTAGCGGTTTAATTGCCAGCGGTCATTCTGCTCAACATATTTGGGTGTCAGATATTAATTTAGACGCCCTTAAAAACTTAGAAAACAGTCTAAATGTACATACGACGACAGATAACAATGAAATCATCAACGCCGTTGATGTAGTTGTCTTAGCTGTAAAACCTCAAATACTAAAAGAAGTTGCTGAAAAAGCGGCTCCGTTAATACAACAAAACAAATCATTGGTCGTGTCAATTGCCGCAGGCATTAGTCAAACTAGCTTAAGCCAATGGTTAGGGGCCGATATTGCAATTGTGCGTTGCATGCCTAATACACCGGCACTCGTATTAACTGGTGCTACCGCCTTACATGCCAATTCTAATGTAAGTACTAGTGAACATGATTTAGCAGAAAGCATTATGCGCTCGGTAGGCATTGCACTCTGGGTTGAAGAAGAAAGCGAATTAGATGCTGTTACTGCCGTTTCCGGTAGCGGGCCAGCGTATTACTTTCTTTTGATGGAAGCCATGGAAAAAACCGCTTTAGAATTAGGCCTAACACCAAACACAGCGCGCTTATTAGTACAACAAACTGCTTTAGGCGCTGCAAAAATTGCTTTAGAATCTTCTGAATCACCAGAAGAATTACGCAAAAGAGTCACCTCACCGGGTGGCACGACCCAAAAGGCCATCGAAACATTTGTAGCGGGTGGTTTTACCGAATTAGTATCAAAAGCCTTACATGCGGCCAGAGATCGTTCTATTGAAATGTCAAAACCCGCGGAGAAAAACTAATGGGTTCAACTTACTTAACAGATCCACTTATATTTTTAATTGATAGTGTATTTTCACTTTATATCTTAGCTGCTTTATTACGCTTTTTATTACAATGGGGCGGCGCTGGTTATTACAATCCAATTTTACAATTCTTAGTAAAAATCACCCATCCACCTCTAAAATTATTACGTCGCTTTATTCCATCTGTCGGTAGAATTGATACAGCATCATTAATACTAATATTGGCATTACAGATGTTGGCTGACTTTTCAATTCGCCTGCTCTTAGACGGTGGCATGATTAATATTGGTGCTCTTGCTATCACTTCAATTGCTCAAATAGTTTCTTTACTGCTCAATGTATTAGTTTTTAGTATTTTTGCTAGAGCATTACTTAGCTGGGCAAACCCAGGGGCATTTAGCGCAGCAAACTCGGTATTAAGAACCATTACCGAACCCGTACTTGATGTATTTAGACGAATTATTCCAGACCTAGGTGGTATTGATTTATCACCCTTAGCGGCACTGATGGTATTACAGATGGCAAAAATGGTCATTTTGCCACCTCTTTATGAATTAGCAACTATTATTAGTTAAAGCGCTTTGGAGCCGAGCAATGCTGCTCTTTTTTGTTTAGCACGCTCGGCTTTTTCTTGATTTTCTTTCTCTATCCGTAAAACCTTCGCTTCGTAACGGCTTCTGGCAACTTGAGCGGCAACATATTTCTGAGTCTTAAAAAAATCTAACTCAGTTTCAACAATCGCCTCAACATCACGCATTTCAATACAATCAACCGGACAGGGTGATATACAAAGTTCACAACCTGTACATTCATTCGCTATAACCGTGTGCATAAACTTTGCCGCACCTAAAATTGCATCAACTGGACAGGCTGCAATACACTTCACACATCCAATACAATCTTCTTCAATAATAAAGGCGACTTGCTTAGGCTTAGGCTCGCCAAATTCTGAATTAAGCGGTTTTACTGAAACTCTCAATAACTTAGCTAATTGTTCAATGCCCGCCTCACCACCCGGAGGACATTGATTGATATCGGCGACACCTGAAGCAATGGCTTCAGCATAAGGACGACAGCCCTTAAAGCCACATTGACGACATTGCGTTTGTGGCAAAATTGCATTTATTTGTTCTATCACAGGCTCAATTTAAATCGTAACTATTTCTTTTTACCAAACAAACCATTAAACATTGCCTTTGCTTTAGCAATATCTTCCTTCAAAAAATCAACCTGATTTTGGGGCTCTACAAACTCAGAAGACTCTACCTCAACTTCTGGCTCAGGTACTGGCTGTACTATCGGAGTGACGACCGGTTCTTTAACTACGGGTACAGTTTCTTCTGCAACTGGTGCAACTTCTTTTTTACCTAATAAGCCTTTAAATTTACCTGCAAAACCTGAACTACTTTCTTTAACTTCCACAACAGGTTCTGGCGTAATGATTTCTGGTGCAACTAGAATTGGCTCTGGAGCGGGAGTCGGTAAAGCAACTTCTGTAACAACCGGCTCAACAGCAGACTTACCAAATAAGCCTTTCAGTTTGCCAAAACCACCTATTTTTTCTACTTTAACTGGCGGAACAACCTCTTCATGCACGACAACAGGCTCAATAACGACAATTTCTGGAGCTACGACTTTCACATCAGTCTTATCAATGTTTTTAGCAAACAAGCCTTTAAACTTACCAGATATACCAGCACTAGGCTCTTTATCAGACGCTGACAACTCTTGTTTATTTTCAACAGGTGGCGTTTCAATAACAGGTGCAGGAGCGTGAGTTGATGGCTTTACAACTGGCGGTATAGGTTTTATCTCGGGTAGTGTTGCGACTGGAGGTGGGTTCGGTTTTGCAACAACCTCAACCTTTGACTCAAGCGCCTTATTCTTTTCAAGCTGAGCAATAATTGCATCTTTAAGCGCTATTTCTTTTTGTAATTCTTGATAATGTTGATGTGTATTTGAGAATGCTTGAATTTGTTGCTCTAATAATGGAATACGATCTAACTCTGCCTGAGACTGAGCTAAAGCTTCTGTTAATGCTTGCTCTGCTCTATCTTGTTGAATCTTTAAAATGGATTTCTGCTCTTCAAGTGCTTGTTCTAAATTTGAAAGTTGCGCTTGTTGAGCCATTAAAGTGGTTTGCAGAGTATCTCTTAAAGACTCTAATTCTCTGCGTTGTAAAGTTTCAACTTGATAAGCTTGGTCTAATTGCGTTTTAGCCTGCTGCTCACTCTGTAAGCGCGTCGCCAATAACTCAGTCACTCTCTGATGCTGTTGCCATAAGCCCTCAGCTTTAATATCTCCCATTAAGGGGAATGGTCGCTCACCTAAATCAAATCGAGTTGCTAGAGATTGAATCAAACTAGACACTTGCGTATTACGTAAAGAAACTAATTCCTCATAATTTTTAGCTCTTTCAGTTTCAGTTTGAGCGACTTGTTGCGCTTGAGTCATTTGCTCAGTGTTTGAAACCAACTCCGCTTGTATTGTTTGTAATTCTTGTTGAGCCGTTGCCAGTTGCGCATTTAAGTTTTCTTGAACGTTTTTATTAGCCTTATCATTAATTCGTATTTGTCTTTTTAAGAAACCCACTCTAAAGCTATACAACACTGCCGTTACAAAAAAAACTGCTGCTGCTAAAACACCTGCATTCATTTGATTTACAAGCGCCCAAGCCAGCCACTCAGATGATAGCTGTTGAACTATAGGTAGATAAGTTTCCATAAATACGTTTCTCAATAAAAAATAATAATCGTTTTTAAAATCAAAATAGCCTTACAACATTACGCTCTTTCAATCGTTACCTTATACAATAAGTTTCGTCGATTGCAAAAAACAAATATTTATTCTCGCCATAAGGCGCATAAAATTAACCGACGCTTGCTATTAAAATTCAATGCCTTGCTCTGCTTTAATACCCTGCTCAAAAGCATGTTTAATAGGCATCATTTCAGTCACTGTATTCGCAATCTCAATAACCTCAGGCGCTGCATTACGACCTGTCATAATTAAATGACTCCATGAGGGTTTCTCATTATGAATAAAATCAGCGATGTCTTGGCCATTTAGCCAACCATAACCACAACAATAATTAATCTCGTCTAACAAGACGACATCAAACTCACCAGAACTAATCTTTTCTTTACTCAACTCCCAAATTGCTTTGGTGGTTTTTATATCTTGTTCAGGATTTTTGGTATCCCAAGTAAATCCATCACCTAAAGCATGCCACTCAATATTATCAAAACGAGCAGCAGCTTTTTGCTCACCAGTTTGCCACTGTCCTTTTATAAACTGAATGACGCAAACTTTCATTCCCCAACCAGCAGCTCGAAAAACCATGCCAAAAGCGCTAGATGACTTGCCCTTACCCTCACCTGTATTAACCACAACAAGTCCATGGCGCCTTTCTCTCGATTTCATATTACTATCCCTTATTTCAATAAACGCCAAGAAAAGATAAGAATTTTACAAAAGTGAAACGCCGATAGCTTTCAATCATGATAAAGTTACCTTATTCTTACAACCCTCATTGTAACCTTAAAAAAACATATTATGACCCAAGCAACTGTATTATTTTCTGACGCTAAACAAGTTATTCCCGGTGGAGTTAACTCTCCAGTTCGCTCATTTAGTGGCGTTGGAGGCACTCCTGTTTTTATTGATCATGCCTCTGGACCCTATATAACTGATAGCACAGGCAAACAATACATCGATTACGTTGGCTCTTGGGGCCCTATGGTTTTAGGTCATGCACACCCAGAAGTCATCAATGCGGTTAAAGTTGCTGCAGAAAAAGGCTTAAGCTTTGGTGCACCCACAGAAATAGAAACCATCATGGCCCAACGCGTCTGTGAGCTAGTCCCCTCTTGTGATTTAGTAAGAATGGTCAGTTCGGGTACAGAAGCAACCATGAGTGCCATTCGCTTAGCCAGAGGTTACACAGGGCGCGACAAAATTGTTAAATTTGAAGGTTGCTACCATGGCCATTCAGATTCTCTTTTAGTTAAAGCAGGATCAGGCGCCTTAACTTTTGGTGTACCCAGCTCACCCGGAGTCCCCGCTTCTGTTGCTGCAGATACAATCACCCTAACTTTCAATGACGCAGAATCTGTCAAACAACTCTTCGCTGAAATTGGTGATCAAATCGCCGGCATCATTGTTGAGCCTGTAGCAGGAAACATGAACTGTATTCCTCCAGTTCCTGGTTTTTTAGAAACCCTACGCGAAGTTTGTGATGCGCATGGCAGCGTTTTAATCTTTGATGAGGTAATGACAGGATTCAGAGTGGGTTTACATAGTGCTCAAGGCTTATATAACATCCAACCTGACTTAACAACTTTAGGTAAGATTATTGGTGGCGGCATGCCAGTCGGTGCTTTTGGTGGAAAGCGCCAGATCATGGAACACCTTGCACCTTTAGGTCCAGTCTATCAAGCAGGCACCTTATCAGGCAACCCAGTCGCGATGGCGGCCGGGCTAAAAACCCTTGAGTTAATTGCCCAACCCGGTTTTTATGAATCCTTAAGCTTAAAAACCACCAAATTAACCACAGGCTTAAAAGATCGCGCACAAAAAGCGGGCATTGCTTTAAGCACTAATCAAGTAGGTGGTATGTTCGGTCTATTCTTTAGCGCTGAACCCAAAATCACTAGCTTTAAACAAGTAATGCAATGCGATCAAGCTTTATTTAAACGTTTTTTTCATGCCATGTTAGACGCTGGCGTTTACTTAGCGCCCTCAGCATTTGAGGCTGGTTTTGTATCCGCAGCACACAGCGATGCTGATATAGAAAAAACCTTAGATATTGCCGAAACTGTCTTTAAAATCCTATAAGAGTGAGTTAATGACATTAATAGATGTGGCGCCAGAAGTTGTTTGGGGAGTATCTGGACTCTTAATAGGTGCCATAGCGATGCGTTTTTTAAGCTTTCAAGATAAAGCAAAATTGGCTGAGCTAAGTACGCAACTTGCTGTTTCAGAAGAAAAGTTAAAGCATCTTACTCAACAAGATGCCGAGTATAAAGCCTTACAACAACTTTATCTTGAAACAAAAAACGCACATATTGAATTAAAAACTCGTCTGCATGAGCAACTCAAAAATGCAGACGAAAAATTAGCTTTATTAAAAGACTCAGAAACTCGCCTTAGCACTCAATTTGAAAATCTAGCCAGTAAGATTTTTGAAGAACGCAACAAACAATTCACGGAACACAATAAAATCAGCCTAGATCATATTGTTAAACCCTTGCGTGAACAGTTGGGCGAGTTTAAACAACGTATTGAAACCGTCTACGATAATGAAAATAAAGATCGAGTTTCTTTAACTGAACAAATCAAATTGCTCAGAACCGAAACGGCTCAAATGAATAAAGAGGCCTTAAACCTCACGCGCGCGCTAAAAGGTGATAAAAAGACCCAAGGTAATTGGGGAGAAATGATTTTAGAATCGGTGTTAGAACGTTCTGGTCTGCGTAAAGGCATTGAATACGACACCCAAGGGTCTTTTAGAGACGAAGATAATCGCCTCTTTAAACCCGATGTCATCGTGCACCTTCCTGAAGAAAAAGACATTATCATTGACTCCAAAGTCTCCTTAATCGCTTATGAACAATATTGCGTAGCAGAAAACGATATCGAACGAAGTCAATATTTAAAACAACACACCGATGCAGTGCGTAATCATATTAAAGGCTTGAGCGCAAAAGATTACTCTGCCCTAAAAGGCATACGCTCACTCGACTTTGTTTTACTCTTTATGCCCATAGAAGCCGCTTTTATTGCAGCCTTTCAAGCAGATGAGCGCTTATTTACGGATGCCTTCGAACACAACATTGTCGTAGTTACTCCCACCACTTTATTAGCCACGCTACGTACCATTGAAAATATCTGGCGCTATGAACGCCAAAATGAGAATGCAAAACTCATTGCAGATAAAGCCGGCGTGGTTTATGACAAAATTCGGGGCTTTGTAGAAGACTTAGACAAATTGGGCAAACAATTAAGCACTGTACAAGGCACTTATGAAGGCGTGATGAATAAACTAACCCATGGAAATGGTAATTTAATACGCCAAGCTAATAGCTTTGTTGAACTCGGGATAAAGGTTAAAAAAACCTTACCTAAACATATTAATCAGCAAGCAGGTATTGAAGTAGAAACAGATGAAAATGAAATACCAAACGCATAAAAGTAATTCACAAAAAGAAGGCGCTTAACTCGGTTAAGCGCCTCATAGTGGCAACACACAGGAGATTGAACAACGTTTGTAATAACTAAAGCAGTTACTATGCCAAAAGCTATAAAACCCTATAAACTGACTCGATAACTAAACAATCTGTCCAAATTAACAAACCCAATGCTCCAACATGTATCACTATCACCACCCTATTTAAGAATAACCGCACTAATTTAGCGCATCAAACCCAGGTTAAAGCTCTTTCTCATCCATCTAATCTATTATTTTACACTCTAGCTTTAACGCCTAAAGCATTACTAAGTCGCTATTGGATGTTAGAATAGTACTAGAAACCCCACCCTCGTTAACATTTATAACTATTTGAGGATATTATGCGGAACATGAAGTTTTTACCCGCGATTATTGGTGCATTATTGCTTATTGCGATTATTGTCTTTATCGCATTCCATTTTATCTTTCTTGATCTATTTGTTGACCTCTGGTGGTTTCAATCTTTAAATCTTGAACCCTATTTCTGGCAAAGACTCTTATATAAATTCTTCCTTTCTGGAGGCGTTACCCTATTTTTCTTTACCATCTTCTTCTTTCATTTCTGGATTGCTTCGCGGTATTTAGGCATTGCCGCCAGCGATGAAATAACTGCGAATTTAGAACGCCATCAACGGTTCCAACGCTTTGCTGATGTCTTCATGAACGGCTCAGCAAAGGTCTACACCCCTGTTTCTCTCGCATTAGCCATTTTTATTGCTATTCCTTTTTACAATCAATGGGAAGACGCCTTATTATTTTTCTTTGGCCAAAATTCGGGCGTTACGGAGAGTGTTTATGGCAATGATATTAGCTTTTATCTGCTGTCCTACCCAATCTTTGTGCTTATTCAACAAGAATTACTGATTACAGCTAGCCTCATTTTCTCTGCGATTGGCTTGTTGTATTGGCTAGAACACACTTTTATACCTAACCAAAATAAAGAATATCCTCTCGCCGTTAAAGTACATTTATCAATATTGTTATCTTTTGTCGTCGGATTTGTGGTCTGGGGCTTTATGCTCGATCGCTTTAATTTACTTTATACACAAAGCCATGAACCCATTTTCTATGGCCCAGGCTTTTTAGAACTACGCTACCAATTACCTATCATTTGGCTACAAATTGCGACCTTTATCGCCACAGCTTTTTCTTTAAGCCTGCTAATTTTCTCGGCAAATCATAGTGTTAAGAAACCTTTTTTCATCTCACTTAGTCTATTTCTAGGTGCATTTTCTTTACCTCACGTTGACTTTATCCCAAACGCTATTAATCGTTATTTCGTAAACCCTAATCCGGTATCGAGTAACAAGTCATTTATGCAACAAAACATTGATGCAACGCTAGCTGCATACAATTTAAATAAGATTAATACCGTTGATTTATCCATTAAACTCAATGCTACTCAAGATATTGAAACCTGGGGCACCCAAAAACGTTTCGAAAATATTCCAGTATGGGATAGAGAATTTATTGTTGATAGCTATAAGCAATTGCAAGAAATTAGACCGTATTACAAAATTCTATCGGTAGATGAAGATCGGTATTTTGTTTTAGATCACACTCGACAAGTCAACTTAGCGGCTCGTGAAGTTAATACCACTAAATTACCACCAGAAGCCCAAAACTGGGAAAACATACATTTACGCTATACACACGGTTATGGTGCAGCTGTTACTCCAGCCGCCCAAGACGCCAATAAACCTTTAATATGGTATCTGCGTGATTTAAATATGAATTCTGATGTCGGCTTTAAAGTAGATACACCCGACATTTATTATGGCCTTGAACAATACCAATATGCCATCGTACCCAATAAGCTCAATATAGAAGCCATTGCCGGAACCGATCCTAGTGTCACTTTGCCTTATCATGGTGAAGGCGGCATCCCCATTCCGTCTTTATTTAGAAAAGCTCTATTTTCTTTATACTTCAAAGATGAAAAAATCTTTTTCTCAACTAACATCAGCGATGAAAGTAAAGTCAAAATACATCGTAACATCACCGCGCGCGTGCACAAAATTGCACCTTTTTTACATTTAGATAAAGATCCTTACCTCGTTATTAATAAAGATCGTTTTTATTGGATACAAGATGCTTACACCATTTCTGATAAATATCCGGTAGCTAAACCAACAAGCCACGGCTTTTTAGATGGCAAACAAGACTTTAACTATATTAGAAATTCAGTCAAAGTTGTGGTCGATGCTTATGACGGTGATGTGGATTTTTATATTTCAGATCCTGCAGATCCAATCGTTAATGCTTACAACAACGCTTATCCGCATTTATTTAAGAATCTATCAGATATGCCGTTGGAATTAAAACAACATCTACGCTATCCGCGTGATTTGTATAGTTTACAAATGAAGATCTACGCCAAATACCATCAGCAAAGTCCAGAGTTGTTCTACGAACAAGCAGAAACCTGGGCGCAAGCAAATGTTAGAGGTGAACCAGTAGAACCTTATTACCAAACTATGGATTTTGGTAACTGCAATGACTCTGAAGAATTTGTCTTAATTGAACCCATGACACCGGTTAACAGAACCAATTTAAGTATGATTGGGGTTGCAGGCACCATGGATAAAACTCTTTGTGATGGTAGTTACAACCCGAGCATTACCGTTTATAAATTTGGTAAAGATATTCAAGTTAACGGCCCTGCTCAAATCGAAGCTTTAACTCAACAAGATCCTGAAATTTCTGCGCAATTTACCTTATGGGGTCAGTATGGATCAGTCGTTGAAATGGGTAGAATGATTATTATGCCTATGGGGCATACCGTGCTCTATGTCCAACCTATTTATATCGCTTCGAATAAAGATAAAATGCCACAATTGACTCGCATCATCGTATCAATTGGCAACGAAACTATTATGGATACCACTTTATGGTCTGCATTTAATCGTTTAAAACAAATCTTTATGAAAAATGCTTCAGAAAGTGACGGCACAGAAACACCTAAATCTGTTGTAGCACAATAAATCTAAATCGCGTTAATACTCGCATCATTTAGATGCGAGTATTAAGCAACAATAAACCCCATCTACCCTAAACCAACTATCTATCGGCGTTTAGCCACGAGCTGCGTTATCAAAATCTCCGTTATTATCCCCACTTACAATCGGTGCGATCTGCTTAAAAGAGCATTGCTATCCGTTTTAAATCAATCACTACAACCCTATGAAATTATTGTGATTGATGATGGTTCAACGGATAATACTAGCTTAATGCTACACGAAGAGTTTCCTGACATTAAAACCCTCCATCAATCAAACCAAGGGGTAAGCAGTGCAAGAAACGCCGGCATCCAGGTCGCTACTGGCGACTGGATTGCATTATTAGATTCAGATGATGAATGGTTACCCAGTAAATTAGAGCGTCAAGTTAACGCCCTCACTCAACAACCAGAATATAAAATTTGTCACACCGAAGAAATCTGGATACGTAATGGGGTTCGCGTTAATGTAAGCAAACAGTACCAAAAAAAAGGAGGTTGGATTTTTAATGACTGTTTACCGTTATGCGCCATTTCACCCTCAACGGTATTAATCCACCGCTCACTATTTGCAGAACTAGGTCTGTTTGATACTGATCTACCCGTTTGTGAAGACTACGATGTTTGGCTGCGCATTACAGCTAAATATCCCGTTTTACTCATTACCGATGCACAAATAAAAAAATACGGTGGCCATACAGATCAACTCTCTCAACAACTTTGGGGCATGGATAGATTTAGAATTAAAGCCCTAGAAAAGCTAATTAAAACAGCAGAATTATCACCAGAACACAAGTTAGCCGCTACAGAGATGCTGATTAAAAAAGCCCAAATCTACTTAATAGGCGTTAATAAACGCGGTAAATTAGAGGAAGTCCATCAATACCAACAACTCATTGCGCACTATCAATCCATACTTTAAGACATAAACCCAAAGCATAATTTGACTCCACTGCCACGTTTTAAGAAAATAGCTTAATGATTATTCAAACACTCACCTGCCATCCAGCCACACCCACTCCGCATGTGAGTCAGTTAACCGCAACAGTATCAGAACTAGCAGAAAATCAACTTCATCTTAGCTTTCAATTAACCGCAGATTTAAGCCAACTATTAATTCCAGAAATACAAACACCCGTGGCTTGCGATAATTTATGGCAACACAGTTGTTTTGAGCTATTTATCGCCCAAGCTGATAGTGAAAACTATCATGAATTTAATTTTTCGCCCTCAACTTTATGGGCGGCGTACGCCTTTGATAGTTATAGAATTAGAAGAGAATGGCAGATTAAAAACGCACCCAAACTACGTATTAACCAGACCTTAAACCAACTAGAAGTCGAAGCCACATTCAATTTAGCTGACTTAGAATTGTTAAGCCCAAATAAAAATTGGTTAATAGGCTTATCGGCGGTCATAGAATCACAACAAAATGACTTGTCGTATTGGGCACTAAAACATCCAGAAGCACAGCCTAACTTTCATCACCGTGCTGGCTATATTCCTTACTCAACCCTCGCCTAAACTTATGAAATTTGGAATTGATCGCTTACTTGAAGACGCTCAACTAAGACAGCCTCTTATAGGCAAGCGCCTTGCTCTGCTAGCTCACCCAGCGTCAGTTACCCAAGATCTAACGCACAGTTTAGACGCGCTTGCTAACTTACCAGAGTTAACTATCACTGCGGCCTTTGGGCCTCAACATGGTCTACGCGGTGATAAACAAGACAATATGATGGAGTCGCCGGACCATATAGATCCAGAATTAGGCATTCCGGTCTTTAGCTTATATGGTGAAGTTAGAAAACCAACTGACGCTATGATGGACACCTTTGACACCTTATTAGTGGACTTACAAGACTTGGGCTGTCGCATTTATACCTTTATTACCACGCTACGTTATGTCTTAGAAGCGGCAGCCTTACACAATAAAAGCGTATGGATTTTAGATAGACCTAATCCAGCAGGCAGACCTATTGAAGGCTTAATATTACGCTCGGGTTGGGAAAGCTTTGTCGGAGCCGGCGCACTGCCCATGCGACATGGCTTAACCATGGGCGAATTAGCCCACTGGTTTATTAAAACATTAAACCTAGATGTGGATTGCCAAGTGATTACTATGCAAGATTGGCAACCTGAAACAGCACCAGGCTACGGCTGGCCATTACAAGAACGCACCTGGATTAACCCCAGCCCTAACGCACCCAATCTTTGGATGACGCGCTGTTATGCGGGCACTGTCATGTTAGAAGGCACTACACTTTCCGAAGGTCGCGGCACCACACGCCCTCTTGAGTTATTTGGTGCGCCGAATATTGATGCCAAAGCCATCATTAAAACCATGCAGACATTAGCACCTGAATGGTTAAAAGGCTGTCGCTTAAGAGAATGTTGGTTTGAACCCACCTTTCATAAATATGCCGGACAGCTTTGTTCTGGCGTGCAAATTCATGTTGAAGATTCAGCTTATGATCATCAGCAATTTAAGCCTTGGCGTTTACAAGCCTTGGCTTTTAAAGCCATACGCCAATTACAGCCTGATTATCCACTCTGGCGCGACTTTCCTTATGAATACGAACTAGATCGCCTAGCCATTGATGTGATTAATGGCTCACCGCTATTACGCGAGTGGGTAGATAATCTGCAGGCAACTTCAAATGATTTAGAAACCCTAACCAGACAAGATGAGCAGGCTTGGCAACAAGAGCGTTTAGCTTATTTGCTTTATTAAACCCTCTGCTACAATACGCAACTCTTTAAACCTATAAGAAATAAAAATCTATGGATGTCATCTTACGCATAGCCGAAGAACTCTCAGTTAATAGCCACCAAGTAAAAGCCGCAGTCGCTTTATTAGATGAAGGCAGCACAGTACCCTTTATCGCTCGTTACCGAAAAGAAGTTACCGGTGGTTTAGATGACACGCAATTAAGACAGTTAGAAGAACGTCTAGGCTATTTACGTGAACTAAATGCTAGACGCGAAACGATTTTAGAAAGCATTAACTCACAGGGCAAACTCACCCCAGAATTAGAAAAAGCCATTATTGATGCCGACACTAAAACTCTGTTAGAAGATTTATATTTACCTTATAAACCTAAGCGCCGAACTAAAGCCCAAATTGCTAAAGAAGCGGGTTTAGAGCCCTTAGCCGACAACATCTTAGACGATCGTAGTGTTATTCCAACAGAGGTCGCGGTTGCTTACATTAATACCGATAAAGAAGTCCCTGATGTGGCCGCCGCCTTAGAAGGCGCCAGACAAATTATCATGGAACGCATTTCTGAAAGCGCAGAACTCTTAGCAGAGCTGCGTGAGCGCGTATGGAAAGACGGTATTATTCATGCGACAGTTGTCCCAGAAAAAGAACAAGTCGCAGAAAAATTTAAAGATTACTTTGACTACCAAGAAGCCATCAATAAAATTCCATCGCACCGCGCTTTAGCTTTATTCCGTGGTCGAAATGAAGATTTATTAACCATTAATCTTAAACCAGGGCTCGAAGAAAAAGACGCGCATTTATTGTGCACCCAATTTGTTTCTCAACATCTTAATGTTACCGATACCACTAAACCCGCAGATGCATGGTTAGCAGAAACAGCGCGTTTTGCTTGGAAAATTAAACTGTTTACCCGCATTGATTTAGACTTAAAAATGCGTTTAAGAGAAGCTGCAGAAACAGAGGCTATTAAAGTATTTGCCAACAATCTAAAAGACTTATTATTAGCCGCGCCGGCAGGATCAAAAGCCACCATGGGCCTAGATCCAGGTATTCGTACCGGTGTTAAAGTCGCTATTATTGACGCCACCGGCAAAGTCTTAGGTACCGATACCATTTACCCACATCCACCGCGTAAACAATGGGATGAATCTATTTCGACCCTCGCTAAATTAATTGCCCAACATCAAGTATCGCTAGTTAGTATTGGTAATGGCACAGCCTCTAGAGAAACTGACCAATTAGTAGCCGATGTCATTAAACGCCATCCCGAACTAAAATTTACCAAGATTACGGTTTCTGAAGCAGGCGCATCTGTTTACTCTGCGTCTGAACTTGCAGCTAAAGAATTTCCAGAACTCGATGTATCTTTACGAGGCGCTGTTTCTATAGCCCGTCGCTTACAAGATCCTTTAGCAGAATTGGTTAAAATTGATCCTAAATCTATAGGCGTAGGTCAGTATCAACATGATGTTAATCAATTTCAATTAGCCAAAAGTTTAGACATCGTTGTGGAAGATTGCGTAAACGCCGTAGGGGTAGATGTTAATACGGCCTCAGTTTCTTTACTTAAACAAGTATCGGGCTTATCAGCCAGTGTGAGCGAAAATATCGTCGCCTTTAGAAATGACAATGGCCCTTTCTTAAATCGTAAACAACTCAAAAAAGTGCCTCGATTAGGTGATAAAGCTTACGAACAAGCGGCAGGTTTTTTAAGAGTCATGAATGGCGATAATCCTTTAGATGCTTCCGCCGTGCATCCAGAAGCCTATCCTGTAGTAGAAGCCATTATTGATAATACTGGAAAATCTATTCGAGATTTAATTGGCCAAAGCCAATTTTTACGCTCGCTAAACCCTGGCAACTATACCAATGCAGACTTTGGTTTACCGACCGTTACGGATATTTTGCAAGAACTAGAAAAGCCTGGCCGAGATCCGCTATTGGCGTGCATCAAGATGGTTTAATTCATATCTCACATCTATCTGATACCTTTATAAAAGACCCAAGAGATGCCGTAAAAACAGGCGATATGGTTAAAGTAAAAGTATTAGAAGTGGATGCAGAGCGTAAGCGAATTTCATTATCCATGAAAACCACTACTGATGAAGATTTTGTAGAAAGTAAACCCGATAGAAAAACTATCAAAACACCCAACAAAGCTAAACCTCAGCCTATTGTGCAAAACAGTATGGCTAACGCCTTTGCAAAAGCTTTAAAAAAATAGTTTTACCCTACAAACAAGGTGCTGGCTACAAAGTCAGCACTTGTTAGACTTACATAAACGCCTATCAAGCGCCTTTTACATCAATTCTTTTACGTAAACCTTCGGGCATTTCCATCTTTGTTCTATCCCAGCCTTCTAAATCCAACACCTCATCCAAACATTTTTCCATCAACTCATGCGCTTGCTTTGTAACTTCTGCAATGCGTTGATGCACAATCAATTGAGTTTCATTTTCGGCTGGTACTTCCATGCAAGTCTTTTGGTAATCAAATAACTTACGTAAATTTATAATTTGCATACTGATATGCACAGGGCATGCACACGTATATAGAGCCGCTTGATTATTAATAATAGCCAACTGTAAGGCCGTAAATTTATTATCAAGATTCATCAGTTTCCTCCTAATTATTGTATTGGCCGTTTATTTTTATAGCTTGTCTTCAAGCTTGATTATTTTTAGCAACTCAGCCTTTATTGCGGTGGTTATGATAACTCGAATATGCGCAACTTCCATCATTTTCTTACTTTTCAGGTAACTATCCTGAAAAAATAGGAGTTTAATATTAAGGGAATAACATTAAAGCTTAGTTGCTTTTAAGATAAGTAGATAAATCAAACAAATATGTTATTATCAAATCTACCAATACTAGACGCACTATCAATGCAAAAGACCTTATCATGAGCTCAACTACTTCATCTTCTGCAGATCAATATGATGAAATTGATAACATTCTTAGAAAAGTATTAAATGAATTTACAGACCTAGAGTTAGCCATCTTATTTGGCTCTGTTGCAAAAGGCCAAGCCAGAGTCGATAGTGATTTGGATATTGCTGTTTTAGCAAAAAAAACCTTAAGTGCAGATGAACAAATACACATTATTTCTGCCTTAGCAGAAGCAACCGGCAGGCCGATTGATTTAATTGATTTAAAAGTAACCGGTGTACCTCTATTAGGCCAAATATTAAAACATGGTCGACGTTTATTTGGTAGCGACACTCTCTACGGCCAACTAATAAGCAGAAACCTATTTGATCAGGCGGATTTTATGCCTTATCGTAACCGAATATTGGCAGAACGGAGAGCGTTATGGATAGGGAAATAATTGCACAAAAATTAGAGTCCTTACGCCGATGTTTACAGCGAATTGAGACAAAATGCCCAAATGATCCCTCTATATTGATCTCAGATATTGACCTACAAGATATTATCTCACTTAACTTAAGCCGAGCAGTACAACTCTGTGTAGATATTGGTGCTCATCTTATCTCTTGTATGGACCTACCACCGCCCAACACAAT
Organism: Methylococcales bacterium; assembly: GCA_026399015.1. Lineage (GTDB taxonomy): Bacteria > Pseudomonadota > Gammaproteobacteria > Methylococcales > Methylomonadaceae > Methylobacter_C. Next base: position 37,058 of record JAPLRS010000047.1, on the reverse strand, counting down.
GGGCCAAACATTTGATCAACTCGAACAAAGTGGTTTGATTAGTGATTCTTTAGCCACAAATCTAAAAAAAGCGATTGGATTTAGAAATATCGCCGTGCATAACTATGATGCCATTAACTGGCAGATTGTTTACAGCATTATAACGAACCACCTATTAGATTTTACTGAGTTTGCAAAAGTTGCCTCAAACCTAGAGAAGCTCTAATCTACTTATCTTTTAGGTATTACCTAAAGATTTTCTAGACCGTCACAACTTGTCGTTTCACCCCATTATAGTATTCTCCAACAACTGGAAATTGTTTCCAGTTATAAATCACCAACGGGGAATGCACATGTCGAATTTAGCTAACGCAAAACAGGGTTAATCAGGTGCCAAAAAACTCCCATGCTAATGACTTTAAAAAATGAAGCCTTTGTCTAAAGATCTAATCGGTTTTTAGATGAAGGCTTTTTTTCATATCAGATTTACTTGTTCAGGCTTTATCAGATAGTGCTTGATTATTTAAGGCGTTCTTTGTAATTCATACTGTCATGCAAAACCCGCACGATATGAATTTTACTCGCAGAAAAATAATAAAAAATTAAATGCCGGTTGATGTGGAATTGTCTATAGTTCTCACGGATATAATCACAGGCAAAACCAAGTTCTGGACTCTCTGAGATTAAAGCGAATGTAGCATTTAATTCATCAAAATAACTATCAGCCTGATCTACACCCCAGTTCTTATAGGAGTATAGCCATATGTTTTTAAGATCTTCTTTTGCAGATGATTGTATATGAATCCTGCGCGTTTTCAGATTAAGCCAACTTCTTTTTTGGCTTCTTGCCTAATCATTTCCATAGATAATTCACCCGCATCACCACTTTCTTCCCCTTCTATGATCGCGTTACGTAAAGATTGTAATTTTGAATTAGCCTCCCTTTCTTCTAACAATCTTAAGGAATCGCGCATAATTTCACTCACACTTGCATAACGTCCACTTTTAAGTAATGTTTCAATGAGGTTGTTCCAGTGCTCACCAAGACTAACGGTTTGGGTTCGTGCTTGTGCCATAATGATTTCCTAAAGAGTGTTTAAGGTTAGTGTAAGATATATTCTTACACTTTATAAAGCAAACTAATTTATTGCATAACCTCATTATGTTGAGAAAAAGTGCTGATCAAATTCTATGTAGTTATTCAATTTTACTGGCAAGTATTTGCGTCACAATTTGTCGCCACTCCTGATTAAAGTATTCCTCAACAACCGGAAATATTTCCGGCTCTTAATCACAAATGAGGAATTAATATGCCAAAAAACACAATTACTCATCAAGGTAAACTTTATTACTCACAAGCGACGGCTGCAAAGCTGTTAGGTATTAGCATCTCTGCGCTAAAAACATTAATAATTCCGGAAGGTTTTGAGTCGTGTAACTTTAAAGAAAACGGTGTGATATGGGTATCTGCTCAAAGTGTGACGGATTATCGTAAACGCAGAGAGGCTAAGAATTAATCCGAGAGATTTTTAAAGTATCCGCTATATTATAAAGATACTATTTTTATCCTTACCATTACTCTAAATAACATGACATTAGAATCTGCTATTCCATCTGAAACAATATTAGCTTATACAGAAACTGACTTTATTGTTTATGACGAACAAACTTTAATATTACATGTAGACGAGTACAGTACGGGGCTGAATAAACTATATGAAACCCATAAAACCAATACCTGCACTTTTATCACGGCTTACAACCCTTACAGTCAGGTACTAAAAGAATCCGTTAATATAGCGCGTAATAAAGACTTAGTGGCTGAACTTGATGATAAAGCCTTAAAATATTTACTCGCTGAAGGCATCCATCATTCTGGTGATTGGCCTGTTGAAGCTAGTTATTTGGTTTTAGGATTATCACTTCAAGAATCTTGTGAGCTGGGTAAAAAGTATGAACAAAATGCCATAGTCTGGTGTGACTCAGACTGTTTACCAAAATTGGTGTTGTTAAGATAATGCAATCAACTCCGGAATGGGTGATCTTTCATGTGCCGCATGATTCGACATTAATACCTGCAGAAATTAGGCAACAATTTGTGCTGGATGATAAAAGTCTTAATCAAGAAATTATTAAGATGACAGATCATCATACCCTAGACCTCTTTACCCAAGGTGTCCCTGAACAGCAAATTGTTAGAGCACCTGTCAGTCGCTTAGTGATTGATGTGGAACGTTTTACAGATGACGCACAAGAAACTATGGTTGAAAAAGGCATGGGCGTTATATACACCCGAACTGCCAACGGTGAGCCATTACGGAAAACCTTAACCGCAGAAGATCGCCAAGCCTTAATTAAACAATGGTACACACCGCATCACGAAAGACTCATTAATGTTACTCAAAAAACCTTAGAAAAACATAATAAGGTGCTAATAATTGATGCGCATAGTTTTCCGTCAGTGCCATTAAAGTACGAATATGATCAACGCCTCACAAGGCCCGATATTTGTATTGGTACTGATGCATTTCATACGCCCAACAAATTAGCAGCGGTGTTTATAGATACATTTGAAGATGCTGGTTTCAACACCTCTTTAAATGAACCCTTTGCTGGCGCCTTAGTCCCCATGCCTTATTATCATACTGACAAAAGAGTCTCTGCCGTAATGATAGAAGTTAATCGTGGACTTTATCTTGATGAAAATACCGGTCATCCAAATATAAGATTTAAAGAAATAACTCGCCTTTTGACTGAGTGTATTGCAAAAAGTTTAGTGACTGTTATTGCCTAATTTAATTAAGTAAATTTAAAATAAATTCAGGTACTTTTTAAACAAATAACACCTATAAACTAACTCATCAGCTAAAATAAATTTATTCTAATTAATTGTCTTGATTCTAAGTCACTTAAACTAAACACTATCTAAAACTTCTAATGACCAAATTACCTAAGGGACTCTATGATCGGCTCATTCGTGAGGACGAATTAGAAGAAATAAATAAATTAGTCACCGACAATCAAGCCACTATTCGCATACCGTCATCTGTTGAAACTCGTGAATATCTAATCAATGAGCTTATTAATAGATTACCTGAGCTGTTAGATAAAATATCATCGTCAACTGGCGATGATCTTGAACAATCTCAAGTGGAATTACAGCTTATTTCAACGCTTTTAAAAACAGCCCGTCTAGAAGCTAAAAACACAGTTGAATCAGATCTAATTGCCAATCCTCTTCAAGTTTTAAAGTCTATACATGAATCTAATATGCCGGGTATTTTTCCCATTACGGGGCTTCGCACTCCTTGGTTATTTAGTTCTTCTCGTAGTGAACCCTCTTTATTAGAAGAATTAATCGCAGAATTACAGGCTGTTGATAGCGTCGATATTTTAGTGAGCTTTATCACATGGAGTGGTGTTAGAAAGATTATCGATATTCTAAAACAAGCTACCGCCGTGGATGCTAATGGACAATCAAGAACGCGGTTCAGAATTTTAACAACCACCTATATAGGCGCTACTGAAGCAAGAGCCGTTAACGCATTAGCTGAACTGCCCAATGTAGACTTAAAAATTTCCTTAGATGGCAGACGGACACGTCTGCATGCAAAGGCCTGGATTTTTAATCGGCAGAGTGGATTTGGCACTGCCTTTATAGGTAGTGCAAACCTATCAGAATCCGCATTAATTAGTGGAATCGAATGGACAGTTAAGCTCACCCAAGCATCAAATGAAGCAGTTTTTAAGAATGCTCAAGCCCATTTTGAAACATTATGGAATGATAGCGAGTTTTCACATTATGACCCTACAAATCAAGCGCATCGTGAAGCTTTAGAAAATGCCCTAAAGAAAGAATCAAGACATGGAAATAACTCAAGTAATATTTATGAGCCCATTGCCATTCAATCATGGTTTGACTTAAGTCCCAAATCGTATCAACAAGAAATGCTTGATCGCTTAGCAACAGAAAGAGCGCATCAACGTTATCGAAACTTAGTTGTTGCTGCAACAGGCACAGGTAAAACCGTTGTGGCCGCTTTCGATTATGCAAGATTAGCAAAAGAACAAGGTGGTCATCCCCGTTTATTATTTATCGCGCATCGAATACAAATTCTCCAGCAGGCTATTTACACTTTTAGACAAGTATTGCGAGACACTAATTTTGCAGAATTACTAGATGGAAATAATAAAGCCAGTCAGCATGACCATTTATTTGCGACGATAAATACGGTGCATGGTCGTGATTTGGTTTCACAATATGGTGTTGATTATTGGAACATGGTTATTATTGATGAGGCTCATCATTTACCCGCAAACTCTTTTGATAAATTTGTTTCATCTATCAAACCAAAAATTCTTTTAGGATTAACTGCCACCCCTGAAAGAACCGATGGAAAAAGCTTAAACCAATATTTCGATGCCAGACCAGATGGTTCCCCTGCTGTTACTTTACGTTTATGGGATGCCTTAAACCAAGAGTTACTTTGTCCTTTTGAATATTACGCCAGCCATGATGATATTGATTTATCGAATATCAATTGGAAAAAAGCTAATATCGATACCGAACTGGGCAAAATAATTTCAGCCAGTGATATTCGTGCCCGCTCAGCTCTTTTAGCAACAGAATCATATGTCAGTGACATAAACAAAATGAAGGCCATTGGTTTTTGCATTAGTGTTAGTCATGCAGAATTTATGGCTGAGTATTTTAATGCACACGGTATACCAGTCATTGCAATTACAGGACAACATAACCAACAAGAACGAGACTCAGCCATTAACAAGCTGACACAAGGCTTAATAAAAGTTATTTTTACTTGTGATTTATTTAACGAAGGCATAGATATACCAGATGTAAACACCTTATTTTTATTACGTCCCACCCAGAGTCCCGTCATCTTCCAACAACAAATTGGCCGAGGATTGCGCTTAGCTCAAAATAAATCTAGTTGTTTAGTGTTAGATTTTATTGGTACCTATTCTAAAGAGTTTAGATTCGACATTTTATTAAGAACTTTAACGGGGCAAAATAAAGCTTCTTTAAAAGAATCTGTTGATAAGGGGTTTGGTTTATTACCAACAGGGTGCCATATCCAATTTGATCGAGTCGCAAGAGAGCGCGTATTACAGAACCTAAAAGCGGCGCTAAAGTTAAATATAAAGCGCTTGGTTGTTGAACTAGTGGCTTGGACAAACACTAAAAATAAAAATGAAATTTCGCTAAAAGATTTTTTAGTTGAGAACAGCTTAGAAATCACAGATATTTATTCTGGTAAATATTCGTGGACTGAACTCAAACGCCGTGCTCAAATCCCTACATTAAGCGAAGGGCCCAGAGAAACTGAATTATTGGGTAGGGTTGGAAGTCTATTATATGTTGATGATATAAAGATTTTAAATGCGTGGCGTGATGCTTTAGTACTCAATACAATAGATGAAACCCGAATACAAATACTTGCGCATGCTTTTTTAGTTAAACAATCCGAACTCATTACAGCACCTAACTTTATAAACTTAATTAACCAACATCCCGCCATTAAAGACGAATTACTTGAACTAATTGATTGGCGCTTAGAGCAATCTATTCATCCATATTTGCACTTAGAAAATACGCCATCAATATGGGCATTATCTCTGCACAACCGCTACTCCAGATCGGATATTATTACAGCAATTGGATATGCAAACGCCAATAAACGACCTGCGTTTAGAGAGGGTTGTTTAGCACTTCCAGAATACAAAATAGAGTTGATGTTTGTGACGCTTGATAAAAGCACAGGTTTTTCAGAACGTGTTCAATATCATGACTATGCTATTAGCCCGACCTTATTTCATTGGCAATCACAAAATGTAGCTAGCTCTAAAAATCCTACTGGGAAACGCTATCTTGAAAGTGTGGGAGATGCCGATACAAACGGCTGGCGGTTTTTTCTTTTTGTAAGAGAAAATCAAGACACAGCTTATGCGTCTTTGGGCGAAGCGGTGTTAATAAAAGCTGAAGGAGAGAAACCTATTTCAATAACATGGCAATTAAAAAATGCCATGCCTATGGAGTTATTTAGACATTTTTCTATTCTTAAGTCAGCATGATAATTGAATCAAGTCATTATTATGCCTAAACAAATAACCTTTAGATTCCAGTTAACCAATGCCAGTGACTTACTTAAAGCCAAAAACTGGCAAGACTTACCTAAGCGTTACAGTGTGTTGAACTGATTTAGGTCTAGGTTGCTCAACTTTTAATAAATACAATTATTCCAATCTAATTTATACAAATAAGGATTACATATGGCTGAACCCCAAATACTTCCGCAACATCTGGCATCACTTAGAGAGGCCATCATAGATGTGGTTTTTGGTCGCTCTAAACAAGAACCCAAAGATATTAAAGCGCTTTTTGATTGGTTAGAAACTGACGGCTGGGAAGTTCTGATTGAATCATCGCCTACAGATGTGTACGCCTTAGACATTAAAGCGCTGGCAAATTGGTGTTTTAATGATGAAGAATTAGCAAACTGGTGGGGCTATGACCTAAGCGAAATTGATGATCCCTTAAGACTTAAGTTTGCTAGAGAAAGAATGGCTAGTGTTTTTGACGATGATGAGTTTCTTGTAAAACCTGTTTGTGCAGCTTACTTTGAAAACAATAATCAAGAAGGCTTTTATGTCGGTGCCTATTTAGAAATCCAAGGTCCAAATGGTATGACGCCCAATTGGCTAGGTATTTTTGTGAGTTATGAAGAGTTTTTACAAAATATTCGCATATCAGGAACGCTGGTTTTGTTAAATGACTGCCCGATGCTAACGGATGAATATCTTTTAGAGCTTTGGCAATAATAGTGTTATTCAGGCGCTGCATTCTTAGTTTACTTTATGTAAAAGTATGTCCATTATTATCTAGGTATTCGTCCTTTATCTTCGCGGTAAATCTCCATTACTATCGTGATACTCGTCCTTTTTCTTCGCTGAACATATCCAACTACTATCACGATAATCGACCTTTATCGTCTTGGTACATGTCCATTTATATCAGGATACTTAAGCTTTATCGTCGCGGAATATGTCTATTATTATCGCAATACTCATACTTTCTTTCACGGTACACATCCATTACTATCACAGACGCATCCTTTATCTTCGTGGCATACATCCACTCTTTTTTACAAAAAGCACCAACATTAGCAATGTTTGAGACGCTATTTATTGGCAAGACTCACCTAGGAATCATAGTTCGTTAAAGCTGATTTAGAGAGGGCTTTAAATTCTCGGGGGACTCATTGCCCTATATATCGGTTTTGTTTAGGCGGCGTGGGGTATTTTTATCGGTGTAATGGAGATCGTCGTTTTTTGACGCGCTTGCCAAAGATCGTATTCGGCCTGCATGCGTATCCATGTTTCTGCGGTGGGTCCACCGATCCACGCTTCAAGTCTTAAGGCCATTTCTGCGCTAATAGCGGCTTTGCCGTTAATGACGCGTGATAACGCAACGCGGGACACACCCAACTGAGTGGCGGCTTCGGTAATGCTAATATCGAGTTCGGGTAAGATATCTTCTTTTAATAAACTGCCGGGATGGGGCGGGTTATACATAGTCATGTTCGTGTCCTGTTAGTGATAGTCTTGATAATCAATCAAGATGGCGAGTTCGCCTTTGAGTGGATGCAGTTTCCAGCCTATAACATTCATTTCTTGTGGGGCTTTGGCGGCATTAAGTACGAGTAGTTGTCGACTCAATTTGCTTTCATGCTCGGCGGCAATGCCGGCTTTTGAGCCTGTTTCAAAGAATTGTTGGAGGCCTTTATGCCTAAAGCTTTTTATCATGCCAAAGCGTATCTCTATGCGATACATTTTACAAACTAATTCTTGTTTAGAGAGTCTGTTAGATGGGCAAGGTAGTTGTTTGCTTTTTGTAAAAGATGGTTGGGTTGGGCAGAGTGTGTTGAGGATTTTTTGTTACACCCCATCCTTTAAAAAAATACAGTAAAATACTCGGCATTATCGTGCGTGCGCGTAAATTGTAATCAGACTTAAATAGGAACTCATGAAAAATTATAAAATCGCTATTCTTGCCGGTGACGGTATAGGCCCAGAAATCACTAAAGAAGCCATTAAAGTACTTAAAGTCATTGAAGAACGTAATGATGTTACTTTTGAGCTAATGCCTGCAGCCTTTGGTGCCTGTGCGTATTTTGAATTTGGTGATGCTTTCCCACAAGCCACTATTGATATTTGTGATCAAGCGGATGCGATTCTTAAAGGCACTATCGGTTTAAGCCATGAAGAATCTAAAAAGATTCCTGTTGATAAACAACCAGAGCGTGGCGCTTTATTACCTTTACGTCGTCGTTACAATACTTATGCTAACTTCCGCCCTGTTTCATTACCTAAAGCCTTAGCGCATTTTTCACCACTTAAACCAGAAATTATCGGTGAAGGTATTGATATTATTATGGTGCGCGAGTTGGTAGGCGGTCTATACTTTGGTAACAAAGAAGCCGGTATTAACGAACAAGGCTTACGTTATGTAAAAGAAACTTTAGAGTATGATGAAAATCAAATTCGTCAGATTATGCATCAAGCCTTTAAATTGGCTAACAAACGTAAAAAAGTGTTACATAACATCCACAAAAGTAACGTTTTAAAATCTAGCGTGTTGTGGAATGAAATTTTAGACGAAGTAGCGGTTGAATACCCTGATGTACAAGTGATCCATCAATTAGTAGATTCTGCAGCGACTAACCTTTGCTTAAGACCAACACAATTTGACGTGATGGTAATGGAAAACATGTTTGGTGACATTTTAAGTGACCAAGGTGGCGGAATTTTAGGTTCTTTAGGCTTAATGCCTTCTGCATGTATTGGCCCAGATAAAGCTTACTATGAACCATCACATGGCTCGGCTCCAGATATCGCTGGTAAAAACATTGCCAACCCATACTCTATGATTGGTTCTGTAGCAATGATGTTAGAGAACAGTTTTGATATGGCTGAAGAAGCTAAAAATGTATGGGCTGCTATGCAAGGTGTATTTGCTGATGGTTACTCAACAGCTGATCTTTCTAAACCAGGCACTGGTGTTACTATGATTAACACTGTTGAATTTGGCGATAAAGTAGTTGAAAAATTAAGACAAATGCCAAGAGTTTAAGCTTTAGAGCATTTTTGTTTTATAAAAAGGGCGAGCTTAATAAGCTCGCCCTTTTTTTATACTAAATGTTTTATTTTTTATGATAAGTGTATTTATCAGCACTTGTATTAAACCTTTTTGTACTTATATTGTCAGTTATGCATGTTTAACAATCCTTGAGATAACCTTATGAATACATCTTTAATCAAAAAATTGTTTTTAACGTCTATATTTTCTATTGGTTTAACAAGTTCTTTTACTACACCCGCCGCAGGCTTACCCCCTTTTGTGGAGGGCCAAGCTCTACCATCTTTAGCCCCCATGCTTGAACGCAGCATGCCGGCAGTCGTTAATATTTCTACCTCAACCAATGTGCAAGTTAACGATAATCCTTTAATGCAGGACCCTTACTTTAGACAGTTTTTTAATGTCCCCAAACAGTCGCGTCAACAACAAAAAAACAGCTTAGGTTCGGGCGTTATTATCGACAGTAAACAGGGGTTAGTACTCACTAATAATCATGTGATCGATAAAGCCGATAAAATTGTTGTCACGTTAACTGATGGCCGACAACTTAACGCAGAATTAATTGGTACCGATCCTGAAGCGGATATCGCGGTTATTAAAGTCCCCGCTGAAAATTTAACGCAACTCGCCATTGCTGATTCTAGTCAAGCAAAAGTCGGTGATTTTGTGGTGGCTATTGGTAACCCCTTTGGCTTGGGCCAAACCGTAACCTCCGGCATTATTAGCGCCTTGGGTAGATCGGGGCTTGGTATTGAAGGTTATGAAGATTTTATTCAAACTGATGCCTCTATTAATCCGGGTAATTCTGGTGGCGCCTTAGTTAATCTACGAGGCGAGTTAATTGGTATGAATACGGCTATTCTTGCCCCCACGGGTGGTAATGTCGGTATTGGTTTTGCCATTCCGACCAATATGATTCTACCTATTAAAGAATCTTTGGTTAAACACGGCGAGGTAAAACGCGGTTTATTAGGTGTTACAACGCAAGATTTAACCCCCGAATTAGTGAATGCTTTTAACCTTGAAAATAAACACGGCGCGGCCATTAGTCATATCGAAAGCAACTCTCCTGCGGCAAAAGCCGGTTTAGAGCCCGGTGATATTATTGTTTCTGCTAACGATAAACCGGTTAAGAATAGTCAAGATATCCGTAACATTGTTGGTCTATTACAAATTGGTGATAGTGTTAGTATTGAGTATTATCGTGGTAATGATAAAAAATCTGTCATTGCGACAATCGGTAAACAAGAAATACCCCAATATGCGGGTGAAAAAATTCATCCATTATTAAAAGCGACTGTTTTAACCCCTACCCTTAAAGATCAAGTTGAGGGGGTGCTCATTAATAAAATCGATACGACCTCTTATGCCTGGAAAGTCGGTTTAAGAGTGGGAGATATCATTATTTCTGCAAATCGCTATCGTATACATAATATTGATGAATTTCAGAAGGTAGTAGACCCAAGAAATGCGCTCTTGATTAATATTCAGCGCGGGCAAGAGGGTTTCTTTGTTGTGTTAAGATAAGTTTTACTTCCTATTAACTGCTATCAATAAAACTCTAAATGATGAAAACAGAGAGACAATTTATCCCTTTAAATATTGCTGTATTAGTGGTTTCTGATACCCGTACCGAAGCCGATGATACTTCAGGGGCCTCTCTAGTTAACCAAATCACCACGGCAGGTCACGCTGTTGCAGAAAAAGTTATTGTGCCCGATGACATTTATCAAATTCGGGCACAAGTTTCAAATTGGATTGCTAATAATGCGGTTAACGTTATTATTAGTACTGGCGGAACTGGTGTAACAGGCAGAGATGGCACACCTGAAGCGGTGTCGCCTCTGCTTGATAAAACTTTAGATGGCTTTGGTGAAACGTTTAGAATGTTGTCTTATCAAGACATTAAAACCTCAACCATCCAATCAAGAGCCATTGCAGGTGTAGCAAATGGTACTTATATATTTTGTTTACCTGGTTCCTCAAATGCCTGTAAAACCGCATGGGAACTGTTAATTAAAGACCAACTGGATCATAGAACTCGACCTTGTAATCTTGTGCAATTAATGCCAAGACTGTTAGAAAAATAATATGAAATCACCCTCTTTATTTCTTGGGGCCATTAGCGCCCTGTTAGCGGTTGCTTTAGGTGCCTTTGGTGCACATGGTTTAAAAAACATCTTAAGCCCAGAACTTTTAACAACGTATCAAACCGGTGTTACGTATCAAATGTGGCATGCACTTGGCTTATTAGTGGTTGGAATTATCCAGCAACAAGAGCCTGAATCGAAACTGCTTACATGGACAAGTAGATGCCTGTTTTTTGGTATTTTGCTATTTTCAGGCAGTCTTTACCTGCTTGCTCTCTTAAACATTAAAGAACTAGGTATGCTAACGCCCATCGGAGGGGTTAGTTTTATTATAGCGTGGACTTTACTCGCTATTTTTGCAGCACAAAAACAACATCAAAGTAGGTACAAAAATGCGCGACGCTAATCCACAGACTATTTATTTAAAAGATTACACGGTGCCAGATTATTTAGTTAAGAGTGTAGATTTAAACTTTTCTTTAGACGCAGAAAATACCCAAGTTGTATCAAAACTGGTTTTATATAAAAATCCCGACAGTAAAACGGGTGATGCACCATTAGTGCTATTAGGTGAAAATCTCAACTTAGTTCGCATTATTCTTAACGATGACACGGAACTTACAGAACAAGATTACCAACTGACAGCAGAATCTTTAACTATTCACGCTGTGCCACACCAACGTGAATTTGTTTTAACGATCGAAAACACCATCAATCCAAAAGCCAATACCGCATTAGAAGGTTTGTACCTTTCTAATGACATGTTGTGCACGCAATGCGAAGCCGAAGGCTTTAGAAAGATTACTTACTTTCTAGACCGACCCGATGTGATGACAAAGTTCACCACTACTTTAACAGGGGATAAAACCCGTTATCCGGTACTATTGTCTAATGGTAATAAAGTTGCCGAAGGTGAATTACCCAATAATCAACATTGGGTAACCTGGGAAGACCCTTTTAATAAACCCTGCTATTTATTTGCGCTAGTCGCAGGTGAGCTTGACTGTATTGAAGATCACTTTGTAACTCAATCAGGCCGTACTATCAGTTTACAAATCTTTGTTGAAAAACATGATTTAGATAAATGCGACCATGCCATGCAATCACTTAAAAATGCAATGCAATGGGATGAAGAAGTCTATGGCTTAGAGTATGACTTAGACTTATACATGATTGTGGCGGTTGGGCACTTTAATATGGGCGCTATGGAAAATAAGGGCCTCAATGTATTTAACACTAAGTTTGTCTTAGCCCGCCCTGATACCGCCACTGACTTTGATTATGAACATATCGAAGGCGTTATTGGTCATGAATATTTTCATAACTGGACGGGTAATCGGGTAACGTGCCGCGATTGGTTTCAACTCAGTTTAAAAGAGGGTTTTACGGTATTTCGTGACCAAGAATTTACTGGGGACCGTACGTCTAAAGCCGTTAAACGCATCGAAGACGTTATTAACTTAAGAACGCGCCAATTTGCTGAAGATGCCGGCCCTATGGCACACCCTATTCGTCCTGACACGTATATAGAAATTAATAATTTCTATACTTTAACAGTGTATGAAAAAGGCGCCGAAGTGGTGCGGATGATTCATACCCTATTAGGTGCTGAAGGTTTTAGAAAAGGTTGTGATTTATATTTTGCTCGCCATGATGGCCAAGCCGTTACCTGTAATGATTTTGTTAATGCGATGGAAGCAGCTAATGAAGTTGATTTAAGCCAATTTAGACGCTGGTATGAACAAGCGGGCACTCCCGTTTTAACGGTTAATCAAGCCTATGATCTTAATAGCCAAACCCTCAGCTTAACCATTAAGCAACATTGCCCTGCTACGCCTGGCCAAGATCATAAAGCACCCTTACATATTCCGGTGTCTGTTGGCTTAATTAATAATCACGGCGCTAAAATAAACTGTCAATTACAAGGCAACTCAACTGTCAGTGAACAAGTGATTTTAGAGTTAACTGAGGCAGAACAAACGTTCGTCTTTGAAAATCTAAATACGCAACCCGTAGTATCGTTATTACGTGGTTTCTCTGCACCGGTTAAGTTAGTCATGGAGCGCAGTCTTGAAGAGCTCGCCTTTTTATTAAGCTACGATACAGATACCTTTAATCGTTGGGAGGCGGGTCAACAATTAGCAGGACAGATTATTGCTGATTTGATAGCAGACGTGCAGAATGGTCGCCCCTTACAAATCAACTCTATTATTGTTAAAGCGTTTAAACAATTACTAGAACAATCTTGGGAGGATTTATCTTATTTGTCATTACTATTAAGCTTACCTTCTGAAACCTATCTGGGTGAACAAATGGCTGTGGTTGACGTTGAGGCCATTCATACCGCCCGTGAGTTTGTGTTAACCTCTTTAGCAACACTCTTAGAGTCTCAGTTTAAAACCCTGTACGCTGAGAATAATCGTGAAGAATCTGGACAGTTTGATGCTGGCGCGATTGGTCGTAGACGCATTAAAAATGTCTGCCTCGCTTATTTAGGTAGATTAGCTCAAGCCAGTATTTATGAATGGGCAGAGAAACAATTTAACACGACTAAAAACATGACCGATCAAATGGCGGCTTTATCGGTTATTGTGCATCATAATCACCCGACTAAAGCCACTTGCTTAGCCAATTTTTATCAGCAATGGCAAAATGAGGCTTTGGTCATTGATAAGTGGTTTAGCTTACAAGCCTCTAGCCCTAACGCTGATACGTTTAATGTGGTACAAAGCTTATTAAATCATCCTGCCTTTGATCTTAAAAATCCTAACCGAGTAAGGTCATTAATCGGGGCGTTTAGTCAGGCAAATCCTTTACATTTTCATGCTGCAAATGGCCAAGGTTATGAGTTTTTAGGCGACCAAATTATTGCTTTAAACACCTTAAACCCACAAGTGGCCTCTAGAATGTTAAATGCCTTAACCAGTTGGAAACGTTATGATGTTAATAGACAGTCTCTAATGAAGGCGCAATTGGAGCGCATTATTGCCACCGAAAATGTGTCTAAAGATGTGTATGAAGTTGCGAGTAAAAGCTTAGTCGCTTAATAACACATTCTTGAAATATTTCTAGCTTATGCGTTTTTTTGACGCCACTGAGCTAGAAACCATTTTAGTAGTAAAGGCAGTATATAAAAAGCGCAGGCTGCAATGGCCAAATACTTTCCTAAGCTAACCAAATCTGCCTGTATAACACCAGCCCCTATTAAAGTAGCGGTGATACCTAAGGGCAAAAATCCAATAAAAGTACCTACCCAAAAATGCCAGTGACTAACAGAGCTTAGTCCTAACAAAATACTGTTATATAGACCAGTAATAGGCAGTTGTCGCATTAATAAAACAGAATGCCAACCTGAAACTTTGGAGGATTGAGCAAGTGTAGTGATTTTTGGAAATCTTTTCTGTACCCATTCTCGACCTGCCCAACGCGCAAACGCAAAAGTGATATAAGCACCCAGAATTGTGCCTAAATGACTAACAACAACACCCCATTCAAACCCAAAGACAATGCCCGCTAAGGTACAAAATAAAAGTCTTGGAACGCCTAGCGCGGTAAATAAAGTGGTCGCTAATAAGAAAATAAGAGGTGCTGAGTAACCTAATTCAGCCAATGCTTGTTTAATTTGATAACTCTGATTTAACAAATCTTTGTAAGGAACGACAGAGAGAATATACGCACTACCTGCCATTAAGAGAATAAGCAAAAGCAAGGCTAATATCTTAGAAAATCTATATTTTAATTGACTCATTAAACACCCAAATTTATATACCGATTATTTTAACATACAAACTTAGGGCGTTTTAAAGAGCTCAAAAAGCGATGTAACACAATCTTAAACAAACCTTAACTAAGTTGTCATAGTAGACATTTAATCTTGTCACAAAAGTGTAAAAAAGTTTCGATTTTACAAGTACGTCACGCAAGTCGTGCTTCTTTAAGGTAAGGGGATAAGTTATGAAATTACTCTATTCTATTCATAAATACGATGTATTTATGTTTACTTGGCTGATTAATACTCGAATTCATGGGGCTTTAACTAAAGCTAGTCGCTATCTTTCAAAAACGGCGGATGGCCCACTCTATGTTCTAATTGCCGCAGTTTTATGTTGGCACGAGGGTTATGAGAGTTCATTTTTACATGTGATTTTATTGGCCTTCGCCATAGAAAGACCACTCTACTTTATTCTTAAAAATGGTTTAAAAAGAAATCGCCCCGAAGCGGCTTTAAAAAACTTCCGTAGCATTATCAAACCATCAGATCAATTTAGCTTTCCATCTGGCCATACCTCAGCCGCCTTTATGATGGCAACGCTACTCAGCTATTATTTTCCTGCGTTAATCATCCCGTTTTATATGTGGGCAACTTTAGTGGCTTGCTCTCGTGTTGTGCTAGGCGTGCACTTTCCTACTGATACTTTAGTGGGTTCTATTTTAGGAATGAGTACGGCAATTTTTTGTTTAGGTTATATAGGTCAAATATGAAAATTTTTTATGGTGTACAAGGCACTGGCAACGGTCATATCACTCGCGCTAGAGTAATGGCAAAAGAACTTTATGCAGCAGGTATTGAGGTTAAATTTCAATTTACCGGTAGACCGGCTGATAAATATTTTGATATGGATATATTTAACGACTATCAAATCCGTTCTGGCCTTACTTTTAACACCAATAAAGGCCAAGTAAGCTATCTTAAAACTGCCTTGGACGCCAAACCTCGTACCTTATTAAATGACATTAAGACACTGGATCTAAGTGGCTATGATCAAGTGATTAGTGACTTTGAGCCTGTGACTGCTTGGGCAGCAAGGCAACAAAAAAAGCATGTTTTAGGTATTGGCCATCAATATGCTTTTAATCACAAAATCCCTAGAAAAGGTTCTGACCCAGTTGCCAATCAGGTTATGAAATATTTTGCACCTGCTGACACGGGTGTTGGTTTACATTGGCATCATTTTGGTCAACCAATATTGCCCCCTATTATTGAAACACCAGAGGCACCGCAAAATATTATCAAAAATAAAATAGTCGTTTATTTGCCTTTTGAAGATCAAAAAGAAGTGATTGCGCTTTTAGCGCCTTACACAGAATATGACTTTTATTTATATTCACCTGAAGTGACACCTTCGGCATTTTCTCATATTATCTGTAATCCGCTGTCGCGTGATCAATTTCAAAAAGATGTATATGATTGTGCGGGCATTATTAGTAATGCCGGATTTGAATTAGCAAGTGAAGCCTTGCAATTAGGCAAGAAGATTCTTGCTAAACCGTTACATGCACAAATGGAACAGATTTCAAATGCTGCAGCTTTAAAAGAGTTAGGTTATGGCCTAACAATGAATAATTTGGAAGCGCCCGTGATTGAACAGTTTTTACAATCTAATCAGGCAACGCATATCACGTATCCTAATGTAGCTAAAATTATCGTTCAGTGGCTTAAAGACGGTATGCCCGCAATGGAAACTGACTTTATTGATTCCATTTGGAACATGGCTGAAGTTAAAAAGATAACGCTTTAATCATTTACAACAAAACCTAAGCACTTTGAATTGTTAACTAAAAGTGCTTAGGCTGCTTGTTTATATTACTTTGTTAACCAGGCGTTAACTTCTTGTAAATTTTCTTCGTTAATCGTACCAATCGCTTTTAAGAAACGAATACGATTAATAATATACTCGTATTTAGATCGAGAAAGTTCTCTTTTAGCCTTATATTCAAGTTGTTGTGCGCGTAACAAGTCAGCAACAGTCTCAACACCATGTTTTAAAGCACTTTGCATTGCCTCTCTTGATTTAGTAGCTGAAAGTAATGCAACCTTTGAGGCCTTAATTCGTCTCGCATTGGCATTTGAAGCAGAAAATGCATCACTGGTTTCTTTAACTAAAGCTCTGAGTTTAGCTTCACTCTCTTCTTTACTCATTGCCAATCGGCTCTGTGCTTCATACATGCGATGCGTCGTTGTACCACCAGTAAACAAAGGTACATTAACGTTTAAGGCTGCTACTTCTGTTTGATAAGCGGAGCCCTGAATTTGGGTGTTTTGATAGCCCGTATTGGTATCATAATAATTGAGTTGTAAATCTACGACGGGTAAGTATTTTGATTTTTGAACAGCTACATTATTTCTAGCTGCTTCAACTGCACTTTGCTGCGACGCCATTATCGGATTTTCACTTTTTGCTACAGCAATCCAATCATCAAGCTTTCCTTCTAATTCTTT
Organism: Methylococcales bacterium; assembly: GCA_026399015.1. GTDB lineage: Bacteria > Pseudomonadota > Gammaproteobacteria > Methylococcales > Methylomonadaceae > Methylobacter_C. Next base: position 19,612 of record JAPLRS010000047.1, on the reverse strand, counting down.
ATATTCAATATCATCACGCAATTTATCAAGTTGCACGGGTAAAGTGTTTGTTAATTCTTTAAGTCCTTGTTTGGCTATAATTAAAACACTTTCTGACTCAATCTCATCCGCTTTAATTTGATCAAGACGCGCCTCAACCTCATAAAGATCAGTTATTTTAATCAACTGCTTAGCATATTGTTTTTTAACCTGCTCTAACTCTGTTTCTGTCGCTTGTTTTTCTTGTTGTGTTAAACGCAATTGATCTTCTGCATCTAAAACACTAAAGTACCGTTCCACCACATTAAAAAATAAAGTATGTTGAGCTTCAATTAATTCTGATGCGTATTGGTTTTCTACTTCTTGAGATTGGCGCCATTCCCAAAACTTCGCAAAATCCACAACAGACTGGGTTAACGATAAATAATAGCGGGTACCTTTATAGTCTCGACCACCTTTTGTAAAACCACCTGATAATTGTTTATTTTCTGACCAATTACCCGTCGCATTAATTTGTGGCAACATTTGGCCCAAAGCCTGACCTTTTTGTGAGCTACCCACTTCAACTTTAAATTCTGCCGCCTTTAATTGCGGGTCAGCTTGTAAAGCCTGCTGATAAATATTCATTAAATTTTCAGCATGAACGACTGGAGGACTTGCAACAATCACCGCCATTAACAGAGTATTTTTAAATTTAAACATCAACCTTAATCCTCAATAAAGGCACGTGCAAAAGCATTGTGAATTGGTTTAGTTAAATATTGGAATACGGTACGTTCACCTGTTTTAATTAAAACCTCAACTGGCATACCTGGCACTAATTCAAGATGCGACATCTTTTTTAAACTTTCAGGAGTCAATTCTATATGTGCTTGATAATAAGGCGCGCCAGTCTTTTCTTCTATAAGACTATCTGCTGACAAGTTAATGACCTTACCTTCAATCACTGGGGTTAATGCTTGTGTAAATGCTGTAAATCGTACTTCAGCAACCAACCCGACTGTTACTCTATCAATATCCAAAGGCGATACCTTTGCATCAATAATTAACTCTTCTTTCTGAGGAACAATATCTAAAATAGGATGACCAGGCAGTACTACACCACCAACAGTATGAACCTCCATCCCCATGACCCGACCTGATACAGGCGCTTTAATATCAATGCGCTTAACTTTATCTTTGGTAGCTAACATACGCTGATTAACATCGTATAAATTGGTTTGAGCTTCACTTAATTTAGTTGAAACCTCTTCTTGAAACTTCTTCTCCAATTGCAGTATTTCTAACTTAGTTTCACCAATTTGTATTTGGGTCGCAGCAATTTCAGATGTTAAGGCAGAAATCTCACCGCTATTAAGCATGTAATTTCGTTCTGTGTCTCTAAGGCGTTGTTTATCGGCAAAGCCTTCGGCCAATAATTCTTTTAGATCTTTGGCTTCTTCACCATACGAAGCTACCAACTCTTGTTTACTTGTTCGCTGACTTTTATAACCATCGATTTTTGAACTTAATTGTCCAATTCTTTGTGTTAAAACTGCCATCTCACCTTCATGAGCATTTTTACGCGCTATAAATAATTGTCCTTCAGTCTTTTTTGCTTCTGCAATTCTTACATCGCTAGCATCATCAAAAGACACGGGATAATGTAAAGTCTTAAGACCATCTCTTTCTGCTTCTAGTCTAGCGACTTGTGCAGCTAAAGTTATAAATTGTCCGCGGGCAATTTCTAACTGTGCTTTATTTTCTGTACCATCTAAAGTGAGTAATAAATCACCTTCTTTAACAATATCACCATCTTTTGCAAACAGTTGGCTGACAATTCCACCATCTAAATGCTGGACTGTTTTTTTATGTGACTTAACAGTGACTACCCCAGGCGCCATGGCTGCACCATCAATTGGTGCCAGATAAGCCCAAACACCAAAGAACCCAAAAGTAAACAACAATACAAATAGCCCTAACATTCGGACGGGCTTATCATCAGTCTTTGACATCACTGAGGTTGGAATTAATTTATTTTGATACTTCATAATGTTAACTTTATGTTTAAGATTGTGTAGCAACTGGAGTCGTGTTTGCTTGCTGAGCCTGTTGTAAATGAGCAATAACTTGGTCCCTAGGACCATAAACGGCTAATTTACCATCGTTCAACACTAATAATTTATCGACATGCGTTAAAACATTTTGACGATGAGTGACCAAAACAACCGTAACCTTATTGCGTTTCATGGCTTGTAAAGCATTGCCTAAGGCTAACTCACCTTGCTCATCTAGGTTTGAGTTAGGTTCATCCAACACAACTAATACCGGACTGCCATATAAGGCACGCGCCAAACCGACACGTTGACGCTGACCACCCGATAGAATGCCACCCGTTGCACCAATAACCGTATCATAACCTTCTGGTAATTGCAGAATAAGGTCATGTACATTAGCCATTTTGGCTGCATCAACAACTTTTTCAGCGTCTATTTCACCAAAACGCGCAATATTTTCACTGATAGTCCCTTCAAATAACTCAACATCTTGTGGCAGATAACCAATATAAGGGCCTAGCTCATCACGATTCCAATGGGAAACTTCAGCACCATCTAAACGAACCTTACCGCTTGCTGTTGGCCAAATACCTAAAAGAGCTCTAGCAAACGTCGATTTACCTGCTCCACTGGGACCAATTACCCCTAATAAATTACCCGGCTCTATAATTAAACTAATTCCTTTTAATACAGGTAACTTACCACCTGGGGGAATAACTTGCGCTTCTTCAAATTGAATTAAACCAGTCGGTGCAGGCAAAGGCATTTTTTCTGTATCCGCAGGAATTTTCAAAAACATTTCATTAAGGCGCTCATATTGTCCGCGCGCGTTAATAAAACCTTTCCAATTAGCAATAACCATATCAATAGGGGCTAAGGCTCTACCTAAAAGAATTGATCCAGCGATCATTAAACCCGGTGTAATTTCTCTCTCAATAACTAAATAAGCACCCAAGCCTAATATTAATGATTGCGATGTTAATCGTACAACTTTTGAGGCTGCAGCAATAATACCTGCCCGTGAACTAGCTTCTGATTGTAATGACAACACTTGATGGGTAGTAACTAACCAACGCTCTCTGACATTAGCCATCATACCCATTGCTTCAATCACCTCAGCATTTCTTAAATTTCTACTGACTTGACCTCGGCTAATCATAGATTGTTTATTGGCTTCCTCTAAGGTTTTAGCCGTCGCCTTTTCATTAACGATTGCAATGATCACTAAGATAATTGATGTGGCTACCGAAAACCAACCATACCAAGAATGAAAAACAAACATCAACGCTATATAAATTGGCATCCAAGGCGCATCAAAGAAAGCAAACAAACCACTTCCAGTTAAAAACTGACGCAAACCTGTTAAATCATCAAACGGTTGTGTAGTAGCGCGTTGACCACCCGAATATAAAGATTGCTTATAAGCTATAGAAAAAACGCGTTGATTAAGTAAAAGTTCTAACCTAGAACTCACTCGCACTAATATTTGTGACCTAACCCACTCAATTAAACTCATCGTTAAAAACAGCACAAATACGATAAGTGTTAACATGAGCAGAGTTGAAGTATTACCGGTAGGTACAACTCGATCATAAACCTGAAGCATATATAATGATGGTACTAACATCAAAATATTAATGACCATACTAAAGCCGGCTGCTGAAATAAAAGCGCTTCTGCACTCTTTTAAAGCAAGGGTTAAATCCGAAAGCTGATTGAGTTTCATGTATTTTTCTAGGTTGGGGGATTTAAATATAACAACTTCTTATAGGCTGATAGTTAAAATCAATAACTAAATAATTTTGCGATTATATCAGGCTTATATTTAAAGCTCATTAAAAGTAATATTTCAGTCATATGCTGTTTTGAGGTACGCAAGAATGCAATCTTGATATTTTGCCTAGAAAGAATATAGTTATGTTTTTATTGTTTAACGCTTAACATATGCTTTGCTTATTTATAAGTCATTAATTTCAATAAATAACCATCAAATATACAAGTAAAAAAATGGTCATTCCACAGGTAACTCATGTTTAAAGTCTACTTTAATTTTCTGTTCAAAATACTCCTAGCTTTGGTAATTACCTGCTCTTTATCAGGCTGTATTTATTGGGTTAGAGCTTACAAGACTTACCTACAAATGAGTAAGTTTGATCAACATTTCTATACAGAAACAACCGATAAATTTACTCTTCATTTCAAAGATCCCATTTTATTGAGCGAAGATTTTGTATCTTTATCAAATTTATATCCTACAGAAAATAATCTTAGTAATGAAGGCAGGTGTTGGAAATATTTCTTCCGTAAAATCGACGCTAATAAACAATTTGTAAAACCTGAAATCAATTTCTATTCTGAATTGAATTTTAATAAAGAAGGAAAAATTATTGATTGGTCATTCTCACCTTTATTTTTAAAAATAGCTCCGCCTCAATTTTTAGATGCATCCTTACGATCTATAGGTGGGGCAGAAATTGACACCGAAAAAAGACAGCTAAAAGCGAACAACCAAACTCTTGAAAAAATAATAACCGCACTACCCAAAAAAGCGGATGTTATCTCTCACCTAGGAGAACCATTACATATTAATGATGAAGGTGAACTTGAGGTTTATATTTATAAATTCTTATTAGATACTCCTCATATTGATGAAGGCTATGAAGATAACGCCTTAAATGAAATAAAAATTAGTTTTGATAAGAAGTCTCAAGAACTCGTTAAAATGAGTGGAAACTTTGCAGGTCTCAAAGTATCAATCGATTATAGGACTTTTAGCAATGCGCCCCAAAAAGACAGTTAAATCTAATTTAGTCTTTTATTTACATAACTAAGTTTTAATCACTTTACCTAAAATCCTACATTTAGAGCATTGCCTAGGTAACTATTGCTGTTAAAATAACGCTAACTTTCAATAAAACTATATTAATAGAATGACTACAACTCAACCTACAAAAACGCTAGAAACATTTGAAAATCCACAACAAGTTCGTGATTACACTATTCGTATTGACGTACCAGAATTCACTTGCTTGTGCCCAAAAACAGGACAACCCGATTTTGCTACTATCCAAATTGAATATGTCCCTGCAGCTCTTTGTGTTGAACTAAAAGGTCTTAAACTATACATGTGGTCATTCCGTGAGCAAGGCGCATTTCATGAAGCGATTACAAATGAAATTCTTAACGACCTTGTAAGCGCTATTAACCCAAACTTTATGCGTATTCGCGCGGAATTTAATGTGCGTGGCGGAATTTATACTACCGTCATTGTTGAGCATAAAAACCCTGAATGGCAGGCCCCTGAATTAGTTAACTTACCTTAATATAAGCTTATTAGTTTAACTGCCAATAAACTAGTTCGACATTTGTTAGCCAGAACCCTTACAACTAATAACCAAATCATTCATGTCCATTAAAAAATCACTAGTGACCCTACCTCAGTATTTATTACCGCATCATTTTCTTTCTAATCTGATGAGTAAATTGACTCACTGTGAAAATAAAGCTTGGAAAAACCTGTTCATCAAACAAATTATTAAGCATTACAACGTGAACATGGATGAGGCGCTTATTTCAGATCTCTCTGAATTTAAAAGCTTTAATGAGTTTTTCACTCGAGAACTTAAACCCAGTGCCAGAACATTTCCGATTCAAACAAATGCTATTGCCTGCCCTGCAGATGGAGCAGTTAGCCAAGCGGGCCTTATTAAAGAAGGGGAAATCTTTCAAGCTAAAGGAAAAAACTATACGGCAGTGGATTTATTAGGCGGTGATGTTGAGCGTGCCCTACCTTTTATGGAAGGATCATTTGCGACTATTTACCTTTCACCCAAAGATTATCATCGTCTGCATATGCCTTTGACAGGTACATTAAGAGAGATGATTCATATTCCTGGAAGATTGTTTAGTGTTAATAAAACGACCACCGAATCCGTTCCTGGTTTATTTGCTAGAAATGAAAGAGTTGTCGCGTTATTTGATACTGAAGCAGGCCCCATGGCATTAATTTTAGTCGGTGCCATTTTTGTGTCTAGTATAGAAACAGTATGGCATGGTGTTGTTACACCCCCAACTATTTCCAAAGTTAGATCATGGAAATATGACGAAAACGCCCCTACTCTGAAAATAGGTGAAGAAATGGGGCGCTTTAATATGGGTTCAACTATTATTGTTTTATTCGGTAAGAATAAAACCCAATGGGAAGACACTTTTGTTGCTGACTGCCCTGTGAAGCTTGGCGAAAAAATAGCCACTATTATTAATGACTAATTCATCGACAAGCGATTAGTTTTAATAATACATTTAAGAAATTGTATAAGCCAAGTTACCCGATTGAATGGTATGAGTCACTCTGCCTTTCATGGTTTTACCCCAAAATGGTGTGTTATGACCTTGGCTTTTCCAATTATCAGCATTAATTTGCCATTCTAAGTTAGGATCGAAAACACAAACATCCGCAGAGAATCCCTCTGTTAAAGCACCGCTATCAATCTTTAAAACTCGGGCAGGATTACTCGTCAATGAAGCAATTCCCTGCTCAAGTGTTACAACACCTTGCGCCACCAAATCAAGCATGAGTGGTAATACGGTTTCCAAAGATGAAATTCCAGGCTCTGTTTCAGGAAAAGCACCCAGCTTAGCATCTATATCGTGAGGTTGATGATCTGAACAAAGACTATTAATTGTTCCTGTAGACAATCCATGTCTTAAATATTGCAAATCTGCATCTGTTCTTAAAGGTGGTATCACATGATAGTTACTATCAAACGGAACAATATCATTTTCTGTGAGATGTAATTGATGAATAGCAACATCAGCACTTACCTGTAACCCATATTTTTTCGCTTGATGTATTTTAATAACTGAACGTTTGCAACTTAACTGACCAAAATGCACTCGACAACCTGTTAATTCAACCAACTCTAGACACTGAGCCAAAGCAATTGTTTCAGCTGCCTCAGGAATACTGGGTAAACCATAACGGGTTGCAAAAAAACCCTCATGTACACAACCATTATTTCCTAACCAATAATCATTAGGTCGAAATATCACTAATAAATCGTGGCTAGCCGCATATTCCATTGCACGTCTTAAGATAAGCAAATTTCTAACCGGTTGATTTGCATTACCCACCGCAATACACCCCGCCTGCTTAAGAGAGAGCATTGAGCTTAACTCTGTCCCTTCTAATTTTTGTGTCAAAGCAGCAATCGGATATATCTTTGGATAACCCGCTTTTTTAGCTAAATCTTTAATAAGTTCTGCAACAGCGGATGTATCGATAGCAGGACTCGTATCAGGGTGCAAACACATAGACGTTATTCCACCACTTAACGCTGCTAATGACTCACTTCTAAAGGTAGCTTTACGACTTTGACCGGGTTCCCGTAACCGAGTACTTAAATCTATAAACCCCGGGCTAATAACTTTATTTTCTGCATCAATAATTTCATCGGCTTTGAAACCAGAAGGCTCATTTGTAACTGAAATTATTTTTCCATCAGCAATATAAACATTTCCAATTCGATTTATTTTATTAACCGGATCTATAAGCAAGCCATTTTTAATATAAATATTTTTCATTGCACTGCCCCTTGCTTTTGCATAGCCATTGCCATAACAGCCATACGCACTGCAATACCATTACTAACCTGTTTAAGTATGACTGATTGAGGGCCATCAGCTACTTTCGATTCAATTTCAACACCACGATTAATGGGACCGGGATGCATAACAATTGCGTCAGGCTTAGCAATTTTTAATTTATCTTCCGTTAAACCGAAGCATTTAAAATATTCACTTTCACTAGGCAGTAATGCAGAAGTCATGCGCTCTTTTTGTAGGCGTAACATAATCACAACATCAATATCTTTTAATCCCGCGTTTAAATCGTAAAATACATTAACCCCCATACTTTCAACATGCGCAGGTAACAAGGTTTTTGGTGCGATAACCCTAACCTCGGCAACGCCTAATGTATTTAAAGCTTGAATTTGAGATCTTGCTACTCTGGAATGTAAAATATCACCTATGATGGCAACTTTTAAAGGCGCAAAGTCTTTCTTGATTTGCCTGATTGTAAACATATCAAGCATTGCTTGAGTCGGATGAGCATGTTGACCGTCACCTGCATTAATAACGCTAATATGAGGTGCTGTTTGTTGCGCAATAAAATGCGCGGCACCACTAATTGCATGACGCACGACAAACATATCAACAAACATAGCTTCTAAATTACGAATAGTATCTAACAAACTCTCACCTTTTGAGGTTGAGGAAGTCGCAATACTCATACTTAAAACATCTGCAGATAAGCGCTTTGCAGCTAACTCAAAGGTTGTTCGAGTACGCGTGCTATTTTCAAAAAATAGATTCACAATTGTTTTGCCACGTAATAATGGCACTTTTTTTATTTGTAAATCATTAACACCCACAAAAGACTCTGCTACATCTAATATTTCGGTTAATAAACTTCTTGGCAAGCCATCTATGCTCAAGAAATGCTTAAGTTTGCCTTCCGAATTTATTTGAATATTATCATTCATAGATTAAAACTCTAGGTCTAATGTTTGCATCTCAATGAGCAATGGATCCGGTCCAATTAATTTAATTCTTTGTCCCGCGTTTAACTCAATAAAAGCCCCCGAACAATCGGGTGATAATGGAATTTGTCGTCCGTTTCGCTCGATTAAAACCGCTAAAACGACTTGATTAGGCCTGCCGTAATCAAAAATTTCATTTAAAGCGGCTCTAACTGTTCTACCAGTATAAAACACGTCATCGATCAGAATAATATTACGATCCTCAATTTGTGAAGGTAATTGACTGGGCTTAACATTCGGATGCACACCAATTTGAGAAAAATCATCTCGATAAAAAGATATATCTAATAACCCTAATGGCTCAATAATCTCTAATCTTTGATGAAGATGCTCTGCAACCCAAACACCACCTGTTCGAACACCAATCATCAAAGGATTAACTAATTGTCTTTCAGCAATAATACGTTTTAAATCTGTTTCAAGCTTATCCAACAACTCATTTATTTCTAACACTTATATTGCCCTTATATTTGATCATTTAACCAAGATTGTAAAATTAATTGCGCCGCTAACTGGTCTTGCACTTCCCATAATTTAGTCGCACTTAAATTTACATCATCAAACAACATCTGCTTCGCTTCAAAAGTCGATAATGTTTCATCTTGTTGATATACAGGAAGTTGATAGCGCCCATGCAATTGATTACAGAATTTTATTATACGTGGCGTTACTGGATTATCAGACCCATCAGATTGCCTTGAAATACCCACTACTAGACCCGTTGGACGCCATTCTTGAATGAGTTTACTTATAATCTGCCAATCAGGACTTTGATTAATTGAGCGTATGGTTTGTAAAGGACTTGCGGTCGAAGTAAGGGTTTCACCTACGGCGACACCTATTTTTTTATATCCAAAATCAAACCCTAAGTAAGTGTCCGAATTGGTTTTTATATTCAAAGAATCTAGCATAAATAAAAATTACGAATTGTAGACATTAACAATGTCCAGCTTGGTTTGTTAATAAATTGATATCAATTCCAATTTGTTTTGCAGCATGTTCCCAGCGCTGATTGATAGGGGATTCAAATAATATATTTTCACTATACGGAATATTAAGCCAAGAATTTTCAAGAATTTCTTGTTCAATTTGTCCACTACCCCATCCAGCATAACCTAATGCTACCAAATAATTTTCCGGACCTTTATCATTTGCTATCGCTTCTATAATATCTCGTGAAGTTGTTAAAGATATTTTATCTGATATTTTCATTGAAACATCCCATTTACCGCAAGCAGTATGCAATACAAATCCTCTATCTTTCTGAACAGGACCACCAGCGAAAACTTTTGTATTCATTGCCTGTGTTGAGGTAACAGAAATATCCATTTGCTTAAAAACCTCGCCCAAATGCATATTGGCTGATCTGTTAATAACAATACCTAAAGCTCCCTCTTCATTATGCTGACACAAATAAGTGACTGTATGAGAGAAATTAGGTTCAGTTAACCCGGGCATAGCAATAATAAACTGATTATTAAGATAAATATTTTGTTTCATGAGTTTAAAAGTAAAATCAATTATACGTTTAACTAATGTGTATCAAGTCCTGATTCATCAGTAAACGTCCAAACACGAGTTATAACAAATACATCAAGTTCTTTAGTTATCTCTAAAGGTAATGGTGGAAATGGGGCACTCATCCGTACAATATTTTTTGCTGCTTCATCTAACTCATCTATTCCAGACGACTTATTTATCCTTATACTATATATGCTACCATCCGATTTAATCCCGACATCCAATATTAAAGATCCTGAAAAATTTTTCTTTGCAGCGACTGATGGGAAATTAAGATTTCCCGTTCTCTCAACTTTATTTTCCCAATCCTTAACATATTGAGCAGCTAAATATTTATTTGATTCTATAGAATCTACAAATTTTATTTTAGGTTGCTCAGAAGTTAATTGACTTGCTCTTATTTCCGAGCCCAATTGCTTAATTTGTTGCTGAAGAGAATCCGCCGTTAAATGCGGGACGTCTTCAGCAGATTTAGGATTATCTGCTTTACTTTCTACTTTATTAACGGTTTTTAATGGAGGTTTTTTCTGCTTAGTATGTTGCAGACCTTTATTATCTATCTTTTTATCAGATTTTAATTTTTGAGCAACTTTCTGTTTTACCATTTTTAATGGCGTCGCAATTTTTTTTTGTTCAGATAATGCATTTAATTGATTTTGCGAAACTGGATTGCTTAATTGATCAGGCGCAGCAGTATTACTATTACTAATCATGCTGATTAATATAGGTTCATTAATATTCTGTCCCTCATCTATAGAAATATTAACACCCAGAATCATAACAATATGAAAAAAAATAGCTACAACTAGCGCTATAAACAAATGAGTTGAATCGGAACGAAATTTCGCTCGTAACATCATATTAGTTATAAACTTTTTTCAATATGATCCATTAGAAGTCCGGCTATATTAAGGCCAAATTGTTTATCTAACTCTTGTACACAAGTAGGGCTTGTTACATTAATTTCAGTTAACTTATCACCAATTACGTCCAAACCAACAAAAATAAGACCTTTTTCTTTTAAAACGGGTCCAACTTGTTTTGTAATCCACCAATCTTGCTCAGTCAATGGTCGCCCTTCTGCGCGACCGCCCGCAGCCAAATTACCTCGAGTTTCACCTTGGGCAGGAATACGTGCTAATGCATAAGGTACCGCCTCACCATTAATCATGAGAATACGCTTATCACCGTCTTTAATTTCAGGAATATACTTTTGCGCCATGACATATCGACTATTGTATTGAGTCATTGTCTCTAATATGACACTTAAATTAGGATCATCTTTGCGTAAGTGAAAAATAGAAGTACCGCCCATTCCATCCAAAGGCTTTAAAATAATTTCTGATTGCTCCAGTAAAAAGTCTCGAACTCTTTTAGGCTCTCTCGTCACTAAAGTTTCTGCACAACATTGAGAAAACCATGCGGTATAAAGTTTTTCATTTGCATCTCGTAAAGATTGAGGCTTGTTAACAACATATACCCCCATACTTTCAGCACGCTCTAATATATAAGTAGCATAAATATATTCTTGATCAAATGGCGGATCCTTACGCATTAGAATGACATTTAATTCATCCAAAGCAATATCTTTTTCGTCGATAACTTGATACCAAGACTCAGCATTTCGTTCAACCGTAATAACTCGCACCCTTGCATGTGCTTTACCATTACGAAGATATAAATCATTAAGCTCCATGTAATAGAGTTCCCAACCTCTTGACTGAGCCTCAAGCAACATTGCAAAACTAGTATCTTTTTTTATATTGATATGGTCTATGGAATCCATAACCATGCCGAGTTTAATACGCATACAACCCCAGTTTATTAACTTTAAAACAAATAATGTGACTCATTTTATAGATTGTTATTTACCTTGGGAAGAAATTTTGGTATAAAGATTAGCTAACTTTTAAATTTAGGCACTATCAAGAGGCTAATTATGTCTAGAGTATGTCAAGTAACAGGTAAACAGCCAGTTACAGGAAATAACGTTTCACACGCAAACAACAGAACAAAAAGAAGATTTCTTCCAAACTTACAACATCACAGATTTTGGGTTGAAAGTGAAAATCGTTGGGTTCGTCTTAGAGTTTCAACTAAAGCAATGCGCATAATCGACAAAAACGGCATCGATGCTGTTTTAGCTGATTTACGTAAAAATGGCACAAAGGTTTAAGGAGATAAAAAATGCGCGATAAAATTAAATTAATTTCTACCGAAGGCACTGGTCACTTCTACACCACAACTAAAAACAAACGTACTATGCCTGAAAAGATGGAGATCAAAAAATTTGACCCAGTCGTTCGTAAACACGTAATTTACAAAGAAGCTAAAATTAAATAATTTAAAAGATTTCTTGTGCAGTGCTTAGATTAACTACAACTATATTTAGCTGTAGTTATATCTGGCACTATCACCATTCGTTACAGTATGTTTCACGCATTAAATAAACCGCTACGAAACTAACTAGTGATGCCACAGAAACATACCCTCCAACCCAAGCAAGACCACCCATCATAACTAATTTTTGCGCAATATATGGCGCAAAAGAAGCCCCTAATATTCCACCTAAATTATAAGCAGTCCCTGCCCCTGTATATCTTAAATGAGAAGGGAATAACTCCGGCAATAAAGCACCCATCGGAGCAAAAGTCGCTCCCATTAAAAATAGTTGTAACGATAGCAACAACGTAATGAAAAATACCGACTGACTGCTCAACATTGGTTCCAAAATAAAACCCGATAAGAATGCAAAAGTAGAAGACATTAATAAAATTGGTCGCCGCCCCCATCTATCAGCGGCCCATCCGGCTAATGGTGTTGCTAAAGCCATAAAAAGAATGGCTATACTCAACATACCAAGAAATGATTGCCTTGGAATTTTTAATTCCGTTGTCCCATAACTTAAAGAAAAAACCGTTGATATATAAAATAAGGCGTAACAAACAACCATAGCCAAAGAACCCAAAAATAAGGGCACTAAATAAGATTGGAATATTTCTTTAATAGGAAAACTAACTCTAGAGCCCTCTTGCAATAATTTGTTAAAAACAGGGGTCTCTGTCAAAGTGATACGAATATATAAACCAATCACAACAAGTAATGAACTTGAAACAAATGGAATACGCCACCCCCACTCATTAAATTCTTGTACAGTTAATAATTGAGTTAAAAGTAAAAAACTACCTGTTGCCAAAAGAAATCCGATTGAGGGCCCCATCTGTGGAAACATGCCATATAAACCTCTCTTACCTGCGGGCGCATTTTCTGTTGCAAAAAGAGCGGCACCGCCCCACTCCCCTCCTAAACCAATACCTTGCGCAAAACGACATACACATAACAATATAGGCGCCCATATTCCAAATACATCAAATCCGGGCAAAAAACCAATTAATGTTGTTGAAATACCCATAACCAACAAGGAAACAATCAATGTTGCCTTACGACCAATACGGTCACCAAAATGTCCAAACAGCAAAGCACCTATTGGTCGAGATATAAATGCAATTGCGAACGTTAAAAATGCACTAAATATTTGAACTTCCGGTGCACCTGCTGGAAAAAAAATAGGTCCAATAACCAAAGCAGACGCCATGCCATAAATATAAAAATCATAATATTCAATAGCTGTACCTATAAAACTTGCATATGCAATCCGAGTAATTGAAGGTGTCGTATCAATAATGGACAAATTTGTACCTATAAGCTTTAAAAAAAAGTAATAAAATCATATTAACTCACTTTTACATCAAATAAAAATATCTTGCAGAGTTTAAAGTACAAGGTGTAATCTGCTCGTCGGTTGGACTATAAATAATCAACCATCTCTTAAATTTAATACAGTTTATGATTTAAATTACGCATCTAGCTTGGTATAAATTTAACAATAACCATTAAAACTGGCATTACACAATCCTTAACCACGAGTAGTCAACTATGTCTAATTTCCCTATTGATCTAAGCGCCTATCAACGCATACAGTTAGATCCCAACATTAATACACTTACAGCACAACAAAAAGAAAGCTTACAGGCCAATATTCAACTATGTAGAGATGCTATCGTATTCTTTACCGCAACAGGTGCAGCTAGAGGCGTTGGCGGACATACTGGTGGACCTTATGATACTGTTCCAGAAGTCATGATTATGGACGCTTTATTTAGAGGCTCATCTAATGGCTTTGTCCCCATTTTCTTTGACGAAGCTGGACACCGTGTTGCCACGCAATATTTAATGTCAACATTAAACGGTGATTTACCCGCGAAGAGACTTATGGAATATCGCGCAGCTCATTCGCATTTACCTGGGCACCCTGAATTAGGATTTACGCCAGGTGTTAAATTTAGCTCAGGCCGTTTAGGACATATGTGGCCTTATGTTAATGGCGTTGCCATCGCCAACCCTCGTAAAGTTGTTTTTTGCTTAGGATCAGATGGCTCACAACAAGAAGGCAATGACGCAGAAGCTGCTCGACTAGCCGTTGCTCAAGGCCTTAACGTTAAGTTAATCATTGATGATAACGATGTGACTATCGCAGGTCATCCATCAAAATATCTCACGGGATGTAGCACAGCTAAAACTCTTGAGGGTCAAGGTGTTACCGTCTTAGAAGGCGACGGTGAAGATCTTGATGATCTATACAAACGTATTTGCTTGGCCATTAAAACTGACGGCCCTGTTGCAGTTATTAACCATCGACCTATGTGCCCAGGCATTATAGGTCTTGAAGGCTCAACTCACGGTCATGACGTTATATCAGTTAAAGTTGCCGTTGAATATTTAGAGTCTCGTGGCCAACAAGCCGCTGCTGATCATTTAAAAGAAATAAAAGCTCCAAAAAATGATGCTATCTTCTTAGGTTCTAGTGATAAATGGGATGCTAATCGTAATGTATTTGGTGATGCCGCTGTTGAAATTCTAGGCCGTTTAAGCGAAGCAGAACGCTATGAAAAAGTTCGCGTTGTTGATAGTGATCTTGAAGGTTCTTGTGGCTTATTTAAAATTCATGCTGCTTTCCCAGAAGTATTTATTTCATCAGGCATTATGGAGCGCGGTAACTTCTCTGCTGCCGCAGGTTTCGGTATGGAGGCAGGTAAACAAGGAATTTTTGGTACCTTTAGTGCATTTTTAGAAATGTTGCTGTCTGAAATCACAATGGCTCGTTTAAACAACTCTAACGTACTGAGTCATTTCTCTCATTCTGGTATTGACGACATGGCAGATAACACATGTCATTTTGGTCTAAACAACATGTTTGCAGATAACGGTTTGAGTGATGGTTACGATACTAACCTATATTTCCCGGCTGATCCTTTACAAATGAAAGCTTGTTTAGAGACGATTTTCTTCAATCCAGGTTTACGTTTTGTTTTTTCAACTCGCTCTAAAGTACCAACTATATTAAATACTGACGGAGAAGACTTCTTTGGAGGAAATTACAAGTTTGTATCTGGTAAAGATGAAGTGATCCGTGAAGGTACACAAGGATATATTGTCAGCTTTGGTGAATCCTTATATAGGGCACTAGACGCAGTAGAGCGTTTAAAATTAGAAGGGATTGATGTAGGATTAATCAATAAACCAACTTTGAACGTAATTGACGAAGACATGATGGCTAAAATTGGTAAAGCCCCATTTGTCTTAGTCGTAGAATCCTATAATAAGAAAACTGGACTAGGTAGTCGCTTTGGCTCATGGTTACTTGAACGTGGCCTAACACCTAAATTTGCCCATATAGCAACGCATAAAGAAGGTTGTGGCGGACTTTGGGAACAATTCCCACATCAAGGTATTGATCCAACAGGAATCATTGCTAAAACAAAAGAATTGTTAGGCTAATCCAATAACAAATAAAAAGGGCGCTCTAGGCGCCCTTTTTTACAACAAAAAAACCATTTTGACAGTAATCTAATGATTACCCCAATCAACCCAACCCATTTGTGAAGAAAGCAATACAATAATACCAAAAGCAATCCGATACCAAGCAAATACGGTAAAATCATGGCGACTAATAAAGCGAATTAAGCCACGTACTGCAATAAAAGCACTGATAAAAGATACTGTGCCACCCACAGCAAATAAAGCTAAATCATCAACACTAAATAAATCACGATTTTTATATACATCATACAAAGTAGCGGCAAACATAGTAGGGATAGCAAGGAAAAATGAAAACTCAGTAGCAGCTCTACGAGATAAACCAAAAAACAATCCGCCAATAATGGTAGCTCCAGAGCGTGAAGTTCCGGGTATCATAGCTAAAGCCTGTGCAAATCCCACTTTTAAAGCATCAAGCCAAGTTAAATCATCCACGGATTCAGCATGGACAATATGCTGTCGCTTCTCAGCCCATATAATTAAAAAACCACCTAAAATAAAAGCCGAAGCAACTACAAAGGGATTAAATAAATAATATTTAATTTGTTTTAAGAATAAAAAACCTAAAATAGCAGCGGGTAAAAATGCCACAATCAAATTAAGCGCTAAGCGCTGAGAAGAAGCTTCAGAGCGAAGACTTAAAACTGTATGGAACAACCGTTTACGATATTCCCACACTACCGCTAAAATTGCAGCAAACTGAATAGCAATTTCAAATACTTTACCTTTATCATCGTTAAAGCCAAGTAACTGACCAACTAAGATTAAATGACCTGTAGATGATACAGGTAGAAACTCTGTTATACCTTCAACTAAGCCCAGTATTAAAGCATGAATTAAAAGAGTAATGTCAGTAGTCATATTGTGTTTTATTTAACGTTTCATTGATTCAAAAAACTCTGCATTTGTTTTGAAATCTTTTAATTTACCAATTAAAAATTCAGATGCAGCGGTCTCATCCATGGGTTGCAATATTTTTCTTAATATCCAAGTTTTTTGAAGTGTATCTGAATCCACTAAATACTCTTCTCTTCTTGTACCTGATCTGTTTATATTAATTGCAGGATAAATTCTCTTCTCTGCAATCTTTCGGTCTAAATGCAACTCCATATTGCCAGTACCTTTAAACTCTTCATAAATAACTTCATCCATACGAGATCCGGTATCTACTAAAGCAGTTGCGATAATAGTTAAACTGCCACCCTCTTCTATATTACGAGCCGCACCAAAAAAACGTTTTGGTTTTTCTAATGCATTTGCATCAACACCACCAGTTAAAATTTTACCTGATGAAGGCACTACTGTGTTGTATGCTCTAGCCAGTCGAGTAATAGAATCCAACAAAATTACTACATCGTGCTTATGCTCAACTAATCTACGTGCTTTTTCAATTACCATTTCTGCAACCTGAACATGTCTAGTAGCAGGTTCATCAAAAGTACTGGAAATAACTTCACCACGAACACAACGCTCCATCTCTGTTACTTCTTCAGGTCTTTCATCTATCAATAATACAATCAAATAGCATTCAGGATTGCGTTCTGCAATAGCTTGTGCAAGGCTTTGTAATATCATTGTTTTACCTGCTTTGGGTGGTGAAACAATTAATCCGCGTTGACCTTTACCTATTGGTGCAATTAAATCAATAATTCTTCCAGTTAAATCCTCACTAGTACCATTTCCTTGTTCTAATGAAAATTTTTGTTTAGCAAATAACGGGGTAAGATTAGAAAAAGTTATTTTATTTTTTGTATTTTCTGGTGGCTCAAAATTAATCTGATCAACCTTCAACATCGCGAAGTAACGTTCATTATCCTTCGGCGGTCTAATCTTACCAGTAATGGTATCGCCGGTTTTTAATGAAAAACGTCTAATTTGACTTGGTGAAACGTAAATATCATCAGGTCCTGCTAAATATGAACACCCTGGAGTTCTTAAAAAACCAAATCCATCTTGCAATATTTCAAGTACCCCATCACCCGATATATCATCACCCGCTTTTGCTTGTTTCTTGAGAATAGCAAATATCAAGTCTTGCTTACGAGATCTGGCAACATTTTCTAAGCCTAATGATTCGGCAATTTCAATAACTTCACTAATTTGTTTAAGTTTTAACTCGGTAAGGTTCATAAAAAAATGTGGCTCAAAGAATTGTCACTTCATTTAAATAGAAAATTAAGTAACAAGAGGGAAGATTACGGGATTAAATATTAGATAACGGCTTGGATTGCGTTACTATTTGCAATTGAGAATTATAGCTCAAGTATTCAGATCTGTCCATTATTTGAACAGATCTGAATATAAACTTTTAAATATTACTGTCTATAAATTTTGCTAATTCAGTTTTAGTCATAGCTCCAACTTTCGTTGCTTCAACTTCTCCATTTTTAAATAACATCAAAGTTGGAATGCCACGTACCCCATAAATTTGAGGAGTTTGTGGGTTTTCATCAATATTAATTTTAACAATGGTAAGTTTACCTTCGTACTCTTCAGCAATTGCGTCAAGAACAGGTCCTATCATTTTACAAGGCCCACACCACTCAGCCCAATAATCCACAAGTACTGGTCCATTTGCTTTAACAACAGTTTCGTTAAATTCACTATCACTTACATGAAGGACTGAATCGCTCACACCACATCTCCAATAATTTAAAAAGTTAAACTATATGAGGGAAAACACACATAGTCAACCAATTTCGTTTAAAAAATAATTATGTATTTTGTAAAACTAACCATTTAACTTACAAGCCGATCATTAACTCACGTAAATCAACTACATCAGGATATCTACAAGGCATAAATTCTGTTAATTTACTATCTGGTTTGCTTAAAATTATTAAATGTTGAATTCCAAATTTATTTGCTGAATCTAAAACAGCAACATTATCATCTATTAAAACCGTAGTATTATTACTAAAATAATGTTCTTTTTGCAATTTAATCCAAAAACGTTGATCCTCTTTTGGAAAACCATAATCATGTGAACTTATTATTTCATCAAAATAACTATCTAATTTAGTTTTATGCATCTTAAGGTTTAAACTACTACGATGAGCATTTGTTACTAAAAACACCTTTTGATTCGCGTTGCGTAATTTTATTAAAAATTCTAATGCATGTGGAAGAACACTAATTAAATCTGACAATTGAAATTTTAAGTTTGATATATCTAAGTTAAGAACATCACTCCAATAATCTAAACAATACCACTCTAATTTCCCTTCCATTTCTTTAAATAATGGTTTTAGTTGTGCTTTTGCAGCATTAATATCTATCCCATTTTTTATCGAGAAACTTAGAGGTACTTGTTCATGCCAGAAGTAATTATCAAAATACAAGTCAAGTATTGTTCCGTCCATATCAATTAATACGGTATCAATATTCTCCCAATTTAATTTCATAACAAAGTTCAATAAAAAAAATTTTGTTTTATTCTATAACAGAATAAAACCATCAGGCAAAAAAAAACCCCGATGAAAGATCGGGGTTTGATATTAAGAGCTTGGCAATTCCCTACTTTCGCATGGCAAACTGCCACACTATCATCGGCGCTAAATGGTTTCACTTCCGAGTTCGGGATGGGATCGGGTGGTT
>JAPLRS010000026.1 GCA_026399015.1 Methylococcales bacterium | reverse complement strand
TTAACTTAGGTTGTGCCACAGGTCATCCTAGTTTTGTGATGTCTAACTCATTCTGTAACCAAGTATTGGCACAAATTGAGTTGTGGAAAAATGCCGCTAGCTACGAAAACAAAGTTTATATCTTACCTAAAATATTAGATGAGAAAGTGGCTAGATCACATTTAGAACAAATTGGTGTTAAATTAACGACATTATCTGAAGCACAAGCTAAGTACATCAACGTGCCTGTTGAAGGTCCTTATAAAGCAGATCATTATCGTTATTAAGATAGACTTAAGCTCGAGCGTATTGAGCCTCTAATACGCTCGAACGATTAGATGACACGAATCAAATTGTTTCGTGTCTCGTACCGCTGAAACTTTGATTAAAGCAGTGGGGATTAACTTTATTATATTTGCTTCAGTGAGATTAGAATGACATCACACAATAAACATCCCCAATTGTTCAGCTTCGAATTTTATCCTCCTAAAACGGAAGAAGGTGTTACCAACCTTCAAGCCGTTCATGCTCAATTAGCCAGACTTAAACCAGATTTCTTCTCAGTTACTTTTGGTGCGGGTGGTTCTACGCGTGATAAGACTCTAGACACTGTTGTTGATATTCAATCCAAGGGTATATCTGCAGCACCGCATTTATCTTGTGTGGGTTCGACTAAAGATAATATCCGAACCATTCTTAAAAGCTACCAAGATCACGGTATTTCAAGGATTGTGGCTTTGCGTGGTGATTTACCTTCAGGTATGTTGTCTGCAGGTGAGTTTCGTTATGCGAATGAGTTAGTCGATTTTATCAGAGCAGAAACGGGTGATTTTTTTCAAATTCATGTTGCGGCCTATCCAGAGGTACATCCCCAAGCAAGTAGTGCGGCAGAAGATTTTAAGAATTTTAAGCGTAAAGTAGATGCCGGAGCAAATGCTGCTATTACGCAGTATTTTTATAACGCGGATGCTTATTTCTATTTCTTAGATATGTGTGAGAGAAATGGCATAGATATTCCTGTTGTGCCAGGCATTATGCCTATTACACAGTACACGCAGTTATTTCGTTTTTCTGAAATGTGTGGTGCGGATATTCCACGTTGGTTAAGAAAACGCTTAGAGGGATTCGGTGATGATAAGGCTGCTGTACAAGCTTTTGGTGCAGAATTAGTGACTAATTTGTGTCAGCGTTTATTGGACCATGGTGCACCTGGTTTGCATTTTTATACAATGAATCAGTCTGCTCCTACACTTGCTATATTGAACAACTTGAAACTTAATACCTCTGATTAAATTAGGCTTCTATCTAATTACACTCTAGATAAATAAACGCATAAAACGCACGGTAGAGCTTTTATAAATAGGATAAATTTCAATGATAGAGTTTAGTCATCTTTAATCAAATCTGCTATCGATGATTATCTTATTAACCCCTCCAGTTACTCCGTTTATCTAGTCAATTAATGACAAATCAAACGCTTGCCTCCCGCGATCTTTCTGTTTTGTGGCATCCCTGCTCGCAAATGAAAGACCATGAAAAGTCCCCCTTAATTCCTATAAAAAAAGGCCAAGGTGTTTGGTTAGAAGATTTTGATGGTAATCGATATTTGGATGCCATTAGTTCTTGGTGGGTTAATTTATTCGGTCATGCAAATCCACATATTAATGCCGCTTTAAAAGATCAGTTAGATAGTCTTGAGCATGTTATTTTTGCTGGCTTTACGCATGAGTCCGGCATTAAATTGGCTGAGCAATTGGTTGCGCTATCACCGCCTGGTCTTGAGCGGTGTTTCTACGCTGATAATGGTTCGGCTGCAGTAGAAGTCGCTTTAAAAATGAGTTTTCATTATTGGCGCAATAAAGGCCAAACTCAGAAAACAAAATTTATTACCCTTGAAAATAGTTACCACGGTGAAACCTTGGGTGCATTAGCCGTTGGTAATGTGGCCTTATATAAGGAAACTTATGCGCCGTTATTAATGGACGTAATAACTGTACCTGGTCCTGATTGTTATAACAGAGAAGACGGGGAGTCTTGGGCTGATTATTCCACGCGTCGTTTTGCCTTAATGGAACAGGTTTTACAACAACACTCGGACGACTGTTGTGCTGTTATTATCGAGCCATTAGTGCAATGTGCCGGCAGTATGCGCATGTACGATCCTATTTATTTGAGTTTGTTACGAGCCGCTTGTGATAAATATCAAGTACATCTTATCGCGGATGAAATTGCTGTTGGTTTTGGGCGCACTGGGACTTTATTTGCTTGTGAACAAGCTTCGATAACCCCCGATTTTATGTGTTTATCAAAAGGCTTAACCGGGGGATATTTACCATTATCTGCGGTTTTAACGACCGACCAGGTTTATCAAGCTTTTTATGATGATTATCAAAACCTCACCGCATTTTTACATTCCCATAGTTACACGGGTAACGCGCTGGCTTGTCGAGCAGGATTAGCCACCTTAGAAATTTTTCAGCGGCAACCCATTATTGATAACAATAAACACTTGGCCATCACCCTAGCAAAAGTGGCGGCAAGATTCCATGAGCATCCAAATGTTGTTGAAGTTAGACAAACAGGGATGATTTTGGCTATTGAGTTAGTTAAAAACAAACAGACGCGTGAGCCTTTCCCTTGGCAGGAACGGCGGGGGCAAAAAGTCTATCAATATGCTTTATCCAAAGGTGTATTGTTACGACCTTTGGGGAATGTGATTTATTTTATGCCACCTTATATAATCACCGCAGAAGAATTGGAACTGCTTGCCGTTGTGGCGTGGCAAGGTATACAAATAGCGGTACAGGATTAATATATGCGAGTTTCACGACTATATACTTCGGCAGTTTTAAATACCGGTAAACAAATCGAATTAGATGAAGATAACGCCCATTATGTGCGAACCGTGTTGCGTTTAAAAAAAGACGCAGAGATCATTCTTTTTAATGGCACGGGTGGTGAGTATCATTGCAGGATTATTGAAGTTAGTCGGAAGGCCGTTGTTATAGATATTAAGCATTGGGATGAGCGTAGTGTTGAATCCTCATTAACTGCGCACTTGGGTCTTGGAATTTCGCGTGGCGATAGAATGGATTTTTCGGTACAAAAAGTGGTGGAACTGGGTGTTAATGTTATAACGCCATTAGTCACAGAGCGGTGCCAAGTGCAGTTTAAAGGTGAAAAGAAATCTCAGCGTTGGATCCATTGGCAAAAAATTGTCCAACATGCGGCAGAGCAAAGTGGTCGAACTCAGCTACCTGATTTACTAGAGATTGATAATTTAAGCCAATGGGTAACTCAGCAACAAGGCTTAAAAGTATTTTTAGATCCTTATGCAGAACAGTGTTTAGCGGATTTAGAACGACCAATACAAGTTACTTTATTAGTGGGGCCAGAAGGCGGTTTTTCAGATGCCGAACGTGAAGTGGCAAAAACCGCAGGATTTATACCTGTACGTATGGGGGCGCGCATCCTCAGAACAGAAACAGCCGCCTTAGCCGCCTTATCAGCAGTCCAAGTGCTCTGGGGTGATTTTGGTAAAGGGCCGATTTCTCATGAGTAATAGACTAGATGGTTACCAGCAAGATGAATATTTCAGCGTCTGATTCATGCATTTTAGCCAACTAATACCACTTTCATATCGCGAATTAAGCATAATGCGTTGCCTAAGCTATGCATTCGTGCCGTTCTTGGTTTTATTAGTTGCGTTATCGATAGCTACGGTGCTTTCTTACTTGATTGTGCATTTTTATAGTGATGCAGTGCCTTTAAGACAACTCATTTCAAGAGTCACTCAAGGCTTGCTGGTGCTCAGTATCTTCCCGTTTATGTCTTATTTAAAGATTAATAAACAAGCGTTTGGCTACGCGCCTATTAGGGTTTTTTTTAAGCAGTTAGGGCAGGGTTTTGGGATAGGATTTTTCGTTTTAATCCCCGTGTTTATCATCTTGTATTGGCAGGATGTCATTTTGATTGATAAGCACCAGCGTTTTAGTCTTGAGATTTTAGCCACCACGGTAGCCATTAATTTTGGTTTAGCGTTGTTGATTGCTGTAGTAGAGGAGTCACTATTTCGAGGGCTACTATGGACAGGTTTAAGTAAAAAGTTGCCGGCCATGCTGGCGGTGTTAATCAGTGCTATCTATTTTGCGGGCTTACATTTCTTAACCGTTAAAACAAATTTGCCAACTTCAACGCTAACGATATGGAGTGGTTTTACCTTGTGGCCAGAAGCGTTTAACAACGTGATTAGTCCCAGACATTATTCAGCTTTAATTGCACTAATGATGGTTGGAGTTTTCTTGGGTATGTTAAGAAGTCAGTTTAATATGAGTCTAGGACTCTGTATTGGTTGCCATTGTTGCTGGGTATGGCAGATTAAGATTTGTAAGAAATTCTTTAATACGGATTTCAACTCACCCAATCATTATTGGGTGAGCAGTCATTATGATGGACTAATAGGACCTTTAGTCTCTTTGTGGTTAGCGATTATTATCATGGCTTATTTCGTTTATCGATACAAAACAAGCAACAGCCGCTTAGTGAAGAATTAATCTCTAAAGTTGTCGTACTGTAACGGTGTTTCTAATTTTTCATCGCGTAACATTTGAATCACTTCCTGAAGATCATCACGTTTTTTGCCGGTTACTCGCACTTTGTCACCGTTAATTGCCGCTTGCACTTTTAGTTTTTTATCTTTAATCAGCTTAACAATTTTCTTGGCTGTAGTTGAATCTAAGCCTTGCTTCAGCGTGATTTCTTGGCGCATTAACTTGCCACCCGTGCCTTTAGGCTCACCGACATCCATACAGCCAACATCAACACCTCGTCTGCTTAATTTGGCAACGATCACGCTGAACATTTGTTGTAATTGAAAAGTTGATTCTGAGATCATCACTAATTTTTCATCAGTGAGTTCGAAGTTTGAACTGGTGCCTTTAAAATCGAAGCGTGTACTCACTTCTTTATTAGCTTGGTCAACGGCGTTTTTAACTTCGTGAGTATCAAATTCAGAAATAATGTCAAAAGAAGGCATAGATATAAATTACAAATAATTAAAAAGACGGCTATTTTACAACGATTTATAGCTGTTGATAACCTCAGTAATAGCTTTAATGCGCAAGTGTCTTAAGGCCTCACCAAATTCAGGGCCTTTAAGACCGCTATTGATAATCTCTGTGTTATCGATAGCATTTGCCGCAAGTGCTGCATTGCTAAATAACTCAGCTTGAGGATAGGGTTTGTCTTCAAAGCCCGTTCTACCTTTTGCATCTGCTTCACAGGCTAATAAGAAATCGGCGAGCGAGTTGTCCGTTTTATAAGCACCAAGATTTTGTAACACATCGGTTAAGGTCGTCGCACGTAATTCATAAGCCTTATGGCAATGCGTATGATATTCCATGACTTGTCTAGCAAGAGATTTAAAACTATTAGGTACTCGTAAGCGAGCACACAACTTATCTAATACAGGTAAGCCTTTTTGTTCATGACCATGATGGCTGGGCCAATATTCGGGTAAGGTTAGACCTTTACCTAAATCATGCACTAACGCCGCAAAACGTACTTCTGGTTTTTCTGATAACTTGACCGCTTGTTGTAGGCACATCAATGCATGGATACCGGTATCAATTTCAGGATGATATCTTTCGGGTTGTGGCACGCCAAATAAGTTATCAAGTTCAGGAAAAATCCTTTCTAGTGCTTTACAAGCTCTTAAAGTAGTAAAAAAAGCCTCAGGTGTTTGCTCTTTTAAGGCTTTAAATAATTCGGCCCAAACGCGTTCAGGTACCAACGCATCAATTTCACCGCTATTCACCATAGATTCCATCAATTCTAAAGTTTCAGGGGCGATAGTAAAGCCCAGATGCGCAAAACGTGCCGTAAAGCGAGCAATACGCAGAATACGCACCGGATCTTCAGAAAAGGCAGGGGAAATATGCCTAAATACTTTATTCTCTAAGTCTTGCTGTCCACCATAAGGATCGATTAATTCGCCATCTGGCGTCATAGCAATCGCATTGATGGTTAAATCACGGCGGATTAAATCTTGCTCAAGCGTAACTTCGGGAGACGCGTGTACCGTAAAACCTCTATAACCCGGTGCAGTTTTGCGTTCTGTGCGAGCCAGCGCATATTCTTCATGGGTTTTGGGATGTAGAAAAACCGGAAAGTCTTTGCCAACCGGTCTAAAACCTAGTTCCACCATAGATTCGGGCGTTTCAGCGATGACGACCCAATCTCTTTCTAAAATGGGTAAGCCCAGTAGTTTATCCCGGACTGCACCACCCACAAGGAATGTTTTCATTATTAATGCATATTTGTTTTAGTTGACGCTAGAATAACATAAGCCTAAAGCGAAATAAAAATACCCGAACGGGAATGGTGATTCGCTAAGTTTTATAAATTAATCAAAGGTAAGCAATCAATCTTATGAGGCATCGGTGTTAGATATTATTGTAGTAAGTAGTGTGTTGGGCATGGTTTCGGGCGTGCTTGCGGGTTTATTTGGCATAGGGGGCGGCTTAGTCATAGTGCCGGTGTTGGCGGTCTTATTTAAAGAACAAGGTTTTTCCGCTAATTTAATAATGATCATGTCTGTGGCTACTTCATTAGCGGTTATCTCCTTTACAGCGGTATCCTCCGTCTGGGCTCATCACCGCTTGGGATCAGTCATTTGGTCAAAGGTAGTTAGACTCATTCCCGGTATTATTATTGGATCTGCTTTGGGTGCGATAGTGGCAAAGCAAATCAGTGCCGATGCTTTGCGGATTTTTCTGGTGGTGTTTTTACTTTATGTAGGTGTGCAAATGGCTTTGCAAATTTCACCTAAAGCCGGTTTGGTGAACCAATCGAAGCCCTTAGATTTCTGTGTGGCTATTATTATTGGCTTGTTATCAGCCATTGTAGGGATTGGTGGTGGCACTCTAACCGTACCTTATTTAGTGAGAGGCCAGATGCTTATGCGTAATGCCGTGGCGGTATCCAGTGCGTGTGGCTTACCAATAGCTATTGCGGGTGCAAGTAGTTATATCTTGCTAGGATTGACCGTGGATAATTTACCTGCAGGTAGCTTCGGTTATATTTATTTACCCGCCTTTTTAGCAACGGGTTTAACCAGTATTTTAACGGCACCTTTGGGTGCTAAATTAGCACATCGCTTGCCGGCGCAAAAGCTTAAACGCTATTTCTCATTGTTGTTGTTTGTGATGGCGGCTAAATTAACTTGGTTTTAAAAGTTGCTAGTTTTTAGGATGATACATCCCACTTTGATTGATGCGCTTCGTGCCTCAGCTCATCCTATCGGGCTTTATCAAAGTCATCAGCAATTCTGGCGATTTCTATCAGTGAATTAGCTTGTAATTTCTTTCTGATTTGAGTGCCGTAATTGGCGACCGTTTTATAGTTTAAGCACAATTCTTCAGCAATATTGTAAACAGACATACCTTGTGCCAAGCGTTTGAAAACATCAAACTCACGTGCAGAAAAACTCGTAATAATGCTTTGATAATGATCATTAGTGCTAGGCGTCGGTGCGGTTTTTAATAAACTTTTTTCTACATAAATTTCACCCAGCATCACGGCGTTAATCGCCTCCAATAATAGTTCTGGCGCACTGTTTTTAGTGATGTAGCCTTTAGCGCCGGCACTTAACGCACGGTTGATATAGACCTGTTCATGATGCACACTAAAAACCAAAATGAGCGCTTCACTATGTCTTTGACTCAGGCGTTTGATTGTTTCTAGGCCACCAATGCCTGGCATAGACAAATCCATAATAACTAAATCCGGTTTTAAAGTTTGATATTGTTGTAAAGCAGTTTCACCACGAGAGGCTTCTGCAATCACTTCAATAGTCTCCTGCGTAGCCAAAAGCATTTTAAAACCAGCCCGCACGATGGCATGGTCATCTACTAAAAGAATACGGATTTTATGCGTGGTCATAAGGGGATTTTTACATCGATAGTCATGCCCTGCATGGGCATAGACGTAAAGCTAATCTCACCATTCAACGATTTAATACGTTCTTTCATACCTAATAAGCCAAAACCGGGTTGATTTGCAGTTAAATCACAACCTTTGCCATTATCGCAAATGCTTAAGTGTAGTTGCGCAAAGGGTTGCTCAATGATGTCAAAACGAATATTAACCGCGCTGGCTTGAGCGTGTCTAATTACATTCGTTAGGCATTCTTGGATGACTCTAAAAATGTGGATGGCTATAGTCTTATCGATACTATCGACACAGTCATCACAGTCTATCGTTAAGTCAAGGTCAGTATTACGCTCTGCCCAATGTTGGATTAAATCATCTAAACAGGCTTTTAAGCCCAGTTCCGTTAGTACTAAAGGATGCAATTGTTGCATCATGGATCTAACTACCAACATTAAATGATTACAAATGCTCACAATAGACTCAGAAATTTTCTCTTGTTCAGCTTTGGGGTGTTTCACGGTAACGGCCATCACTTTAATCGCGGTGAGTGATTGACCCAGTTCATCATGCAGTTCTTGAGATAAGCGTTGGCGTTCGTCTTCTTGAATGCTTAACGAATGTTGCGTTAAAGCGCGATTTTCTTGCCGAGTTTTATCCAGTTCTACCATCATATGATTCATGGCATTAGCGATACTATCAAATTCTTTAATCTCAAAAGGCGGGAGTTTTTGTTGATAATTGCCGGTTTCAACGTTCTTCAAGGTTTTAACAATGACAGCAATCGATTTTAAAGATTTATTTAAAGCAAGGCTGACCACTATAAAGGTAAGTAGCGTTAACACTAAAATTAAACTTAAAAAGCGCAGTGTTTCTTCCCATACTTCAGTAATTTCATCTAAAGGTTGAGCTTGGATGAGTAAAGTTAAAAACTCGCCGTTTGGGGTTTTAAGTTGATGACTAACGGTTGGATAATCACTTTGAACTAATTGTATAAACCATGCTGGTGGTAAGTCTGCAGGGCGACTGGGTTTATTGTCACCCGTAAATTGGATGATTTGGCCGTCGGGTTTTTGGAGTTGAATACTCAGGTGGCGGGTTTGTTGTAGCGTACTAAAATGCGATAAATCATCACTTTGCCGAAACACCCCATTATTGTCTAAGCTTAAGGCAATCAGTTGTAAGGCAAGATGGCTGGATGCATCGACTTCTTTATCAACAGATTTGCGCGCTTGCCAAATAGCCAGCGCGCCTCCTAAGAGTAAGATGCATAAAGCAGAACTTAAAATGCGATAAATAATCTGTTTACGAAGACTCATATCGCACTCTTTAAGACTAAAATTTTAAGATTAATCCCAATGGACTTTAACCCCAGCATAAGCCGTTGCAGGGGCACCGGGGCCTTGGAATTGTGTGGCGTTATTGTTATTAAAGAAGTTTTGACCCAACTGCCCAAAAGATACGTATTGATTATCCAAGACATTTCGGCCCATCGCAAAGATTTCAACATTTTTAGTAATCACATAACGGCTGTTTAAATTAACAACAGTATAGTCAGATAGTTGTGGATGAGAGTTAGTATCATCACCACGCACATATTGATTGGACACATATTGTGCATCGCCACCTAAGAAAAAGTGCTGGAAGAGTTCATATTCCGAGCCAAACTTTAGAGTGTTTTCAGGGATGCTAGGGATTTTATTGCCCGCCACCACCGCTTCTGCACCCAAGCCATTAAATAAAGAGGCAGAGGATTGATAAGTCGCATCTACAAAACCGTAGTTAATATACCAATTTAACTTTTCAAAGGCTAAGCCATTTAAACCAAACTCAATACCTTGGCGTTTAGTCTTACCCACATTAGCAAAGTAACCTTTGGTGGTGCCAACATTTTGAAACAAAATATCATTGGTGTTAATGGTTTCATAAAAAGATAAATTCCATTTAAGCCCGGCGCTAAATTTACCTCTTAAACCGGTTTCTAAAGTATGAGAAACCACTGGATTTAAAGGAGGATCTGATAAGAAACTATTGGGTAATGTACAAGGTGCATCAGGATTCGCACAGGTGAGTTCCACCGGTGTGGGGGCTCTAAAACCCTCATTGTAGTTAAAGTAGCTAGTAAAATCTTGTAAAGGGGTCTTAAGTGCTAAGGCATCAAAAGGATTAAACGTTAAGCCTGCAGAGGGGTTAAGCCGATCAAAAGTATTATTACCGTTAAGCTCGGTACCCATTTTGTCGCGGGTTATTACTTGCGCTTGTAACCAGTTAGCTGAGGCATTGATATGCATCCACTTAAACACTGAAAAGGTATTAGTGGCAAATACATTTGAATAGGCGTTTTCACCTTTAATATTCACCGTTTGAGTGAGTGGCTCATTAGGTACTTCAAAATGATCGGGAAGCAAATTGGCGTTTTGTTCGCCTCTAGTGTAGCCGGTATGCGCATAATTGTAGCCACCACCCAAGATAAACTGATTCTCATGTTTGGCTATTTTATAATCTGAGGTTAGCTGGATATTGGCTCCTGTGCCATTTTGCTTGGCTTTACCTGCCTCAAAGGCTGCCAAGTTAAAGCCACCGGCTACGCATTCCTCATAAGTTTCACAGCTTTCTTCAGTATCTCCGGTATTAGAGTTAATACTAGAATTTACATTGTTACGATTATAAGTGGTACCGCTTAATTGCAGTTCGTCCGTTAGCCAGTGATTACCCTTAAGGTTAAAGAAGTACATTGAGTTTCTAGTCGCATCAGGGGCACTAAAAAATGCATTCCAGTTTTGTTGTAAATCTTCTTGTGGGGTAGGGCCTACACCTTGCAAAGAGTTATTGGCATAAGTGAAGGATAAATCAATATCGGTGCGGTCATTTTCCCAACCAATCTTACCAAAGCCTTGATGCACTTGAGAGGGTGAATAGGGCCGCCAGCCATTTTCATTAAATACATTGCCCGCAAAGTACCAATCAAACTTATCTTTTGCGCCACCGATTTCAGCTTGATAGTTTTGGCGACCAAATGAACCTCCGCTGGCTAAAGCATTAAAGCCGGGATGACTACGACCACTTTTAGTTCTTAAAGATAAAGCACCGCCCAAGGTGTTTAAACCAAATAAAGGATTAGAACCCGGCATCATTTCCATGCTAGAGATAGCGATTTGCGGAATTAAATCCCAATTGATGGTATCGCCAAAGGCTTCGTTAACCCGCACACCATCTTGATAAACAGAAATACCAATCGGTGCGCCCAATACCGGAGACGCATTAAAACCTCGGTAACTGATGTCGGGTTGGTAGGGGTTATTTTGCGTGTCGTTGATATTAACGCTTTGTAATTGGCGGTTCATAAAGTCAGGCAGATTAATGGCTTCATGGCGTTTAAGATCTTCATCTTCAACGGCTTGCACATTGCCGGATATTTTCTTTAAAGCCAAGCCGTTTGAGCCTATCGGTGTAGTACCAATCACTTCTACATCAGGGAGTTCAAACACATCCACGGGTGGTTTATGTTCGGTTACGTTTTCCGTTTCTGCGTTAACGGTAGTGGATAAGGAGAGAGGTAAAACAGCGAGTAATAAATGTCTACGAAGGTGTCTGTAAGTCATAAATCTTAGTGAGTATCTGTATAACAAAATATTACTGTTATTATAAAAGTTTTTGATTAGGAAATTTTCCCGAATATCCTAGTCTCTAAATAGAACTTGTTATAATTTACCAACAAGTTCACATATCGATCAAAACCTTTCAATAATGCTGAGTACTTTAGTCCGTTTTTCTATCCGTTTTTACGGAATCGTGATTGCTTTGGCGGTCATTATCTTAGTGTATGGTGGTTATCGATTTACGACAGCAGGTTTGGATATCTTCCCTGAATTTTCGCCTAAACGCGTCATTATTCAAACAGAAGCGCCGGGTTTGTCGGCAGAACAAGTTGAAGTTTTAGTCACTAAGCAAATCGAAACGGGCATAAGTGGACTCGTAGGTATGGAGTCAGTGCGCTCAGAGTCTATCCAAGGGCTGTCAATTATTACCGCGACTTTTAAAGAAAAGACTGAGGTGTATCGCAATCGGCAGCTTATTAGTGAGCGATTAGCCAATTTATTAACACATTTGCCTTTAGGTGTTACGCCAATAGCTATTCCGTTATCGTCTTCTTCGGCTACTGTATTAACGCTAGGATTAAACTCTGATACTAAAGACTTAATGGCCTTACGAAGTTTAGTGGATTGGACAGTCGTGCCCAGATTATTAGCTATTCCAGGGGTGGCGGATGTTAATGTGTTTGGTGGTCAGGTCGCCCAGTTACAAATTCAAGTGAATCCTATCCAGTTACAACGCTTTAATTTGGCGCTCAGTGATATTGTGCAGGCAGCCACGCAGGCGGGCGTGATTCAAGGCGGTGGTTTTATTGAAAACGCTAATCAACGCTTTACAGTACAAGTGAGTGGTCAGCCCAGTAGTCCCGCAGAATTTGCCAAGATTATCGTTAAGCGGGAACACGGTCGCAGTATTAGTTTAGGTGAGGTCGTGAGCATTAAATATGCACCAGAACCATCGATTGGTGCCGCGCAAATTGGCGGTAAAGCTTCTATTGTATTAATGGTGATTGGTCAATATGGTGCCAATACCTTAACGGTCTCTCGGCAGGTGGAGGCTTTATTAAAAGAGTTTGAACCGGTGTTTAAAAACGAAGCCATTAACTTTTATGAGCATCTGTTTCGGCCTGCAGATTATATTGAGCGCTCAATTAGTAATTTATCAGGGCATTTATTGCTGGGTGGCTTGTTTGTTTTAATTGTTTTATATGGCTTTCTGTTTAACTTTCGTACGGCTTTTATATCCGCTACCGCCATTCCTGTCTCTTTAATGGGGGCGGTGTTAGTGTTATTAGAGTCGGGGGTTCATTTAAACATCATGGTGCTCGGTGGATTAGCTATCGCCTTAGGGGAAGTGGTCGATGATGCCATCATTGATACTGAGAATATTTTTCGGCGCTTAAGAGAAAATCGCTTATTAGCAAAACCCTTATCAGTTACCCAAGTGGTTTATAGCGCCTCTTTAGAAGTAAGAAGTTCGGTGGTGTATGCCAGTTTTATTGTCGCTTTGGTGTTTGTGCCTTTATTAACCTTAACGGGTGTGGCAGGGCGCTTGTTTGCGCCTTTGGGTTATTCTTATATGTTGGCTATCTTAGTGTCTTTAATTGTCGCGCTTACTTTAACTCCAGCCCTGTGTTATTTATTGTTAGGCTCTAAATTAGACCAAGAGAATGATCCACCTGTTATCAAATGGTTAAAGCCTTTATACGAGCGTACCCTGGCCTATTTTATTAAGCATTTTTATGGCCTTATTATGGGGTGTTTAGCCCTGTGTTTAATCAGTGGCTTGGCGTTTATCAAGTTAGATAGCAAATTTTTACCCGAACTACGCGAAGGCCATTACATCGTGCATACCAGTAGTATTCCGGGTACCTCGTTAGGGGAATCTATCAGAATCGGTAGTCAGTTAACGGAACAATTTTTAGCTATTCCGGGTGTGCAATCGGTTTCACAATGGGCTGGTCGGGCAGAGCGGGGCGCTGATACTTATGGCAGCCATTACAGCGAATACGAAGTGCGCTTAGAGCCCTTATCAGGTGCGCAACAGCAAGCGATATTAGACCAATTAAGAGAAATCTTAGCTGATTTTCCGGGCATCAGTTTTGAAGCGAATACCTTTTTAACAGAACGCATAGATGAAACTATCTCTGGTTATACTGCCCCCGTGGTGGTTAATTTATACGGAGATGATTTAAATAGCCTGGATAGTCAAGCCCAGCAACTAGCTGCGTTAATGCAAGAAATGCCCGGTGCAACTGATGTGCAATTAAGATCACCACCTGCTACGCCCTTATTACAAATTCATCTAAACTTAGATCAGCTTAATTATTGGGGCTTAATGCCGGCCGATGTGGTAAATGCGGTGCAAGCGGCTTATGAAACTAAGGTGGTGGGTAAGCAATTAAAAGGCAATCGGGTGGTGGATATTGCCGTGGCATTAGCTCCAGAACTTAGAGAACAGCCAGAAGCCATAGAACAGTTATTATTAAAAACGCAGGATGGCGGTTTAATCAAGTTGGGGCAAGTGGCTGAAATTAGATACACCGCCAGTCGCTATAATATTTTGCATCAGGGTGCACAGCGCCGGCAGACGGTTACGTGTAATGTGCTTAATGCCGACATGGATACGTTTATGCGGGACCTTAAAACCAAAGTTTTTAAAGAAATTGCAGTATCTTCCGCCAGTTATCCAGAATTTACCGGTGCTGCTGTGGAACAAGCGGCCGCTAGAGAAGAATTAATTTTGCATGCCCTGTTAGCCGGAGTGGGTGTACTTATTTTTATTTATATCGCGATAGGTAGTTTGCGTAATACTGCCCTAGCATTATTAAATTTACCGTTTGCCTTGGTGGGAGGCATAGTCGCGGTGTTGGTAACCGATGCGACATTATCGGTAGGCTCTATCGTAGGATTTGTGACTTTATTTGGTATTACCGTGCGTAATAGCATTATGTTACTGTCCCATTATCGGTACTTAGTGCAAGTGGAAGATAGGCAGTGGAATTTAGACACTGTTATACTAGGCGCGCAAGAGCGCTTACCTTCAATTTTAATGACAGCCTTAGTGACAGCTTTAGCGATGTTACCGATTGCTTTTAATAGTGATAATCCGGGGCGAGAAATTATGGGGCCCATGGCCGCCATTATTATCGGGGGCTTGGTGAGTTCAACTGCGTTAAACTTGTTGTTGTTACCCGGGATGTTGTTACACTATGGGCGCTTTTGGAAGTTAGATAGCAAAATAATTGATTGAACAAAATACATTGTCATCACAGTATGATAATATTTTTAAGTAGCGTTTATCTTTAAATTTTTATTCTTATGGAGTTAATAATGAAACAGATGATGAAAATGGTTATGTTAGTGGGTGCATTATTTTTTATGACATCTTATGTAGCATCAGCTTCAACCTACCCAGCTAAGTTGGGCGTTAAATTAGGCAACGGCGTAGTTAATGTTGTGACTGGTTTAGGAGAAGTACCTAAAAATATTATTTTAGCTAACCGTGCAGAAGGTCCTGCTTATGCAGCGACTGCTGGTGTAATGACTGGTTTCTTACATGGTTTGGGTCGTACTTTTTGTGGTATGACTGATTTAGTTACTTTCTTTATTCCAACTAAACCGATGATAAAACCAAACTTTATTTGGCAAAGTTTTAACAAAGAAACAACTTACGGCGGTACTTGGGAATTGTTGCAATAAGACGACGTTTCTTAACGCATAAAAAAAGGGTGTCTTACGACACCCTTTTTTTTAATCTAGTTTTAAGCTATTGTTTAAAACTTTTATTCTCTACCGTTAAATACACCTAAGATTTGTAATAAGCTTAAGAATAAGTTGTAGATAGAAACATATAAAGAAATTGTCGCTAAAATGTAGTTTCTTTCACCGCCGTTAATGATTTGGCTAGTTTGTACCAAAATCATACCTGACATTAATAAGATAAACATCGCAGATACCGCTAAAGATAGCGCTGGAATAGAGAATACAATCGCGCCAATACCAGCTAAAAATGCCACTAAAACACCTACCATTAAAAAGCCAGATAGGTAGCTAAAGTCTTTACGAGTCGTTAAAGCATAAGCTGATAAGCCTAAGAAAATAGCGCCAGTACCACCTAAAGCCATAATGACTAACTCATGGCCGTTGCTAAATGCACGTACGTAAAAAGATAAGATAGGTCCTAAGGTTAAGCCCATAAAGCCAGTTAAGGCAAAAACAAATACTAAGCCTAAAGCACTGTTACTAAATTTAGTGGTTAAAAATAATAAGCCGTAAAAGCCGATAAAAGTAGCAAGCATGCCAAAAGGCGCTAGGTTTAAAGACATAGCCAGTCCTGCTGTTGCAGCACTGAATAGTAAGGTCATTGATAAAAGTAAATAAGTGTTTTTAAGCACTTTGTTAGTCGACAGAATACTTGATTCTGGACGCGAAATAGCAGTATTAATTTTCATAGGGTTCAGTTTCCTTAATGAATGATAAAAGTTCAGTTTGGTTTATATGGCTTATCCAACACCAACAATATACACAGACAACTCAATTTTACAAGAGTTTCGCCTTCAACATAAAAAAACTTCTGGGCTTTAAATAACGGCACCGTATAATTCAGTTTTTTTTATAAAGCCGAGTCAGATGTATGCCCAAGAGTTCTCATGGATTTTTAGATAAAAAACACACCATTGCAGCGCCCGGATTTAATCGGTGGTTGGTGCCCCCAGCGGCATTAGCCATACATTTATGTATTGGTATGGCTTACGGCTTTTCGGTATTTTGGTTGCCTTTATCAAAAGCCTTAGGTATTAAAGACAGTATCGCTTGTGGGCCAGAGATTGGCTTTTTTCAAGAACTATTTGTTACCCACTGTGACTGGAAAATTTCAACCTTAGGTTGGATGTACACCTTGTTTTTTGTGTTCTTGGGATCTTCTGCGGCTTTATGGGGTGGCTGGTTAGAAAAAGTAGGGCCCAGAAAAGCCGCCGTTATTAGCACACTGTGTTGGTGTGGCGGCATGTTACTGTCGGCATTGGGCATTTATGTACATCAATTTTGGATAATGTTACTGGGCTCCGGCGTTATTGGGGGTATAGGCTTGGGCTTGGGATACATTTCGCCGGTATCTACGTTAATTAAATGGTTTCCTGATCGTCGGGGTATGGCGACCGGTATGGCCATTATGGGTTTTGGTGGTGGCGCTATGATAGGTTCACCGTTAGCCACGGCGTTAATGAAGCATTTTGCTACGGCGACCGATGTGGGAGTTATGCAAACCTTTGTAGCTATGGCCGGCATCTATTTTGTGTTTATGTTGTCAGGAGCCTTAAGTTATCGCATCCCAGAGTCTGATTGGTTACCCGAAGGGTGGACGCCACCGCTTGCAAAACCAGGTAAAGCCAGCATGACGCCACATCATGTGCATGTAAAAAATATCTTTAAAATAAAACAGTTCTGGTTGGTTTGGGGCGTGTTGTGTATGAATGTTAGCGCGGGTATTGGCGTATTAGGTATGTCATCTCCTATGTTGCAAGAAGTCTTTGGTGGGCAATTAATCGGGCTTGCTAAAACCTATAACGAACTGGATAAAAGCCAA
The DNA here is from genome assembly GCA_026399015.1 of Methylococcales bacterium. Classification (GTDB taxonomy): domain Bacteria; phylum Pseudomonadota; class Gammaproteobacteria; order Methylococcales; family Methylomonadaceae; genus Methylobacter_C. The sequence goes on along the minus strand of JAPLRS010000026.1, from coordinate 2,426 downwards.
TTGGCCGCTATTGCCTCTGTTGCGGCGGGTTTTACCGCCTTATTAAGTTTATTTAATATCGGTGGTCGATTCTTTTGGGCCAGTCTGTCTGATTTTTTTGGCCGCAGGGCCACGTTTTTAATCTTCTTTATTGTCGGTGGTTTGTTATACATCAGCGTGCCGGGCAGTGCTATGGCCGGTAATAAAATCTTATTTGTCAGCGCTTTTTGTCTTATTTTAAGTATGTATGGCGGTGGCTTTGCAACTGTACCAGCTTATTTAGCGGATTTGTTTGGTACCCAAATGGTGGGTGCTATCCATGGGCGCTTATTAACTGCTTGGGCAACAGCGGGTATTTTAGGGCCGGTGATTGTTAACTACATGCGCGACTATCAATTGGGCTTAGGCTTACCCAGAGAACAGGTTTATAACCAAACCATGTTGATTTTGGCAGGCTTATTAATGATAGGTTTACTGTGCAGTTTATTAATCAGCCCCGTTGCTGAGCACTGGTTTATGACTACAGATGAACTGGCTGAAGAAAAACTGCATAGCCAAGAGAAAATTGCCGAGGAGTCCTTACAATTAGTGGAAGAAGACGCCGATTATGTGCAAGCTATAAAGCCAACACCCTTGATTAAAGTTTACTTTGCGTGGAGTTTAGTGGCAATTGCGTTAGGTTGGGGTATTTATAATACCCTGATAAATGCAGCTAAGTTCTTTAGTTAAGTTCGTTTGTCCGGTGATAATGCGTGGGGCAAGGCTGAATTGATCTTGCCCAACATCAAATTGGAAGTCGAAGTGATAAAACTAGGAGTCGGCTTGACTAAACTAGCAGTGCTAGCCCCAAAACTTGTAGTCGCCTAAGCTAATCTTGGCGTTGCCGTAGTAAATCTATCAGTGACCTTTGCTAATCTGATGATCATAGGTGTGATTATTGTGATAACTGCACCTAGCAATACCAAGGTAAGCGGCGATATTGCAATAACTGTCCCTGCAATTGCCATGTTACCGGCAAATCTAGAAATAATCAGCGAGGATACTCCTAAACTTAAAGGAAAACTTTTGGCTTAAACCAAGAAATATTCCAAGTTACGGCGCAGAAGTTACAAAACTGTCTAGGGATATTGCAATATCAACTCCTAGTCGGCAAATACTGGCTCCTGTTAGCACTAAATCAGCTTAGGGCACTGCAATAACAGATAGGCTTACTGCATTAACCGTCGGGAGTAGTCCTAGTTTTGATGGGATTACGCAAATAACGGAAATGACGACTGCTAGATTTGCAGGTTTTAGTGCAATACTCAGTGCTGTTGATGCTTTGACAGTTATGATTGCTACTTAACATAGTGTTAAATGCCAATCCTTTTGCGGTTAAATCGTGAGCACATAAATTTTATTAAAAATATCGCAGTAAATAATCTGCGATTTAATGTTAATAAATATAAAGTCTTGCTAATAATGTTTTAAAGAATTGGTTTAATCGTTCAAATAATGACCTGTTTTTAGGTGTAGAGCCTTATATATTACGATAATATTTCACTTAACATAAGTTAATTTCGATATGTAGTAGTTCATAAATTTGTAATACTTCATTTGTTGACCTTGGTATAGTTACTTAGTTAATATCGCGGGAATTATATATTTTATTCCTGATTTATTACCCTGAGAATCTGCTGATGCCACCAATCACACCTGTTAATAACGCCCCAACTGGAACAATCACCATCAGCGGAGTTCCCGCCCCCGATTTAACGCTATACGCAACAAATACCATCGCCGATCTTGATGGATTGGGGCCTATCAGCTACCAATGGTTCGCTGACAATGAAGCGATAGTGGGTGCAACCGCTTCAGCATTTACTTTAACACTCGATCAAGTGGGTAAAACACTCACCGTACAAGCCATGTATACGGATTTATTGGGTAACTTAGAAACCGTGATAAGTGATCCGACAGGGACAGTGGTGTTAAAGGGTACGCTTCCAGGAGGTGGCTTAGGTGGATCACTTATTTTAGGTACAGATTTTCCTGATTCATTAAATGGCTTTAGTGGCAATGACACCATCTACGGCTTAGGTGGTGCTGACACGATAGACGGCCAGGCAGGTAATGACTGGATCGATGGTGGAGACGGAAACGATACCATCGAAGGCAATTACGGTAACGATACGATCTATGGGGGTTTGGGCAATGATGTCATCACGGATTTCCAAGGATCAAATTTAGTCGAGGGTGGTGCCGGAGACGATACTTTTACGATCACTTCATTAGTGGGACGTGAGACATTAATCGGTGGCGCAGGATTTGATACCTTAACAGCCACAGGTGTTTTTGTAAGTCTGGATGGTGGAGATGACAATGATAATCTTACTGCTAACGGCCAGTTAAACTTCGGTGGCGGCACTTACTATGTGCAAGAGGGTGTGGCTAGTCTGCAAGGTGGC
>JAPLRS010000025.1 GCA_026399015.1 Methylococcales bacterium | reverse complement strand
TTAGTCGGTTATGGTTATTGGTTGGATTACACTGAAAGAGAAAATGCCAACAAATCAAATCAATCTTACGGCATCAGAATGAACAACTATGTTAAACCGGGGGATAGCTACAAAATTAGCGACAACTATGGGCTTGTTTATACGGCCGAATACAGTTATCAAACAAACTACGGACATGGGATTGTGGCCTATGAAGCGGATCGTTACAATTTAATGGGGGGCCTAGCTGCTTATAACCTGACTTTTCAAGTGGCTATGGAACAACTTGACGGCCACGGCGTCAATAAAACCTTCGATACCCCTCTGGGCACCAACCACGCTTTCCAAGGTTGGGCTGACCTGTTCTTAACCACACCTAGAAATGGTATCCGCGATGTTTTTGGTACAGTCGTTTCAAGTTTTGATAGAGGCGACATCATCGTTACCGGTGTTTATCATAACTTTACCGATGATACCGGACAACTTCAATACGGCGATGAATGGAATGCTTCGATTCTTAAAAAATTCGGCAAGCATTATTCGCTGTTAGCTAAATATGCTTATTACAATGCCGATAACTACAGATCTCCAGATGCATTCTTTAACAATACTGATACCCAGAAAATTTGGTTACAAGGCAATATTAACTTCTAAGATCTTTAGCTCTTAAAACTTAATTATTAAGTCCCCCCTCTTTAACAAAGAGGGGTTAAGGGAGATTTTATTAGATAAATCCCCCTCTGCATTGAGGTTGCACATGAACACTAAAAAAAATCTGGTTGTTATTGGTAATGGCATGGTTGGGCAACATTTCTTAGCGCAATTGGTTGCCAGCTCCATAAAAGATGACTACACCATCACTACTTTTTGCGAAGAACCTAGAGTAGCTTATGATCGCGTCCATCTTTCGGCCTTTTTTTCTGGAAAGACCGCCGATGACTTATCTTTAGTTGAAACTAACTTTTTTGAGAATAATAACATTCGTCTGCTTTTAGGCGACAAAGCCGCCAAAATTGATCGCACGACTAAAACCATCACCTCTGCCCAAGGCCATACAATCGCTTATGACAAACTGGTTTTAGCCACGGGATCATACCCTTTTGTGCCCCCTGTACCCGGACACGATAGACCGCAATGTTTAGTGTATAGAACCATTGAAGACCTTGAAGCGATTGCAGCAGCTGCAGCAAAAAGTAAAGTGGGCGTAGTCGTCGGTGGAGGCTTATTAGGTTTAGAAGCTGCTAAAGCCTTAAAAGACTTGGGACTTAAAACTCATGTAGTCGAATTTGCCCCGCGCTTAATGGCGGTGCAATTAGATGAAGCGGGTGGTGCATTATTAAGAAACAAAATAGAACAACTAGGGGTTACCGTTCATACCAACAGAAATACGCAATTGATTACTGATGGGGAAGCATGTCTAAACAAAATGTGCTTTGCGGATGGCGAAGAACTCGAAACAGATATTATCTTATTTTCAGCTGGCATCAGACCCCGAGATGATATTGCTAGAGCTTGTGAGCTTGAAGTGGGTGCGCGGGGTGGCATTGTTATCGACAATCAATGTAAAACTTCTGACCCTGACATTTATGCCATTGGCGAATGTGCTTTATGGAATAACATGATTTTTGGTTTGGTAGCCCCAGGCTATGCTATGGCTAGAACAGTTGTTGCAGATTTAGCCAACCAGAGTGCCAGTTTTACTGGTGCCGATATGAGTACTAAATTAAAATTAATGGGCGTTGATGTCGCCAGTATCGGTGATGCCCATGCAAAAACACCGGGCGCTCTTATCTATACTTACCAAAATGGTGAATTAGAAATCTACAAACGCCTAGTCGTCAGTCCCGATAAAAAACACTTACTCGGCGCAGTATTAGTCGGTGATGCCAGCAGCTATAGCACCTTATTACAATACTGCTTAAACGGCATTCAACTCCCAGCACAACCCGATAGTTTAATCTTACCTAGTCTTAATGCAGAACCTGTTGGCCTTGGGCCAGATGCGTTACCCAACTCTGCGCAAATCTGTTCATGTTATGACGTGAGTAAAGGGGATATATGTCAGGCCGTTGCAGCTGGTTGCCATACGGTAGGCGCATTAAAAGCGGCGACTAAAGCGGGATCAGGCTGTGGTGGGTGTGCGGCTTTAGTTAAATCGGTATTGAATTCAGAATTGACTAAACAGGGTGTAGAAGTCAATACCGATCTGTGTGAACATTTTGCTTATACGCGCCAAGAATTGTTTACGCTCATTAAAGTTGAAAAGATCAAAACCTTTAATGATTTACTCGACAAACATGGCAAAGGCTTAGGGTGTGAAATTTGCAAACCAACGGTCGCGTCGATCCTTGCTTCTAACTGGAACGACTTTATTTTAAAAACAGAACACGCGCCCTTACAAGATACCAATGATGCATTTTTAGCCAATATCCAAAAAGATGGCACTTACTCGGTAGTGCCACGTATTGCAGGTGGTGAGATCACTCCTGATAAACTCATTGTATTAGGACAAATTGGTAAAAAATATCAACTGTATACCAAAATCACCGGCGGACAACGGGTGGATTTATTCGGAGCGCGAGTTGAACAATTACCTCTGATTTGGCAAGAACTGGTTGAAGCTGGCTTTGAATCCGGTCATGCCTATGGCAAATCTTTACGCACCGTTAAATCCTGTGTGGGCAGTAATTGGTGTCGTTATGGTGTAGATGACAGTGTTGGACTCGCGATTGAATTGGAGAATCGTTACAAAGGTCTCCGCTCCCCGCATAAAATCAAATTCGCCGTATCAGGTTGCACTCGTGAATGTGCGGAAGCGCAAGGTAAAGACGTGGGAGTTATCGCGACTGAAACCGGTTGGAGTTTATATCTGTGTGGTAATGGAGGCATGAAACCCAGACACGCCGATTTATTTGCCACTAGCTTAGATAAAGACACCTTAATCAAATATATCGACCGCTTTTTAAGCTTTTATATTCAAACAGCGGATCGTTTACAACGCACCTCCGTGTGGATGGAAAACATGGCGGGCGGACTTGATCATCTAAAAGCGGTCATCATTGATGATAGTTTAGGCTTATGTAACCAATTAGAAGCTCAGATGCAGCATGTTGTTGCTACCTATCAGTGCGAATGGAAATCAACCCTTGCAGATGAAACCAAATTAAAGCGTTTCAGACCTTTTGTTAACAGTGCCCAATCGGATCCATCTATTGAGTTTATTGAAGAACGTGGGCAAATCCGACCTGCTGAGCCTAGCCCACATAAACACTTTAAAATTCTAGAGGTGGCGCAATGATTCAGTGGCAAACTCTTTGTAATCTTGATGATATACCTGCAGACTCCGGAATATGTGCCTTGGTAGATGCAGAACAAATCGCTTTGTTTTATGTATCCAAACTGCAAGCTGTATTTGCATTACACAACTATGATCCGTTTGCTAAAGCCCATGTTTTATCACGCGGCATTATTGGAGACATTAGCGGTGAACCCGTCGTGGCATCTCCTATTTATAAGCAACATTTTAAGCTAACCACCGGGGAATGTATTGAAGATAGTACGGTTAAGATTCCATCTTACCCCGTACGAATTAACGGTCAACACATTGAAATAAACATTACTCATGCCTAAGTTGGTGGTCATTGGTAATGGTATGGCGGGCATCCGTACCCTCGAAGAATTACTTAAATCAGCTCCTCATCAATACGAAATAACGGTATTTGGTTCGGAGCCACATGGTAATTACAACCGGATTATGCTGTCATCTGTGTTAAGTGGTGAAAAGGCGCTGGATGATATACTCATTAATGATCAAGCATGGTATGACCAACATAACATCACCCTTTATAGCGGTGCATCAAAAACGGTCTCGCGCATTGATCGCCAGAACAGAAAGGTCTATACCCAAGATGGCACGGTTGCAGACTATGATCGCTTATTAATTAGCACGGGTTCTAAGCCAGTTATAGCTAATGTACCTGGCAATCATTTAGCAGGCATTATTAGTTTTAGAGATATTGCGGATGTTAATAAAATGCTCGACTACAGCCAACATCACAAAAATGCCGTTGTATTAGGAGGTGGGTTATTAGGCTTGGAAGCAGCTAACGGTTTAGCGTTAAGAGGCATGCGGGTGACTGTTATCCATAACAATGCCGTATTATTAAATCGCCAAATGGACACAGTCGCGGGTACTTTATTACAAAAAGAACTGGAGTCAAAAGGCTTAAGCTTTAAAATGGCCAGCCAAGTTGAGCAATTACTAGGTGATGAAAATGAACATATCAAAACGATTCAACTCACAGATGGCAGTGAACTTGATTGTGATTTATTGGTAATGGCTATCGGCGTTAAGCCCAATAAAGCCTTAGCAAAGGCCGCAGGACTGTATTGTGAACAAGGTATTATAGTCAACGATACCCTGCAAACTTATGACCCCAGAGTCTATGCCGTGGGTGAATGCATTCAACACCGAGGTCAAACCTTCGGTTTAGTTGCACCTTTATTTGAGCAAGCAAAAGTGTGTGCTAATCACTTAACCGGACATGGCGTAGCACAATATCTAACATTACCCACGGCCACTAAACTTAAAGTGACAGGGGTTCAAGTTTTTTCCATCGGCGATTTTATCGGTGATGAAACTTCTGAAACCCTTCAATTTACTGATACTGCCTTAGGCATCTATAAAAAACTGGTAATCAGAGCGAATATACTGATCGGTGCGGTATTATATGGCGACACCCAAGATAGTTATTGGTACCAAGAATTACTTGAAAAAGAACAATCTATTACCCCGATTCGAGATCAGCTCATTTTTGGAAAAGCGTATGTCTAAGGCCCTACCTGCCATTCAAACCACCTGCCCTTACTGTGGTGTAGGTTGTGGTATCAGTGCGGTTGTTAATCAAAATCAACATAGCGTTGATATTAAAGGCGATCAAACGCACCCAGCTAATTCAGGTCGACTTTGTTCAAAAGGTTCTGCATTAGGCGATACGATTAATTTAGAAGGTCGTTTGTTAGATCCCCGCATCAACGGCCAAGTTGTCGACTGGGATGCAGCCTTATCATTAGTCGCTAACACCTTTTTAGAAACTATTAATAAATTCGGCCCAGATTCTGTAGCAATCTATGGCTCAGGACAATTATTAACTGAAGACTACTACGTCGCCAATAAACTGATGAAAGGCTTTATTGGTAGTGCCAACATGGATACCAATAGCCGCTTATGTATGTCATCATCTGTGGCGGGTCATAAACGCGCGTTTGGTTCAGATACCGTACCCGGTTGTTATGAAGATTTAGACCTGGCCGATTTAATCATTTTAATTGGCTCCAATACCGCATGGTGCCACCCCGTTATATTCCAACGCATTCGCGCTGCCAAACAAGCTAGACCTGATTTAAAAGTAGTGGTGATTGATCCACGTCATACCGCAACGTGTGACCTAGCAGACGTACATTTACCTGTGGCGAGTGGCAGTGATGCTGTTTTATTTAATGGCCTATTAAGCTTTTTAAATACAGAGCAAGTACTTAATCAAGACTACATCAACACCCATACCGAAGGTTTTACACCAGCCATCCAAACCGCTGAACTAAGCGCACCAAGTATTGCCGAAGTTGCGGGACAATGCCAATTGAATGAAACAGATGTGCAATATTTTTATGACTTGTTCAAAAACCATAAAAAAGTCATGAGTCTGTATAGTCAAGGCATTAACCAATCTTCATCGGGGACCGATAAAGTCAACGCGATTATTAATTGTCATTTAGCCACAGGCAGAATTGGCCAACCCGGCATGGGACCTTTTTCCCTCACCGGTCAGCCCAATGCAATGGGCGGTCGAGAAGTGGGTGGCTTAGCGCATCAATTAGCGGCGCATATGGATTTTTCTAAAGCTGAAGATGTAAATCGAGTCGCCCGCTTTTGGGGATCAGACAATATCGCCACCAAACCAGGTCTACCCGCGGTTGCACTGTTTAATGCCGTATCGGCGGGTGAAATTAAAGCCATCTGGATTATGGGTACTAATCCTGTAGTGAGTATGCCGAATGCAGATCTAGTTAAACGCGCATTAAAACAATGTGATTTTGTCGTAGTATCCGATTGTATTGCACAAACGGATACCAGCGCTTTTGCACATGTGTTATTACCTGCTTTAGGTTGGAGTGAAAAAGACGGTACCGTCACTAATTCTGAACGCCGAATCTCTCGACAACGTGCGTTATTTAAACCGGCAGGTAACGCTAAAGCCGATTGGTGGATAATCTCTCAAGTTGCACAGCACATGGGCTTTAATCAGGCGTTTAACTACAATCACCCCTATGAGATTTTTACCGAACATGCGGCACTATCAGGCTTTGAGAACGATATAACGCACGGCTACAGGGACTTTGATATTTCTGGCCTAGCCACACTTGATCAAAACAGTTATGAAAACCTACAGCCCATACAATGGCCAGTAAATGCCAATAACCCCAAGGGCACGGAGCGCATGTTTACTGATGGCCATTATTTTACGCCCACTGGCAAAGCGCAATTTATTGCTATTACGCCAAGACCTCCCGTTAACTTGCCGCATAAAGATTACCCTTTAATTTTAAATACCGGGCGTTTAAGGGATCAGTGGCACACCATGACCCGCACCGCACTCTCTGCAAATCTTAATCAACATAGCCCAGAACCCTGTGTTGAAATTCATCCGGTTGATGTAAAAAACTATAACTTAACAGCAGATGCCTTAGCAGAACTAGAAAGTGCATGGGGCAAAATGTTAGCTAGAGTTAAGATAACGGATGATCAAACACTTGGTAATGTCTTCATACCGATGCATTGGACGGCGCAAAATGCCAATGATGGTCGTATGGGCGCCTTAGTTAATCCAGAAGTTGATCCCATCTCTAAGCAACCTGAAAGTAAACATACACCCATCCGCATCAAATCGTATCAAGCTGTTTGGCACGGCTTTATTCTATCCAGAGCGCCATTAGAACTCAGTGATATAAGTTATCAGGTGAGTAGCAAAGGTGACTATTTTTATCGTTATGAACTAGCCGGGCAACAATTACCGGACCCTTGGCTAAATACGCTTAAAGATACTTTAAGCGCTAATATTGCAGAAAACTCAGAATGGCAAACCTATCAAGATGCCAGTTTAGGCAGTTATCGTGCGGCACAATTTATTAAAGGGCGATTAAATGCTGTTATCTTCATAGCGGCTGATCATAAGCTACCCGAACGCAATTGGTTAAGTAGTTTATTCGCAAAAGTAACACTTGAGCCCGAAGCACGTATGGCGCTTCTGAGCGGACTCCCTCCTAAAGGCAGTCATCAGTCAGGCAAAGTGGTCTGTGCATGTTTTAATGTCGGCGAGAAAACAATACGCGCGTGCATTGAAGAAAAACAACTTAAAACACACCAAGAAGTGGGGCAATGCTTAAAAGCCGGTACTAATTGTGGTTCGTGCATACCAGAGATTAAAGCGCTATTGTAAAGAAGATAGCTTCTGTTTAATTCCTTGATAGGAATATGTTGACCCGCTAAGTTATTGTACATACAATAATATATGAAAATTATCTATGATGCCGTAAAAGATACTGTCAATATTGATAAACATGGCGTTTCACTTAATGACGCCAACCTACTTGAGTGGGATACGCTTTGGACCCTAGCAGATACTCGTTATGATTATGGCGAAGATCGTCAAATAGGTTACGCCTATATAGGCCTCAGATTACATTGTGTTATTTATACTGACCGCAACGAAAGCCGACGCATCATTAGCCTACGAAAAGCCAATAATCGAGAGATTAACCAATATGCCAAAGCTTAAAGAAAATACTATTTTCCCTAATCTTGAAGAAGAAGTCGCTATTAATGCCGGCATTGCCTCAGACCCCGATACATACGAACTGACAGCGGCAGAATTTGCTGAACTTAAGCCTTATAAAGGCGGAAGACCCAAAGCCGAAGTCACTAAAGAACGTATTACTATTCGCCTATCTCCTGATGTATTAGAGGCATTTAAATCAACAGGCAAAGGTTGGCAAACACGTATAGATGGGGTTTTAAAAGAATGGCTTAACGAACACGCCTCTAGTTAAACAATCACCCAAAAACACAAATCAACTCGCATAAAAAAACCAGTTTCCCACGTCCACTAGTTTTGTAATGGTCAAGTAATCTAAGAAAACAACACACTCTGATCTTTCTTTAACTGAGCGATGCTATCTTTAGGCATGTAATAAACATTTTTAAAGACCCGATTCATAACCGCTATTAACTGCCTAAACTTATAAGCGCTGTGATGAGAATCACCCTTCTGCTCAGAAGTGCGCCAGCTTTCTTCATCAGAGATGCGTAGCTCGACACCCAAAGTATGTTCTTGGGTTTTCTTATTAATCTCATTTCTACGTGCGTAAACATCAGTGCCGGGGATCATAATTTTGTGTGTTCTAGACTGCCGATGGATCGGTAAAGAGAAACTAATCTTGCATTGAAACTTTCTGTGGCCTGCAGATGAATGCTGATTCTTTTCTGCATTCATACTTAAGGCATTATAAAAAGTTTGCGCATTAGCTAATACATCTTTATCTTTCACGCTAGTCTCGTGGCCCGCACTTTGCGATAAACTAATCATTAATCTGCGTACGGCTTCCATCATATGTTCTGGATTATCGAACAGGGTTTGAGTAATGGACTGCGAATGAGTGTTTTCTTGTAGGATAACGCCTTTCTTTTGCAAAGCATGGAACAGCTTTAAGGTATCGTCTTTGTCTCTTAAGATAAAGGTGATGGCTAAAATATCTCTAATATCATAAGCCTCCCCTTCCAAATCTTTGCCTAACTTGGTAAACATACTTTCTGGGCTTTTTAAGCGGGCTTTAATCTCTGCAATATCGACTCGAACACCATCTCCACTATCAAATACAAATCCCTGCCCATCTGCATCAATACTCACTGACTCTCTTAATTTATGAAAAAACGCTGAAATTTTAACAAAGGCATGTTGAGCTGGCTCATTAGCAGGAATATGTTTGGGATTTTCCCAATCATAATTAAATAAATCATTTAGACTTTGTTTTTCTGCTTCTAAAAAGAAACCTAATTGGGCAAAGTCATTAATATCTTGGCTTTCTTCTTCAATAGATTTAATCAAATACCCCATCTTTAACAAAGCACAAGCCGTTTGTTGCCATTCTAAAGGCACGACCATCTTTTTGCCTTGATAGCCATGAAATACCGTAGGATATTTTCCTGAAGACGCTAACAAAAATAGATGCCGTGGATCTTGCTCCACCATCTGTTTAAAAGCAGGATTCTTTAACTGCGTTTCGACCTGTTTAATGGCCAGCAAACTCTGTTGATAGAGCTCTAAATTACTAGACGCTAAACCTATCAATGCCTCTAATTGGCGTTTTACAAATGGGAACAACCATTTTAAAAAGTACCGATACGTACGCTCCACATAGACTAAGGCTCGCTTTTGCTCACTTTCTTGTAACTCACCATTGGCCACCACATCAAAACCACGATTACTCATCATCTTTGTGGCTTGTTTTAGCGCTGTACTATAATTATTTGCAGATAATAAAAGATAAGGGCTTAAGTCTGACCTATCTAGTATGGAGCCAAATATCTCATGATGAAGTTCTTGGCTGGCTGATCTGTGTTGCATGGAGGAAACCTTATTACTTATGTTTTAATCTGTTTTTTTACGTGCGACTATTACACCATCACGACTCGGATTTATAAAGGTCTCAAAATCAGGATCATCAAAAATCATTTGATTGTGTTGTCGAATGGCTTCCGTCCACCCTTGAAATACGTCTTTTCCAGAATGCGCTGCGACTCGCCCGCGCCACAAAACATTATCCGCAATATATAAACCACCCGGACGGATTCTATCTTTAGCCAATAACCAAATATCGGGATAATCGCCTTTATCCACATCGTTATAGCAAATATCAAACAAACCCTCAGTCTGCGCAAAAGCATTTTGCGCCATATCGGTTTTAAAATCGATCCTGTCCCATAATCCAGCAGCACTTAAATAGTGCTCAGCTTTATCTCTATTTAAAAAATCAGCCTCGCTGCAAATTACTTGCCCACTGGGGCCCACTGCTTTAGCAAACCAATAAGCCGAATAACCATAACCACTACCAAACTCAAACACGCGCTGGGCGTTAATCATCTTAGCCAGCATTTCTATAAACACACCGACTAAACGCCCAACAATAGGAAAATTATTCTTTTCTGCTAAGGCTTCCATTTCTTGTAATACTGCATTTTCTGCGGGGCCCAATAAATCTAATAAGTACTTTTCTACTGCAGGACTGACTGGTGGGGTTCGACGCGGTGGCGGCATCTTTTTCGGACTTAAAACATCAGTCACTATTACTTCCTTATGAACGGATTAAATTTATAATATTAATGAGTACGATGTACCCAATCAGCACCTAAAGTGCCTGATAAACTTTGCAAATACGAATCGTGCTTTAACTCTTGCAAACGTTGATCAACTACCTCTAATTTTTCTGCAAAAACAGGCGTCAATTCATCAGACGCTTCTATTTGTGAGATTCGCTGTGATAAATAATCAAAATGTCGTTGCCAAAGTTCAATATCTCTTTGCTGCTTAATGCTTAAACGCTCTTGATACCATGCGCTTTGCAATAAGTAATCACGCTTAAATAATTTCCTAATACTGGCATCATTAATATCTTTACCCTCATAAGTTCCGTAAGCCATGATATGTAACAAAGCTTTTAGAGGTGGACAAGCATCGTTAATAGTTCCATCCTTAAAGTACATCTGAGCCACGCGTTGCTGAGCGCTATATACATTATTAATACCATCTACAAAACTAGCCATATCCTGTGTTTCAGGTTTTAACATCGCCTCATCAAAAACAGCAGTTGGATAGTCAAATATTTTACCAAAATTAGTATGCACAAAACGCTCGGTAATTCGATATCCTAAGCGACTGGCATACACTATCTCGCCTTCATATTCGAAATCTTCCAACTTTTCTAATTGACCTTGCGCAATTAAATGCTGAGGATCACGTTGTTCAACGGGTAATCTTGACCATAATTCGGGAATTAATAAGCTAATATCATGATCAATTTTACGTTCTGCCCCGATATAGCCAGCAGCCGTTGAATAGCCATCATATCCACATAAAATATAAGACACTAATGCGGTATTTAGATCAGCAGTCGTTGATACAGCATTAAACGGACCTTTAGTTAAAGCGCCTTCAGAACCCGCTCCAGTTGTAGAGGGTGATTTACCCGTTAAACTACAAATAAAATCCATAAACAATTCAGGAAGTTCCTGATAATGAATAGGATTGTAAATTGCTAACGGTCTAATACCAGCTTTAAGGTCACTAGGATTATTACGTCTGCCGGGCATCACAGCATTTACAGGAAAATAAATGGCTTGCTCAGCTTTTAAGCCACGCGCTAAACGCGTTGATAATTCTGCCAAATAACGTGTCATAGGATTAACTTTATCGGGCCTTGCTTGTAAATAACGCACATTTTGACTTGGTTTACCTTCCACTAAGCGCGGATGTGCAGATGATACAAAGTATTCCCCAGCTTTATTTTGTGCAGCTGACATAATCAACTCACGCATGGGCTGACTAAACTCTTCAAAATGCACGATATCTTCAATCAATTCTCTCGCATCAGTCGCAGTAAGCGGTTCAAAATTTGAAATGAAATTGTTTGTCCCCGAAAAATCCAACTCCGTTTGTAAATCTGCGCCTCGATTAACAGCATCGTCTGGTCTTTGAAAGAAGCTTAGTTCACAATTCTCAACTAATTTAACGCTTGCATTTTCATAGTCTGGATTAAGTCCAGTCAATTGTTTGGCTGGTACCACGACAGAAGCGGTAATATCATCTTCTAATTGCACTTTTTCAGAAGCCACAAAATCTTGTCTTAATTTAAAAACCCGCCAAGCACCATTAGTATCAAAACCCACCCGTAAATAACTCGCCAACAATTTTCGGCCATTAAACTTAAGTTCGTTACCCGGATAGCCATTTACTAAGTCAACCGAGAAGTGTTCGCGCCAGTTTTGACCCCATTCCACTTTGTAAAACCGTTTAATCATCAACACTAAGGCTAAAATGTGTTGCGGGATTTTCTTTAGCCAGTGATTATACTCATGGGTATATTGCGTCACCGACGGCGTTAGCAATTTAATCACAGAACCTAAAGTACGCTCATTACTCAACAACGTCCGTTGATCAGATCCATTACGATGCGAGTCTAAAAACCGTTTTGAATAATCGTAATTAAAAATATCCGCTACCATCGCCATATCTTTATCAAAATCATCGACAAAAACAGCACCCGATATAACTGCACCTGCAATAGATTTTGAAATTTCAGACTTGCCTCCACCAGAAACGGTGCTAGGTTTATGACAAAAAGTGCCTTCTGGATAAGTACCAATCAGTCGCCAACTAGGCGCATGAGGATGCCTTTCCATAGTCACTCTAAAGCCATCTGGATAGACATAGGTATGATTATGGAGCAATTTTAAAGTCCGCAAACTGCCGGCATGTTGCCAAGTAATCTGTAATTTAGGAATACTTATTTGAGCAGTCTCAGGGATAAAAACAATGCTTGGATAGCGCTTATCAATCGCATAACCCTCTATTTGTAACGCAATATCAGCACCCCACTTTTGGCTCAGTTTCTCAAATGAATGATCATGATAACTATGATCAAGTTGCGGCAAATACACTTCGCCTAAAATAGCTCTAGGAAAAGCCAACGCTCCGCCTGAATGTTCTTCTTCACAACCGCCAAAAAGGTTTGCTGAGTAACTGATTTGAGATTTGATTTCTTTTTTACTGTAACCAAAATAATTATCAGCTATTAAAGTCACAATCACGCCGGTCATATCTCGGCACACTAGCTTAAAGGGTTTACCATCGTTATATAACTCATCAGGACTTTGCCAACACATACCATCTATGCGTTGTCGCTCAGTCGCATCGTTATAATGGGGTAAGCCTAAATCCTGCTTGCGGTAGCGCACTAAATGGGGCGCTAAAATAATACAGCCTGTATGCCCCGTCCAATGTTCAATATCCAGAGCCACATCATTTTCTGGTAAAAACGGATCCCCTGCATTACCGAAAATAGACTCCACAAAATCTAAATTGGATACCAAGCCACCAGGCACAAAAAATCGAGTTTCCATGATTTTTGAGGGTGTAACTCCGGCCACTTCTGGCACTACAATAGGGCTTAATGACAAAGATAACCAAAGTTTGGCTGAGTTTTCTTGTTGACTAGTAAACGGTAAATCCAACAAATCATCTGGAGGCGTTAACGCTAAACGTAATAATTGCGCATAAGCAGCAACAGGCACCTCATTTTTGTCAGCAGGCACAGGTAATCCACCCGCAACAATATGAAACACACCTTTAGTAGTGCGCCTATCATTTTGTGGATTATGTAATACCCCCTGCGCCATTCGATAGGAATCTACATACGCTGAATGAAATTCATTTTCTTGAAAAGGTAATGATAGGGCTCTTGCTAAACCGGTCCTTTCTAAGACAAATGTCTGCCCCGGCAGATTTATATCTGCAGAAACGCCATTAACCTTTAAATAGGTATTTAAAAAATCTTGAATACGCTGATCTGCAGGACAACGATACTTAGCTAATAAGCGACGTTGCTGAACATAATTTTTTAAAAGACTATCTGCAATTTGTAAATAATTTTGCTCATCATCAATCTGGCAAATTGGCTGACCTAAAGCCGCTAATTGCAAATTAATATGTTGTAACTCTTGTAATTGACTTGCACTGATTACATCAGACTGAGAAGAACTAGCAGATAAACTCATAAATTACGCCAACATAAAATGGTTACTAAAGCCTGAGCTAACATTGATTAAAGAATCGTTAGTCTCCAGCATGGTTAAAATATTAATCATTAACAAGGCTGACTAAGAAAGTTAATGCTTAGATAAATCTGCCAAAATCTTATCTCGCACTAACTGTCCAGATAATGTCACCATAGGCATTCCACCACCTGGATTAACACTACCCCCTACAAAATACAGATTTTTTAAAACGTTACTGCGCTGAGCATTTTTAAACCCTAAATTTTTAAACCGATCTGCCACTACCCCATAGATGGACCCTTGGTTAGAATAATATTTGGCTTGAATATCTACAGGCGTCCAACTTTCTTCACTAACTATATGTTTTCTTAAATCCGTTAAACCCATGCGTTCTAATTTAATTAAAACTCGCTCTCTTAAATCAGCATAATCTTCTGCGGTTAAAGGTTTATTAGGATCTAAATGTGGAATATGCGGTAATATTTTAATGATCTCACAACCCTCGGGGGCTTGTGCTGGATCACTCTTACAAGGAGCAACTAAGTATATTGTGGGATCTTCTGACAATTTATGCTCATGAAATATTGCCTTAAAATGCTCACGCGGATGATCAGAATAAAAGAAATTATGATGCGCTAATTGTTCATAAATTCTATCAACACCCAGATGCAAGACTAAGCCAGAACAACTAGGCGCATACTTTTCTATGCGTTTTATTTCTTTTTCTTGTCCTGACATTAATTCTTTATAAGCCGGAATCAATTCCATATTTGAAACGACAATATCCGCTTTTAACACTGACCCATCAGCTAGCTTTACAGCAGAAGCATAACCCGCTTCATGCTGAATCTCTTTAACCTCAGCATTCACTTGAATATTAACCCCCAACTCAAGCGCCAACTTTTCTAAACCTTGCGCCATGCCATACATGCCACCTTTAACATACCAAAGCCCATAACCAAACTGAATATAAGGCAATAAATTCATTAAAGCGGGTGCATCGTAAGGAGACGAACCAACATATTTAATAAAATAATTGAGTACATCGACTAACTTTGGATCTTTAATAAAGCGTTTAACGCCCTGATCCATTGATCGAAAAACATCAAACTCTTGCAAACTCTTAACCGGACCATAATATTTAAGAAGCTCCCAAAATGAATCCAAGCCCTGTGCAAAATAACCGTCTTCAGTCACTTCACATAGTTTTTTAGAATAGGCTAAAAACCGAGCAAATTCTTTAGGTGTATTCGGCCCCAATTTTAACAACTCCTGTTGCATTATTTCTGGATCCGAGCTTAAATCGAGCGTAGTACCATCTTCAAAAAAATTGCGCCAATGCGGCTCAACTGTTTGAATGCTGACATAATCATCCATATTTTTGCCGGCTCTATCAAACAAGGCTTTAAAAATATGTGGCATGGTTAAAATAGACGGACCTAAATCAAAGGTGAAGCCGTCTTTCTCTAAGATATTTAATTTACCGCCGACTTTGTCATTTTTCTCCAATAAATCGACACTAAAGCCTTCTGATGCCAATGAAATTGCCGCGGACAAACCACCTAGCCCAGCTCCAATTACAACAATATGAGGTTTATTATTTTTATTCATGCCATTGTCTCAGTGATTATAAATATTAGTGATTTGAGTTTATCCGACTCAACCAATAGATTTTTTAAAAAATTTTATTTTTAAGTTATGCCAATGCTGAACTAAGTTTAAAGATGAATACTGTTTAAATGCTTGTAATGCACGCCAGTTGTTTTTTATCCGAAAAAACAAACACCCATCACCAAACATTAGATCAAGAAAAGCCCGCATTTCAATGTAACGCTGATCTGAATAAGGAAACCAATTAGGTTCAGATTCATAAGTACTACGACTCGTCAGTCCTGCTACGGTATAAGTAAAACTTCGCAAGCCTTCAGCACCGTGGTATCGTCCAAAGCCACTATTTTTAGTCCCCCCAAAGGGTAAACTGGGATGACCGATATTTTTAATAACGTCATTTACCGCCCAACTCCCGACATTTAATTGTCTGGCGACCTGCTCCGCCTTTGCAATATTCTGACTCCAAACACTAGCATTTAAACCAAAATTACTATCATTTACTAATTCAATCACCTCAGCTACTGAAGTAAACTTCATCACTGGCAAGACGGGACCAAACGTTTCTTCGCGCATAATTTTCATATCATGGGTCACATCCCACAATACAACAGGATGCAAATATCGACCCTCTAGTTTCAATGGTCCTGATGCTTTAGCACCCTTTGCCAAGGCATCGTTATAATGAGCTTCAATGACAGCAAATTGCTTTAAGGTAGTAAGTCCACCTAAATCGCCTAAACATCCATGCCCGACTTTAAGATTCTGCACGGCAACATTAAGCTGACTAATAAAATTTTGATAATATGAGGCCTCGACATAACACCGCTCAACAGACACACACACTTGACCGCTATTACTAAAAGCCCCATACAAAGCAGCATTGACTACCCGAGTTTGATTAACGTCAGCAAACACGACTATCGCATCTTTGCCACCTAATTCTAAAATAACGGGAATAGGATGCTGGGCGGCACTTGCCATTACAGCTCTACCAGCAATAACACTACCGGTAAAAAACACTAAATCTGGACGGGCTTCTATCAATTGTTGCCCCGTCTCCGCAAAACCGATCACATGTTGAACTAAATTTTCTGGCAAAGCCAATCTTGATAATAAATCTATCAACAAATCACCTACGGGTAAGCTTAATTCAGACATTTTAAAAATGACCGAGTTACCACTTATAAGCGCAGTCAGTATAGGAATTAGAGTCAATTGAAACGGAAAATTCCACGGTGAAATGATAGCGACTACCCCGAAAGGTCGACGATAAACTTC
This sequence comes from Methylococcales bacterium, assembly GCA_026399015.1. GTDB lineage: Bacteria > Pseudomonadota > Gammaproteobacteria > Methylococcales > Methylomonadaceae > Methylobacter_C. Next base: position 18,696 of record JAPLRS010000025.1, on the reverse strand, counting down.
AGCATTAGATTTTGGAAATAAAATAGGCGACGTAATAACCGGCGCACTGGCCAGAATAGCCGCCGCATTTTTTTGATAATATCGCAAGGTAGTCAAAACTGGATAAATTTCACCGAGTAAAACCTCAGTTTTCACTTTACCTGTCGTGACCATAATAATTTCAACAATAGCATCCATTTCCGCAATAATAATTGCTTCAAGTTTTACTAAATGTTTAAGGCGTTGCTCAACCGTAAAAGCCTCCCAGACAGTCACAGCATCCCGTGCCTCAAGCAGTGCCTTAGTAACATCCTCTAACGGAGTCACCGCAAAAGTTTTAACGAGCTGTTCAGTTATCGCCGAACACGCTGTAATCTCTTGAGTCATATTGCCAATCCGAATTTGACTCCATACTTTTTGCAAATCAATTTTGCCGAAATATGCGCAGACTCATAGATTGTTGGTAAACCACTGCCAGGATGCGTGCCGCCACCCACTAAATAACATGAATCAAGTTCTTGAAACTTGTTATGTGGGCGCCAATATAAAAGCTGACTAAATTTATGTGCCAAACTAAAAGTCGCACCTTTAAAAACATACTCATCGGTTTCCCACGTTTTAGGCGTAATTATCTTTTCTTGTTCTATATGGGCACGAATATCAGTTAAATTTAAACGCGTTTCTAAGGTATTTAATACTTGCTCACGCATGTCAGCACAGTAAGAATCCCAATCTGTATGGCTTTCATTATTAGGCGTAGGCACTAATACATATAAAGCTGACTTTCCTGCTGGCGCTAAGGTGTCATCATTAACACAAGCATTTTGCACATAAAAAGAGAAATCTTTGCTAAGCGTTTTACTATGAAAAATATTGTTTATGTTCGTTACATAATCATCGGCAAAAGCAATAGTATGATGCGGTAAATCATAATGCGTGTCTAAACCTAGATACAACATAAAAGTAGAGCAAGAGTACTCCAACTTATCTACCTTCTCTGGGCTATATTGCTTTAATTCATTAGGTTTAACTAGATGAGTCATCGCATGTGAAAAATCAGCATTGATAATCACATCATCTGCCAAAATTTCAGTACCGTCTTGTAAACGTACACCGTTTACTTTTTTATTATTGATAACTAGAGATTCGATCTCAGTATCAGTATGAATTTGCCCACCTTGCTCGATAATAACTTTGGCCATAGCCTCAGCAATTTTATTTAACCCCCCTTTTACATGATAAATACCGTATTCATGTTCTAAATAAGACAGCATGGTAAATATGGCCGGACAATCCCACGGTGACATACCTAAATACTTAGACTGAAAAGAAAAAACTAAGCGCATTTTTTCTTCTTTAAAATAATTACCTAAATTAGAAAACACACTATGATTCAATGCAAGATAGGGAACGGCTTTTATTAAATCCCAAGAGAAAAATGCCTTGATGCTGGTATAGTCACGTTTGATACAAGGATAAAGTTTTTCAAAATGCTTTCCTTCCCGCTTTAAATAAGCGTCATATCCTGAACTGCCTTCATTAAAACCTTGCTCCAATTCAGCTCGCATTTTATTTCTATCAGAAAATACTTGAATACTGCGATCAGAAAACAACAACCGATACATAGGATCGAGTTTAATAAACCCTAAATAATCAGCACTTTTTTTACCGCATAATGCAAACATATCATCGAGCACATGTTTCATTAATAAAAAAGTTGGTCCTGTATCAAATACAAAATCACCCAATCTAATGGGACGATTTCTACCTCCCACTTCGTGATTCTTATCAAAAATAGTGACCTTAAAACCGCGTTTGCTTAATAACATTCCAGCACACAGACCCCCAGGTCCTGCGCCCACGATGACAATTTGTTTCTTGTTAGGCATAAAAGATAAAGAGATTAAATAATTTAAATGAATGAAAACTTTGAATCTATAGAAGTATCAACTATTAATAAAGCCAAGGAATAAGCTTCTTTGTTCGAACGGCATACTCCAAATAGTCTTTACCAAAATGGCCGATTAAAATATCTTCTTCAACGCTAATTCGTTGTTTTAGAAAAAGTCCTAATGGCAAAACTAAAATAAGTATCGCTAAAATATCACCCATAGCAACACCTATGGCAAAAAAACTAATCAGTAACCCCGTATAAGCAGGATGCCTTATAAACTGATAAAGTCCATGAGTGATCAGTGCATGTTCATTTTGAATCACAACTGTCGTACTAAAAAACCGCCCCAACCTTTTTATCGCGTAGAAACGGATCATCAGGCCTATCAACATCATTATTAAAGCAATTATTTGCCGCACCCCATAGCTCATGGGTAATTGCACTAACTGCAAATGTTTAAAACCAAAAGCGCCGATAATCGAAATTACCACGACCAGCCAAATAAGGCGCTCCTTTTGATAATTCTTTAGCTGTGGAACTGAATCATAAAACGATATACGTGTTTTATACCCAACAAGAATCTCCAACACTGTCCAAGTACCCGCTAATATTAGCCATAACTGTTGTATAAATGTCATCCGCGTATTTCAAGTTCTAACAATGAGTGCGTGGTAGAATCTAATATTTTTATAAATAACGCAATCATAAAACACCTTTTGCCATGCAAAATCTTATAAAACTAAACCATGTTTATAAATCTTATACGCAAGGACAATTAACTACGCCTGTTTTACAAAACATTTCTTTAAACATTAATACCGGTGAGTTTGTCGCAATTACTGGTCCATCTGGCAATGGAAAATCAACCTTATTAAACTTATTAACGGGTATTGATAGACCCTGCAGTGGTGAAATAATAATAAATGAAACTGCTTTACAACTATTAAAAGAAGAAGAATTATCAGTATGGCGAGGCTTAAACGTAGGCATTGTGTTTCAGTTTTTTCAATTACTGCCCTCACTCACTTTGCTACAAAATATCCAATTACCCATGGATTTTGTAAATAAATACCCAAAACGCGAGCGTTTGGATAGAGCGCATTATTTACTTGATCGAGTTGGTTTAACAAAACAAGGCAAACAATTACCCGGACAAGTTTCTGGGGGACAACAACAACGTGCCGCGATTGCACGTGCATTGGCAAATGACCCAGCATTGCTAGTTGCAGATGAACCCACGGGGAATTTAGATTCATCGACCGCAGAAAATATCTACACACTCTTCACGGCATTACAGCAAGAGGGTAAAACACTCGTCATTGTTACTCATAATGAAGACCTTGCAAAAACAGCTAGCCGTCATATCACCTTGCACGATGGACATGTTTCAAGTGATCAATGCCTATCTAAACCAATTTAGAAACAATGCTTTTTAACTCAATTCTATGGAAAAAAGTTAGCAGTGATCTGCTAATGCATAAATACCATACCGTCTTAGCCATATCGAGTATTGCTATTGGTCTATTTGTGATTGGTACCTTACTGGGCATGATGGACTTACAACTCAGTTACATGGATAAAGCGCATCAAGCCTCACAGCCTTCACATATTAGTTTAATGCTTAGAAGGGATGTGGATTTTTCTGTAGCCGAAAGCATCAAAAACATGGACGAAGTGAATAGCGTTGATATCATGACGCAATTTACTGGGCAATTTAAAACCTCAGAGTCTTCTCCCTGGCAAACAGGGACTTTATTATTCAGAACCGATTATATAAATCAAAAACAAGACCAAATGCGCTTGTTAGCAGGTAGTTTCCCACACGATAAATTTGTGGCTATAGAACGTTTATCCGCCAAATATACTCACCTAAGCCTAGGCGACACTCTTGAAATAAAAACACCTAATGGCACTGAGATCCTTACGATTGCCGGTATCATTCGACATCCTTTTGTTAAACCGCCCAGTTTTGGTGGTCAATTACATGTATTTATCGCGCCTGAATTAGCACCTACCTTCAACATTCCTAGCGCTAGTTTCAGACAATTATTAGTCCAAGTTAAACCGCCTTACAACCCAGGAAAAGTTAATTTGATAGCAGGTGAAATCCGCCAAAAACTTGCCAGCCAAAACATCCCTGTTAATGCCACCTTATTGCAAAACCCTGACCAACATTGGGGCCGTGCTATCTTTAAAGGCATACATCTCATATTGACGGTTATGGCTTGGGCATCTTTAGCACTCAGTTCTGTACTGATTTTAAATACCGTGGCGGCTTTAATTACCCAACAGACTGATCAAATAGGCATTATGAAGTCACTGGGTGCTCGCCGTTCCAGCATCGCTAAAATCTATTTATCAGAAGTTTTTGTGCTATCAATTATCGCCTTATTAATCGCAATTCCTTTAAGTGCAGCAGGCGCTTATTACAGTAGTCGTTGGTTATTAGATTTATTTAATATTGAACTCTCAGGATTTGTTTATTCACCTAAAACAATTTACATAATGATTGCCGGCGGATTAATTGCACCCATTTTGGCGGCTTTACAACCTATCTTACAGGGTGCATCACTATCTGTAAGGTATGCTATTTCAAGTTACCGCCTAGGAGCGGATTTTGTCAGCACTCGTTTTGACCGCTGGCTAGAACTTAAAATAGCTGCGTGCTTACCCACGATTTATGCAATTGCAATAGCTAATTTGTTACGCCGTAAAGCCCGTTTACTATGGACACAAAGCGTATTGATTATTGCAGGTGTCTTGTTTATAGTGATTACGAGCTTGATAGCGTCACTTAATCTGACCCTAAATAACGAACTCGATCGTAGCTCGTATGATATTCGCTTAGGTTTTATCCAAGACCAACCTCAAGAAATCATCAACAAACTGGTAAATAGCGTTCCAAATACCCAAAGTATAGAGCTATGGAATCGCATGCCAGTAGAACTATCGGTTAAGGATAAAGTCATCCAACAAGTTGGTAGTTTGGGCATGCAAATGATCGCCCTACCCACTAATACCTCAATGTATAAACCCCTTATTGTTGAAGGCCGTTGGTTTGATAATTCAGATGAACAACAACAGCATTTGGTAATCAATGCTGATACTGCGGCACTTAATGGAATTCATGTGGGTGACAAAATAAATACTAAACTGTTACAACACACAGCCCAAGAATGGGAAGTTATTGGCTTATACCGGTGGTTTGCAGGAACGGGTTATACAGTAGAACCCATTTATGGCCCCTTAAGCACCTTGCAAACAAATACTAAAAATGAATTTAAATATTCCTTTGCACTATTAACAGCTAGGCTAAATTCTTTGAATGAGGAAAAAACCTATCTCGAAGCTTTAAAAACAGTGTTCCAAGAACACCCCATCGTTTTAGATGTCTACACCACGATAGCTAAACGTGAACAACGCCAATTTGCAGAGAATCAATTCAAACCTATGCTGGGGATGCTACTAGGATTAACTATTATGATTGCCATTGTGGGAGGGATTGGTCTTTCAGGAACATTGGCTATTAGCGTTTTGCAACGCACTCGCGAGATAGCGGTACTGAGAGCGATTGGTGCTAATTCAACCACTATTTTTAGACTATTTATGCTGGAAGGTTTATTACATGGTTTGTTAGCTTGGCTAATCAGCGTACCCACTGCCTATCTCGTCGCAGCCCCTTTGGCTAAAAAATTAGGCTTAACTCTATTAGGCATGCATTTAGACTTTGTTTTTTCACAACTTTCCGTATTAATTTGGCTGGTAGTCGTGTGCATCTTGGCGATATTTGCCACTTATTTACCCGCCCGAAACGCTACTAAAATAGTGGTCAGAGCGGGACTCAATTATTAACTTCCAGACGTTAATCTTGTTTCATATCATTAACGTACAAAGTGGCGCCAATAACTGCTGCAGGAGCAATGAGTATATTAAGCACGGGTATGGTTAAACCTAAGGCTGCAGCACCACCAAAACTTAAAGCGCCAAACCGAACACTTTTAAGCAATTGTTGTTGATCAGTAAATAACAGGCCTGCATTTTCTAAAGGATAAGCACAATACTCCAAGGCCATACCCCATGCACCAAATAAAGCCCAAAGAAATGGCGCTAAAACATTAAGACCAGGAATAAAAGAGATGATCACTAAAGGAATAGCTCTAGTTAATAAGTAAACAGCTCGCTTTACTTCAGCACTCACCACTTGCGGTAAGGGTTGCTCTTTACCATCAACTAACTTGGTAGCCACTAAACTTAACGTTTTTGCAGATAATTTGCCGTAAAAGGGCGACGCTAATAAATTGGCTAACACCGTAAAAGTAAAGAAACCCGCAATAAAGAAGCTAATAAAAAATAAAGGCCATAACACCCAACTTAACCAGTTTAACCAACTAGGAATAAACTGATTAATCAGATCAGAGATGTAGTAATACCCTAAAGTTAAAGCCACTCCGTACAACACTAAATTAATCAAAACGGGGATCAAAATAAAACTGCGTAAAGAAGTGCTGGTTAATAAATTTAAGCCTTTAAACAAATACCCAACCGCTAACACAGGATTATTCGCTTTTTTATTAAATCGCATCTTTTATACTCCTCATAGTCTCAATAGAAGGATTCAATACCACGCCTCGTTCTGTCACTATCGCCGCAATTAACTCTGCAGGGGTTACATCAAAAACCGGATTCCACGCAGTCACTAAAGAGCCCTCGTGATCGTAACAAACGGGTAATAGTTCTTTAGGATCACGCTGTTCTATTTCTATCTCAGAGCCACTTTCAATGCCCCAATCAATCGTTGTAGTTGGCGCTACCACCATCAATTTAACGCCATGCTGTTTCGCCAAAACAGCTAAAGAATAAGTGCCAATTTTATTAGCCGTATCCCCATTTGCCGCAATACGATCTGCACCGACAATAATCCAATCAATTGCCCCAGATTTCATTAACCAAGCTGCCGCAGAATCAGCCACCAAAGTCACCGGAATGCCATCTTGAGCTAATTCCCACACTGTCAAACGAGCACCTTGTAACCAAGGGCGCGTTTCCCCCGCATAAACATTAACGGCTTGGCGTTTAGTGGCACTTCTTATTACACCTAAGGCTGTACCATAACCACCTGTTGCTAAAGTACCCGTATTACAATGCGTCATTAAACCTTTAGCGCCCGCCAACAAATCTGCGCCCATTTCACCCATTTTGATATTTGCCGCGATATCATCCGCATGAATTTGTTCAGCAGCAACAATAAATTCAGCTTTAGGATCATCTAGGTTTTGAGCTAAAAGGGCTTCCATTTGCGCTAAAGCCCAAAACAAATTAACGGCAGTCGGTCTTGATTGCGCCAGTAAAGCAATATCTTTAGACACTTGTGCTTGCCAATCTACGGCATCATTAACATGATACTGAGAAACAGATAAAGCCACGCCATAGGCAGCAGCAATGCCAATGGCAGGCGCACCACGAACCCGCATTGAAGCAATCGCTTCTGTAACACCTGCGGCGTCCTGATATTCATCATAAATAATCGTATCAGGTAATTTACGCTGATCTAATACTTTTAAAGAAGACCCTGTCCAAATCAGAGCTTGCACCGTTTCGTTCGTTTGTTGCGTCATTATTTGCTAAAACCTAAGGCTAAAAAGTTATAATTCTCTTATTAAAAATAGTTACTCACACAGGAACAACTGATGCAAGTCGATACTCTTATACATGCGCGTTGGATTATACCCGTTGAACCGGAATCCGTAACCTACGAACACCACAGTTTGGTGATTCATCAAGGTAAAATTATTGATTTATTACCCACAGATTTGGCAAAACAGAAGTATAAAGCAAGCACCACAGAAAACTTAGAAAACCACGCCCTGTTACCCGGATTAATTAACTGTCATACGCATGTTCCTATGACACTTATGCGTGGCATCGCCGATGACCTAGCATTAATGGATTGGTTACAGAACCATATCTGGCCTTTAGAACAAAAATGGATAAGCCCCGCCTTTGTAAAAGACGGGACGGATTTAGCGATTGCCGAAATGCTCTTGGGCGGTACCACTTGCTTTAACGATATGTACTTCTTTCCAGAAGTCACTGCACAACAAGCACTCGAGCATGGCATTCGTGCAAAAGTGGGCTTAATCGTTATCGACTTCCCCTCAGCTTGGGCCCAAAATAGTGAAGAATATATTGCTAAAGGGCTAGCATTACAAGAACAACTTCGACATTCCACGCTTTGCAGCACTGCCTTTGCCCCACATGCGCCTTATACGGTTTCTGATGAGCCCTTACTAAAAATCAGAACCTTAGCAGATGAATTAGATTTACCCGTTCATATGCATATTCATGAAACAGCCTTCGAAGTCGAGCAAGCTCAAGGCCAGTCTGGTCAACGCCCAATACAACGTTTAAATGCTTTAGGTTTAATTAACCCGTCTTTAGTCGCTGTACACATGACCCAACTCAATGACGAAGAAATTAGTTTATTTGCCGAATCAGGTGCACATATTGTGCATTGCCCTGAATCTAACTTAAAACTAGCGAGTGGTTTTTGTCCGGTTGCTAAATGTTTAGCTGCCGGCGTTAATGTTGCCTTAGGCACTGATGGCGCCGCCAGTAACAATGACTTAGATATGTTTGGCGAAATGCGTACCGCGGCCCTATTAGCTAAAGGAGTATCAGGAGATGCAAGTGCAGTACCCGCTATGACAGCCCTTAAAATGGCGACTATTAATGGCGCCAAAGCTTTAGGTATTGAGGATATCACGGGCTCTTTAACCATAGGCAAAGCTGCCGATGTTATCGCAATAGATTTAAGCGCTTTAGAAACGCAACCCATCTATTCACCTTTATCACAAATTGTTTATGCTGCCAGTCGTCAGCAAGTATCTGATGTATGGGTCGCAGGAAAACGTTTATTAAAAGACCGTCAATTAACTACGTTTAATGTAGATTCTTTAAAAGAAAAAACCAAACTTTGGCAAGAACGTATCATTGGATAATTGTCTTAATCGTGATTGGCGATATTTGTAAGCAATTACCGCCAATCATTCTGTCTATTTAGCGAAATAAATTTGCCGATATAACCTTAGAGAAACCCTGACTTCAACATAAAAACATTACAAGTTTCGGTCATATTACTAAGTTTTTATTACCCTGATTATCGCCAAGTTAAACAACAAGTGTTATAGTTTGACTATAAAAACAAAAACCATTGTTACTCAGTTAAGTAACAATAATTCAACATACAATCTCCATTATTTAAGTTAATTAAAGAGTAATAACAATGAATGAATTTTTACAAACCTTGATTTCTTTCGGCAAAAAAACTTTACAACTTATTACAGAGCAACTTGCCGCCGCTAGCAATGCTGCAACAACTCAAACAACTCAACCTGCCCCTGAAGCACCTAAGCCAGTTGAAGTAGAAACACCAATCGTTATAGAAACACCTAAAGAAACAGCACCCGTTAACAAACCTGTTGTTGCTGTCTCTACAACTACTACAGCGATTACCACAGACAACCTACCCCAAGATTCAATTCAAAGACGCCATGCCTTAACAAACCTAAAAAACATTTTAGAAGCTGTTAAGGGATCACGTCCAAGTGATTCAGTTCAAAGTCGTCATTATGATGCTGAAATTAATAGCGAAATTGCACTTTCACTTATTTGTAAAAAAACCTTAGCGAACGCTTATGCGGATTACGAAGCACTTGCTAAACCAACAACACCCGTTATTGCTGCAGTTGTAACCGAAGCAGCACCAGTAGTCGCTGAAACAGAAACAATAGTTGCAGCAACTGAAGCGCCTCTTAGCGTAGTTCCAACTGATTCTATCTTACGCCGTCACTACGAAGCATTACAAAACAGCTAATTCATTTAAAAATACTGTTAACTACATAACTTAAACAGGTAGGTTGAGAAATTAGCCTACCTGATTTATAAGAAACACACGTCAGCGCCTTCTCCCCTCACAGCAACTCTCTAAGATACCCGTCTTTATCACCCCCCCTACGTAAATCTTTACAACAAAAAACCAACTATTTAACCCGCGTAATTAAGTTTAAGTAATTAAATTTGAATTATTAAAATCTTCTACTAGACTTCAAACCGAGCTAATTACTTAGACTACCTGTTAGCAGAAAAACTCGTTATCTCATTGTTATGCGGCTCAGTTTCTATTAAGTAATACTAAAAATAGTTCAATAATCTGTAATCAGACCTATGCATTAACCTCAAGGCTTAAATAATGCGGCTAAAACTACTCAAACACCTCAAGCTTCATAAAAAAATATCGACACTCGTAAACAACCTACACCAAAAAGATGATCAGCATCAGCATATACTTGACAATGCAATTGATGGTTTTTGGTTGTTAGACAAAAACATGCGTTTAGTTGAAACTAACACCAGTTATTGTGAAATGAGTGGATATAGTAAAACAGAGCTCAAAAATATCAACATTAAAAAACTACAATCTTTAAGCACTACAGACGATATTCCAAAGCATTTAAAATTAAAACAGTCCCGTTTTGAATCACAACATCGTCGGAAAGATGGTTCGATCTTCGATGTTGAAGTTTCTATACAATTTCTACCTAACAACCGGCAAATTGCAGCTTTCTTTCAAGATATTAGCCTTAGAAAACAAATTGAACTAGACCTTAAAAATAGCGAAGCCTTTAAACTATGTATTCTTAATTCAGTTTCCGCACAAATTGCAGTCTTAGATCACAATGGATTTATCATCCTAACCAATCAAGCATGGAAAGATTTTGCTATTCAAAATAGTCCCGAAGCGGATTCTAAATCAATAAAAACAGATATAGGCATTAATTATCTAGATGTTTGTCAATCTCATTTAAATAGCGACACAACTAAACCTGCCTTAAGTGCACACACAGGCATCAAAGCCGTATTAAACGGTAACTTACCAGAGTTTTCAATGGAGTACGCCTGCCACTCCCCCTCAGAATCGCGCTGGTTTAAAATGAATATTACCCCTTTAACACCCTTAAAAAACGGAGTTGTAGTCTCGCATAGCGCCATCACAGAACATAAATTGACTGAAGCAAAATTACAGCTGGCTGCCAGCGTATTTACGCATGCACTTGAAGGCATTTTAATTACCGATTGCGAGGGCTCAATTCTACAAGTTAATGATGCGTTTTCTGAAATCACTGGTTTTACGCGTGAGGAAGTTCTTAAAAAAAATCCCAGAATTCTAAGCTCCGGTCGGCAAGAAAAAGAATTTTATACAGACATGTGGCATGATTTAATGAATAAAGGTCATTGGTACGGAGAAGTTTGGAATCGACATAAGAATGGTGAAGTTTATGCTGCTTTAGAAAATATTAGCACTGTCTATGATAACGAGGGTGAGCCTACTCATTATGTAGCTCTAATATCTGACATTACACGAGCAAAATTGCATGAACATGAATTAGAACACAAGGCCCATTATGATGCTTTAACCAACTTACCTAACAGAGTGTTATTAGAAGATCGTTTACACCAAGCTATTGCTCTAGCTAAACGCCAAAATTTGATTCTATCCGTAGTTTTTCTTGATCTAGATGGTTTTAAAGCCATTAATGATACCTATGGACACCTTGCCGGTGACCAACTACTTATTGCTGTTGCAAAAAACATGTCGGACTGCCTACGCGAAGTAGATACCTTGGCCCGTATAGGTGGAGATGAGTTTATTGCTTTATTAATTGATGTTGGTAATATGGAAAGCCATGTATTTTTATTCAATCGACTTCTAAGCGCAGCATCACAACCAGAAGTTTTTAATGGGATCAACTTAAATGTAACCGCGAGCATGGGTGTAACTTTCTATCCTCAAACCGTTGATATCGATCCGGACATTTTAATACGCCAAGCTGATCAAGCGATGTATCAAGCCAAATTAGCCGGAAGAAATGGCTACCATATTTTTGATATTGAATTAGACAAGCAAACACGCTCACAACATGAGAGCTTGTTGAACTATAACACTTCAACAAGCTCAGATTGAACTGATGAGATTATGCAGAAACCTGCGCAATCCAATCTTGTAAATTATAGTAGTTAGTAATACGTGCTACTTTGTTATCACGAATTTCAAAAAATGCACCGGCTGGTAAACGATAAGTTTGACCCTTCGCCTCTGGTAATCCTTCATCAGTTTTAATGTATTCACCTAATACCACAAATTCAGCAGAAGCACGCGCACCATCAGTACTGGCCATAATAACCATCTCTACCAATTGCTCTTTGTAATTAGTGTTCATTCCACCCATAAACACAGAAAACGCTTCTTTACCTACTTCACGTCTACCTTGGTTAATATCGTGAATCACATCATCAGTGAGTAAGTTTAAAAAAGTCTCCATATCGCCACCATTAAAGGCTGCGTAATAGCTTTCTACGAGGTTAATACTTTCTTGTTGTGCCATGTCTCTTCCGAGTTAATATTTAAAAATGCCGCGTATTTTATAATTAAACACGCGGCTATGCCTGTCTTTTTATAAAACGACTAATCTTTAGCCCAGCCGCCTTCTCTTAAAGTCACCGTACGATTAAAGACTAACTTTCCATCGACGCTATCTACTGAATCTAAACAAAAATACCCTGTTCTTTCAAACTGATAACGGTTTTCTGGTGATGCTTGAGCCAAACTCGCTTCTACCCGACAGCCTTCTAATACTTCTAAAGAATCATGATTAATCACATCTAAAAAGTTAGGTTCATTGTCAGGACTCGGTACCGTAAATAAACGATCGTACAAACGAATCTCAGCTTCTGCAGACTCTGCTTCTGATACCCAGTGAATCACGCCTTTTACTTTACGACCTTCTGGATTTTTACCTAAGGTGTCTGGATCATAGGAGCAACGTAACTCAGTGATCACGCCCTCAGCACTTTTGATAATCTCATTACATTTAATCACATAAGAACCGCGTAACCTTACTTCACCACCTTCAATTAAACGTTTGTACTTGGGTGGTGGAATTGCTGCAAAGTCATCTTGCTCAATTAAGATTACTTTACTAAACGGCACCTGGCGTTTACCTAACTCAGGCTTTTGCGGATGATTACTGATTTCTAATTGTTCAACTTGGCCATCAGGATAGTTTTCGATAACCACACGCAAAGGTTGTAAAACCGCCATAGCGCGTAAGGCATTCTCGTTTAAATCTTCACGAATACAGTATTCCAACACACCAATTTCTATCCATGAGTTTTGCTTGGTCACACCAATACGCTCACAAAAATCACGAATCGCTTTAGGAGTAAAACCAGCACGACGCAAGCCAGCGATAGTGGGCATACGCGGGTCATCCCATCCATTAACATGCTTTTCAGTCACTAATTGATTGAGCTTACGCTTACTCACAATGGTGTATTCCAATTGCAATCTAGCAAACTCAATTTGCTGTGGGTGACTAGGTGTTTGTAATTTATCTAACACCCAATCATATAAAGGTCGATGATCTTCAAATTCTAGGGTACAGATAGAATGGGTAATGCCTTCAATGGCATCAGAAATGCAGTGCGTATAATCATACATAGGGTAAATACACCAAGCATCTCCCGTACGATGATGATGCACACGACGAATACGATAAATCGCTGGATCACGCATATTAATATTAGGTGATGCCATATCAATTTTAGCGCGCAACACATAGGCGCCATCAGCAAACTCGCCAGCACGCATACGAGTAAATAAATCTAAATTTTCTTCAATTGACCGATTACGATCAGGACTTTCTTTGCCCGGTTCGGTTAAAGTACCGCGATACACTCTAATTTCTTCTGCAGATAAACTATCCACATAAGCTAAACCTTGTTCAATTAACTGTACAGCGTAACTATAAAGTTGTTCAAAATAATCTGATGCATTGTACAAACCCGCCCATTCAAACCCCAGCCATTTCACATCGCGTTCTATTGATTCCATATATTCGATGTTTTCTTTTTCGGGATTGGTATCGTCAAAACGTAAATTACAAGTCCCTTTAAATTCACCCGCAATGCCAAAATTTAAACAAATAGATTTGGCGTGACCGATATGTAAATAACCGTTAGGCTCAGGAGGAAATCGTGTGGCTACTTTGCCTTGGTTTTTATTTTCTTTAAGATCTTGGGTAATGATTTGACGAATAAAATTGGTCGAAACGGGCGTATCGTTTGTAGTCATAACTTTATGTGTAAGGAGTAGGGATAGATCATTTTAAAGTAGCGCGTTGCAAGGTACAAGGCGACAGTTAAACGAATAGGCTATTTTTTCTGAATATAAAAAATCTGTTGATCATCTTCTTTCATCAACGCTAGGATTTGATGTCCCGCTTGATCGGTAAATACACCAAAATCCAAATGCGCTGCTGGATCTGTGGCAATCACCTTCACCACATCGCCACTTTCCATGGAGACTAATATTTTTTTTAATCGTAACAAAGGCAAAGGACATAGTAAGCCACTGGCATCGACTTCATGACTAAATTCAAGCATTGTTTAGGTACTCACTAAGCTGTAGAGTGCTTATAATACCATTCCCTAACAAATCTAAAAAATGCTCTCGAATAAATGGACTATTTCCCCATCTTTGTTAAATTGCAAAATAACCCCTGCTTAGTCATTGGTGCGGGTGAAATCGCCGCCCGTAAAATTGAATTATTAGCGCGAGCCGGTGCTAACATCACCGTCATTGCACTTAAAGTTAGTCATCATATTGCGAGTCTTGAACACAAGTATAATTTAACTATCCATCAAAAAGCTTTCAAACCTGATGATGTACTTAATTTTAAATTAGTCATTTCAGCAACAGACAATAGAGCCACTAATGAATTGGTCGCCCAAAGTGCAGGAGCTCACAAAATTTTAGTCAATGTCGTTGATAGCCCAGATTTGTGTAGTTTCATTTTCCCGGCAATTATTGACCGTTCACCTATTATTGCCGCAGTCTCCTCAGGTGGCGCAGCACCCGTTTTAGCGCGCTTATTAAGAGCCAAAATTGAAACCATAATCCCTCCCGCTTATGGCCAATTAGCACAGTTAGCAGAAAACTATAGAAACAAAGTTAAATCACTCATCAAAGAACCTGCTCAACGCCGCATCTTTTGGGAAAATATCTTTCAAGGCTCGGTAGCGGAAGCGGTATTTTCAGGTAATGATAATGGTGCTGAACAACAATTACTGCAAGCATTACAGCAACATAAAAACACTGAAACAGTAGGTGAGGTTTATTTAATAGGTGCAGGCCCTGGAGCTGCGGATTTATTAACCTTTAGAGCCTTACGCTTAATGCAACAAGCGGATGTGATTGTCTATGATCATTTAGTTTCACCTGACATTATTGATTTAGCTAGACGTGATTCAGAAAAAATTTATGTGGGTAAACAGCGTGACAAACATACCCTACCCCAAGAATCTATCAATACCTTACTTGCAGACCTCGCAAAAGCTGGCAAACGCGTTGTGCGTTTAAAAGGTGGAGACCCGTTTATATTTGGCAGAGGTGGTGAAGAAATAGAAACGTTAATGGAGCAAGGCATCAACTTTCAAGTTGTGCCTGGAATTACGGCCGCGTCGGGTTGTTCTACTTATGCTGGCATCCCTTTAACCCATAGAGACCATGCGCAATCCTGTACCTTTGTGACGGGGCATTTAAAAGATAACTCCATCAATTTAAACTGGACTCAACTAGCGCTACCCAATCAAACAATTGTTATTTATATGGGCCTAGTTGGGCTAGAAAAAATCTGTGAAGCGTTGATTAAACACGGTAGTCCAAAAGATTTACCCATTGCCCTAGTGCAACAAGGCACCACTACAAATCAACGCGTAGTAACAGGTACTCTAGAAAGCTTCGCTGAGAAAATAGCCAAGCTAGACATTAAACCACCCACCTTAATTATTATTGGTACCGTGGTTACCTTACATAACAAACTAAACTGGTTCCAATTACAAAGTAATATTTAATAAAGTTACTTGAACTGAGTATTAAAACTGAGCAAGAATTAGCGAGTAAATACGCTCTATATACTGTGTTTTATGACAATATAAAATAAAAGATTGAATTTTTCTGTTAAATTCCCTATTCTTTGCTGGTTTGCTTTTTAAGCAAAAAAATTTTCCACCAAGAGAACCTAGTTCTCTTAATTATAAAAACCAAGAGGTCACTATGAAAAAAACACTTGCTACAGCAGCTGGTATCGTTTTAATCGCTTTAAGCGGCTCAACTTTCGCTGATGAACAACTAGAAGTTGGTCAAAAAATTTATGATCGCGCTTTCGGTCGTGGTTGTGGCACTTGCCATGACATTAAGTCAAACCCACAATTATCTGAAAACATTAAAGCTGGTTCTTTAACTAGAGCAAGCTTTGAAAAAATGTTAAAAGAAGGTAAAGGCGGCATGCCAAAAGCGATCGAAGAGATCATGAAAAATAAAGCAGTAGAAAAAGCTGGCTACGGTGAAGATCAAGCGGTTGACGCTTTATTCGCTTACATCAGCAGCAAATAAGAATAAAAAAGACGAACACAAAAAAAAGCCGCCCTTGCTGAAACAGCAGGGCGGCATTTTTTTGTCTAAAGAAAAATAAAGCTAATTATTTTTCTGCTAAATATTGTGTAACCGTTTCTTTATTAGGTAGTCGATAACGGTTCTTCAACCAAACGCCAGCAACTGCCGCCAACATCAAACCACAAGAAGCTAAAGTCAAATACACCAAACGCTTTAAGCTGTGCATTTCCTGAACAATTTGCTCGTTAGGAATCTCGCTTGCATCTCTTTTAGGTGCTTCTGAATATGACTTTAAAACCTGTACTTCACTCTTCAGTTCCTCAAGGGTACCTAAAGAATTTGATACCGTACCGACCCGAATACTATCTTCTAACGCTCTTAATTTACTTTCGATGGAACCACTAACTAAACCAACAAATTGACCTTTTAAAGCATTAACTTCTGCTGATAAAACGGGATTTGCTTCAGATATTTTTACATCCGAACTTCTAAGACGATTAAGATCTTGAGAGGGAACCCAATAAAAGCCAGCCACAATAATAACGGCCATCAATACAAAGATAATAGCCGTTAACCATCGATTTACTTTCACCAAAGCTTGATGCGAAGGTATTCTTTCCAGAACAACTAGTTCTGCTTTGGTCTCGCGCAACTCACTCATTATTAGATTCCCCTCAAACCAAGCCTAAAATTATAGACTTAGCAGGACGTTGTTATTTTTATTAATGCAATTTAGCTCGTAATTATACAAGCTAAATAGTTTTTGTCCTGTGTTTTTTAAACGAATTAACGAGCTTGTTTGGCCGCTGCTATTCGCATTCTTAAGGCATTCAATTTAATAAAACCTTCTGCATCTTTCTGATTATAAGCACCGCCATCATCTTCAAAAGTCGCGATACTTTCATCAAATAAACTGTCAGTATCAGAAGCTCTACCAACAACTATTACATTACCTTTATACAATTTAAGTCGCACTTTACCGTTAACCGATACTTGTGACTCATCAATCATAGTTTGTAACATTTTACGCTCAGGACTCCACCAGTAACCGTTATAGATTAAAGACGCATAACGTGGCATTAACTCATCTTTTAAATGCGCTACTTCTCTATCTAAAGTTAAAGACTCAATCGCACGATGGGCTTTTAATAAGATAGTACCGGCTGGAGTTTCGTAACAGCCGCGTGACTTCATACCGACATAACGATTTTCTACGATATCTAAACGACCAATACCATTAGCACCCGCTATTTTGTTTAATTGCTCTAAAACAGTCGCAGGAGAAACTGGCACGCCATCAATCTCAGTTACATCACCGTGTTGATAAGTTAACTCTATATAAGTCGCTTTATCAGGTGCGTTTTCTGGAGAAACTGTCCAACGCCACATATCTTCTTCTGGCTCTGTCCAAGGATCTTCAAGGATACGACCTTCATAAGAGATGTGTAATAAATTAGCGTCCATTGAGTAAGGTGATGTTTTACCTTTTTTATTCTCAACAGAAATTCCGTGTTTTTCAGCGTAAGCCAAAAGAGATTGTCTAGAGTTTAAATCCCACTCACGCCAAGGCGCAATCACATGAATATCAGGTCTTAAGGCATAAGCACCCAATTCAAAACGCACTTGGTCATTACCTTTACCCGTTGCGCCATGAGAAATAGCCTCTGCACCTGTTTCATTAGCGATTTCTATCAAACGCTTAGCGATTAATGGTCGTGCAATAGAAGTACCTAATAAATACTCACCTTCATAAATGGTGTTAGCGCGAAACATTGGGAAGACATAATCACGGGCAAATTCTTCACGTAAATCTTCAATAAAAATGTCTTTGATACCAGCCGCTTGTGCTTTTGCGCGTGCGGGTTCTACTTCTTCACCTTGACCTAAATCAGCAGTAAAGGTAACGACTTCACAATCATAAACATCTTGTAACCATTTAAGAATAATGGAAGTATCTAAGCCTCCAGAATAGGCCAATACCACTTTATTGATTTTCGACATAATACGCATTTACTCAGAGTTAAAAAATTCCGCTGATTATACCTGAAAACTAATTGAACTAAAAAGAACGCAACCTAAATACCTGTAAGACTAAGGTTAATATCTCCAACCTTAGCAGTGGCTAAAGGTCAAATCGTCATACCTAAAGAAATACGGGATGTGTTGTCTTGGCAAGACGCGATTGTCCGTGATTTAATCAGTCAACATAGTGTATTTATATCTTTCCGCCTGCGGTTCTGCCTTAATGCATACGTTTGATAAAAGTTTTTGTAAAGCTGCATGAGCGGTAGGGATAACACCTAAAATTAAT
>JAPLRS010000003.1 GCA_026399015.1 Methylococcales bacterium | reverse complement strand
CAACCCGTTCGCCCTGAGCCCTGTCGAAGGGTATTTGTCGAGGGCATTACCCCGTCAACCCAGATGCCCTTAAAATTCCATCCGCGGCGGCTTGTACAGAAAACACATCTTGTAAGAGTTGCTTACCTTTTGCACCCATATCCAACCTTAATGATTCATCGTGAAGTAACCGCAGGGCATTAGCCAGTAAAGCTTTATCATCGCCATTAACGGTAACAAAGCCGGCATTGGCTTGTTGTACTAAGTCTTGTAAATCATTATTGGGGTTAACGCTACCTAAGATAGGTTTTTCTTGCACCATGTAACCCAATAACTTGCCAGGGAAATTATGCGTCGTGTGGTCATGATGCAGACTGAATAAACCTATATCAAATTCGGCTAACATGTGTTTAAACACATCTTGGTTTACAGGGGGTAATAACGTCATATTGGATAAGTTATGCTCCGCTATAGCAGAACGGACTAACTCCACCTCATCACCCGCACCCACTAACACAAAATGTGCGGAGACTTGGTCGTGCATGGCAATTGCCAGCCTAACGATATTAAGCATATCTTGCGCATGACCAATATTGCCGCCATAAAAATACACTACTTTATTTTCTAAACCTAAACTTTTACGATGAGAATAAGAATCCCCAACCACTGGCTCATTAGCGGCCCAGTTATATAACAAATCCAAAGGCTTTTTAACCGAGGCGGTTTCAGCAAACCAAGCTAGGTTTTTAGGAGACTGAATCCCAATTACATCAGCGGCTTTATAACTTAAAGCCTCAAAGAATCTAAAGTAACGCGTAATAGGGGAGGTGGCAGATAACATGCCATTATCAATCACCCATTGGGGGAAGAAATCCCGCACTATTAAATAACTCTTGGCGCCCCATAATTTTTTTAAACGCTTAACCAAACTGCCCCAAAAAATACTGGGCGAGTAATAAACGATTAAATCTTGTGGATGCGACTTAAAATAAGCCTTAAAAGCCCGCCACGCGTAATAAGACAATAAAGTCTCATTAATCGCACGTTTTACTTTAGAGACATTCTTAATTTCACCGGATTTAAATCGACATACCGTTACACCGTCTAACACAGTAATCTCAGAACGGGTTAACAAACTGGGTGCTGGGGTAATCACCGTTACCGTATAGCCACGGGCTACAAACTCAACGGCTAACTCATGCATCATCTTCGCGCCGACTTTAATACTGTCAGGCAAATAATCATCAATGATTAAACAAATATTCATGCTTAAAACTTCTGCCACACCACACGGTTTATATAATCCGTGTAAGACAAAATTATCCTAACCACTTTATCTGACACATTAGGCATAGAATAATCACTCACCGGTCTAGTTATTCTCTCAACAGAATCGGCTTGCGCTTCCAATACCTTTAAACCTTGCAAAATACGGTCTTTATTCAAGCCCACCATCATGACCGATGCTTCTTCCATCGCCTCGGGTCTTTCGTGTGCTTCACGGATATTAAGGGCAGGGAAGTTTAAAATAGAAGACTCTTCAGAAATCGTACCGCTATCAGATAGCAACGCTTTAGCATCCAATTGCAACTTAACATAGTCAATAAAACCCAGTGGCTTCATTAACTTGATTAAAGGGTCAAAAACTACCCCGTGTTGATCAATCTTATTACGGGTACGCGGATGTGTAGAAATAATAATCGGTAATTGATATAACTCCGCCATCGCGTTAAGCGTATCCACCAAAGCAAAAAAGTTACGATCAGAACTGATATTCTCTTCTCTATGTGCAGAGACAATAAAATATCCTCCCTTCGTTAACCCTAAATCATCCAGCACTGTAGAAGTATTAATCTCGGGTAAGCGAGAATGAATCACCTCAAACATGGGGCTACCGGTTTTAATGATACGATCTGCAGGCAGACCTTCTCTTAATAAATACTCTCTGGCGATATCACTGTACGTTAAATTAATATCACTGATATGGTCCACAATTTTACGGTTAGTTTCTTCTGGTACGCGTTGATCAAAACAGCGATTACCGGCTTCCATATGAAAGATAGGTATTTGGCGTTTTTTAGCGGGGATAGCACATAAACAACTAT
>JAPLRS010000046.1 GCA_026399015.1 Methylococcales bacterium | reverse complement strand
CGTGAGTATCAATGCTACTCTGATTGGGCAAATGATAACCTTTGCACTTCTGGTATGGTTTACCATGAAGTACATTTGGCCACCATTATTTGACTCTTTAGAAGAACGTAAAAAGAAAATTGCTGATGGTTTAGCGGCTGCTGAAAAAGGTCAAGAACAAATTGTTTTGGCTGAAAAGAAAGCTATAGGCGTTATTAAAGAAGCAAAAGAACAATCTTCAGAGATTGTTACTTTAGCTCAAAAGCGTGCAAATGAAATTGTTGAAGAATCAAAAGACACCGCTAAGAAAGAAGGTGAGCGTTTGTTACTTGCGGCAAAAGCACAAATTGAACAAGAAATGCAGCAAGCAAAAGAAGGTCTACGTCAACAAGTTGCTGACTTAGCTTTAAGTGCTGCAGAACAAATTTTGAATGCCGAAATTGATAAAAATAAGCATCAAGACATTATTACTAAAGTCTCTAATCAACTGAGTTAAGCATAATGAGCGAATTGGCAACATTAGCAAGACCATACGCAGCTGCTGTTTTTAAGAGAGCTAAAGAGACAAATGCGACTAAAGAATGGTCGCAAAGTTTGTCTTTTATGTCGGCAGTACTTGAAAATGAAGACATTGCTGTTGTAGTTGATAATCCTAAAGTCAACAAACAAAAGTTATCAGAATTAATGCTGGATATTTGCCAAGAACAATTAACGGCAGAAAATAGTAATTTTCTAAAGTTATTAGTTCATAACAATCGTTTAGTATTGTTGCCACAGATTGCTAAGCTTTATGAATCTTATAAAGCTGAAGATGAGGGTTATGTCGAAGTTGAAGTAGTGTCGGCTTATACTTTATCTAAAGAAGCAAAACAAAGCTTCTCGGTGACGTTGGAAAAAACTTTAGGTAAAAAAATTCATATGAATGTCTCTGTTGATAAAACATTAATAGGTGGCGTTCTGGTAAGAGCAGGCGACAGAGTAATTGATGGAACAATCAAAGGTCGACTTCAACATATGCACAAAGCACTACAGTGAGAGTGAGATAAAGAACATGCAATTAAACCCATCTGAAATAAGTGATCTGATTAAAAAGAAGATCGAAAACTTCGACTTAAGTGCCGAAGCGCATACAGAAGGTACCGTAGTCAGTGTGACTGATGGTATTGTGAGAGTACATGGTCTTTCTGAAGCAATGCAAGGTGAAATGCTAGAGTTTCCTGGCAACACTTACGGCATGGCACTTAACTTAGAAAGAGACTCTGTTGGTGTCGTAGTTTTAGGTAACTATCAACACATCACTGAAGGCGATACTGTTAAATGTACTGGTAAAATTCTAGAAGTTCCAGTTGGTGAAGCGTTATTAGGTCGTGTAGTGGATGCCTTAGGTAACCCAATCGATGGTAAAGGCGCTATTGATACTACTGAAACTGCACCGATTGAGAAAATTGCTCCGGGCGTAATTGCTCGACAATCAGTTGATCAACCCGTGCAATTAGGTTTGAAATCAATTGATGCGATGATTCCAGTAGGCCGTGGTCAACGTGAGTTGATTATTGGCGATAGACAAACTGGTAAAACAGCTATTGCAATTGATGCCATCATCAATCAAAAAGGTACAGGCATTAAATGTATCTATGTAGCGATTGGTCAAAAACGATCTTCTATTGCAAACGTAGTGCGCAAATTAGAAGAGCACGGTGCTATGGCTCACACTATTATCGTTGCCGCTTCAGCGTCTGAATCTGCTGCTTTACAATTCATTGCACCGTATACTGGTTGTTCAATGGGTGAGTTTTTCAGAGACCGTGGTGAAGATGCTTTAATCATTTATGATGATTTAACTAAACAAGCCTGGGCTTATCGTCAAGTATCATTATTATTACGTCGTCCTCCAGGTCGTGAAGCTTATCCTGGTGACGTATTCTATTTGCACTCTCGTTTATTAGAAAGAGCGGCTAGAATCAACGCTGAAGAAGTTGAGAAATTAACTGGCGGTAAAGTAAAAGGTAAAACAGGTTCTTTGACTGCGTTGCCAATTATTGAAACTCAAGGTGGTGACGTATCAGCTTTCGTACCAACTAACGTAATTTCTATTACTGATGGTCAAATTTTCTTAGAAAGTAACTTATTCAACTCTGGTATTCGTCCTGCAGTAAATGCTGGTTTATCGGTATCTCGAGTAGGTGGTGCTGCACAAACTAAGATCATTAAGAAATTAGGCGGTGGTACTCGTCTTGATTTAGCTCAATACCGTGAGTTAGCAGCGTTTGCTCAGTTTGCATCTGATTTAGATGAAAGCACGCGTAAGCAAATTGAGCGTGGCCAACGCGTAACTGAGTTGATGAAGCAAAATCAGTATTCGCCAATGTCAGTTGCACAAATGGCAGTATCATTATTTGCTGCGAATGAAGGTTATCTTGATAAAATAGAAGTTAGCAAGGTGCTTGATTTTGAAGCTGCTTTACAGTCTTATTTAAAGTCAGAACATTCAGACTTAATTAACACTATAAATGCAACAGGTGATTACAATAATGATATAAGCAGTGGTTTGAAATCTGCTATTGAAACTTTCATTAACACGCATAGCTGGTAAAAGGGTCTTCTAATGGCTGTTGGCAAAGAAATACGTACTAAGATCGCGAGTATTAAAAATACTCAAAAGATCACTCGAGCAATGGAAATGGTTGCGGCGAGTAAAATGCGTAAAACAAAAGATAGAATGCAGGCAACAAGGCCCTATTCTATAAAGATTGGCCAAATTATTAAGCATTTAGCACAAGCAAATCCAGAATATAAACATACATTTTTAGTCCCACGTGAAGTTAAAAGAGTGGGTGTAATAGTTGTGAGTTCTGATAGAGGTTTGTGCGGTGGACTAAATTCAAATTTATTCAGAAAAACCTTAGCTGAATTAGTGCAATGGGAAAATTCAAATATTGAAGTTGATATTTGTACCATCGGCAGTAAAGGTTTTGGTTTTTTTAGTAATTTAAAAGTAAATTTAGTCGGTCAGGTTTCTAAATTAGGTGATACTCCACACCTTCATGATATCGTTGGTATTATTAAGATAATGCTAGATGCTTATGAAGCAGGAACAATTGATCAATTATATGTAGTGAGTAACGAGTTCGTAAACACTATGACTCAACGTCCTACAATTGAACAATTATTGCCAGTAGTAGCTTGTGAACTTGATGAGAATTTAGGCGGCCATTGGGATTATATCTACGAGCCAGATGCAAAAGAAGTATTAGATCATTTGCTAACTCGTTTTATAGAATCAAAAGTCTATCAAGGATTGGTAGAAAATAATGCCTGTGAACAAGCTGCAAGAATGGTTGCTATGAAAAGTGCGTCGGATAACGCAGGGAACCTTATTGGTGAATTGCAATTGATTTACAATAAAGCCAGACAAGCAGCTATTACTCAAGAAATTTCAGAAATTGTTGCCGGAGCCGCCGCTGTATAGGCTCTTGTGAGCTAGTTGAAAGCCCCATGCAAAATGACACAACACTTAGAGGACAACTCAATGAGTTCGGGTAAAATCGTTCAAATTATCGGCGCGGTCGTTGACGTAGAATTTTCACGTACAGACCTGCCAAAAGTATATGATGCTTTAACTGTACAAAGCATCGATTTAGTATTGGAAGTTCAGCAGCAATTAGGTGATGGCGTTGTCAGAACTATTGCTATGGGTAGTACTGACGGCTTAAGTAGAGGATTAGTGGTAAATAATACTAATGCTCCTATCTCTGTTCCTGTAGGAAAAGAGACTTTAGGCCGCATCATGAACGTTTTAGGTCAGCCTATTGATGAAAAGGGACCTATTGGCGAACAAGTTAAATGGGGAATTCACCGTGAAGCACCAAGCTATGCCGAACAAGCTTCTGCAAGTGAATTACTTGAAACTGGTATCAAGGTTATTGACTTAGTTTGTCCATTTACAAAAGGTGGTAAAGTAGGTCTATTTGGTGGTGCCGGTGTAGGTAAAACCGTTAACATGATGGAGTTAATTCGTAACATCGCGATTGAACACAGTGGTTATTCTGTGTTTGCGGGTGTTGGTGAACGTACTCGTGAAGGTAACGATTTCTATCACGAAATGACAGATTCTAACGTTATTGACAAAGTATCACTTGTATACGGTCAAATGAACGAGCCTCCAGGAAACAGACTACGCGTTGCTTTAACTGGTTTAACTATGGCGGAATATTTCCGTGATGAAGGTCGTGACGTATTATTCTTCGTTGATAATATTTATCGTTATACTTTAGCTGGTACAGAAGTATCTGCGTTGTTAGGCCGTATGCCATCTGCGGTAGGTTACCAGCCTACACTAGCTGAAGAAATGGGTGTTTTACAAGAACGTATTACTTCTACTAAAACAGGCTCTATTACTTCTATCCAAGCGGTTTATGTACCAGCTGACGATTTAACAGATCCATCACCTGCAACTACATTTGCTCACTTAGACGCGACAGTTGTACTATCTCGTCAAATTGCAGAGTTAGGTATTTATCCAGCGATTGATCCATTAGACTCAACAAGCCGTCAACTTGATCCATTAGTAATTGGTCAAGAGCATTATGATGTAGCTCGTAGTGTACAAGGTATTTTGCAACGTTATAAAGAATTACGCGACATTATTGCCATCTTAGGTATGGACGAGTTATCTGAAGAAGATAAATTAACTGTATCAAGAGCTCGTAAAATGCAACGTTTCTTATCACAACCTTTCTTCGTTGCTGAAGTATTTACCGGTTCACCGGGTAAGTATGTATCACTTAAAGATACTATCGCTGGCTTTAAAGGTATTATTGCTGGTGATTATGATGCGATACCTGAACAAGCGTTCTATATGGTTGGTACCATAGATGAAGTGCTTGAAAAAGCGAAAACATTAAAAAGCTAATTTGATTCCCTCAGCTTAGCTGTTGAGGGAAGCTTGCAACAGGTGAAGAAATGACCATGACCGTACATGTAGATATAGTAAGTGCAGAAAAAGAGATATTTTCGGGCTTAGCCGAAATGATCTTTGCACCTGCTGAAATGGGTGAATTAGGTATTTCGCCTCGTCATGCTCCATTAATAACAAAACTTAACCCTGGTGAAGTCCGAGTTAAAGTAAGTGAGAGTGAAATTTATCCCTTCTATATTTCTGGGGGGCTTTTAGAAGTTCAACCTCATTTAGTAACTATTCTGGCTGATACAGCCGTTAGAGCTATTGATATTGATGAAGCTGCAGTATTAGAAGCTAAAGTTAAAGCAGAAGAAGCGTTATCTGATACATCAGGTAAAATTGATTACGCAACAGCGCAATCTCAATTGCAACAAGCAGTTATGCAATTAAGAACTCTTGATAGATTAAGAAAGCGCGGCGGATAAATTAATATCAAAAGCAAATGTTACATTGCTTAGCAATATAATTCTTAAAACCCGATAGTGTTTTCACTATCGGGTTTTTTTGTTTAATAGGATAAAAAATGAAAATCACCACAGTTATTCTTGCGGCAGGCAAAGGTACGCGTATGCGTTCTGAATTACCTAAGGTCTTACATCGAATAGCAAATAAACCATTGTTACAACACGTATATGAGCTTAGTAGTCAGTTAGAAAATAATAGTATTAAGATTGTTTACGGTCATGGTGGTGATTTAGTTAAAGATGCTTTGAAAGGAATTAATGCTAATTGGACAGAACAGAAGCAACAATTAGGTACTGGTCATGCTGTACAGCAAGTTGCTGATCAAATAGATGCACAAGATATTGTATTGATTTTATATGGTGATGTGCCATTATTAAAGTTAGCCACAGTAGACAAGTTAATTGCATTGGTTGCTGATAAGTCAATAGGATTACTGACAGTTAAACTTGCAAACCCTAACGGTTATGGCCGTATTGTTAGAGATGCTGATGGAAAAGTATTAAAAATTGTTGAAGAGAAGGATGCATCTTCAGAAGAGAAATTGATCACTGAAGGTAATACGGGTATTTTGGCTTTGCACGGTGCTGATTTAAAAAGATGGCTGAGTCGTTTGGGTAACAGTAATGCGCAAGGTGAATACTATTTAACTGATGTAATTGAAATGGCAGTCAATGATGGATTTACGGTGAATACCAGATTGGCTGAATCTGAAGATGAAGTGTTAGGTGTTAATAATAGATTACAACTAAGTCACTTAGAAAGAGTGTATCAAAAAGAGCAGGCTGAAAAATTAATGGAAATGGGTGTGACTTTACTGGATCCGGCTAGATTTGATATCAGAGGTGAGATTGCATATTTAGGTACTGATATCATTGTGGATGTGAATGTCATATTTGAAGGAAAAAACAGTATTGGCAACAATGTAAAAATCGGTGCAAATACCCTAATCAAAGATTCTGTTATTGCTGATGATGTTGAGATACTCTCTAATTGTGTTATTGAAAATGCAGTAGTAGGTCATGGAAGTCGAGTTGGGCCCTATGCTAGATTACGCCCAGAAGCAGTGTTAGCTGATCATGTTCATATTGGTAACTTCGTAGAAATAAAAAAGTCCACTATTGCAACCGGTAGTAAGGTTAATCATTTAAGTTATATAGGTGATACTACGGTAGGTAGCAAAGTAAATATTGGTGCAGGAACAATTACTTGTAATTATGATGGGGTAAATAAGTTCCGTACTATTATTGAAGATGGTGCATTTATAGGTTCAGATACACAGTTAGTTGCACCTGTTACTATTGGTAAAAATGCGACTATAGGCGCAGGTTCAACTATTACTAAAGATAGTCCAGAAAACCAGTTAACTTTAAGTCGGTCTAAACAAATTTCAGTCGCTAGTTGGCAAAGGCCAGTTAAAAAGGAAAAATAATATGTGTGGAATAGTTGGTGGTGTAGCGCAACGTAACATAGTACCTATTTTAATTGAGGGACTTAAGCGCCTAGAATATCGTGGATACGATTCTGCCGGTTTAGCGGTTATAAATAATCAACAGATTTATAGAAAAAGAGAGCTAGGTAAAGTGAAGGGCTTAGAGGACTTGATTCAAGCTGAGCCGATTTCTGGAACAATTGGTATAGCACATACTCGTTGGGCTACACACGGAAAACCAAGTACAGCGAACGCGCATCCACATATTAGTCAAGATAAATTAGCTATAGTACATAATGGTATTATTGAAAATCACGAACAATTGCGAAGTGCTTTAAAAGCCAGTGGTTTTGTGTTTACTTCAGAAACGGATACTGAAGTTGTTGTACATCAACTTGCCCAAGTAATGGAAACCACTGTTGATTTTTTGGCGGCTGTTAAAATAACTATTGCAAAACTTGAAGGTGCGTATTCACTCGGCATTATTAATACGACGCAATCAGATACATTAATTGCTTGTCGCAAGGGGAGTCCTTTAGTTATTGGGGTAGGCATTGGGGAATATTTTATTGCCTCTGATGTTGCAGCTTTATTGCCCGTGACACAACGATTTATATTTTTAGAAGATGGGGATATTGCGAAAATTACCATTGATAAGATTACGATCTATGATGATCAGGATAATATTGTTACTCGCCCAATTAAAGAGAGTCAATTGACAGCAGACTCTGTTAATAAGGGTGAATATCGGCATTACATGTTAAAAGAAATTTATGAACAGCCTTTTGCCATAGCGCATACTTTGGAAGGCCGGTTTATAAAGAATCGACTTCAAGAATCAGCTTTTGGCCATAATGCAACAGAAGTATTTGATAAGGTTAAAGCCGTACAAATTCTGGCTTGTGGAACTAGTTATCATGCGGGTCTAGTGGCTCGATATTGGTTTGAAGAGCTTGCTAAAGTCCCTTGTAATATTGAGGTGGCAAGTGAATTTAGATACAGAAACCCAGTATTAGCGCCTGATACATTAATTGTAACCATTTCGCAGTCGGGTGAAACGGCTGATACCTTGGCAGCATTACAAGAAGCAAAAAAATTAGGTGCTAAATATTCAATAGCCGTTTGCAATGGCCCAGAAAGTTCTTTGGTCAGAGAATCTGATTTAGTGCTAATGACAAGAGCAGGTCCAGAAATTGGTGTGGCGTCAACTAAGGCATTTACTACACAATTAACCGCGTTAATGTTATTGGTTATTGCACTAGGTAGACGATTTCAATTAACAGAGGCTTTAGAATCTAAAATTACTTCTGAATTATTTGACTTGCCCAGCAAAATTGAAGCAGTATTAAAATTAGATGGCACTATTAAAGTATTAGCAGAACAGTTTGCTGACAAGCAACATGCATTATTTTTAGGCAGGGGTAGTCAGTATCCAATTGCTATGGAAGGCGCATTAAAGCTAAAAGAAATTTCTTATATTCATGCAGAAGCTTATCCAGCGGGTGAATTAAAGCACGGGCCTTTAGCATTAATCGATGCTGATATGCCTGTTATTACAGTTGCCCCCAATAATAGTTTATTAGAAAAGCTTAAGTCCAATATTCAAGAAGTGAGTGCAAGAGGTGGTCAGTTAATTGTATTTATGGATGAAACATTGGCAAGTGAGCCAGATACAAATGTACAAATTATAAAGATTCCGCAAGTAGATAATGAAGTTGCGCCAATTGTTTATACAATTCCGCTTCAGTTATTGTCTTATCATGTGGCCATCTTGAAAGGTACTGATGTAGATCAGCCAAGGAATTTAGCTAAATCAGTTACGGTGGAATAGTCTTTTGAAGGGAATGGATTTTTAAATTTTTTCGGAAATAATTTGAATTTTAAGAAGTAGGGCTCTATCCGTTTGAGTGGGTCCTATTTATTATTCAATTTAAATATTGAAAATTTATAATACTTGAATTCAAGATATGAATGGGCTTTGTTCTTTTCTTATTTAACAATTTTGACAGTTGTTATTTGATGATTTTATAGATATATTCGGACCTTCAATCGAATAGCCATATTTTCGCCAAGTCTTGATTTTAAGTGATGAGTCAAAATCAGCCAGTTTTTTTCTAAAACGACAGATGGTTGTATTTAAAATTAGATGGGATCTGGCATTAGAATCGATGTTTAATTTTAAGGCTAGTTCTTCTCTATTTATAAAATTGCTGTCTGTGTTTATCATGGATGTTAATAGAATAGTTTCCATCTTAGTCAGTGCAATTGACTTCTTGTTGGGGGATAAGAGTTCTCCTTTCTCAAGGTCGAGTATCCAATTGGCATCAATTTGTGTTACATAACTTCTAGTTAATATTTTTTTAATGAAAAGCTCAATGTCTCTACAATGAGTGTTAGCTTCAATACAATACATGACATTTTCTGAAATTAACATTAGCGAACAATCAAAATCAATTTTGTTCATCAAACAAATGATTTCTTTGTTCTTTAGTTCAATTAAATTTTTAATTGTATTAAAGTCACTATTTGAATAGATAAAGCAAATATCAAAATTTTGCATGAAGTCTGAATCAAGGCTTTTATCATAAGCTAAGAACTTAATTTTATAATTTTTCTTAGTAAAATAAGCGTTAAAAGTCGACTCACGCTCTGAGTTGAACCCAATACATAAAATTGATCCGTTATAGGTTTTATTTGAACTAGTCATGTGTTAACTGAAATTATTATTGTGTGAGCATGATAATATTAATTAAGAAGGCTTTCAATAGGTAAATCAGTAAATAATAATATTTAGGGTGGTTTTTTTAAAATATTCTAAAAATAAGGCCGTTACTTGCTTATTTATTACATTTTTTCTATACAAAGATTTTTACGGGATAAAATAAAAAATCTCAGTGGCAACCCGCAGGCCTTAAATTAGCAGAATTAACAGACGTTACTTTTGTATATGAAGATAATCGTATTAAATTAATGCAATTGATAGTCTAATTGATTCTGGGTCAATTGGTATTTAGTTTAGAAGTTTCTAAATCAATATATCAAACTAGGGTCTATGAGATAATAAGCCCATTGTGACAAAACATAATGGAACATATAAAAATATGTTATGTCAAAATCGTATGTAAGGAGGTGCTATGCGGCTTTTACTGGTTGAAGATGATGAGATTTTAGGTGATGGCTTGGTTGCCGGTTTAAGAATGGAAGGTTACGCAGTTGATTGGCTAACCAATGGCAAGCAAGCCGATGAAGCACTAAAGCTAAATGCCTATGAGTTGATTGTTTTAGATTTAAATTTGCCAGATATGGACGGCATGTCAATTTTACGAGCTTTAAGAGCTCGTAAAGATGAAACGCCGGTTATGGTTTTAACTGCAAAAGATACCATTTCTGATCGAGTCATGGGGTTAGATAGTGGAGCAGATGATTTTGTTATAAAGCCTTTTGAGTTAGATGAGGTTTGTGCGCGTTTAAGAGCTTTAGCTAGACGGAGTGAGGGTCGAAGCGCACCAACGATTGAGTATAACGGTATAGTTTTAGACCCTGCTTCACATCAAGTTACCTATCACAATGAAAAGATAGACCTCTCGCAAAAAGAATTTGAGATTTTAAGTTTTCTGATGAGTAACATCGGTAAAGTAGTATCTCGCCCAAGACTTGAAGAAAGTCTCTATTCTTGGGACTCTGATGTAGAAAGTAATACTGTTGAGGTGCATATTCATCATTTAAGAAAAAAATTGGACTCTACGCTCATCCGAACTGTTCGAGGTGTAGGCTATATTATTGATAATCTTGAAGACTCATGAATTATTCACTTAGACAATTATTATTAATCAGTCTGTTGTCCGCTTCAATGCTGATTTGGGGGGTTGCGGCTTATTTAAACTATAAAATAACCCGTGATGAAGTTGCTAATTTGTTTGATGCCGAGTTGGCTCAGTCCGCAAAGGTATTAAATGCTTTTGTAGATAGTTTATTTCGCGAAGGTTCGCTTTCGGGGCATTGGACTCAAGAGCAAGAAAAGTCTGGTCAGAATCTTAATACTTACGCGCTTAAAAAGAAATTTAAGAGTAAAAGTGCTTATCAACTTTGGTCTGAAGATGACAGTTTATTGTTGCGCTCTGAAAATGAACCAACTTTTTCCGTGCATGGTTTTAGTCGAATTAATATTGATGAGCAATTATGGCCCATATTTGACGATTTATTAAAGGCTAATGCGTTGGGGCATAAGTATGAACGAAAAGTGGCTTTTCAGTTATGGACTAAGAAAGAAGGATTGGTTTTGAGATCTGATAGTGCGCCAGATTTTGCACTATCTTCATCAGATCATGGTTTTAGTGAAACTAAGATTGATGGACATGAGTGGCATGTTTTTAGTATCACAAGCGCTACAGGGGAATATGTTATTCATGTTGGACAAAAGGAAGAGATTCGCGCTGAATTAACAGACGAGATTTCTACGCAATTGGTCTTGCAGTTTTTAGTTGGCTTACCTTTCTTGGGTTTAGTAATTTGGTTTATAGTAGGTTTGGCTTTAAAGCCACTTAATAGATTAGAAAAAGCTTTGGCTAAAAGAGAGGCGAGTTATCTTAAACCTTTATCTACGAGAAACTTGCCTAAGGAAATTATTCCTGTTGTTAATGAAATAAATAATTTATTTGTACAGCTTGAGGATGCGTTTGAACATGAGCGACGATTTACTGCTGATGCTTCACACGAGTTAAGAACGCCTTTAGCTGGATTATTGACACAGGCGCATGTGGCTCTTAGAACAACGGATGAAGAAGTTCGTAAACAGGCCCTATCCAGAATTAAACAAGCTGTAAATAGAATGACTTACATGGTGCAGCAGTTGTTAACATTCTCTCGTATTGAGTCGAATACTGAGTTTCTGACTAAACAAAACACCATGATTAGTCGGGAAGTGATTCATGTGATCACTGAATTGGAACCCGAAGCCCATAAAAAGCAAATTAATTTAGAGTTTGTAGAAGAAAATGCAGTGCCTGCGGTAGTAAATGGGCCATTAGTCAC
This sequence comes from Methylococcales bacterium, assembly GCA_026399015.1. Classification (GTDB taxonomy): domain Bacteria; phylum Pseudomonadota; class Gammaproteobacteria; order Methylococcales; family Methylomonadaceae; genus Methylobacter_C. Next base: position 60,608 of record JAPLRS010000046.1, on the reverse strand, counting down.
AATTTTGATTCGCAATATAATTGATAATGCTATCAAATATACTCCTCCGAAAGGAGAGGTATTAATTACTGTGACAGGGCAGGAAAAGTATTTGCAGTTATGTGTGGAAGATTCTGGTCCTGGTATCGCACCTGATCAGTATGCAAAATCTCTTGAGCGTTTTCATCGTTGTGTAGAAACAGCCAATACCGCAAAAGGAACGGGTCTTGGCTTTTCAATTGTGCAACGAATTGCGGGTATTCATAATGCTGACTTAGTTTTAGGGGTGTCTCAATTTGGTGGTCTTAAAGTTACCGTCTTGTTTCCTTTACCCGCTAGGCCAGTTGATAATGCATGGCAAAAGAAATTAAGTTTTTTTCATATTAGGTAAGTCTTAAAACGATAACCGACTGTTAATAAGTGGCTAAATTATCTGGTTCTGCCTTAACATGATTTGTTAGGGCGCCTATCCCTTCAATTTCAATTTTAACTATTTGTCCTGGTTTTAAATAGCCGCGAGGTTTCATTTTAACGCCGACGCCACTAGGTGTTCCTGTGCTTATAATATCACCTGGCTCAAGTGTCATGGCTTGTGATAAATAAGCAATCATTTCGTAGCAATTAAATAGCATTTCATTGGTACTAGCATTTTGTCTTAGTTCGTCATCAACCCATGTTTTTATCGTTAAGTTATGTGGATCAGTTATTTCGTCAGATGTGACTATCCAAGGTCCTAATGGGCCCGCTGTGTCGAATGATTTACCTATCATCATAGTGGGTGAATGCATTTGCCAGTCTCGAATCGAAATGTCATTGGCAATAGTAAAGCCGGCGATTACTTGATGGGCTTTATCAACAGGAACATGTCGGCAGCGTTTACCAATTATAAAAGCGAGTTCACCTTCATAGTCGAGTTTATTAGATACTTTGGGTTGATAGATAGTGTCGCCATCACCAATAATACAACTGCTTTGTTTAGTAAAAAAACTTGGATATTCGGGTTGTTCTCGGCCAGTTTCAGCAATATGATCTGCGTAGTTTAGGCTCACCCCTAAAAATTTTCCGGGTCTAGCAATAGGTGCATTTAGTTTTACTTGCGGCAGTTCAATTCTAAAATCTTCACTATTAATCAAGGTTTGCATGGCTTTAAGTGCTGATTTTCCTGCCGTTAAAAACTCCACCATGGTGCTAGGAATATTTTTATCTCCATAACTATCCACAATCCAGTCATTAACTACGGCGCCAACGCGAGTTGTTTGGTTATGAGTAAAGGTCACTAGTTTCATTGAATAGGTTTCCTGTATGATGTTAAGGCTGTTGTTTTATAAGAAGATGAACGGCTAAAAAAAAGATATAATATACAATTTTACACTGAGGAACAGAATATGAACGAAAATTGGATTGCTCCTTCCATCTTGTCAGCCAATTTCGCTAAATTAGGTGAAGAAGTAGATAACGTTTTAGCGGCGGGTGCTGATGTAGTGCATTTTGATGTGATGGATAATCATTTCGTGCCTAATTTAACAATCGGTCCATTAGTTTGTGAAGCGTTAAGAAAACACGGTGTTACTGCTCCTATTGATGTACATTTAATGGTTGAGCCTGTAGATCGTTTAATTCCAGATTTTGCAAAAGCAGGTGCAAGTATTATTACTTTCCACCCAGAAGCATCTGTACATATTGACCGTACTTTACAATTAATTAAAGACAATGGTTGTAAGGCTGGTTTAGTATTTAACCCAGGTACTCCACTACATTACTTAGATTATGTGATGGACAAGTTAGACATGATTTTGTTGATGTCAGTTAACCCTGGCTTCGGTGGTCAATCATTTATCCCATCAGCTTTAGATAAATTGCGTCAAGTAAGAAGCCGCATTGATGACAGTGGTTTAAACATTCGCTTAGAAATTGATGGTGGTGTAAAAACTGACAACATTCGTGAAATTAAAGCGGCTGGTGCAGATACATTCGTAGCCGGCTCAGCTATCTTCAATCAACCAGATTATAAGAAAGTGATTGACGAAATGCGTGCCGAATTGGCATTAGCGGTTTAAACTTAAAAGCTTGGAGCCTCAATAGATTTTTAATCTATTGAGGCTATTTGCATAGATTTAGAGCAAAGTATTTTTTAAAGCAAAGTATTTTTAAAGTACTAAGTGTCTATGAATTTTGCCAAACACTATTGATACGTTGTATAACAAAATCACCATGACTCCAGAACAATTTAATCTTTATGCCCAACAAGGCTATAACCGTATTCCGGTGAGTCGCGAAGTGTTGGCTGATTTAGATACGCCTTTAAGTGCGTATTTAAAACTCGCTGATGGCGATTATTCTTATTTGTTTGAATCGGTTCATGGAGGCGAACAATGGGGACGTTATTCAATCATCGGTTTGCCTTGTCAAACTGTCGTTAAAATTCATGGCAATAAAATCTGCGTATTAAAAAACGCTCAGATTTTAGAAGAATTAACTCATGAAAATCCATTAGTTTGGATAGAAGAATTCAAGCAGCGTTACAAAGTACCTGATATAGCAGATTTACCCCGATTTAATGGTGGGCTAGTGGGTTACTTTGGTTATGAAACCATTCGATATATAGAGCCGCGTTTACGCGGAGTTGAAAAATCTGATCCTTTAGGGTGCCCTGATATTTTATTAATGGTCTCAGAAGAAATTCTGGTCTTTGATAATTTGTCGGGTAAAGTCTTATTACTAACACACGCTAATCCAACTGAAGACGATGCTTATAATCGCGCTTTAGCAAGGGTAAATGATCTAGCTGTTAAATTACGTGATGTTTTGGCTAAGCCAGAAAAGAATAGTCAGTCCCGTAAAGTAGAAGAAGATGATTTCGTCTCAGGATTTACGCAACAGGGTTTTGAAGACGCGGTATTAAAAGCTAAAGATTACATTACCGATGGCGATATTATGCAAGTGGTGTTGTCTCAGCGGATGTCTATCCCTTATAGTGCGTCACCTTTAAATTTATACCGTTCTTTACGATGCTTAAACCCATCGCCATACATGTTTTATCTGAACCTTGCAGATTTTCATATTGTGGGTTCATCTCCTGAAATATTGGTGAGATTAGAGGATGATACGGTTACTGTAAGACCCATTGCTGGTACGCGTCGTCGTGGCACTACACCAGAACTTGATATTGCGCTTGAACAAGAGTTATTAGCCGATCCTAAAGAAATCGCTGAGCATTTAATGTTGATTGATTTAGGTCGTAATGATGCAGGTCGGGTTTCGGTCTGTGGTTCTGTGCAACTCACCGATAAAATGATTGTTGAGCGTTATTCGCATGTGATGCATATCGTGTCTAATGTAACGGGTACTTTGCAACCGGGTAAAAATGCTTTTGATGTTTTAGCGGCTACTTTCCCCGCGGGAACAGTGAGTGGTGCGCCTAAGATTAGGGCGATGGAAATTATTGATGAGTTAGAACCGGTTAAACGCGGTATCTATTCTGGTGCTGTCGGTTATATAGCTTGGTCCGGTAATCTTGATACGGCTATTGCTATTAGAACCGCAGTAATTAAAGACAATACATTACATATTCAAGCAGGTGCTGGTATCGTTTATGATTCTGTGCCTCGAAACGAGTGGGACGAAACCATGAATAAAGGTCGTGCTATATTCCGTGCCGTTAGTATGGCAGAAGCAGGATTGGAAGGAGAGCAAGCATGAGCGCAGTTAAAGTTGTGATGGTTGATAACTACGATTCGTTTACTTATAACCTAGTGCAATATTTTGGTGAATTGGGTGCTGATGTTACAGTAGTTCGTAATGATCAAGTGACCGTCGCTGATATAGAAGCCTTAAATCCCGATAAAATTGTCATTTCTCCAGGCCCTTGTACACCTAAAGAAGCGGGTGTATCAGTGGAAGCTATTTTAAAGTTTGCCGGTAAATATCCCATCTTAGGCGTGTGTTTAGGTCATCAAAGTATAGGTTATGCGTTTGGTGGCAATATTATTCATGCTAAACATATCATGCACGGTAAAACCTCTGCGGTTTATCATCATGATATTGGCGTGTTTAAAGGCTTAACTAACCCCTTTACCGCCACCCGTTATCATTCTTTAGTCATTGAGCAATCTACATTACCAGAGTGCTTAGAGGTGACTGCTTGGACGCAAGATGCAGCAGGGCAGTTGGATGAAATTATGGGGGTAAGACACAAAACGCTGGATATTGAGGGCGTTCAGTTCCATCCAGAATCTATTTTGACTGAGCACGGTCATGATTTACTTAGAAATTTTTTAGTTAGATAACTCCTTCTGTGAATTATCTTTCATGATTTAAATAATGACTATACAACAAGCCATTCAAACCTTGCTAAATAAGCAAGATCTAAGCATGGATGAAATGCGTGCGGTAATGCGTTTAATTATGTCCGGACAAGTGACGGATGCGCAGATGTCAGCATTTTTAATTGCTTTACGCTGTAAAGGTGAAAACATTGATGAAATTGCCGCGGCAGTAGAAGTCATGCGAGAACTTGCCCACAAAGTGCATATTAAAGGCAATCATGTCATTGATACCTGTGGTACGGGTGGCGATGGGGCAAATACTTTTAATATTTCTACCACTTGTGCATTTGTGGTTGCCGCAGCCGGTGGTCAGGTTGCCAAACATGGTAATCGTTCGGTATCTAGTACTTGTGGTAGCGCTGATTTATTAGAAGTGGCGGGTGTAAATTTAGATTTAACTTCAGAACAAGTGATGCAGTGCGTTAATGAGATAGGCGTGGGTTTTTTATTTGCGCCTAAGCATCATGGAGCAATGAAACACACTATTACAGTTCGAAAAGAAATGGGCGTCAGAACCCTATTTAATCTGTTAGGCCCTTTATCAAATCCTGCCAGCGCACCCAATCAACTCATTGGCGTGTTTTCTATAGATTGGGTAGAACCCTTAGCGCAAGTTTTAAAGAAACTCGGCAGTCAGCATGTTTTAGTGGTTAATGCTGAAGACGGTTTAGATGAAATCAGTATTGCTTCTGATACTCACGTGGCTGAGCTCAAGGCAGGTCAAGTGTTAACTTATACTATCAGTCCAGAACAATTTGGTTTTAAACGCGCTAGTTTAAAAGACTTAGCGGTGACCGATGCTGCATCCAGCTTAGTGATGGTCGAATCTGTTCTTAATAATACAACCAGTGCAGCAAAAGACATTGTGCTTTTAAATGCCGGTGCGGCTATTTATGCCGCTAATATTACGGATACTTTGGCCGATGGTATAAAAAAAGCTCAAGAAGTCATTGCAACGGGTGCGGCAAAAGCCAAATTCGATGCCTTAATCGCCTATTCAAAAACACATTAAATAATAAGAAAGATTATGAGTGATACCCCTGATATTTTAAAAACGATTTTGGCAAAAAAAGACGAAGAAGTAGCCCGACGCAAGTTAGGTATGCCTATCGCTAATCTAGAAGAAATTGCTTCAGGCGTTGAAAGACCCCGAGGTTTTTATAATGCCTTACAAGCTAAGGCTCTTGCTAAAAAACCAGCTATTATTGCTGAGATAAAAAAAGCCTCGCCTAGCCAAGGTGTTATCAGAGAAAATTTTCAACCGGTTTATATTGGGCAAGATTATGCGATGAACGGTGCGGCTTGTTTATCAGTATTAACAGATAAAGAGTTTTTTCAGGGTTCAGAAGCTTACTTACAAATGGTGAGAGAGCGTTGTCCATTACCGGTGTTAAGAAAAGACTTCATGATTGATGCCTATCAAATTTATGAAGCACGTGCTTTGGGAGCAGACTGTATTTTATTGATTGCCGCTGCTTTAGATGACGCTTTAATGCATGAGCTGCATGATGTGGCTGTAAAGTTAGGTATGGATGTTTTAGTAGAAGTACATGACGCAGAAGAGTTACAAAGAGCGTTGACCTTAGAGACTAAACTAATCGGTATTAATAACCGTAATTTAAGAACGTTTGCGACAGATTTACAAACGACTTTAACTTTAAAAGAACAAATTCCAGCGGATAGATTGATCGTGACAGAAAGCGGTATTCATACCCAAGAAGATGTGCAATTAATGTTGGATAATGATATCTATACTTTCTTAGTAGGCGAAGCGTTTATGCGAGCAGAAAGTCCTGGCCGTAAAATGCGTGAGTTGTTTTCTTTATAAGTCACTTTATTTAATAATATCAGCTAAAGCGATTAATATTTGTAGGTCATTTTTAGGTGGGTTTTAACGCCAACAAATTTAGTCCAGACATTCAATCTGGATTTACCGAAAATATGTCTTTATTAACCGCTTTAGCAGCTGCTTCTGCCTTATTAATCAAACTTTTATCAACTAATTCTTTTAGATTTTGATCTAAGGTTTGCATGCCGTCTTTACGGCCTGTTTGTATCGCAGAATACATTTGAGCAACCTTAGCTTCTCTAATTAAGTTTCTGATAGCGGCAGTACCCACCATAACTTCATAAGCGGCTACCCGACCACCGCCTATTTTTTTGATTAGCGTTTGAGAGATAACTGCCTGTAATGATTCTGACAACATAGCCCGGATCATATCTTTTTCACTCGCTGGAAATACATCAATAATTCTATCTATAGCTTTTGCGGCTGAGTTTGTATGTAATGTTGCAAGCACTAAGTGACCTGTTTCTGCGGCAGTTAGAGCTAACCTGATGGTTTCTAGATCGCGCATTTCACCAATCATAATTACATTAGGGTCTTCACGCAGGGCCGACCGTAAAGCCTCATTAAAGCCTAAAGTATCTCGATGTACTTCTCTTTGGTTAATTAAGCATTTTTGGCTGGTATGCACAAACTCTATGGGATCTTCAATGGTAATAATATGCCCACAATCTCTGTTATTAATGTGATTAATTAATGCCGCTAAAGTAGTGGACTTGCCAGAACCCGTAGGACCGGTGACTAATATTAGACCACGTGGTTTGGTAGTCAGCTCTTCAAAAAGTGTCGGTGCTTGTAAGTCTTTTAAAGTGGGTATGATTTCAGGAATCATTCTAAAAACAGCGGCTGACCCCCTAAGTTGATTGAAGGCATTGACTCGAAAGCGACCGATACTCGGTAAGCTAAATGAGAAGTCTGATTCTAGGTGGTTTTGATAGTGCTGGCGTTGCTTATCATTCATCACGCTATCAATTAGCGTTTTTACTGTGTCATCATCTAAAGCTATTTCATTGATGTGTTTTATATCCCCATCAATCCGCATCATCGGTGGTAGTCCCGCAGATAAATGTAAATCAGAAGCCCCATTGTTAATGACTAATTCTAATAGATCAGTGATATCCATAGATAAATTCGGCTGTATAACTGGTGTCATAGAGTTACAATCTTGAAAGATGTCGAGTGGATTGTAGTTATAATGTTTTTATATCTTATGCAGAGATTAAAATGTGTACATTAACACCATCATCCTTAATAGCCAAAGATTGTGTTAATCCATTAAAGTAGGATTAGTTTTGTATCATCAATGGTGGAAAATCCGTCAATGACTGTTGTGATACTTGTGCGTGCTTTTTTAATACGATTAACTGTAATTCTCCCCAACATCTGCTAAATATCAGCTAAAATCCCTACAACCTTATAATTTGTAAATTCAACAGCAAGAAATAAATCTTGGTGTTTGTTGGCCCTCTAGTTTATTAATTTAGTTTTATGATAAAAAATCACATTAATGCCATTCAATCTCAAATTAGGCGAGCTGAATGGGTTTATTCTCGGTTACCTCGAGCCGTCTTATTATTAGCGGTTAGCAAAACTAAAAGTGCACAAGCTATCGCTGAAGCTTACCAGGCCGGGCAACGTCATTTTGGTGAGAATTATTGCCAAGAAGCGCTTGCTAAACAAATAGAGTTAGGCGCTTATGACATTACTTGGCATTTTATTGGGCCCATTCAATCGAATAAAACGAAGTTAATAGCCAATCATTTTTCGTGGGTACATAGTGTTGATAGTTTTAAAATTGCCCAGCGTTTAAATGATCAGCGCGCTAGTTCTTTACCACCATTAAATATTTGTTTGCAGGTAAATATTAGTGGGGAAGATACTAAATCAGGCATTGGCTTGGCTGAGTTAGCAGAACTGAGTCAATCAATAGCTGCTTTACCCAATCTAATTTTACGCGGAGTAATGGCTGTGCCAGAGCCTGAATTAGATTTTGAAAAACAGTCCCAACCTTTCAGGAAATTACATAAAGCCGTTGCAGAGCTTAATAATCCAAAACTCGATACCTTTTCTTTTGGCATGAGTGCAGATTTAGATGCTGCGATAGCAGAGGGTTCCACTATCGTTCGTATCGGTACCGCACTTTTTGGGGCGAGGTCTTAAAGGCTTCTAAGTCCATTCATGGGCAAATCACCTTCATGTAGTTGTTTGGCGTAGCCGGGGATTAATTGTTTAATGTTTTTCACATAAGCCCCATCCCATATTTCTTTAAGTTTTTCTCTGGCTACTTCGTTAATATAGGATTCCCCTGAAGCGGCAATTAATACCATGGCTGCATCTTCATTACCGGTAACATCATTTTTATGTGTGGTAATGGCGTATAGGTAATCGTCTTTGTCAGCCGTTAGGGTTTCAACTAACTCAGGTAGAATTTCTTCAAACTCATATTCATATAAGAGTTGCTCCATTGTTCCATCGTTGAGCAAGGCATTTTCTAAGGCTTTTTTAATTTCTGTTATGGCAGATGTCATGGTTTTATTTTATGTTGGGTTAAACGAGATGGGCGATAAAGAGCTTAGTAGACTTATCCCCAGAAGCTGTGGATAAGTCTGTGTATTACTGCTTGGGTAAGCCTCTAACTGACTAATTTTCATTAAAATTAGTTAGATTGTCTATTTATTATACAATGGTTTATGATTATTAAAAATCAATAACTTATGGTTTTTTTGTTATTGTTGGCTGCTTAAAAACTGATTTTTTTGTCTACAATACATCACTAGAATTAGCAAACTTTAATTTGTGGGTAAGTGTGTAAATCAAAGACTTAAATTAATGATGAAAACCGTATGGCGTACATATGTTTTAATAATTTTAGTTATTGCTTCTGACATAACAACAATATTCCAAATTTTAGCATTATCTCTCTATAAAACTTTCTATAAATCGAATAGTTGACGTCTTTTAAATAGTCTTTGACAAAATAAGACTCGCAGTCATATTATTCGCGGACGCATGGGGCTTTAAAATCAAAATAATACATGCCATGCGCTACTAACCAACCATAACTCGGGAGATTTAAACATGCCAAAATATATTATAGAACGTGAAATTCCAGGTGCAGGGTCTTTGACAGCACAAGATTTGCAAGGTATATCGCAAAAATCATGCGGTATTCTTTCTGATATGGGACCTAAAATTCAATGGGTAGAAAGTTACGTAACTGATAATAAAGTGTATTGTGTTTATATTGCTCCTGATGAAGCAACAGTCAGAGCACATGCAGAGCAAGGTGGTTTTCCGGCTAATTCTGTGGCTGAAATTAAAACGATGATTGACCCAACCACTGCGGAAGGTTAATTAGCCTTATGAAATTAGAAACCATAGCCGTACATGGGGGATATAGCCCCGATCCTACAACAAAAGCTGTAGCAGTACCTATTTATCAAACTACGTCTTATGCGTTTGATGATACGCAACATGGCGCTGATTTATTTGATCTAAAAGTAGCCGGTAATATTTATACGCGCATTATGAATCCAACGACAGATGTCCTGGAAAAACGCGTGACAGAATTAGAAGGGGGTTTAGCTGGCTTGGCCTTAGCGTCGGGTATGGCGGCTATCACTTATGCAATCATGACGATTGCTGAGTCTGGGGATAACATTATCTCTGCCTCAACGCTGTACGGCGGTACTTATAATTTATTTGCCCACACTTTGCCCCAATATGGCATTGATGTGCGTTTTGCAGACCAAACTGATCCTAAGGCATTTGAAGCATTAATTGATGATAAAACCAAGGCTATTTTCTGTGAATCAGTGGGGAATCCTTTAGGTAACATCACAGACTTTGAAGTGTTAGCAGAAATTGCGCATCGTCATGGTGTGCCTCTAATTGTTGATAATACTGTACCGTCTCCCTATTTATGTCGTCCTATTGAACACGGTGCTGATATTGTTGTGCACTCTTTAACCAAATATCTGGGCGGACATGGCAATAGTATTGGTGGTGTTATTGTAGATAGTGGAAAGTTTCCATGGGCAGAACATAAAGCGCGTTTTAAGCGTTTAAATGAGCCGGATGTATCATATCATGGTGTGGTTTATACCGAAGCATTAGGACCGGCGGCTTATATTGGTAGGGCTCGCGTTGTGCCATTGCGTAATACGGGAGCTGCGATTTCGCCTTTTAACTCATTCTTAATCTTGCAAGGCATTGAAACCTTAGCGTTACGTATGGATAGAATCTGTGAAAATGCCTTAAAAGTTGCACAATTTTTAAAAGCTCATTCTAAAGTTGCTTGGGTTAATTATGCGGGGCTTGATGATCATGCTGATAAGCCTTTAGTGGATAAATACATGGGTGGTCGTGCATCGGGTATTTTAACTTTCGGTTTAAAAGACGGCCGTAAGGCCGGTGAGAATTTTCAAGATGCTCTAAAATTGTTTACGCGTTTAGTGAATATTGGTGATGCTAAATCATTGGCTTGTCATCCCGCTTCGACTACGCATAGACAATTATCACCCGCTGAATTAGTTAAAGCCGGTGTGACTGAGGAAATGGTTAGATTATCGATTGGTATTGAACACATTGACGATCTTTTAGCCGATTTAGAGCAGGCGTTAGCAGCGTCCTAATAATAAAGATAAAGGAAAGCAAATGATTGGATCAATTGAGAGTTATGATGCGGAAAGTCAATCCGGCATTATAAAAAGTGAGCTGGTGTCTTATCCGTTTAATCTAGATGACTGGATTCCTAAAGTGTCTCCAGATGTGGATGATGAGGTTAGTTTTAATGTTGATGATTCTGGTATTGCAAAAGATATAAATTTAGTCGGTGCTATTTTAGCTAAGCCAGAGGGTGTTAAGAGCAGATATATTGCTGGAGCTTTAGCTTTATTTCTAGGATTTGCAGGGGTACATCGATTTTATTTAGGTTTTTATAAGATTGGGCTTGCGCAAATTGCTTTAACAGCAGCCACTCAGGGCTATGGTGTGCTTTGGGGATTTATTGAAGCGGTATTAATATTTACCGGTCATATTTATAAAGATGCTAAGGGTAGGCCTTTAAAATAGTAGCGATAGTTTTAATCTTTGGGTTGCGCATAAAAAAAGCTCTTGTTAATGACAAGAGCTTTTTTTTAACCCGAATGCTTAATGCTTATTTTGGATAAACATTAACAGCAGTTAAGCCTTTTGGGCCAGATTCGATGTCAAAAGTCACGGTTTGGCCTTCAGTTAAGGTTTTGAAACCTTCACCTTGAATCACTGAGTGGTGAACGAATACATCTTCGCCGCCGTCAGTAGGTGCGATAAAACCAAAACCTTTAGTGTTGTTAAACCACTTTACAGTGCCTGTTGCCATTTTGAAAAACTCCTAAAAAAAATACTTACGGTTAACACAGAACTACAACATTGATAACCGGGACATCCTCGTTGTTCAATATCTTTACTCTGCTGGTGCGAATTGTACTTGTATTTTGCTTTCGATGCTATTTATTGAAAGGTTTTATACATTCCATCCAATACTAAAGAGTTAGGGCTCACCATTCCAACGACTAGATTATTTTCAATAACCGGTGCTCTAACCAGATTATAATTAGCAAAAAGTCTAGAGCAGTAGCGGATATCCATATCGGGATGGACGCTAATAACGGGCTTATTCATGATTTCATAAACGTTAACTCGATCAGGCGCACGATCTCTTGCTAATACATGTCGCGCTATATCGCCTGATGTTACCATGCCGTATTCGTCGTTTTCATTACGTTTATTGACAATTAATACCGCCGTTTTTAGTAACTTCATTTTTCGTAAGGCATCTGCTACGGTGGCTATACCATCAATAGTCCCAAAATCTGTTTTCATGACATCCTTGACGCGAATGGGGCTGTTATTTCCTATCATAATTTGTCCTCAATTTCATGGGTTAGTTCTTCTACTTGGCGCATTACACCGATGGCATCTTCAACATCAATTTGAAAAGCAATGCCGGTACCGGGTTGATTATCAAATTGCGCGACTTTTGCTATTTTTTCTAAGATATGTCGACTTAGATGTTCTTCAACTAAAAACATTAAGACATCTCGGGGTGACTCTAGAGTTAAACCAAAGAAGGTTTTGGATTGTTTTAAACCTTCACCGCGGGCATGGTTAATAACGGTTGCGCCTTTTGCACCACTTTCGCGGGCCGCATCTAAAACGATGTCTGTTTTATCATCCTCTACAAAGGCAATAATTAATTTAAAATGCATGGTTGTCCTCAGGGTCTTGATGAGAGTGAACGCTTATTTAGCCATTGCGCAATTTGTGCGTAACTTAAAACAGCAATGATAGGGTATAAACTAGCTAAGGCAAGTAAGCCAAAGCCATCTGATAGTGGGTTTCGACCAGGAATAGCTTGTGCTAAACCAACGCCCAGAGCAGTGACAAGAGGTACGGTCACCATGGTGGTGGTTACTGAGCCTGAGTCAAAAGCGATACTTAGGATAGATTTAGGGGTAAATAGGGTTTGTAGCGTAGCAATCGTAAAACCTGAGATGATATAAAAATACAGCTCGGTTCCGGTTACAATACGAAATGTGCCTAAAGCTAAGCCAATACCTAGACCTATTCCTACGGCTATTCTTAGCCCCCAAGCCCGAATGGTTCCACCTGATATTTGCTCGGCTTTGGTGGCAATAGCTAATAGAGAGGGCTCTGCTAGTGCTATAGCAAAACCTAAACTGCCGGCAAAAACATAAACCCAAGTGTATGTTTGCCAGTTTATGGTTTTATCTAAAGTATTTATGCCTAAAAACTCAGGTGTAGTTAATTGGGAGGCCATTAGTTTTCCAATAGGAAATAAAGCCATATCTAAGCCTTCAAGAAATATTGCAACGCCTAATAGCACATAGATAAAGCCAGCAAAGGTCTTACCCGCATTATTGAGCGGTTTACGAATAACGAACAATTGAAAACCAATGAGCACTACAAAAATAGGTAAAAAATCCCGTGCAGTTCCTGATAGCCTTATCAAAAATTGCATAAACCAATCTGTCATAGCACAATTCCGTATAGCATCACGGAAATGATGGGTGTTAGAGATGCAAAAACCACTAAACCAAAGCCATCTGTCATTGGATTTCTACCTTTAATCGCAGTGGCGAGACCCACCCCAAGTGCTGTTACGAGAGGTACAGTGAGTGTTGAAGTGGCGATACAGCCGGAATCGTAAGCAATAGCTAATATATCTTTAGGCGCAAAAGGTGTCATTAAGGCGATGCAGATATACGCACAAAAGACCGGGTAATAAGCGGGCCACCCCCGAATTATTCTCAGTACACCAATTAAAATAGCAAATCCAATAGAGATCGCCACGATTATACGAAAGCCTAATACATAATTATTTTTGGCTTCAATAGATTGTGCTATTTGGGCTTTTCTTGTGGCCAGTTCTGCTGCCTGTGCACCCAAGTCTATTAAGGCGGGTTCCGCTATGGCAGCAGAAAATCCTAGACAGAAGGCAAAAGCTAATAGCCAAAATAGACTACCTTTACGCGCAAAGGCATAAGCCATAGATTCCCCCAGCGGAAAGAGACTGAGTTCTAGTCCTTGAATGAATAAAGTCAAGCCCACTAAGACGAATAAGATGCCGATGATAAAATGACTGACATCTGGGATGGACTGTCTAATGATGAGTACTTGGAAAATGCTTACTACAGCGAGGATAGGTGATAAATCAAAAAAACTGTTAATTAATTGATTGATAAAGCGCTTTTTAAACATTAATTTCCCAATTTCAAAGTGCACACAGATTGTATATGAAACCCAGTCTCTTGTGTTACCTCGTCATTAGAAGGGAGATAAATAAATTCTTTAAGCTCTTTGGGATTTTTATCGATATTGTAGATATAAATATCTTTTTATATCGTTTTATTTAGTTAGGTTATTCATTTAATCTAGCCACCAATGCAGAAAACCATGACTGTCAATTACCTGAATATTTTTACAGTATAAAAACTAATTAGCTTTAACTTTTGATAATGGATTATTTGAAGTGTCGTCTCCTACCCTCAGGGATGTCTCTATGGCGGGCAATAAGCCCGCTTTTTTTTATGAGTGAGAGAAACTCAGGAAATAACTTATGCCTTTACAATATTTAGTTGAATATTTTAATGACCGATTAGGTCGAGAACATCGTGCAAGTGCACGTCCCTTTATTTTAGAAGATGGAAAGGTCAGCGGTATTTTTGGACCTATTCGGGTTAATACATTGCTTAATCCTTTAAGAAATGCATTGAGACCAACAGAAATATTTGGGCATGTCGCTCAAATTCAGGTAAACCCTCATCATTCCCCTCAACTTTATGCGAATGACCTTGAGCCTTTAGTCTCTGATAATCCTGTTGTTGTGGAAGACCCTGAATCTATCATTAATTTTGATAGATTGTCGCGTACTGTACACATGCTAAATTATTTAACGATAGTGCATTTAGATGGCGAGTTATTTTTAGAAGTTGACCCCCGCCATATTTTAGGGATTAAGCAAGATCATGGGGCTTATTTTGAAGAAGTTATCAGACAATGTGGCTTAGAAACTAAAAATATTGTGATTGTGTTAGCGGTGAGTAGCCAATATGCGCCTTATTACAAAGAATTGATAAAAGGTTTAGAAAACTATCATAATCGAGGTTATCAAATTGCGCTAAAGTTTGATTATATTGTTAGAGATGTTGAAACCTTTAAGTTAATCGCAGAAATAGCACCTCAATATGTTATTCAATCGGCACGAAATATTTTGGCTAGAGTGCATAGCGATGAATTATTTGAGCAGTTAAGTCAATTTAATGCAAAGATATCTTCCTTAGGCGCTCAGAGTATCTTAGAACAAGTTGAAGATATAAAATTTGCGACCTTAGCAAAAAATTCTGGTTTTGATTGGGTTGCTGGTGACTACTATAATGAAGTATTGGGAGACCCAATTAGTCAAGTAATTGGGAGTCTTTATACCTCTAACGCTAATCATTATTAATTAAATTAGGCTGTTTAGGAATTAACTATGCGAATTGGATTACCTAAAGAAATTAAAGATAACGAATATCGCGTAGGATTAACTCCAGGATCGGTTAAAGCTTTAACGCGTCGAGGTCATCAAGTTTTAGTTCAGCAGGGTGCTGGATTAGGTAGTGCAATTTCAGATGAAGAATATTTAACTGCGGGTGCAGAAATTGTAGCGAGTGCGGATGAGGTATGGGCTGCACAGATGGTGGTTAAAGTAAAAGAACCTATAGCGGCAGAATATCATTATCTCCGTGCCGATTTATTATTGTTTACTTATTTGCATTTAGCTTCTGATAAACCATTAACTGAAGCTTTATTGACTAGTGGCACAACAGCTATAGCCTATGAAACTGTGCAAATAGAATCCGGACAATTACCTTTATTAACACCGATGAGTGAAGTAGCTGGTCGGATGGCTACGCAAGTCGGTGCAATATATTTGCAAAAGTCTCATGGTGGCCGAGGCGTTTTAATGGGTGGAGTACCGGGTGTTGCGCCGGCAAATGTAGTTATTTTGGGCGCTGGAATTGTCGGTACTAACGCCGCTAGGGTTGCTGTAGGTATGGGCGCGCAGGTTACCGTCTTAGATATCAGTCATGATCGATTAAAGTATTTAGATGATATTTATCGTGGCCAGATCCAAACGCGTATCAGCGATGAACATACGATAGAAGAAATGGTTTATCAAGCTGATTTGGTTGTTGGAGCCGTATTGATTCCAGGTGCTAGAGCGCCTTGGTTAGTAAGGCGAGAGATGTTGCCCAAGATGAGAAAGGGGGCCGTTATTGTCGATGTGGCTGTTGATCAAGGTGGGTGTATAGAAACAACTCGACCGACTACACATAGTCATCCAACTTTTGAGATTGATGGTGTTGTGCATTATTGTGTAGCTAATATGCCAGGTGCAGTGCCTAGAACCAGCACCTTTGCATTAAATAATCAGACACTTTCTTTCGCTCTTCAGTTGGCAAATGAAGGCGTGGATGCCGTGCAAAAGAATAAAGCTTTGCAACACGGACTTAATATCCATAAAGGTTTAGTAACTTATCAGGCGGTAGCAGAGGCATTTGGTTTTAGTTATACACCCGCATTAAAAGCCTTACTTAGTTAAATGCCTAGTAATAGCGGAGTCATCAGGGAATAAATCACTATGAACATGTGCTTGGGTAATATTGCTATTAGGTGCAACGCTATAAGTTAGCCAAACATTTCCACCCACAGTTGTGCCCTGGCCAATTGTAATTCGACCTAAAATTGTAGCTCCTGCATAGATGACAACATTATCTTCAACGATAGGGTGTCGTGCATTACCTTTTACCAACATCCCATTGCTGTCTTTTTCAAAACGTTTAGCGCCCAAAGTGACTGCTTGATAGATACGCACGCGTTTACCGATGATGGCTGTTTCCCCAATAACTACACCTGTGCCATGATCAATAAAAAAGCTTTCATCTATTTGGGCCCCGGGATGAATATCAATGCCAGTTGCCGAGTGCGCAATTTCAGAAATAATACGCGCCACTAGCGGTGCGCCTAATTGATATAGTATATGCGCTAAACGATGGTGAATAATGGCTGTAATACCTGGATAACACACTAGAACTTCATCTTGGCTTCTAGCTGCGGGGTCGCCCTCAAATGCAGCTTGTATGTCAGAGTCGAGTAATTTTCTTACGGTAGGTAGTTGGGCGGCGAATTGCCTGGCAATATTAATCGCTTGCTCTGCATCATGCGCAGATTCTCCTTTTTGTTCAGAGACAAACTTTAATTCGCGATTAATTTGTTTGTAGAGTTTGCGCAGTAAGTTTTCTAAGGTGTGTCCGACGAAGTAATCGATACCTTCGTCATTTAGATCTGGCAGTCCTAAGCGGTTTGGAAATAATACGCTACCTAAATCTTCTACTATGCTTTGTAATTCTTTTTTTGAAGGTAGCTTGGGTGGGTTATCTCTTCTGTTCCTATATTCTAACGATTGCACGCGTAAATCGTGTAACTCTTCTACTATGTTAGCAATACCCCAGTGATATTGGTTTTTGATTTGATAACTATTCGGCATACTCAGTTTTGTGTTTTTAAAAAGTTGGTTTTTGTAATCTATCCGAGGTCGGCTTGGCGTTCTTGAGTGCTAATGCGCCCGCCTTCTAACATATCAATAATATAGACCTTACCATCTCCATGTTGGCCGCTGAAGGCTGACTTCATTATCGTCTGAAAAATACTTTCAACTAACTGCTCAGGGGCAAATATTTCGATACGTTTTTTAGGTAGAAAGGGTTTGTAGTCTTGAATATGTTGGGTGCGCTCTCTGCCAAAACCATCACAGTCTATGACTGACATGCCAGGGAAATTTGGAATTTCTAATAAGGCCATTGTGACATGGTTGAGTTTATGAGGCTGAATAAAGGCGCGTATTTCTTTCATAATTCACTAAGGTTTATAGTTCGTCAGGTTCAGCAAAATATCTATACAGTGCAGGAAGTAGCGTTAATGTTAAAAGCGTAGCCGTTAATAATCCACCAATGATAACGACGGCAAAAGGTTTGGCTGTTTCAGATCCTACACTGGTAGATAAGGCCGCAGGAAAAAGTCCTAACATTGCCATCATAGCTGTCATTACTACAGGTCTTAATCGACTTACTGAACCATTGACAATGGCGTCATGTAAAGTTTGACCTTCCCTGCGTAATTTATTTAGTTGTGAAACCAGAATAACGCCATTTTGTACTGCAATTCCAAATAATGCAATAAAGCCTACAGCTGCAGAAACACTTAGGTTAATGCCAGTAGCTAACAGAATAAGAATACCACCGATCATCGCAAAAGGTACATTCATCAAGATCAATAAAGCATTTTTTATAGACATAAATGCCCAGAATAAGAGTACAAATATTAATCCTAAACTGATAGGCACGATAACGGCTAAGCGCTTCATTGCTCTTTGTTGATTTTCAAATTGACCGCTCCAAACGATACGGTAACCGGGTGGTAAATCAACTTGTGCAGCTACTTTTTGTTGAGCTTCCGCCACGAAACTGCCTTGATCTCGGTTTATAAGGTTACATTTTATGGCAATTCTACGCATATTGTCTTCTCTACTAATTCGTGAGGCGCCTTGATTGATTTTGATAGTGGCTAATTCTGCTAGGGGTATGCGCGAACCATTAGGAGTTTTTACCGTTAGGTTTTCTAATCCTGCAACTGAATTACGGGCATTCTCTGCATAGCGCACCGTGATATCAAAGCGGCGTTCACCTTCTAAGAACTTAGAGGCTGATTTGCCGCCCATACCCATTTCAATGACCTCTTCAACATCAGAAATATTGATGCCATAACGAGAGACTTTATTCCGGTCAATATCAATCATGACTTGAGCGAGTCCTGCTTGCTGTTCTGCTGCGACATCGGTTGCACCCTGAATAGATGCTAATATGTGGGTTACTTGATCGGCTCGGTCTTGCAATGTTTTAAGATCACTGCCAAAAATTTTAATCGCTATCTCACCTTTTACACCTGAAATAGCTTCTTCAACATTATCTTGGATGACTTGAGAAAAGTTAGTCAAAATCCCTGGGAAGATAGAAAGTGATTTATCCATCGCTTGGACAAGATCATCTTTCTTTTTATAACGCCAAGTTTCTTTAGGATTTAAATCGATTAAAACTTCAAGGTTATTAAAACCTTTGGGATCTGTACCATCCTCTGGACGACCGAGTTGAGTTAAGACCATTTTGGCTTCGGTAAAGGTTTCGAGTTTATCTCGGACTTGTTGCTCAACTTCTTTGGCTGTTGTTAAAGAAACAGGTGTCGGTAATGTTATTGTTAACCAGATATTACCTTCATCTAATTTTGGCATGAACTCTGTGCCGATAAATCGGACAGACATAAAGCTTAATATTAAAGTCGCAACGGCGGTAATAAAGACAATTCGCGCATGTTTAAGTACCCATTCGATTAAGTGGCGGTAATGCTTTTCCATCGCTTCAACGAGTGGATTATGGGTTTCAGAAATGTTTGGCCCCAACAAATAGGTGAGCATGGCGGGCACAAAAGTGAGACTAAACAACATTGAAGCAACCAAGGCAAAACTGAGTGTATAAGCCATAGGGGAGAATATTTTAGCTTCGACGCGTTGGAAGGTAAAAATAGGTAAAAAAGCGATAATAATAATGGCTTTAGAAAATAAGATCGGTCTACCCATTTCAGTGGCTGTGACTAATAAAGTCTGTCTTAAATGCCGTAGATCTACGTTTTTATGTAAATCGAGAGTGACTTGTACCATGACGGCTTCTACTAATACCACAGCACTATCCACAATGATCCCGAAATCAATGGCTCCTAAGGAAATAAGGTTTGCAGAGATACCTCCGAGATCCACTAAAATAAAAGCAAATAATAAGGATAAAGGAATAATTAACGTGACTAGAAATGCGGCCATAAAGCGGCGCAGAAAGACCAATAAAATAATCATAATTAATGCCGCACCCTCAAGCATATTATGTCCAACCGTGTGAACGGTATGGCCAACTAACTCGGTTCTGTCATAAATTGGAATGATTTTTACGCCTGCAGGTAAGCCGAATTCATTTAATTCTTGGATTTTTTGTTTTACACCACTTAGGACATTAACTGCATCTTGGCCTTTAATAAGCAGAACGATGCCTTCTACGATGTCGTCTTGTTGATTTTTAGCAACGATTCCGGTGCGTGGCTGTGGCCCCACCGAGACATCAGCTACATCCTTAATTCGAATGGGTACGCCATCATTACTATCAACAACTATTTCACCGATTTCATCGGCAGATTTTAAAAGCCCTATCCCTCTTACGACTAGAGCTTCATCGCCATAGGCGATATAACCGCCACCGGTATTAGTATTATTTGCAGAAATTGCATCAAAGACTTGTTGGAGTTCAACATTGTAATTTTTTAATCGATCAGGGTTGGCTGCAACCTTATATTCTTTAACGCCACCGCCATAAGAGACTACATCCGCGATACCTTGAACAGAACGAATTTTAGGCTCAATAACCCAGTCTTGTAGCGCACGTTGTTCAACAAGAGATAAGTTTTTCGCTTCAATAACATAACGCAGAATTTCGCCTACGCCAGTTGATAACGGTCCTAGTTGCGGTTTAGCATTATCAGGAATATCCGCATTTTGGATGCGTTCCAAGACTTGTTGGCGGGAAAAATAATCTTCCGCATTGTCGTCAAAAGTTAATGTCACTACAGAGAGTCCAAAGATGGACACTGAGCGCATATTCATTAAATGTGGCAGGCCATTCATGACGCGCTCAATGGGTAATGAAATTAATTTCTCGACTTCTTCTGGCGCTTGGCCAGGATATTGAGTGACAACTTGTACAAAAACATTTTGTACATCAGGGAAAGCTTGAACGGGTAGTTTTTCAAAAGCAATAATGCCTGAAATAGCAATGGCAAAGGTTGCGCCAATAACCATCAGGCGCTGCTGTAGACAAAAAGCAATAAGGTTTTCAATCATTTTTAAATTCTCTACAAAGCACTAGTTTTTGTCGCTACTGGTTTCAACTTCTTCTTCTGAGCGCAATGTTAATGCACCTTCAGTAACTAAGAGTTCATTTTCTTGTAGGCCTTTACTAATAACGGCTTTGTCTTTTAAACGTAGGTCAATCTCAACTTCTCGTTGTTGATAATTGTTTTCGTCTAAGGCAATAAACACATAATCTGCCTCGCCTTCTGTAAAAACTGCCGTTAATGGGATAACAATTGCTTTATCATTTGGCGCACTTTCAACATTAATGGTGGCATACATGCCAGGTAATAATAGGCCTTCTGGATTTGGTAAATCACAGCGCACTTGGATCGACCGAGTTTTTTCATCTAATACTTGACCAATGTATTCGACACTTGCTGGAAAATTACGATTTAGATAAGCAGGAACCGAAATAGATAGATTCTGGCCTAATTTGATTTTGCTTAAGTTAATTTCAAAAATAGCCATGAGTAGTGTCAGTTTTTTGGTATTAGAGACTACAAATAGAGGTGTTTCAAACTCTGGACGCACTTCATTACCAGGGTTTACATTTTTTTCAACCACAATACCTGCGAGCGGTGATTTTAATTTAAAACGCCCGTCATTTTGGTCTGCGTCTATGTGTAGATTTTTTAAGCGATCTTTAGCGCGCTGAACTTCACTTTTTGCCGCATTAAAGTCGTCTTGTGCGCGTTCTAATTCTTTTTGAGAAGTGGCTTTTCCGTTATAGAGTTCTTGTTGGCGGATGGTGTTTTTATTAGCTAAAATAAGGTCTGCTTGGGCTTTAGCGTAATTAGCTTCCGCGTCGGCAACATCTGGGCTGTCTAATTCAAGTAAATTTGTACCTGCTTCAACAATAGCGCCCAGTGCAATTGGCGTTGAAATGACGCGTCCTGATACAGGCGAACTAACTCTGGAAGTAGTGTTCTCGTTATAGTTAATTTTACCTGTTAAGGGTTCCATTAAAGGGTGTTGTGCTAAAGACAGTCTAGTTGTTTTGATGTAAGCTTTTTTAGGGGAGTTAATGGCTAAACGAACTTCGCCAGGTATTTTAGTTGCTATGTTGGGTGCTGTGGTTTTATCCGCCGATTCAGAGCAGGCAGTTATGACAGCTAAGGAAAAAAGTAGGCAATAAAGACGTTTTTTTCTATTGGTAAATGGCATTGTTTTATGGTTATTCACTATTAGTTACTATTCGGTTCTATATTTCAGACTACTGAGAGTCTAAGTGCTGATGGGGTGCTGTGGTTTCTGTACCTAAGGCTTTTTCTAAATCGTAGTAAGCGTTAGCTCTATTAATTTCTGCGGTGTAATAATCATGCATGATATTCTTATAACTACGCTGGGCCTCGATAAAATCCAAAACACTGGTTGCACCCTTACTGTAGGCGAGTTCTGCACTTTTTCGAATAGTCAGAGCATCGGTTAATAAACCAGTCTTAAAACGTTGTACAATTTTGTCCGCACTTTTCCATGTTGCTAAGGCACTGATAATATCTTTACGAATTGATAGGACTGTTTGTTCTGCAAGTAGTCTATTTTGGCTGAGATTAACTTGTGCTTTATCTGTTTCACCTTTGTATTGATAAAATAGCGGTAAAGGCACGCTTAAGCCCACAAAACCAGAGTTGAGGGCATTATTACTTGGGTCTCTAGCATAGCCAACTGTTACGGTTACATCAGGATATTTAAGGCGTTGGGCTAAATCTAATTGTTTATCTGCTTGTTCTGCACGTAATTGATTAGCCTGTAAATCAGGGCGATTTTGTAAGGCTTGGGCAATTAAGCTGTCTTCATTATTAATGGGTAGGTTTTTGGGTTCCGGCCATAATTCTTGGGCTTCGAATTGTAATGTTTTTTCTGGCCAACGTAGCACGACTGCCAAATCTGTTTGGGCTGTAATGACGACTGTTTGCGCATTATCTAAGTCTGTTTCTGCCCGCATGGCTTCCATTTTTACTCTTAAAAAGTCTGATTCTGAAATATCACCACTACTTAAGCGTAACTTATTAGCTTGAGATAGAACCTGATAATGCTCGACAATTTCTTGAGTGAGTTCTCGGTATTTTTGAGCTTGCAAAAGTTGATAGTATTGGATCCTAACTAAATTAGTCAAAATGCGTAGTGCATCGCGAAAGTCGCTTTCTGCTGCTTGTGATGCAAAGTTGCTACTCTGTTCCCTTAAGCCACGCTTACCGGCAACTTCGATTAATTGACTAAAAGTGTAATATTCTGCCGGCCCACAAGAAATGTTTGCACTGTGATTGCAACCTGTAGCGCTTGCGCCTTTATTAAGATTGCTACTACTGAGCTCTCCAATTTGAAAACTGACTGTAGGATTAGGAATTGCAGTGGCTGCAATACTTTCTGCAAGTGCCTGATCCACATTATAACGAGCGGCTATTAAATCTAGATTGCGTTGATAGAAGATCGTAAGCGTTTCATCTAGAGAAATCGTTTGGGCTTGGCTTTGGGCGCTAAATAAAATTAAGCTTAATAGTAATCTTATAACGATTAATTTAATAAGAGTCTTCGACATGATTCCAAATAAGAATATAAAAGGTGACAGGGTTGTTGCTAGCGTTAACTTGATAATAATGTTACTTAAATTATGCTGTGCTATTATTAGCACTGATGTTTAATATCATGCTATTTCTATGCCATGACTTAAATTTGTAGGCTATTCATAGCATTAGCATAAATTTGCAAGTTTTAGGCTGTTTTTACAAGGATATATTGGTTTAAATAACCGTGTTGTAGGTTTTTTTAAACCAATAAATTGCTTTAACCTAATAATCCAAATGTAGTGTAAGCGAATTATGGTATCGACTCAATATCTTGTTTCGTAATTGGTTCGCCATGACTAGTCGTTTTTAAACAATGACTCGTAATATAATTCACACTTTATAGATAGTTTATTTTTAATACACCTGAAAGAGTTTTTAATATGTATTTTTTGAATACCCCTAAAAGTCAATTACTGTCTATTTCTTGCTTACAGATTGTTTGTTTGACGAGTTCTTTAGCCTTAATCCCAAAAATAGCTTTTTGTGAGGAAGGCAATAATAAACAAGCACAATCTTTCATGGTTCCTCATATTGATCTTGTTGTTGTAGATACTGCGCTGACATTACCAAAGTTGATTGATGTCACAATGCAAAAATTTCCTGATGTTAGTTGGTTAACCGCCTTAGAAGAGGAGGCGGTTGCGTTAGCTGAAAGAGGTCAAAGTTGGACGGCCGGCGCCTCACAAGCGGCTGTGGGCTATCAATCCATGTCAACTTTTAAACTAAATTATGGTACAGCTAATGTGCAAGTGCCTTTGTGGAATTTGGGTCAGCGTGATGCTCAAAATAATTTAGCTAATAAAGCGGAAACAAGTGCAGATTTGCAAAGTGCGAGTGTTAAATTAAGAGTTGCAGGTTTAGTACGAGGTGCTTTATGGGCAATTTCCTTAGCTAATATTCGTCATGATCAAGCGAAGGCAGAATTAGCTATTTCGGAAAAATTGTTAGCGACTATTAAGCGTCGAGTTGAATCAGGTGATTTACCTAGGGCGGATGAATTATTAGCCCAAACGGAGTTGTTGCAGAAACGCTCTGTCTTAACACAGGCTGAAGCAGAATTAATGCATGCGCGTAAGCGATATACATCAATTACCCAGCTAAACAAAATACCTTCTAACTACGAAGAGCAGTTAGTGCCGTTAAAGGAAGTCAGTCAAAACCACCCAAGTTTAATTGCAATTAATAGTCAGATTGATGTTAAGCAAGCTGAGTTAACCTCAATTAAAGCGATAGGCTCAGGACAAACAAATGTGATTGCTGGCTTACTAAGCGACGAGGGTGCAGATGCTCGTAGTAATAAAGCGGAGTTTTTTAATGTGGGGGTCGTTGTCCCATTTGGAGGGAGTGCTCATACCCAACCGCATTTAGCAGCAATAAATGTAGAGTTAAATAAGCTTATTGCTGAACGAGACCAATTGTATCGTGATTTAGAGCAAACGCATCATGAAGCTGAGCATAACTTAGAAGTCAATAAAGTTGAATTGGATAACGCCAATGAACAAAGAAAAGTGTCAGAACAATTATTAACAATGACAGAACTGGCTTTTTCGGTGGGTGAAATTGGATTAATGGATTTATTAAAAATACAATCTAGAACACAGCAAGCGATTCTGGCCGCAAAAGAGCGGGTCGTGATGATGCAACGCGATAAAGCGCTGTATAACCAAGCAGTAGGTATGATGCCATGAAAATATTAGCTCGTAGTCTTATCGGATTTGTTTTATTAACGGGCTTTGTTTTTGCCGATACAGAAAATAACCTACTACTCACACAGGAACAATTGGATAACTTGGGTATCAGTTTGAGTCAAATCGAACCTACTCAACAATTTACTGTATTAAATGCGCCAGCTAAAGTAGTAATACCCGCCGGTAATGAATATAGCGTGAGTGCGCCACAGGCGGGTTTAGTTGTGAAGCTAAATGCATCTATGGGTGATCCAGTTAAAAAAGGAGAGGTTTTGGCTCAGATTAATAGTCCCGAACTATTAGCTAATCAACGCTTGTTCTTAAAAGCCATGAATGAAGTGCAATTAAGTATTTTAGCGTTTGAGCGCGATAAAAAATTAGTGGCGGAAGGTGTTATTGCAGATAGACGCTGGCAAGAAACCAATAGTCAACATAACGCTCTAGTGTTTGAAGCGAACGAGCTAAAGCAGTTACTTGAAATATCGGGTATGGCGGCGACAGAAATTGATCAGCTTGCTAAAACACATCAATTAAGCGGTCAACTAAATGTCCGCGCTCCTATTTCAGGCGTGATTTTAGATCGTTTTGTTTTAGTCGGTGAGCGCGTTAATCTGCAGGCACCGTTATATAAAGTGGCTACTTTGGATGAGCTTTGGTTAGAACTCAATATTCCACATGAGCGGGTGGGGAGTGTTAAGTTAGGTAATAAAGTTTTAATAGATAACAGCTCGGTAAGTGCCGAGGTTATGTTAATTGGCCGTAGTGTAAATCCAGATAATCAAACCTTACAAGTTAAAGCCAAAATACGCGGCAAGCAACTTGAAGTAAGAGCGGGGCAAACCATTAATACTCAAATTATAGAGCAGCTTAAAATTCCGGCTTATAAAGTACCTAACACTGCGGTAGCTCAATATGAGGGTAAGGTTTTTGTGTTTGTACGAACGTCATCTGGTTTTAAGATAACGCCTATTACGGTTATTGGTAAACAAGGGGATGACGCGATTATCGCAGGAGATTTTTCGGGTACAGAAACTTTGGCAGTTAAAGGTGCTGTCGCTCTTAAAGCACAGTGGTTAGGTTTGGGGAGTGCTGAGTAATGGCGGGTCTAATCCGTTTTGCGCTGAGTCAGCGGCTATTAATCATGATAGTTGTCGTATTATTGTGTGGCGGTGGTTACCTCGCTTTTAAAAATATTCCAATTGATGCCTTTCCAGAAGTTTCTCCGACCCAAGTAAAAATTATTGTTAAGGCTCCAGGTATGACACCTGAAGAAGTTGAAGCTAGGATTACTGCGCGTATAGAAGTGGAATTATTGGGTATTCCTCACCAAGTCATGTTGAGGTCTATTGCAAAATACGCTTTAACGGATATTACCGTTGATTTTAAAGAAGGCACTGATATTTATTGGGCGCGTCAACAAGTTGCGGAACGCTTAAATGGCATGTGGGGTAATTTACCAGCAGGTGTTGAAGGTGGCATTGCTCCGATGACTACACCTTTGGGTGAAATGTTTATGTTTACCATTGAAGGCGGCGATTTAACCTTAATGGAGCGACGAGACTTATTGGATTGGGTTATTCGTCCGGCTTTAAGAACTGTACCAGGAGTTGCTGATGTGAACTCTTTGGGGGGCATGGTTAGAAGTTTTGAAGTTGTGCCAGATAATACCCGTTTAGCGGCGCGAGGCATAGGTATTGATAAACTGATGCAAGCTTTACAGAATAATAATCGAAATGATGGCGCGGGCCGGATGAGCGATGGCGAGGAAGCCTTAATTGTGCGAGCGGAAGGCCGTATTAAAAATTTAGCGGATGTTAGTCGTATTGTGGTTGATAACCAAGTGGGCTCTCCCATTACAGTAGCCGATGTCGCAGAAGTTAAAATAGGTGCTTTAACGCGTTATGGCGCGGTCAGTAAGAATGGACATGGTGAAGCTGTTACAGGGTTGGTCTTAAGTTTACGCGGGGCAAATGCCAGGCAAACCATTGAAGGTATTCAAACTAAACTTGCGCAAATTAGCGTTGGTTTTCCTAAAGGGGTTGAGGCTAAGGTATTTTATGATCGTGGTAATTTAGTTAATAAAGCGGTTGATACCGTTTTACATGCTTTATTAGAAGCCATCGCGTTAGTCGTTATCTTGTTGGTGTTATTTTTGGGTAATATTCGAGCCGCTGTAGTGGTGGCTTTAGCGTTGCCCATGGCGGCATTATTTACTTTTATCATGATGCATTTCATGGGTATGTCTGCAAACTTGATGAGTTTAGGTGGCTTAGCAATTGCTATTGGTATGCTCGTGGATGCCGCTGTGGTGGTGGTTGAGAATTTAATCACGCATTTAGCGCATGTCGAGAAGGCCAAGCGGTTACCCAGGTTACACATGATTTATCGGGCTAGTTGTGAAGTAGCGGGTTCGGTAACTTCCGGTATTTTAATTATTATTATCGTATTTTTGCCTTTGTTAACCTTGCAAGGCTTAGAAGGTAAATTATTTACCCCAGTGGCGTTAACCATTGTTTTTGCTTTAAGTGGATCATTGGTGTTGTCGCTTACGGCTATTCCTGTTATTGCCTCTTATCTTCTAAAAGAAGTTTCCCACGAAGAACCCTGGTTGCCTAGACAGTTACAAAAGGCTTATCAACCCCTGTTGTTTTGGTGTTTAGAAAATAGTAAAAAACTGTTTGTAGGGGTGGGCGTTTTATTAGTGCTAACCATGATTGTTTTTACGCAAATTGGTAGTACCTTTATGCCGACCATGGATGAAGGCGATATTATCGTGCAGGTGGAAAAACTACCTTCTATTACTTTGGATCAGTCGGTGGTTTTAGACGGGCAAGTGCAAAAAAATCTGCTTAAACATATTCCAGAAATTGAAACTGTGGTTGCTCGTGTCGGTTCTGATGAATTAGGCTTAGATCCGATGGGCTTAAATGAAACGGATACTTTTTTAGTGTTAAAACCCAAAGATCAATGGCGGATGCCAAATAAAGAAGCTTTGATCGAAGAGATTCGAAAAGTGATGGAGCAAACTCCTGGTATAGCTTTTGGTTTTACACAGCCGATTGAAATGCGTGTTTCAGAAATGTTAACAGGAACACGTGGTGATGTGGCGGTTAAATTATTTGGATCTGATTTGGCCGTGCTTGATCAAAAAGCCAGTGAAATAGCAGAAATTTTGAAACATATTGCTGGGTCCAGTGATGTATTCACAAAACAAAATAATGGCATGCAGTTTTTACAACTCACTATTGATCGTTTAGCCGCGGGCCGTTTGGGCTTGGATGTGGAAGGTATTGAAACATTATTGCGTGCCCAGATAGAAGGTTTAAATTTAGGCGTGGTGCAGGAAGGTATAAAACGCACACCTCTTATTTTAAGAGGTAAAAGCAACATGGCTAATTTTGACAATTTGCAAATTACTTTACCCAATGGCAAACATATTCCGGTTACTGAAATTGCTAAAATAGAAAAAGTAGAGGGTGTGGTTTCTGTCGGTAGAGAGCGCGGTCAACGATTTGTCGTGGTGCGTAGTAATGTTCAAGATCGCGATTTAGTGGGCTTTGTTGAAGAAGCACGTAAGGCCGTAGCCGAAAAAGTAAAATTACCGATTGGCTATACCGTAGAGTTTGGTGGTCAGTTTGAAAACCAACAACGTGCAGCGGCAACTTTATCTGTTGTGGTGCCGGTGGCTTTAGGTTTGATTTTTTTATTGTTATTTTCAACCTTTGGGTCTGTGCGACAAGCAGCGTTAGTGTTATCTAATATTCCACTCGCCATGGTCGGTGGAGTTTTTGGCCTATGGATATCCGGTGAATATTTATCAGTACCCGCGTCGGTGGGCTTTATCGCTTTACTTGGTATTGCGGTATTGAATGGTGTGGTGATGGTGAGCTATTTTAATCAGTTAAATGCCACGGGTATGGATATTATTAAAGTAGTCACCCTAGGTTCTGCACGGCGTTTAAGACCGGTGTTAATGACTGCAAGTATTGCCGCCTTTGGCTTAATTCCATTGTTATTCGCTACTGGTCCTGGGTCTGAAATTCAACGGCCTTTAGCGATAGTAGTGATTGGTGGTTTGGTTTCATCTACTTTCTTAACCTTATTTATGTTACCTATTTTATATAAACTGTTTGGCCTGCCTAAGGAGTCTGTTTAATGGGTTTTGCCAAGCTTATAAAGCTGTCTAGTTTAGTTAAGGATGTATTGTAATGAGCAGTTCTGAGTATTTAGTGACCCTTAATATTCCACCCAGTTTGGAAGAGTTAGTGGTGGATAGTTTATTATTATTAGAAACAGAACATGGGTTTAGTAGTTTCGAAGTCAATGCGCATCATCATGTAAATAAGGGTTTATCCTTAGCTGAGCAAGTAACCGGGCGTCAAAAGCGCATTCGTTTTCAGCTTTATGTTTCCGTTGAAAAACTACCGGATTTAATCGCACAGCTTCGAGAGGATTTTGCCGGCTCAGGCATTCAATATTGGGTATTACCTGTTGTTGAGAACGGTGTTATTTGAATCTGATAATATTTTGTGAGTCTCAGAATAATAAGGGTGGGTCTCTAATAGCCATTTGGGAATGTCTAAAAATATTTAGTGTGCTGACTATTTTAAAAGGTGTGTCTCTAAAATAAAAGTGTGCTGAAATATAGGGACAGGTGAGTGTGCTTAAGAATAGCTGGCGCCTCTAACAGTGGTTGGTAGGTTCGCGCAACATTAGGGTATGCTAGTAAAGCATTAGGGTACGCTCCCATTCTTCATAGGTGTGCATACCCTTTCAATTTGTAGAGCTAGACATACTTAGGGTTTAGTCACCTAGACTCTGGGTAGGATTAAAATCCCCCTAAAGGACTTTACTCACTCTGATTACCTCTGCATTATCGACTATGGTGTCTTTACTAAAACCTAGTTTGTCTACCAACGCTAACATAGGGGTGTTGGTCGTTAAAATTTCCCCTGCGAAGATACTCATTCCCTTCTCCTTTGCCGACTTTATGAGCTCCTCAAGTATTTTTGTGCCAATACCTAAACCTTGTGCATCATCCACGACAACTAGCGCAAACTCCACTGACTTTCCGTCGGGACTCATTACATAACGTCCGACTCCTAACTCTTTGGGATGCTTATTGTCTGAGTGATTAGTAATAGCGATGAAGGCCATTTCTCGGTCATAATCAATTTGCGTGAAGCGCACAATCATCTCTGGCGTAAGCTCTTGTAAAGCTTGCATAAATCTAAAATACTTAGTGTTAGTCGATAAGCGACTATGAAAATCTTGCTCTAGTTCGGCATCTTCAGGGCGAATAGGTCGAATGATGATATCCAGGCCATTGCTAAGCTGATATTGTTGTATAAGTTCATGTGGATAAGGATGGATAGCCATATGTTGATATGCTTTTGCGGGCTGACATATTTGAGCTTTAATGCGCGCATCAACGGCAATAGCACCGTGCTCATCCACAATCAACGGATTAATATCCAGTTCTAAAAGCTCGGGAAGCTCACTGACGAGTGTAGAAATGTTCAGTAAAACTTCAATAAGTGCTGCTGTATTGGCGGGTGGCAAATTTCGGAAGGCTTTTAAATATTTACCTGCCTTGGTTTTAGCGATCATTTGCTCAATCATATAAGTATTTAGCGGTGGCAAGGCTATGGCATTGTCTTTAAAAATTTCTACCATAGTGCCGCCTAAACCAAAGCTAATGGCTGGGCCAAAAACCGGATCTCTCACCACACCTATCATTAACTCACGGCCATTAGTGCTTTTAAACATAGGTTCAACTGTCATACCTATTTCGGTAATATCAGGTTGAACGGCTCTAATAGCGGTCGCCATTTCTGTATAGTGTTGGGCGATTGCCTCTGCGCTATTAATGTTAAGTTTTACGCCACCAATATCAGATTTATGGCTAAATTCCGCCATATTGATTTTTAATACGACTGGAAAGCCAATGCTTTCAGCTGCTTTGACTGCTTCTTTCGCACTGCCAACTGACAAAGTGGGGGTAACGGGAATATTAAATGCGGAGAGTACGGCTTTTGCTTCTTGGGCGGTTAATACGGTTCGACCGGTTGCTAGTACAGCATGAATAATAGCGCGAGCTTTTTCTGCATCGGGTTCGGCTTGTTCTTCACGGGCTTTAGGAATTTGGTTAAGTAGGATTTGATTTTCTGCGTAATTAGCTAAAAAGCCAAACGCATCCACAGCGGTTTCTGGGGTGCTAAAGTGCGCGACTTTACTGTTGGTAAACAGATTTCGGCCGTCGATAACTTTGGCCCCGCCCGTCCATGAAGCTAATACAGGTTTAGAGCTATTTTTAGCGCCATCAATAATACATTGGGCAATTTGTGTGGGTTCAGTCATCGCTTGAGGCGTTAATATAACGAGCACTCCATCAATTTGATCATCTTTAAGGCAAACTTCTAGGGCTTTTTGATAACGCTCGGCTGTGGCATCACCCAGAATATCAATGGGGTTAGCATGTGACCAGTGTGGCGGTAACACCGCATTTAAGGCTTCAATACTGTCTGT
Source organism: Methylococcales bacterium (assembly GCA_026399015.1). GTDB lineage: Bacteria > Pseudomonadota > Gammaproteobacteria > Methylococcales > Methylomonadaceae > Methylobacter_C. Next base: position 29,121 of record JAPLRS010000046.1, on the reverse strand, counting down.
GCTTAGTTCAGCCATTTGGATGCCAACATCTTCGGCACGGTCAGTACTCATGACGCCAGGGCCACCTGCATTAGTAATTATAGCTAGGCGATCTTGTTTTATGACGTAATTATTTGCTAAAACGCGAGCTGCCGAGAATAATTCGGTAATGGTATAGGCTCTTACTACACCTGCTCTGGCAATAGCGGCATCGAACACATGATCACCACCGACCATGGCTCCGGTATGCGACATAGCTGCTTTACAGCCTGCTTCATGACGACCTGATTTAATTAAAATAACCGGTTTTAAGCGCGCTGCCGCTTTAAGGCCACTTAAAAATCGTCTAGCATCTCTGATACCTTCGACATACATTAGAATGCCAGTGGTTTTAGGGTCGGTTGCTAGATAGTCCAACACCTCCCCAAAATCGATATCAGCGGCGCCACCCATAGACACAACCGTAGAAAAACCGATATCTTGGACCTTAGCCCAATCTAAAATAGCCGTACAAATCGCGCCAGATTGGGAAAGTAAGGCAAGACTGCCATCTTGAATAACGCCATCACCAAAGGTGGCATTTAGCAGGCCACTAGGTCTAGCGACACCTAGACAATTAGGGCCAATAAATCGGATATGGTAACGATGTGCAATATCCAAAACTTCTTGTTGTAGTCTTTTGCCTTCTTCGCCTAGTTCTCCAAAGCCCGCAGTGATAATAATGACTGAACGCACGCCTTTGTCACCGCATTGTTGCATGACACTGGGTACCGTAGGGGCGGGAGTGGCGATAACGACTAGATCTATTGCTTCAGGAATGCTGAGTAAATTAGGGTAAGCTTTTAAGCCTAGAATTTGTTCGCGCTTATGATTAACAGGATAAAGGCCGCCACTAAAACCGGCTTCTTGCATGTTGAGGAGGAGTCGATAACCTACGCTTTCTTCGCGTTCTGAGGCTCCAACGATGGCAACGGATTGAGGAGTAAAAAAACGGTTTAAGTAATGCGGGCCCATCGTTGCTCCTAATTAAGCGGAATAAAATAAAAGATTAAGCGTAATGCAGGTGTTTTAGATTTAAATTTGCTTACTTAAACAATAACATAATTTTATGACAACATTGCTATTAGTAGGGTTGTGCTTCGATTTGTATATTTGGGTAGTCAGTTGTTTATTTATGAAAATGCTCAGTAGGACACGACTCTTGTCTTAAGCTAATAATAGGCCAGTTGTTTTCTGTAGCAAAGGCCGTTAGTTTTTCATCTGGATCTACTGCCACAGGATGATCGACTAATTTAAGTAAAGGTAAGTCATTATGAGAGTCACTATAAAAATAGCTGTCTTGCATGGTTTCTGTAGATGCTTTTAGCCATTCTTCTAAGAGCTTAACCTTACCACCTTGAAAACAAGGAATACCGTCTACATTGCCGGTGTATTGATCATTAATAAGTTCTGGAGTGCTAGCGATTAAATTCTCGATGCCATATAACTGAACAATAGGTGCTGTAACAAAGCGGTTAGTAGCGGTTATCACCAATAAGGTGTCGCCTTTAGCACGGTGCTTATTAATCAATTCTTGAGCTGGATGTAATAAAATCGGCGTAATAATGTCTGTAATAAATTGTTCGCGCCACAGATGTAAGTCTGAGAGTTTGTGGTCTGCTAAGGGTTTTAAAGAAAAACTTAAAAACTCATTAATATCTAAGTTGCCCTCTTTATATTGTTTATAAAATTTGAGATTAGCTGCTTCGTAATAGGCTTTATCAACAATGCCTTGGTCAACTAAAAACTGTCCCCATAAGTAATCACTATCATCGGCAATTAGGGTATTATCTAAATCAAAAATCGCTAAACTCACGTTAAACCTGTCTGAATTAATTAAATGGCTTATGCACTCTGGCATCTAGGGTTTTTTTATGGAACAATGGAGTCATTATAAACAACCTGACCCATTTTGTAATTTAACCCGTTGGCAAGATTCACTCTGAGGTCAGAATAAAGACAGGTTTTAACATGATAGACTCTAAAGGATACCGGCCAAATGTCGGCATAATCCTTTGCAATGACGAGGGTCGTGTGTTTTGGGCAAAACGGATGGGAGTTAATGCGTGGCAGTTTCCGCAGGGTGGAATTAACGCTAACGAAGATCCTGAAGCAGCGATGTATCGAGAATTGTGGGAAGAAACAGGCTTACAAGAACAGCATGTAGAGTTATTGGGTAGAACGCGGTATTGGTTGAGATATCAATTGCCTGAGCGTTATATAAGAAAAAGCTCAATGCCCTTATGTATAGGTCAAAAACAAATTTGGTATATTTTGCGTTTGGTCACGCAAGAATCAAATGTGCGTTTTGATCATTGTGAAAAGCCAGAATTTGATAGTTGGCGTTGGGTAGACTATTGGGCGCCCTTAGAAGATGTGGTGTACTTTAAACGTAAGGTTTATCAAAAAGCGATGACCGAATTAGGTGCCATCTTAGCATTAGATTCAGTGCCGGTTAATGCGGCGAGTTATTTAGCTAGGCCAGTTAAACCCAATCAAGTGAAACCAAATCAAACTAAAAACTCAAAAGTAAAATGAGAGTAAAGGCGTTAGTTGTTTACGGACTATCGCCTTTGTTTCGTTTTAAGCAATATTAATTAACAGCTTGGATGCGCTCCCTGCTTGTTCTTTAACTAATTTAGGGACTAAATAACCGGGTAGGGTAGTTTGTAGCGCTTTAATCAGTTGAATAGCGGCTGTTTCGGGTACTTCAAAATGGCCTGTGCCTGTTGCTTTATCCAATAAATGTAGATAATAAGGAATAACCCCCGATTCAAATAATCGCTCACTAAGATCACTCAGTAGCGTTACATGATCATTAACGCCTTTTAACAAAACAGATTGATTTAATAAAGTAAAGCCTTGCTGTTTTATAAGTTGTAATGCCTTGCTAACGCGAGTATCTATTTCGTTTGCATGATTACAGTGCACAACAAACACAATTTGTTTGCCTGTGTTATTTAGGTTGCAAAGTAATTCAGGTGTAATGCGGGCGGGTAAAACTATGGGCAAGCGTGAGTGAATTCGGATGCGTTTTAAATGCGCGATGGAACTTAATTTTGTTAGTAAGGTCTTTAAACGATGATCGCTTAATATTAAGGGATCGCCACCGCTTAATATGACTTCTGTGATGTCTGAATTTGCTCTTATGTAATCAATACCAGCATTTTCACTGTGTTTATTAAGTTGGAGGTCGCTGTAAGGGAAGTTGCGTCTAAAGCAATATCGGCAATTGATGGCGCAACTGCCAGTGTTGATGAATAAAGCTCGACCGTGGTATTTATGTAACACGCCGGTTTGTATTGCGGCAGGTAAATCGCCCACTGGATCATGGCTAAAACCAGGATAAAGTGTCAGTTCATCTGTTATGGGGAGAACTTGGCGTAATAATGGATCATTAGCATCGCCTTTTTTCATACAGGCGGCAAAGCTAATAGGAACGCGTAAGGCGAAGTTTTCTGTTGCTATGATAGAGGCAGGTAAGTCTTTAATTTCTAAGTGAAGATACTGGCATAGTTCGTCAATTGAATTAAAAGCTTCGGCAAGTTGTTGTTGCCAGTTTTTAGTAAAGTGGCGCGATTCGCTCAGTGGATCTAACATGAAAAAGTTATTAAAGTTTCTATCATTGGGTAGCCATACATTATAATGGCTTTGTTTATATTGTTTGTCATCTTGAGGAAAAAATGGCCATTTACAGTACCAATGAGTTTAAATCAGGGTTGAAAGTCATGTTAGATAATGACCCTTGTGCAATTATCGAAAATGAATTTGTTAAGCCGGGTAAAGGCCAAGCCTTTAATCGCGTTAAAATAAGAAACCTAAAAACAGGTAGAGTGATAGAGCGCACCTTTAAATCAGGTGATTCGCTTGAGAGCGCTGATGTTGTTGATGTAGAAATGCAATACCTCTATAACGATGGTGAATTTAGACATTTCATGACACCAGAGTCGTTTGAGCAGTATCAATGTGACGCAAAAGCAGTCGGTGATGCGAGTAAATGGTTAAAAGACCAAGACATGTGTACCGTTACTTTATGGAACGATGCGCCTTTATCGGTGACGCCTGCAAACTTTGTGGAATTAACGATTGTTGAAACTGATCCAGGTGTGCGTGGTGACACATCGGGCGGCGGCGGAAAACCAGCCGTTTTAGACACTGGAGCCGTGGTAAGAGTCCCTTTATTTGTACAACAAGGTGAAATGATTAAAGTAGATACTCGTACTGGTGAATACATCTCTCGTGTAAAAGACTAGTGCAGAATGCTTGGCAACCGACTTGTCGCTTGGAGTACTTGCGTTTAAGAGCGCAAATACTCCAACAGATTAGAGGGTTCTTTTCAGCAAGAAATGTTCTGGAAGTAGAAACACCTATATTAGGCCATGCTTGTGGGACTGACCCTCAGTTGGATTTCTTTAGCACTACATACGATCTTGGATACAAGAAAGAACAGTTGTTTTTGCAGACTTCTCCTGAGTTTGCCATGAAGCGTTTATTATGTGCGGGATCGGGATCAATTTTTCAGATTGCAAAAGCCTTTAGAAATGGAGAGTCGGGTAGGTTTCATAATCCAGAGTTTACGATGCTTGAATGGTATCAAGTGGGTTATAACTTAGTGGATTTAATGACTGAGGTAGATGAGTTATTAAATTTTCTCAGTGCCGAGTATTTGACATTACAGGCAACTCAGCAATTTAGTTATCAGGAAATCTTCTTAAGATTAACCGGCTTGGATCCTTTAGGTTTTTCTTATGATGAATATAGTGCTTTTGCATCATCGAAGAATCAACCAGAAGCCTTAACACTTTGTGGCAAAGATCATAACTTGTGGTTAGATTTTATTTTTAGCCATCATGTACAACCGAGTTTGGGTCAGTCCGGTTTTTGTTTGGTATATGGTTATCCCGCCACTCAATCGTCATTAGCTTGTGTAAATATTAAAAATCCTAAGATAGTTGATCGTGTAGAGGTGTTTTTTAAGGGTATTGAATTAGGCAATGGCTATTATGAATTGCAGGATGCGCAAGAACAAAGCCAGCGTTTTGATACAGAAATACAGTGCAGGCAAGAGACGAACCGTCCGGTAGTTGTAAAGGATGAACTGCTTATTTCAGCTTTGCAACAAGGATTGCCCGAATGCTCTGGAATTGCGATTGGGTTAGATAGATTGTTAATGATATTAACGCAAAGTGCCAGTATTGAAGAGGTACTTGGTTTTCCTATACAACGCGTATAAGCTTGTTTGTTATTAATTATGTTATACTTTCAGCGTTTTTTTATTATTTAGACCACTTTGGTCTTTTTTAGCCTCTTAAATGAAATCAAATATTTTTTCTTGTTTGTTATTGGTCGGTTTGTTGCTCTCATCTGGGCTTAAAGCCGAGGAAGAATTTGTTGTTAGAGATATTCAAGTTAAAGGTTTACAACGGATTTCTTTAGGTACGGTTTTTAGTTATTTACCTGTCAACGTCGGTGAAAGATTCTCATTAGATAACGTCACTCCTGCAATTAAGGCTTTATTCAAAACCGGCTTTTTTAAAGACGTGTCTTTAGAGAGAGACGGATCTACACTTATTGTTAAAGTGGTTGAAAGACCTTCTATCGCAAAGATAATATTTGAAGGTAATAAAGATTTAAGCAAGGATGATTTAACCAAAGCTTTAGATAAGATTGGTTTATCTGAAGGTAAAATCTTTGATCGCCAAGTTTTAGACAAGGTTGAACAAGAATTAACTCGCCAATATTTAAGTCATGGTAAATATGGTTTAAAGATTAAAATTGATGTCGCTGATTTAACGCGAAATCGAGTCGGTATCAATATCAAAATTTCAGAAGGTCGCGTTACCAAGATTAAGCAGATTAATATTGTTGGAAATACCGCTTTCGAAGAAAAAGTTTTATTAGGTAAGTTTGAGTTAAGCACTTCAAACTTATTGTCTTTTTATACTAAGAATGATCAATACTCTAAGCAAAAGTTAGCGGCAGACTTAGAAACTCTGCGCTCATATTATTTAGACAGAGGTTATATTAATTTTTCCGTTGAATCGACTCAGGTTGCGATTACACCGGATAAAAAAGATATTTATGTAACAATCAATATTAAAGAAGGCGCCGTATTTACGGTTTCTAAGGTTAAATTGGCGGGTAATTTAATTGTAGCGCCTGATGAGTTAATCAAATTAGTAAGTATTGGCCCTAGTGAGATTTTTTCTAGAAAAAGTGCTACTGAAACATCTAAGGCTATCCAAGATCGTTTGGGTGATGAGGGTTATGCATTTGCTAACGTAAACATGGTGCCTGAGATTAATGACAGCCAAAAGACGGTAGAGATGGCTTTTTTTGTTGATCCAGGTAAGCGCGTCTATGTGCACCGCGTGAATTTTGTCGGTAACGCCAAAACCCGAGATGAAGTTTTGCGTCGTGAAATGCGTCAAATGGAAGCAAGTTGGGCGTCAAGCACTAAAATTGAACGCTCAAAAACGCGTTTAGAAAGATTAGGTTTCTTTGAAAGTGTTAATGTAGAAACACCGCCTGTTGTGGGTACGTCAGATCAAATTGATGTAAATTACACGGTGGTCGAAAAATCATCAGGTAATTTGTCAGCAGGTATTGGTTTCTCACAGGTGCAAGGTATCGTGGTTAACGCTAATATTGCTCAAGATAACGTATTTGGTTCTGGTAAGCGCGTTAACATCGCTTTTAACAACAGTAGTTATATAACCAGTTATCAGTTTGGTTTTTCTAATCCTTACTTTACAACGGATGGGGTAAGCCAAGGTTACAACATTGGTTATACCAAACGAAACGCAGGTCAAATTAATATTGCTAATTACAACACCAGTATTGCGAATGCAGGCATAAACTTCGGTATACCGTTAAATGAGTTTGATCAGGTGCGTTTTGATACGGATATAAAACATACTACTTTGAGTACTACATTCTACTCAGCTCAAGCTATTAGTGATTTCATTAATAAGCATCCGGGTGATGGGTATCTAACATATAGTCAGGGCGTGAGCTGGGTACATGATACATTCAATCGGGCGACTTTCCCTAATAATGGCGCACAGCAACGTTTATCTGCGTTAGCGACTATTCCAGGGAGTGATTTGGAATACTATAAATTAGGTTATAGACAGCAACGCTATTTCCCATTAGCAAAAGACTTCACCTTTAAATTAAATGGTGAGGTCGGTTATGGTGGAGGCTACGGTAACACTAATGCTTTACCTTTCTTTGAAAATTATTTTATGGGTGGCTCTGGATCGGTAAGAGGATTTAAGAATAATACGATGGGACCAAGGGTTCAAAGTGGCGCTGGTTTTTCGCCTACTGCCTTTGGTGGTTCCTTTAAAGTTATAGGTAATGCAGAATTGTTTTTCCCCGTTCCATTTATGACCGAAACAAAGTCTGTTAGATTAGGTACTTTTTTAGATGCGGGCGCATTAAACGATAATGTTTCTGTTGATAATATGAAATATTCTACTGGCGTTTCTGGAGAATGGTTGTCTCCGTTTGGTGCATTATCAGTGAGTGCTGCTTATCCACTTAATCAAGGAAATTACTCCTGTTTAAAAGATGATCCATATTGTAAGTCTGGTAAAGACCAAACACAGTTCTTTCAATTTAATTTTGGACAAAATTTCTAACGTAACTTATTTTAGATTATGGGGTACATCCTCTATAATTATTAACAAATTGTTTTTTAACCCTAATATTTAACTATAACCTGAGATCTATCTATCCATGAAAAAGAAAATTGCGCTATTTTTAGGACTTTTGTTTACTGCTAACATCGCTTATGCCGATTTAAAAATTGGCGTGATTAACATGAGTGCTGTTCTTGAGAAAACGCCACAAATGGAAAAAGCTAAGAAACGTTTTGATACTAAATTTGGCGTACGTGGTAAGCAACTAGAAATCCAAGGTAAAGACATTCAAGCTTTAGAAGAGAAGATAAATAAAGATGCTTCTACAATGAGCGAAAGCGTGAAAAATAATTTAGTTAAAGACTATCAAAACAAAGTACGTGACTTTAAAAAGGCACAACAAGAGTTGAATGAAGATACTAATGTATATCGTAATGAAGAGTTAGGTAAAATTCAACGCAGTATTATTGAGGTAGCTAACGGGATTGCTAAAGATGGTGATTATGACTTATTGCTCCAATCAGATGTTGTTGTTTATAAGAAAGATCAATTTGATATTACTGAACAAGTGGTAAAAAAGTTATCAACAATGCCTGAATAATTTTTATTAATTTCTGTTCTTAATAAAATTATATTTTTCACAATTAAAATAATTGAGCATGTCTATCACATTAGATATTTTACAAATACAAGCATTTCTACCGCATCGTTATCCGTTTTTATTAGTGGATAAAGTCATAGAGTGTGAGCCTGGCAAACGTTTGCTAGGCGTTAAAAACGTGACCTATAATGAGCCTTTCTTTCAAGGTCACTTCCCGCAAAAACCTATTATGCCTGGCGTATTAATTTTAGAAGCACTTGCCCAAACTACGGGATTATTGGCTTCAGAAACGGCGGGTGATGAATTAGCGGGGATGATTTATTATCTAGTGGGTATTGATAAAGCAAAGTTTAAAAGACCTGTAGTGCCTGGCGATCAATTGATGTTAGAGTCAAAATACGTTAAAAGTAAACGTAATATTTGGGCATTTGAATGTACAGCTACAGTCGACGGTGAGTTTGTCGCAAGTGCTGAAATCAGATGTGCGGCGGTGGTCGATTGAGTTTAATACATCCATCAGCCATTGTTGATAAAAATGCCCAGTTAGCCGAAGATGTTTCGGTAGGGCCTTTTTCTGTGATTGGTCCGGATGTAAAGATTGGTTCAGGCACGGTAATTGGTCCACATGTGGTGATTACTGGGCCTGCTATCATTGGTAAAGACAATCATATTTATCAATTTTGTTCTATTGGTGAAGATCCCCAAGACAAAAAGTATGCGGGTGAAATTACTCGACTTGAAATTGGCGATAGAAATGTTATTCGTGAGTTTTCTTCGATGCATAGAGGGACGGTCCAAGATAAATGTCTCACTAAAATAGGCTCTGACAATTTATTTATGGCCTATACCCATGTTGCACATGATTGCGTGATCGGTAATAACGTTATTATGGCAAACGGTGCTTCTTTAGCCGGGCATGTACACCTTAATAGTCATGCTATTTTGGGTGGATTTACCTTGGTGCATCAGTTTACTCAAGTTGGACAATACAGTTTTGCAGCAATGGGTAGTGCCATTACCCAAGATATACCGCCTTTTGTTATGGTGGGTGGTAAGCCGACGCGTCCTCATGGTATTAATTCTGTGGGCATGGAGCGAAAAGGTATTACGCCTGAAGATATTAGACTCATTAGAAACGCGTATAAAATTATTTATAAAATGAATTTGCGTTTGGAAGATGCTATCGAAAGAATTGAAGAAATGGCGGGTGAAAGTCAGCACGTTTCTGATTTGGTGAGTTTTCTTCGAAATGTAACTCGAGGAATTTTAAGATAATTGAAGAAAATATCTTATCTGGCAATTTTGTTGCTGGTGTTGATGAAGCCGGTCGAGGGCCTTTAGCTGGCCCCGTGGTTGCTGCGGCTGTTATTTTAGATCCTCATAAACCTATTGTTGGTTTAGCCGATTCAAAAAAATTGACAGAGCGTAAACGCGATAGTCTTTTTGAACTTATCAAAGAAAATAGTCTTAGTTGGTCAATTGCCTTAGCCAGTATTGAGGAAATTGATCAAATCAATATTTTGCAAGCCACATTGCTGGCAATGCAAAGAGCTGTAGACGGTTTACATATCCAGCCAGATGCCGTATTAGTCGATGGGAATAAGTTACCTAAACTCACCATACCAGCTCAAGCTATTGTTAAAGGGGATAGTAAGATTAAAGCAATTAGCGCGGCCTCAATTTTAGCTAAAGTAGCACGAGATAAAATAATGCTAGACCTTGCTGAGCAATATCCGCAGTTTTCTTTTAAGCAGCATAAAGGTTATGGTACGCAACAGCATTTAGATGAAATTGCCCAGTTTGGAATTTTAGATATCCATAGAAAATCATTCAATCCAATGAGAACACTGTTATTAAAATAAGCTAAGCTTGTTGATCAGTTTAAATAATATAAGGGTTCTTCTTCCATTAGAGCTATTTGCTCTCTCAGTTCGATAATTCGGTCTTGCCAATAACGGGCAGTGTTAAACCAAGGGAAAGCCATTGGGAAAGCAGGGTCGTCCCAGCGTTTTGCAATCCAAGCTGAATAGTGAATCAAGCGTAAGGTTCTTAATGCCTCAAGTAAATACAGTTCGCGTGGATTAAAATCATAAAAAGTTTTGTAGCCGGCTAATAAATGCTCAAGTTGATGGGTCATTTCAGTTCTGTCACCTGATAACAGCATCCAAAGATCTTGTATTGCCGGGCCCATACGACTGTCATCAAAATCGACAAAATGCGGACCAGCATCTGTCCACAAAATATTACCGGGATAACAATCACCATGCAAACGAATGGACTTGATTTTACCTGCACGATCAAAGCAGTGTTTGACGCAACTAAGAGCGTGCTCAATAATACCACTATAGGTATTGAAGAGGTCATCTGGAATAAAATGGTTATTTAATAGGTATTGGCTAGGTTCTTCACCAAAGCTCTTAATGTCAATGCTAGGGCGATTTTTAAAGGGTTTTAGAGCACCTATAGCATGAATACGACCAATAAAACGCCCCATCCATTCAAGTTTTTCTGCGCTATCAATTTCTGGAACTCGGCCTCCTTGTTTAGAAAATACCGAAAATCGAAAGCCATCACTTTCAAGTAGTGATGTTTGACCATCAAGATTTAATGGGCAGACGACAGGGATTTCATTGTCCGCTAATTCTTGAGTAAATTGATGCTCTTCAAAAATTGCGGCGTTACTCCAACGTTTAGGGCGGTAAAATTTAACAACAATAGGCTGTGCTTTTTCTAAACCGACTTGATAAACCCGATTTTCGTAGCTATTTAGCGCTAATAAATGTCCATCACAGGCATAACCAACGCTTTCAAGTGCAGATAAAATAATATCAGGACTTAGTTCCGAAAAAGGGGTTAAATCCTGACTCATTCTATATTTTGTGGAGTTTTATCTGTAGGCCCTTGTACATCCGCAGGATCCCCTTCATAAGGTGTTGCGTAGCTACAATCTTTTTGCGGACAGACTTTTTCTACGCCGCGTCTCTTAGTTTCTTTTACCGTTAAAATGGGCCATGCGCATTGTGGGCAACTCTCTTTAATAGGGTTATTCCATAGGGCATAGTCACATTTTGGATAGCCTGAGCAAGAATAAAATATCTTACCGTTACGCGATTTACGTTTCAGTATCGTGCCTTTTTTACATTGAGGGCATTCAACTGATGTATCCATAGGCTTTTCTAAAGGTTCAATATGTTTACATTTTGGATAAGCGCTACAGCCAATGAATTTTCCATAACGACCCGTTTTAAAAACCAGTGGTGATTCACAAGATGGACAAGAGCGACCTTCTAAGACTTCGGGTTCTTCTGGGCTGGCGCCATCTTCACTGAGGTTTCTTGTATAAGAACAGTCTGGATAATTAGTGCAACCAATGAAACGTCCGTTTCTACCTAAGCGGATAGATAAAGGGCTACTGCACTCAGGACATTTTTCATCAATAGCTTCTTGAGTTACATCCTTACGCTGTACCGTGGCTTCTTTATCATGAATTGTGTCGTTAAAAGGCTTCCAGAAGGCATGCATCAATGGAATCCAATCCTTTTCTCCACGAGAAACCGCATCAAGCTCATCTTCTAAATTAGCAGTAAAATCGTAATCAACATACTTAGTGAAATGTTCTGTTAAAAACTTATTAACAATTCGGCCAACATCAGTGGGATGAAAGCGTTTATTGTCTAGCGTGACATATTCACGATTTTGTAAAGTTGAAATGATGGAGGCATAAGTAGAGGGTCTACCAATACCATGTTCCTCTAAAGATTTTACTAAGCTGGCCTCACCATAGCGTGGTGGTGGTTCTGTAAAATGTTGGGCGGTAATTATTTCATTGAGTGGTACCGGTCTACCTTCTTCTAAGGGCGGTAAAAAGCTTTCTTTATCATCACTTTCTTTACTGTCATCTTTACCTTCAAGATAGACTGACATAAAGCCGGGTGCTGCGATAGTAGAGCCTGTTGCACGGAAAATATGTTGGCCATTGCCACAACTTAAGTCAACCGCGACCATGTTTAGAGTGGCATGAATCATTTGGCAAGCAATGGTGCGTTTCCAAATCAAATCATATAATTTGTATTGCTCAATACTTAAATAATCTTTGATATCTGTTGGCAAGTAGCGTGGTGAAGTGGGGCGTATTGCTTCATGAGCTTCTTGAGCATTTTTAGATTTTGTCTTAAAGAGTCTAGGCTCTTTAGGTACATTTTCTGAGCCGAATTTTTCTGAGATTAACTGACGAATTTCTTCAACAGCTTCTACTGATAAATTAACCGAGTCGGTACGCATGTAGGTAATTAAACCTTGCGTTTCGCCACCAATATCAATGCCCTCGTATAATTGTTGGGCCACAATCATGGTGCGTTTTGTGGTGAAGCCTAGTTTACGAGCCGCCTCTTGCTGTAGGGTTGAGGTGATAAAAGGCGGAGCTGGATTACGTTTTTGTTGTTTCTTTTCTAATTTACTGACTAGTAATTGTCCATCCGCTGCATCAAGTAAGGCGTTTTTGGTATTTTCTGCGAGTTCTGCATCAGTAATACTAAACTGGCTGATTTTCTCATTGTTAAACTGAGTTAATTTAGCTTTAAAGTTTTGTTCTTGCGCTGTTAAAGCGGCATCAATTGTCCAATATTCTCGACTTTGAAAGGCTTCAATTTCCAATTCACGCTCAACAATCATGCGTAAAGCAGGGCTTTGTACACGGCCAGCCGATAAGCCTCGGCGAATTTTTTTCCAAAGTAATGGGGAGAGGTTAAAGCCTACTAGATAATCTAAAGCGCGACGAGCTTGTTGAGCATTAATTAAGTTAATGGCTAATTCTTCAGGATTCGCAATGGCTTCAGTCACTGCTTTTTTGGTAATTTCATGAAAAACTACCCGATGCACTGCCTTATTTTTGATTAATTTTTTGTCTTTTAGTAATTCAAGTAGATGCCAAGAAATGGCTTCACCTTCTCTATCTGGATCGGTTGCCAAGTATAAGGTGTCTGCGGTTTTAAGTGCTTTACTAATGGCTTGGACGTGTCGTTGATTACGATCAATTACTTCGTATTTCATGGCAAAATCATTGTTAGGATCCACTGCGCCTTCCTTAGGAATTAGATCTCTAACGTGACCATAGGAGGCTAATACATGAAAATCTTTGCCTAGATACTTTTCTATAGTTTTTGCTTTTGCAGGCGATTCTACAATGACAAGGTTTTTACTCATTTATGTACACAGTTATAAGGTGTTAATTTTCAAAGTTAAATAAATTTTAACTAGCGGATACTTAATGTTTGTCGTTTAGCGTATTAATGTAAATAAAGGGGGGTGAGATCATAGACAAAATCTTCCATTCTTGAAAAAGCCACCTCTTCATCAGGTTGACTTAATAACACCATAAGTACTATCCATTTAAGCTTTTCCATGGAGATATCTTCTTCATCTAGTGCCATGACTCTATCAATGACAATTTCTCGGTTACTCGCGTTTAATATTCCGTATTGTTCTAGAAACATAATAAAGTTCCGACACTCAATATCAAGTTTGAGTGTCTCTTCAATGCAAAAAATACGAAATGCCGAGGGGGCTGTTTTTTTAATATCGGTATCGAGACTTAAAGAGTCTATCCAATCAAAGGCTTTATTCACCTGATAAGACTCAAAACCTGCTTCTAATAATTCAGTTCGGATGATATCGCTATCGGGAGGTAATTCAATTTCCTCCTCCATGTAGTTTTCAAATAAATACATTAGGACATCAAAAATATTTTCTTTCATAGTAATGAGTATGATTATTTTAATCTTATATAGCAACCACTCGAGGTTGCTTCCAGATAACCTTGTAGCTCAAGAATTAGCAACATAGAGGAAATAATTTCAGCGGATTGACCGGTTATTTGCACTAAATTATCAATAGAAGTTGGGCTAAATTGCACATGATTCAATAATGTTTGTTGCTCTAGGTCAAGTATTGATTCAATAGAAATGGATGGATAACTGTTATCTACTTGATAATATTGATGTAATTCTTCTAGAATATCTTGCGTAGTTTCGACAAGTTTAGCGCCCTGACGAATCAGAGCATTGCAACCTCTTGCTAAAGGATTATGAATAGAGCCGGGGATGGCAAAAACTTCTCTGTTTTGCTCTAAGGCCATTTTTGCGGTAATTAGAGAACCGCTTTCTCTTGCCGCTTCAACAACGAGCAAACCTTGACATAAGCCACTGATAATACGATTTCTTCTGGGAAAGTGATTTGCTTTTGCCGTCGTACCGGGTGGAAATTCTGAAATAATAGCGCCAGTATTCACAATTTCAGTCGCTAAATCTTTGTGTTTAGCTGGGTAGACTCTATCTAAGCCGGTGCCAGCTACCGCAATAGTAAAGCCTCCAGCGGCCAACGCGCCACGATGACTTGCTGCATCTATGCCAAGTGCCAAACCACTGGTTATCACAAAGCCATGAGTACTTAATGTTTTAGCAAATTCAAAGGCCGTATCGATTCCTAAAGACGATGGATTACGACTTCCGACAATCGCTAATTGTGCTTGTGCTAGTAAAAATGGGTTGCCTCGCACAAATAAGAGTGGCGGTGGGTCAGCAATTTCTTTTAATTGTGCGGGATAATTAGGATCGTTAAAAGTGAGTGCGTAATTGTTTTCTTGTTCGGTCCAAAGCAAATCGTTTTCAATTAAAGACCAATCTGGGTTTTTTATACTTTGGATTAGTTCGCTTTTTAGACCTAATGCAGTAAGAGCAGAATTGGATTCAGCAAATATTTGTGCCGGCGTTGCAGTTTGTATTAGTTTAAGAAAAGTTCTACAACCGATGCCAGGTGTGCGTAATAGCGCAAGCCAATATTTTAATGAATCATCATGTGTGGGTGCGAGAGTGTTCAGTTTGTTCTAACCTTATAAATGCTGCGGATTAAGTCAATTATTTGCAAGTTATCTGGCTTGTTATACAGGCATTTTGATAACGATTAGGATCTTAATTAGTCTTAGTGCATTCAAAGTGTATATGAAATAATATAGAATTCCAGTATTGAATTATTTTTAATGGAGCGGGTGTTGGGTATTTTAACTATTCTGGAGTTTCCAGATGAGCGCTTACGTAAAAAAGCAGCTGTTGTAAAAGTGGTCGATGATAAGATTCAATCCTTATTGGATGATATGTTAGAAACCATGTATCACTCACATGGTGTAGGATTAGCCGCTACTCAGGTCGATGTGCATCAAAGAATAGTAGTCATTGATGTTAGCGATGAAAGAAATGAACCGTTGTTTTTAATTAATCCTGAAATTTTTGAGAAAGATGGGGTTAAAGAGGCCGAGGAAGGTTGTCTTTCAGTGCCAGGTTTTTTTGAGAAAGTCACTAGAGCTGAACATATTAGGGTTAGAGCGCTAAACAGGAATGGTGAATCTTTTGAGTTTGAGGCAACTGAGTTGTTAGCTATATGTGTACAGCATGAAATGGATCATTTAGACGGCAAATTGTTTGTTGATCATATTTCGCCTTTAAAGAGACAGCGCATAAAAAAGAAGTTAGAAAAAATTCATAAGATGGATAAAAATTAAGCATGAAGATTATTTTTGCGGGTACTCCCGAATTTGCAGTGCCTAGTTTGCAAGCTTTGTTAGATGCTAATTACGAAGTCTGCGCAGTCTATACTCAACCTGATCGTCCTGCTGGACGAGGTCGACATGAGCAGTTTAGTCCAGTTAAAGAACTCGCTCTTAAATATGATATTCCTGTTATTCAGCCGTTGACTTTAAAAACGGAAGAAGATTTAGCCCTACTTCAAGCATTTAATGCAGATTTAATGGTGGTCGTTGCCTACGGCATGATTTTGACTGAAGCCGTATTGAATACACCTAGATTGGGTTGTATTAATGTTCATGGTTCATTATTACCTCGTTGGCGTGGTGCCGCACCCATTCAACGCTCTCTAATGGCGGGTGATGAAAAGACTGGTGTGACAATTATGAAAATAGTGCGTAAGTTGGATGCAGGTGACATGCTTCATAAAGAAGATTATGTGATTGGTGCAACTGATACGGCGAGCGTGCTGCATGATAAGTTGGCAGAGTTGGGTGCTTTAGGCTTGAGCAAAGTGTTAAAAGAGATGGAAAAAGGTCCTGTCCCTGCAGAAGTTCAAGATGAAAGTTTAGTGACTTATGCAGAAAAATTGACTAAAGCAGAGGCAGAGCTTGATTGGCAACAATCAGCCCAGCAATTAGCACTTAAGGTGCGGGGGTTAAATGCTTGGCCTGTTGCGCAGACAGTGTATCAAGGAAATGTCTTACGTATTTGGCAAGCTGAGGCCTTAGATGGTGATTTAGATTTAGAGCCTGGAACTATAAGTTCGGTTAATAAAACTATAGATGTTGCGACGGGGCAAGGCATATTACGCTTGTTAGAAGTGCAGTTGCCGGGAGGAAAGCGCATATCAACACAAGCCTTTCTTAATGCACACTCAGTTGATGGTGTGAAACTAGGTTGAATACTCGATTAATTGCGGCAAGAGTAATCTCCCGTGTTTTACAAGAAGGACAATCTTTAACGGTAGCTTTAGATAATGGGATGCTATCTGTTGAATCTCCAAAAGATAAAGCTTTTATTCAAGCCGTTTGTTATGGCGTGTGTCGTTATTTTTATCGTTTAGATTTTATTCTTAATGAACTGTTAGATAAACCCATTAAAGATACCGAAATAAAGGCGTTGGCTTTAGTTGGGCTATACCAACTAAATTATATGCGTGTAAAGCAACATGCTGCAGTGTCTGAAACTGTATTAGCTGCTAAGAAAAAACCTTGGGCTAAAGCCCTTATTAATGCTCTGTTGAGAAGTTATTTAAGGCAGCAGCATGAGTTAGAACAGAAGGCTGATACCAGTCCTACAGCCAGTGTTAGTCATCCTAAATGGTTGCTTAAACTAATTGAGCAAGATTGGCCAGAGCAAGCATTACAAATTCTACAAGAAAACAATCAGCAGCCTCCGATGGTGTTGAGGGTCAATCTGGCTGTAAACACCCGAGATAAATATTTACAAGCGTTGTCAGATAAAGAATTAGACGCTGAGGCAGTCAGCTTTTGTGATTCTAGTCTTGTTTTAAATAAACCTGTTCCCGTAGAGTTATTGCCCGGTTTTGCACAGGGTCATGTCTCTGTGCAAGATACCGCCGCACAATTGGCTGCTGGTTTGTTAGATGTACAGATTGGTCACAGGGTTTTGGATGTTTGTGCTGCTCCGGGTGGTAAAACTGTGCATATTTTAGAGCGACAGCCACATTTAAAAGAATTAGTGGCGGTTGATATTGATGCAGCTCGATTGGCGCGGGTGCAAGAAAACTTACAGCGTTTAAATGTGTCGGCTCAATTAGTTGTTGGTGATGCAACTCAGCCAGCAGATTGGTGGGATGGTCAATTATTTGATCGTATCTTGCTGGATGCGCCTTGTTCTGCTTTAGGTGTTATTCGTCGTCATCCTGATATTAAAATTCTGCGTAAGCCTGATGATATAGTCGCACTGCAAGCCTTACAGAAGACTATATTAGCGACGACTTGGCCGTTATTGGCGCCGAGTGGATTATTGCTTTATGCGACTTGTTCTATTCTTAAGCAAGAAAATGAACAGCAAATTGAAGCTTTTCTAGCAATGCATGATGATGCGGTCGAATTACCTATTGATGCAAAATGGGGTGTTGTCGGTCAGCGAGGTAGGCAGATTTTGACGGGCACCTTGGCAATGGATGGTTTTTATTATGCTCTCATCAAAAAGGTATAGACACTTTTTAAGTGTGCTTTTGTTAGGTTGTTTGCCATTGTGGGCATACAGTGCCGAGTTTTCTGCAGAGGTAAAGCAAGCTGAAGTGATTTTGAAAGGTGATGAATATGTGCTGTCCGCTACTATTGATTATCCTTTGAGTGAAAAAGCTAAAAGTGCTTTGCAAAATGGCGTGCCTTTATATTGGCGGTTACAAGTAAAAATCCAAGAAGCGCCGGGATATTTTTGGAATAAAACCAAAGTCGAGATAGTTCGGCGCTATAGACTGCAATATCATGCGTTATTAAATATGTATCGTCTTAAAAATGAAGAGGATGGGGTTGTTCATAACTTTTCAACTTTAGTATCTGCTCTAGAGTTAATGTCGGTCGTTTCAGATTTACCTCTTATCAATAAAGATAGACTCGATTCTGCGCAACAATATTTATGTTTAGTTAAATTAAACTTTGAGCGCGATGCCTTGCCTTTGCCATTGCGTCCGTTTGCATATATTGATCCGCAATGGTATTTATCAAGCGATTGGACTTCATGGTCACTAAAAAAATAAAATTACCAGTAAATTTACTAGTGCTGATTCTGTTTGGCTTAATTTTGCTGTCTTTGCAGTTAATGAGTTCTGCTATGCAGGAATCTTCAGCGTTAAGTGCTATGTATTCTTGGCTGTTATTATTCAATGCCTTAGGATCGGTGGTGTTGCTCGTATTAGTTGTGGCCAATATTTATGCCTTAGTGCAGCACACTAAAAGACGGGAAGCGGGATCAAGGTTAACTAGGCGTATGGTGTCCTTGTTTGTGGTGCTGGCGTTAGCCCCTGCAGTTATTGTGTTTTATTTTTCTATGCAGTTTTTGCATCAGGGTATTGATAGTTGGTTTAATGTAGAAATAGACCGGGCCATGGAAGATGCGTTGGAATTAAGTCAGGCTTCATTAGATCAGCGGATGCGTTGGCAGTTAAGGCAAACAGAGCAATTAACTGAAAGACTGGAAAGTGTATCTGAGAATGCTGTGACCTTAGAAATTGAAAATTTACGAGAGTTATCTGCGGCCTCTGAAATGACTTTATTCTCTAAGCAAGGTCGTATTATCGCCTCAAGTAGTATTAATCCAGGTGATATTTTACCAAGTTTGCCAGATGAACATATTTGGTTGCAATTACGTCAAAATGGCTTTTTTGTAGCGTTAGCCCCAGTGCATGAGCATGAATTAATGGTGCGCGTTATTGTTACGGTTAAATCATTAGAATCTCAATATCTACAAGCTTTGTATCCAGTGCCTGTTAGGATTGCTGATTTAGCGGATTCTGTAGAGTTTGCCTCTGCGCGTTATCAAGAAATGAACTACCTAAGAAACTCGTTGCGATTGAGTTTTACTTTAGCGTTGTCTTTAGTTTTGTTAATGAGTTTATTGGCAGCAATATGGGTTGCGTTTATTAGTATTCGTAATATAACTGCTCCAGTTAAAGAGTTAGTTAAAGGTACAAAAGCAGTAGCATCTGGTCAGTATGATCAAAAACTACCTGTTATGGCTCAAGATGATTTAGGATTTTTAGTTGAATCTTTTAACGATATGACAAATCGTATTGCACAAGCGCGTGATGAAACTCGTCAAGTTGGTGTTGAGGTTGAAAATCAGCGAGCTTATTTGGAAACAATATTGGGTAATTTAACTGCAGGTGTTATAAGTTTCGATGGTCGTTATAAAATTAGAACGGCTAATCAAGCGGCTTATCGTATTTTTCGGGTGCATGTTAATCAGTTTGTTGGTTGTACTTTGTTAGAGCTTGTGGAAAATTATGCAGAATTAGCCGAGCCACTTAAGGCAATTCAGTATTTATTAGAGCATGCAGACGATATCTGGCAGCAACGAATCGCGTTTTTGGGGCCTAATGGTCGGCAAGAATTGTTGTGTAGAGGAACGCCATTATTTTCTCAAGATGGATCTAGAGTAGGTGCTGTCGTTGTTTTTGATGATGTTACAGATTTGATACAAGCGCAAAAGAATGCTGCTTGGGGTGAAGTTGCTAGGCGATTGGCTCATGAAATCAAAAATCCATTAACGCCTATTCAGTTATCAGCAGAGCGTTTACAGCTTAAATTGGCCGATAAGTTGGATAGTGCTGATGCCTCTATATTACAGCGCTCGACAAGAACTATTGTGCAGCAAGTGGAGGCGATGAAAGAGATGGTTGATGATTTTTCTGAGTATGCTAAGCCATCCAAAAAACAAACCGTCGTTATTAATTTATCGCAATTAATACAAGAAGTCTTGGCTTTATATGCTTTAAGGTCGGGTGTTAAGTTTAAAGCGCATTATCAATCGGGTTTACAATTGGTAAATGGTGATCCTGTCAGCATTAGGCAAGTTTTACATAATCTAATTAAAAATGCTTTGGAAGCGATTGGCGCAGAAGGTGTGATTGAAATTAATGTGCATCAAGTGCTTAAAAACAATGCTGATTTTCTAGAAATAGCTCTTTATGATAATGGCCCTGGTATTAAAGAGGATCAACTTGAGAAAATTTTTGAGCCCTATGTGACAACTAAGGCAAAAGGTACTGGCTTGGGCTTGGCCATTGTGAAGAAGATAATAGAAGATCATGGCGGCGCGATTTGGGTCGATACTGGTCGTAAGGTGGGAGCTGGATTTATAATTCAACTTCCTGCGTGTAACTCTGAACTGTCGTAAAGAAATTATGAATACAAATACCCCTCGTATATTGGTTGTAGATGATGAGCCAGATATTCGTCGATTGGTGTCTGAGATACTTGAAGATGAAGGGTATCAGGTTGCTATGGCAGAGAACGGGGCTGAGGCGAGACAATTAAAAGCCACGCATCAACCCAATTTAATTCTGCTTGATATTTGGATGCCTGATACAGACGGGGTGTCTCTCTTAAAAGAATGGGTGGCAGAAGATGATCTGCTCTGTCCGGTGGTAATGATGTCAGGTCATGGTTCTGTCGAAGTGGCTGTTGAAGCAACTCGCTTAGGTGCTTATGACTTTCTTGAGAAGCCTTTATCGTTGGCAAAACTTTTATTGATTGTTGAAAGGGCGTTAGAGGCAGGTAATTTGCAGTTGGAAAATGCAGGCCTCAAAAAACAATTGGTAGTTGATATTGAGCCAGTAGGTAAGAGTGCGGCTGTCGCAAGAATTAAAGATCAGTTAAAAAGATTGGCGCAACATGATACGCGGGTATTATTTTGCGGAGATGCAGGTGTAGGTAAGGAGCTTTATGCGAGATATTTGCATAACAATAGTTCGCATCGACAAGGTCCGTTTATAGATGTTGCTGTGGGAAGTATCTCCCCAGAGAATGCTGCAGTAGAGTTTTTTGGTAAAGAGAGTCAAGGAAAGGTTTATCCCGGTTTATTAGAAAGAGCGAATAAAGGCACTTTATTTTTAAGTGAAATTGGGGGTATGGATAAAGAAACGCAATTGCGTTTATTAAGTGCGCTAGAGTCCAGTTCTTTTTTACGCGTTGGGGGCGGTGAGACTGTAAGTGTTGATGTTAGAATTATTACCTCGACACGTATTTTAATGGATGAAGAAATACGTGCGGGTCGATTTAGGCAAGATTTGTACTACATGCTTAATGAGATGGCTTTTAATATCCCTCCCTTGAGAGAACATAGTGAAGATGTGCCTGGATTGTTGAGTTTTTATATCGATTATTTTGTTACGCAAGAGAAGTTGGCATTTCGACGATTCTCGATGGCGGCGCAAAATTTTTTACGAAATTACAGTTGGCGAGGTAATGTTCGGGAGTTAAAGAATTTAGTGCAAAGGTTGATGATTCTAGGAGTAGGTGAGGAAATAGAATTAGAAGAAGTGCGATCTGCTTTAGGTTCGGTCGTGGCGGATGTGGTGACAACTAGTGCCGTGCCAGAGTTTTTTAATTTGCCGTTAAAAGATGCTCGTGATCATTTTGAAAAAGCCTATTTGGAATATCATTTTGAACGCACAGGTGGCAGTGTAGCTAAGTTGTCTGCGGCAGTTGGCATGGAGAGAACACATCTTTATAGAAAATTACATTCTTTAAACATAAAATTATAAATTTAGCATAAATCTCAATTAACTCTTGATTTGATAGGTCTTCTTACTGTAAACTTGCGTGTTTTGGTGGGTATAGACCTGAGTAATGGCCAGATATCATCTGGGTTATTACAAAATTTGTACCTGATATATAAATAAACATTGAAAGATATATCAATGTTTAGTAAAATTCTCGCTCTTTTATTGAGCCTTTAGAGAAAGACTAAGTAACGATGAAAACATTTAGTGCAAAAACAGCAGAAGTTAAGCGCGATTGGTATGTAGTTGATGCAGACGGGAAGACGCTAGGCCGCCTTGCTTCTGAGATTGCACTACGTCTACGCGGAAAACATAAACCAGAATACACACCGCACGTTGATACTGGTGATTATATTATTGTTGTTAACGTTGAGAAAATCGGCGTAACTGGCAACAAAGAAAAAGATAAGTTATACCAACACCATACTGGTTATATTGGTAACTTAAAAACAGTAAGCCTAGGCAAATTAAGACAAACGTTCCCAGATCGTATTCTTACTAATGCAGTAAAAGGCATGTTACCGAACAATCCATTGGGTCGTGCAATGTTCAAGAAATTGAAAGTGTATGCAGGATCTGAACACGATCATCAGGCTCAACAGCCAAAAGTTTTAGAATTATAAGCGAGTAGACTATGGCAGCAGCTCAGTATTACGGAACAGGTCGTCGTAAAAGTGCAATTGCACGTGTTTACGCTACTTCAGGGACTGGAAAAATTACAATCAACAAAAAAACTCTAGAAGACTATTTTGGTCGTAAGACTGATCAAATGGTTTCTCGCCAACCATTAGAGTGTGTTGAATTAGTAGGAAAGTTTGATATTAATGTCATCGTTAAAGGTGGCGGTCCATCAGGTCAAGCAGGTGCTATTCGTCACGGCTTAACTCGTGCATTGATAGTATATGATGAAGCTCTACGCTCTCCATTAAGAAAAGCGGGCTTTGTAACTCGTGATTCTCGTGTTGTTGAACGTAAAAAAATTGGTTTACACAAAGCCAGAAAACGTCCTCAATACTCAAAACGTTAATCGTTTTACTTTATGGTTGGTAAATTTATTTACCAAATATAAAAGAAAAGGCTACATTTTAGCGAATGTAGCCTTTTTTTATGGCTTATGTAAATGTGCAGACATCTAACTTTACAAGTAGTTACCAATAGTGTTAT
This sequence comes from Methylococcales bacterium, assembly GCA_026399015.1. Lineage (GTDB taxonomy): Bacteria > Pseudomonadota > Gammaproteobacteria > Methylococcales > Methylomonadaceae > Methylobacter_C. The sequence goes on along the minus strand of JAPLRS010000046.1, from coordinate 5,859 downwards.
TAATGCCTAAAATTTTGTGCAGTTTTTTGGATTTTATGAAATACTACCTAAAAGCGGGTTTTAATAAAAAACAATACTACTATAGTATTGTTTACATCAATATTGACTTATATTAACAATCTAATAGATAACTCATGTCGCAGGACTTAAAAAAAATAGCTAAATCTACTGTAGCACTTGAATTTAAAACTAGCACTTTTTCTGTCCCCGTCTTAATGCTAACGACGGATGATTTTAAATTGCTTGAGCAACAGTTGACTCAAAAAATAAAGCAGGCACCCGAATTTTTTAAAAACTCACCATTAGTTATAGATTTGCAAGAAGTTAATAGGCAGGGTTATTTAATTGATGTCGTGGCTTTGGTTGGACTTATTCGTAAATCAGGTTTGTTAATCGTGGGTATTCGTGGTGGTAATGTTGCACAGAACAAGCAATCATTAGAATTAGGCATTCCTGTCTATATGGCTCCGGGGCGGGACTCTGAGACGGAAACTAAAAATCAGATTAAAACATCTATAGAAACATCGCCAATACCCGCCCCTGTAAAACCAGAAAAAATTGAAGTTACTGTTCCAACAACGATCATTACTCAGCCTGTTCGTTCGGGGCAACGTATTTATGCGGCGGGTGATTTAGTGATAATGGCACAAGTAAGCGCTGGCGCAGAGATTATTGCTGAGGGTAATATTCATGTATATAGTACTTTAAGAGGTAGAGCGTTAGCTGGGGTGCAAGGAGACATTGAAGCGCGTATTTTTTGTTTTGATTTACAAGCCGAATTGATTTCTATTGCAGGTAATTATAAAGTGAGTGAAGACTTAAGTGCAGCAGTGCGAAATAAGCCTGTACAGATTTATTTGCAAGACAAATCACTTATTATTAAAGATATTGTGTGACACCATTAACATAGAGGAAAATTTTGTGGCAAGAGTTATAGTCGTAACATCCGGTAAAGGCGGCGTTGGTAAAACAACAACAAGTGCTGCAATTGCCATGGGACTGGCAAAAAGAGGTCATAAAACAGCGGTTATTGATTTTGATGTGGGTTTACGTAATCTAGATTTAATCATGGGCTGTGAACGAAGAGTTGTTTATGATTTTGTCAATGTTATCAATGAAGAAGCAACGTTAAATCAAGCTTTGATTCGTGATAAAAATTGTAATTTGTTATATATATTACCTGCATCACAAACGCGTGATAAAGACGCTTTGACTCAAGAAGGAGTGGGTAGAGTATTGGAAGAATTGAAAAAAGATTTCAAATATATTGTTTGTGATTCACCTGCAGGTATTGAGAAAGGTGCACATTTAGCGATGTATTTTGCAGATGATGCTTTTGTCGTGACTAACCCAGAAGTTTCTTCTGTAAGAGACTCGGATCGTATGCTTGGATTATTATCAAGCAAATCTCGTCGAGCAGAGCAAAGTGAAGAGCCAATTAATGAATATTTACTATTAACGCGTTATGCTCCAGAACGCGTTAAATTAGGTGAAATGCTAAGTGTTGATGATGTACAAGATATTTTATCATTACATTTATTGGGTGTTATTCCAGAGTCAAAATCAGTCTTAAATGCTTCAAACTCCGGTACGCCTGTAATTCTTGATGAAAAGAGTGATGCAGGACAAGCGTACGCAGACATTGTGGCGAGATATTTAGGTGAAGATGTGCCACATCGATTTATTGACGATAAAAAAGGATTTTTTAGGAATCTTTTTGGGGGTAAATAATGAGTTTATTGGATTATTTTAAAATATCTAAAGTTAGTAGTGCTTCTCTTGCTAAAGAAAGGTTGCAAATTTTAGTAGCTCATGAAAGATCCTCTAAAAATCAACCTTCATATTTGCCGCAGTTGCAAAAAGAATTATTGGCTGTTATTCAAAAATATGTAAATGTCAGTCAAGATGCTATTTCGGTGAGTTTTGAGCAAGATGATGATCAAGAGACTTTAGAACTTAATATTGTTTTGCCAGATCATCAAGCAAAAGCAGTATAAATAATTGCAGTCTTTTTTTTAAAATGGATTGTTGCTATAGCAATTTAAGCTATTTGTTGCTGATTACTAATAAATACTTAACTGAGTATTTATGGTTGTAAATCGTAGTGGTTCAATTAATCTTTAGAGAGGTGACTTAAAATGCTTAAATTAATTGGTGATGCTGCGGGTATTGTGTGGCAATATTTGGATGCCAATGGCCCTGCAAGTGCGACTAAAATTATTACCGAAACTGCGCTGAATAAAATAGATGTCCAGCGTGGAATTGGTTGGTTAATGAAAGAAGATAAATTAAATATTGAAGTTATCGGTCGTACTGAAGTTATTTCGCTTAAATAATTGCTCTGTATAAAATCTTAGGTTTAGATTTGCCTGCAATATCTATTGTGAGTAAGTCTAGACCTATTTTTTTGTCTGCTGGATTAGTTTCTCTAGAGTTTCTTTATACATCTGCCTTATATGAGGAGCGGCTTTTTTGATTAGAAGTTCTGAATAATCATAAAGTTTTATACTCCAAAACACGCCTTTGGTTTTAATTACGGTAATTAGGCTATATATGAATGCGTAGTTAACTTTCTGATCACGAATCTTACCTATTTTACATAGCCAACGAATTAGTCCGCTTATATAAAGTATAAAAAGGCTAATTCCGCTAAAAAACCAAGCAAGTCTACCACTAGGGCCCAAAGCCTCACCCGTATGTAAAGGCCAAATCCAAGTTGCAAACACTTGGCCATCTGAGAACTCTCTAGGGTTTCTGACTTCCTTTATTTGTCCGCTCCAGCGATCAACCCATACAGTTGTATAGGGATGGCGGTGATTAATTTCGCTGTTTTGGCGTAAATTTATTCGGTAAACGCCAGTATCTCCTGTGGGTGTAGTTACTCGTCTTAATTGAGCTTTCGGAAAAGGGCCTTGTGCTACAAATGTAGCCGCTGATAAGCCAGTGGGGTGATTATTGGGAATCGCGGTACTTGTAATTGTGCGTCCTGTTTGACCGTGTTCCATGCCTGTTGAGCCAGTAAATTTTTCAAGTATGCTTGGGTAGCTTAATAGAAAACCAGTCAATGCTAAAAGTATTAAGCTAAATGCACTTAATAAACCAAGCCATCGGTGAATATCAAAAGCCAGTAGCATAATGCCGTTATGAGGTCTAAATTTAAAAACTTCAGTTATTTTACTAAAGCTCGGCCACCATAGTATTAAGCCAGTTAAACAAGAAATAAATAAAAAAATTCCTAATATTCCAACGGTATTCCAGCCAAAACTATCTAGATTAAGTTGAGTATGTATATCTAGAATCCAAGTTGTAAACGTGCTACCCCAAAATCGACTGCTTACCACTTCGGCTGTGTATGGATTTACTGACACCATTAAAGGCGCATATAATTCAAAAAAAGTTTCAGAAGGTTTTTCAAACCATGCCGTAACCATGCCATTAGGGGATTCTGGCATTTCTAAAGTCCAAGAACCGGTTTTGTTTGGATGAGCAGCACGAACAGCAGCAAATATTTTATCTAGGCTTTGGTATTGGCCTTGAGGCTTGGATATTATTAGTTCTGGATTTAATAGATTATCAATATCTGCCCGGTAAATGCTTAAGCTGCCTGATAAGCCTATTAAGGCAAACAAAAATCCAACGCTAAGTGCTAAATAGAGATGAATTTTTAACCAAGCTGTACGTGTAAATAAATGTTTTATCTGGAATTGCATGATGGTGAGGATGTAAAAACAAGCAAGCATTATCCCATAGAGTTAGGTTTATTTCCTGACAAGATAGCTAAGGTGTTGAGTTTTGATATTTGCTATTGGTAATAGCGTCAAGATTTATAGCTTAGGGTACTCAAGACAAAATTGCACTAATCCGCGTTGGTTTTTAGTGTTAGTTTTAGCAAAAATGGCTTTAAGTTGCGTGCGAAGCGTTGATCAGTAGGGGGACTGTCTAGGACTAAAGAAGTGACATTCTGATGCTCCAATCTTGCGCCCAATTTGATTCATCAGAGGTTTCCATAATGAATCGTTTAAAGCCGCTTCGTAAATGTCTTCTATCCAATTATTTAACTGTTGTTGATCAATAGAATTGTTCATGAAGTAATCAGGGCTATTAGAAATAGCTTAATCAATAATATTAATATTTGGAGTATGCGTACTAAACATTATTAAATGTAATGTAGATAATGAATATGAGGCTAATGAGTTGATGATGTTAGCAAATATTAAAATTCTATTTTTAAAAAAAGTCAATTAAGCAAGATTGTCTCGATAAATAAGAGATGGTGTTAGCTTATTAATTCTTATTTGATTAGAACTTCTAAGAGTTTGATGATGAATTTGTTACGAGTAACTAAAGCAATAGGGTTTTAGTTCTTTGTGACTAGGACTGGGGAATTAATTAGGGTAATGCAGAGATCTTCAAGATGTTGCAAGTATCTTGGAAAAGATAATAGTGAGAATAGAGTAGATAACTTTTGATTTTTTAGAATAAAAAATTGTGGCCTCTTTAAAGAGGCCACAACATAATAATTATTTTATAACTAAATTATAATATTATTTATTAACTGGTAATGATCCTGCAATTGTTGTTGCTTCGGCTTTACAGTCGGGATGTCCCCAGCCAGTTGCGCTAACACCTGATGCGATGTCATAGACTATATTATCTTTACGACTTGAGTCTCCGCTAACACCTGCTGGAACATAATCTAGGTTAAGGGTACTACGTGTACGCCAAGCTATGTTATGGTCTGCACAAGAAGAGTCACCACTTACACCTATTGCGCCTAGTAATTTTTTATTAGAGTCATATAATGCTAAGCCGCCACCAAATACATTAACACCACCAATTTTTGCGCCGACTAAAGGATCATTTTTTGAACCAAAATTCTTTGATGGTCCTTTATAAGCAGTTGCAACATCAACTGGGTTGCTTTCTTGTAAGCCAAATAAGCTACCACCCGGCTGTACTGCTGAATAAATATTAGCAGTTGATAAAGCAAGTCCTGGTAAGCTAAATGCATTAGCTGTATTAGCTTTTTGAGCTGAAATAACACGACTACCTGGCCATTGTGCGCCACGATCAGTTCCTGTATAAGCTACAGCACAAACGATACCGTCCCTATCAACAATCGTCGCCCACATATCTAAATCAAAGCCACCATTTGCAGCTTTGCGTGCCGTAGTTAAGGCATCTTTGAGGTCAGCATAAAGGGTGGAATGATTTGTAAATGCTTTACAGCCATTTAAATTTGAACTTTTATCCGCGAATGCCACATTAGCAGTTAACGCTAAAGAACCAAGTAAAGCTAAATTAAGTAATGTTTTTTTCATATTAGTACCTCTATAAAGTGATATAAAAATAAATTATTGTTTTACTTCATTACATCTGAAACAGAATGACTGTTTTTAACCCGCTACGTTTGGAGCGAATGGGTGTTTTGCAGCACCTTTAGCAGCAACAACTTCAGCAGCAGTTGGAGTACCCGCTACAGCGCGTTGGATAGCTTCTCTAGTTGCTTGGTAGTTGAATTTTTCGATTAATGCATCGTCTTCAGCTTGCCAGTGAATAAATACACCAACAGAGATGAATAAATCATCCGCTTCGTCAGCTGGGATAGTGCCGTCTTCAACTGAATCAGCTACTGCTAAAGCAACTGCACGTTGTGCTGGGCCAAACATTTGAACAGCTTGTTTTGCACCTTTGATAGTTACTTTGTTGAATAAGATTGTAGCTGGTTTAACTAATAAGTTAGGAGCAACAACTGCTAATAAAGTTGAGAAACCGTCTTTGTTGTTAGTTAAAGCTGTTGCGAATGCAGTTTCAGCAGCTGAACCACGTGGGCCAATGATTAAATCGATGTGAGCGATT
>JAPLRS010000002.1 GCA_026399015.1 Methylococcales bacterium | reverse complement strand
AAACTCTTTAAAAATTAGATGGTAAGGAATGGTCTATGTTAAATATATCGCTACAAGAAGCCAGAGAAAAACTTCCTGAGTTAATTTCGCTTGCGGAACAAGGTGAAGAGGTTTTTATCATTAGTGAAAATAAATCTAAATGTTTTAGGTGTTTATAGAAATTAATTGGTAGTAAATATAAATGTTTTGGGTGTTTATATTTACTATTATGAGGACATGATATTTTTTCGGTGATTTAATGTCATAAGGTGAGAAAAAGAAATTTATTTTCGGAGATTGCCCTCATAAGAGGGCAAATGGATATCGATTTTGGTGGTGTATCTGATACTTGAAGGTATCAGTGTTTTAAAAGTTGGTATTTATGTTGTTTCAATTAAGCTGAATTAATCTATATTTAATTAAAATCGTTCTATAATCATTCGAATTATCTTTAATAGTTTAGTTTGTGTATTCATCATGAGATTATCTGATTTTGAAATAAAAACCATCAAGCATCTGGCTAATCAATTTTATGGGCAGCAAGCAAAAGTTGTTTTGTTTGGTTCTAGGGTTGATGATTCAAAAAAAGGCGGTGATATCGATGTATTTATTGAGACGCCTTTAGAAACAAACATCAAAGATAAATTAAACTTTTTAGTTCAGCTTGAAAATTATATTGGGGAACAAAAGGTTGATTTAGTGGTTAAGTCAAAAAATAGTCCACCTAAAGACATTTTTAATATCGCTAAGTCAACGGGAATCGTTTTATGATCGTAAAGAAAATACTTGATACTATCGATTTAAATTTTTCCAGAGCGGATGAGTATGTAGAACAAATTTCAGCGATGGATTTATCTAAAGATCCATTTGAAGATATTGAGAATATTAAAACGATTGATAGTTTTATTTATAGGTTTTCAAAAATTCAAGACATGATGGGTGAAAAGTTGTTTCCTGCCTATTTAACGGCTCTGGAAGAGTACAGCCCATCAATGCCTCTTATCGATATTCTTAATAAATTAGAAAAATTTAAAATAATTGATTCAGAAAATGATTGGAAGTATTTTCGTAAATTAAGAAATATTTTAACGCATGAATATCCAGATAATGAGGATGATTTAATTCAAGGTATTCAAGAAGCGTTAATTGTTTATCCAAAAGTAAAAGCTATTTATCAAGCTATTAGAAATTATTTATCAAAATCATAAAAATTGAGCATCAGCGCCGGCAATTTGTTTTGATACTGTGCGTATTGTTTCAATCTGCCCGTCAGTTAGTCTCATGGTCACTTAATGTATGTATAGTTGATTTAGATGTCTTTTAAGTTGATGGGTTAAGCTATGATCTTTAACTAACTATAGCAAATGATTTGTCCTATGTCGTTATTATTAAGCTAAAAAGATCAAACTCTTTAAAAATTAGATGGTAAGGAATGGTCTATGTTAAATATATCGCTACAAGAAGCCAGAGAAAAACTTCCTGAGTTAATTTCGCTTGCGGAACAAGGTGAAGAGGTTTTTATCATTAGTGAAAATAAATCTAAATTCAAGCTTGTTTATTCCGAAGAAAAGCCAAAAAAAAGAGTTTTTGGTCAGCATCGTGAAAAGGTAAAAATGAGTGATGATTTTAATAACTCGTTACCCGATAATTTTTGGCTCGGAAGTGAGTGAGAATTTTACTAGATACTCATGTTTTTATTTGGCTTGATTCTCAACCAGAAAAGTTATCAAAGAATGCATTGGCAATTTGCGAAGATAACAGTAACCAACTTTATCTAAGTATGGCAAGTTTATGGGAAATGCAAATAAAATTACAACTAGGAAAGCTTAAACTTAAAATCCCGTTAGAAGAGATGTTTGCTCTACAGAAGCAAGAAAATGATTTAAATTTATTAAACTTTTCTTTAGATCATATTTATCAATTACAAGATTTACCGTTCCATCATAACGATCCTTTTGACAGGATTATAATTGCGCAAAGTATGCTAGAGAATATGCTACTTGTCAGCATCGATGAAAAGTTTAAGTTATATAATTTAGAAGTCTTATGGTAAAAATCATATATGCGTTATGAATACAACCAGTTATACCCTAACATTTTCAAAAATTATGTATTTTTAAGCCCATTTTTGATGCTGAATTAAAAGATCTGGTTACAAGCCTGGCTTTGGCACTTTGGGAAAATATTAGTAAGCAACTTAGTTCTGGTGTTATCTAAAAATGTGCGTATATTAGGTTTGTAACAGTTCTAGTTCGGTATTATTTTTATGATTCTATGACTGGTTTTGAAACTATTTTCACTACAGTTATGGGGATTCTTATGAATAATTTAGCTTTTGAGGTGGGGTTTGATCATTACCGCTTAGATTTGCATTTAGAGGCGGATCGATTTGAAGAGGCAGATTGGGAGCAGGTCCAGTTCGGATTTCAGGCGGCTAAGCAGCAAGATGTATCAAAGTTAAGATGTAATAAATTTGAGAGCAAAGTATTAAGTATTAGGTCACGGTGTTTAAAATCGGGACTTGAAGTAACTATTACCGCGAAAGACTTAATGGCAGAGTTAGAAATCACTAACGGGCTTTGTCCTATCACGGAAGAACCTTTTACTTTTGCGCAGCAGAATTTAACAGATTGGTCTATAGATAGGGTTGATAATACCCGGGGTTATTTGCCTGATAATATTGCCATTGTGTCTGTAAAAGCTAATAAGGCTAAAGGCGATTCAGATTTACCTCATATGATTGAGCAAGCAGTGCGTAAATATAATCCTAATAGTACTTTAACTCAAAAACAGTGGTTTTTAATGGGGCGGTTTTACTACGAAAGATTAACACTAACTGAAACTTTAAATATGACAGCTATTCTTTATCACTCACCAGAGATTTTATTTAAGGTTATTGTTATGCAGTTATATTACCCAAATACAAAACATAGTCATATTTTCTCAAGCATACTTGCACCCTACTGTCCCAAATTATTAATAGAGAGAACCATTAAACTCATTTTAAAGCGATATAAAACAGGTAAAGTTGCTCCCAGGAGTAATCATGGGCTTAATCTGGTTTTAAATAGCCCCAAGGCACTGGATGCAATTTTTATTTTAATGATGCGTGTTTTAGAACATTACGCAGAATTTGATGAAATTTTAACCGTGTGTTTCTTTAAACTCCCACCAGATGTCCTTGATATAGAATATTCTGATGTTTTAAAGTCCCGACACTAGCAGTCTTCCCCCCTACCAGCCAACCATGCTGCCCCCAACACCAACCTGACACCATCACCAATCATCCTGAGCCTGTCGAAGGGCAAGCTCAGGCCATTGCTTAAGCAGCTTTGTTAAACCTTCTCATCCACAATATTTAGTTCATTTGCTCTACCCATGCACAGTCTTTGGAAGACTCTAGCGGCACTAATACCATTAATTACAAAAGCGATGGTGATAGGCATGGCAAACCAAGGGCCTTGGTTACTGGCATGATGGAGTAATAAATCTTCGCCTAAAAAGGCGGGTGAGATCGGAAACCCTACTAATCCTAAAAAGCTTAAAAACAACAGCAACGATAATCTAGGTTGGGTCTCAGAAAAAGCACGGTAAGCAAATGGGTTGGCGGCAAAATTATCATTTTTAAGTAGTTTGTGTAATACCACAACACCCAAAGCCCAAGCAGGAACAACACCACTGGCAAATAAGCCGACATCAAATAAGGCGTCCGGATTTAAAAACCAAATCGCGACACCAGCTAAGATTGAACTTAAACCAATGGCATGCCATACGCCCATAGGGTTATGCTTAATACTAAAGGCACTTAATGAGGTTAATACCATTAATGCCGAAATAGGCACGGCAAAATATTCTGTTGATGCCCCTGTCACTAGCATAGCTAGGCCGCACAAGATAAAAGCCATACTGCAGTAAATTAGCTTTAACACCAGAGGTGTTTTATTAATCCAGACCCCAATATTTTTTAAAGGGCTCCATAAAACGGAGCGTACTAACAGTTCTAAATTACCCTCTTGTAATGAAAACACATACAAGGTGTTCTGTAACACTTCGGGTAATACATTTCTTAAAGATGCGGGTAAAAATTGAAAGCGTGGATTGTTATCTTGGATATAAAAATCACTGTTAGTTGAGCCTTCCACGCGTAACATATGTACCACAATTGATGGTGATACCAAAAGTTGGTAGCAGCGCAAAAAGGCATTACCAAAGAAATGTATTAAGACTAAATCATCTAAGCCTAAGGCCAGTTCCATAAACATAAAGCCCACTTGAGTAATGGAGGCATAAGCCACTTTACCTTTGATGTTTGATTGGGTTTTTTCTGACAGACTGGCGATAATGACCGTTAACAAACCAATGTTAAAAACACTTAAGCGAGTTAGGTAATAATAAGACCAGATGGGTTCGGTTCTAAATAATAAAAATACCCCTAAATGCACTGACAAGGCTCCATAAAAGATAGCACTTGAGGGAGTTGGGCCTTCCATTGCTCTGGGTAACCAAAAACAAAAGGGGAATTGCGCTGATTTACCTGAGGCTGCAATTAAAATAAGTGTAGATACTAACCATAAAGACGCATAACCGGCGGGTGGCATTGCGGCATTGGTAAATAGGTCGGCTAGCTCACTAAAGTGTTGGCTTTCATGAAATAGTAGATGGCTCATCCAAGCGCCTAGTAATAAGCCGATGTCACAAAAGCGATAAATCGTATAAGCGCGTAAGGCATTTCGAACGGGTTGTACGCGGTGGCGATAAAAAGCTATCAATAAGAAAGAGGAAATACCTACAATCTCCCAGCCGGCAAATAATATATCGATAGTACCCGCTAGTACCACCACGTTTAGACCAAACGCGAAGCTGAAAATAGTCATAAAGAAGCGTTTATAGCCTTCTTCTCGGTGTAAATATACTCGGCAGTATTTAACAATAATTGAGAAGATTGCCCAGACACAAAACAGGTACACCGCGCTAATTTTATCAAGATAGAATAATATCGGAAACGAGTAATCTTCTGCTTGGTATAAGGTAAACCAATCATATTCGTGGTTAGGAAAACCAGCTAAAGCCCAAAATATTAATAAACTAATAATGCTTAAGCCCATGGCATGGGTAAACCAAAAGCTAAGGTTCGCTATTTTTTGTTCATTCTTTTCAGAAATAAAAATTAATAAAAAACCTAATAAGGGTAGACCTAAACTAGTTAATATTAAGGCGTTCATGCTTGGCTCCTTGCAAATTGATGCACGGGTATCGTGCTCGTCTGTCCGGTTAGAATGTTGGCTGAGTTATCTGCAGTAGGGGTTTTAAGTGCCTCCGATAGGGTCACTGTTTCCCAACCTTTTGTAGAATATAAAAATAAGTCATGGGTCTCGGGGTGGCAGGCTGCTACGCGAACCCATTCGTTATCTAACCATTCTTTTAGTGCACCTAATTTGCTAATTGTTTTATCTACAATTTCGGTGGTTTGTTCAATCACAATTAATAAACGGGCGGGCTGATGCACTTCTATCATTTGATGCGGTAGACCGGTTCTTAAATCACCTTCTACGCCATTTGCAACTCCTAGTAGACCAATAACATTGTGCGGTAATTTTGTGCCTGCACCATAAACCGAGTTATCAATTCTGGAGAATAAATATTCTAGGTTAATGCCTCCGCACACGGGAATGACGGCACTTAAAATCTTAGCCATAATGTCGCCTTCTAAATCCGTTTGTGGATCATAGGAATGTAAAAATGCTCTGCGATCCATAAACAAATCACGCGTTAATTGGCGTCTACCCACAATGGCATAAAGATTATTTGAGTGATTGTATTCGGGTCTAGGTTCAAAGATTGAGGTGGCGCGTTCTCTAACATGATTATGAGCTATGGCATTGCCTTGTTTTTGGGGTGCTAGTTCAAACCATCGACAGCGTTCGGCGGCGTTTCTATCTAAAGCTTCTGTCATAGCCATTTGAAAAGCCGTTAAGCCAGGGGCAGGATGTTCCTCTAATAAATGCAGATCAAAATAGGTGATTTCATCACGACTGGTGTTATGTAAGGCGGCTATAAAACGAGTGCTATCAGGGATATTAATGCCACGTTCGCGTAAAATTTCGCGGACGGGCTCATGATTAGCCATCCACGCAAAGGCTCTGGCATTAGGTGCACCTGGTTTACCAGAACAAGCCCCACAATCATAAGCTGCAAAGTGTGGGTTGTTAACACTGCTAGAACCGTGGGCTATAACAACCACTAGAGGGGCAAAGTGATCTGTTAAACCAATATTGCGCAATAGACCGGTTAATTTATCGGCCATTTCAATTAAAGAAAAACCCAATAAGTGACCTTCAGGAGTGGGTTCGTTTGATTCTCTTAATAAATGCAGTTGCGAGTGCGTATCTACTTCGCTTAGCGCTCTAATTTTAGGGACCTTTGAGCCTGGTCTAAACACATCCCAAGCCATTCTAGCAGCATAACCCAGACCTAAGGTTTGAGTATAAAACAAGCCTCTTAACATGGAGTGCGCCGAGAAGTGCATGTGTTTTATGTTTTTTAATTTTGGGTTAGGTGCGGGTTTAGGTTTATCTGAAGATTCTTTAATTAAATGTTTAGGGGTAATAATATTGGGGCATTGGGCTACTGGGTAGGCATCATCTAGGCCTTGGTAAAAGAAGTCTATACCAAAGAAACCAGCGGCACCAAATGTCTCAATAGCAGGATTAACTTCTTCTAAGTTACGACGGATCGAGCATTCTCTATCATCGATACAAAACAGAGCTTGTGCTTCAGGAATGCTGTTATTGTTAATAACAGGTTTGCTGGTTTTAAGGGCTATTAAGAGTTCACTGTGTAAAGACCATTCCATGGCTTCGTGCCACACTTTTAAGCGTAACGGAATTTTGGGGCTGATGGCGTTATCTTTAAGTAATGGCGTGCTTTCTGGATGTTTAACTACTGCAATATTAGGAAACTCATGACCTTTTTTCTTAAGTAAAAAAGCTAATTCTAAGCACAACTCGACGGCTATTAATTCTTTTAAAGATATTTCTCTATAGGCCAGTAGCGTTGTTGGGTTTTGTTCAATAACACTCACCATGCCTGACCAACCCGGATGACCTAGGAGCATTTCTAATAAATATTGTTCGTATAAATCTTCATCCCCCACTATTTTAGTTAAGCAGGTATGGATCACTTCATCAGGCGATTTGTGTAATAAATCATGGACGAAGACTTCATTTAAAGGATAGAGCGGAATTAAACTGTTTTGAGCTAATCGGGTAATACAGGCCCAAAAGTGTTCGCCTTCTTTAGGTAAACTCCAACGGCTAATACCTTGGTCTAGAAAATTACTTAAGAGTCTAAATAAGATGGGGTGTACTTGAGAATTGAGGTCAAATTCAAGTTGGTTTAACCATGAGGTTCTAATTCCCTGATTAGCTAAAGAAAGTGGAGGGTAGTGAGCGCTGGGATCTTCATCAAATAGACTAATTTTAAGTTTTTCTAAGGTTTGTTCATCGCACCCAGCATGTTCCAGGGCCCAATTAAGGGCATTTTGTTTAATACGTCCTTGTTGATATAGGTCTTGGTAGTATTTGAGTGCTAAGTAACTGCGTGCGCCAAATATTTTAGCGGCAATAGCTACACCTTCATGAAAAGGGTGGTGTTGAACGGAGTGTAAGGTGTTGTGATGGATAAAGTCTTTTAAAGGGCCTTGGGCAGGTAGCCAATGTGCTATGTGTGTTATTGAGGTATCAATATTAAAAGCCATATTTTTTTTAGCCTTGAAGTGTTATTGCATAAACTAATTGCTTAGCGCATGTCACTATGGCTACCAATCAGAATTCTTTGCTATTTAAATAGCATTAACCGAGCCAGATTAGTTTAGCTTCTTGATAAAGTTAGACTTGAATTGGTAATTTGTTGAAAAGCTGATGATTGTTAGTTTTTATTAGACAGAATGAGGTGTTAGTTATTATAAATGAGTGCATTACTGGGGCAGGATGCAGGGGGATTATGCTTAATTTTTGTGCAAATAAACCAAATAAGTTGGTTTAAATCCCCCAAAGATATTTTTATTATTTTATAAGTAGAAATCTTAATTCAGTATTACTGCTATGAACTAATATGGTCTACTAGCTCTACAATATGTCCTTGGTCATCATAAAACACAGTAACAAGTTGAGCATGACGGCAGTTTTGAAGTTCAGGGTTTTTTACCTGATAAAATTCACATATCTCTTTATCGGATACAGGAATTTGAGTAGCAGGTTTTACCACGCGAGTGAGTAGCGTGCGATAGATAACCCAAATAAACCATAACCCCGCCATCACTAATAGGGTCATCAGGTAAATTTGCAAAAGTTCTAATAGACTTTTATATCCCCCAAACCAGCGCATTTCATTGATCATTTTTTTATCACCTAGTACCCAACTGGTTAAGGTGACTAGGGGTATTAATAAATAAATCCACATAGCCCAGCAGATAAGCCAAGCGAGAAAAGCGCCTAAGCGTTTTTGAAGACTTTGTAGTTGGGGGGCATTAATGATATAGGCTTTCATTTATGTCTTAAACCTCGATCGACGGTTACCCAAATAGCCCTCTGTCCCCGTTTTTTAATGACAGCTTTAAAAGATCCGTAGATGGTTGTACCCACATTCATTAACCAATACACAATGGGGTACCAAACCATCCAATAATAAAACTTAGCGACCCCTCCCGTTTTTGATTCGTAGTGTGAGTCTATAAATAAACTCACCCCAAATTGAATCAGACAAGTAAGGCTTAACAGCATACTTGTCCAACTAGGGCTTAAGTCATGCAAAGATTGCCTTGTCGATTCTGTGAGTAATTCAAAGGGGGTAAAGAGTAAATGCATGAGTATTAAAAATGCCCAAATCACACTGATAAAACACTCGGTATATAAGAGCCACATACCCCGTGAAGACCATTTAAACAATTTATTAAAGTAACGCAGTAAAACCTCAGTACCACCTTGTGCCCATCTCGATCTTTGTTTCCACAATCCATCTAATGTTTCTGGCATTAATACCCAACATAGGGCATTGGGCTCAAAGTAGATTGACCAGCCTGCGAGTTGTAGTTTCCAACTGATATCAATGTCTTCGGTGACCATATCATTACTCCAATAACCAACTTGATGGAGTGCTGATTTACGAAAGGCGGCAATTACGCCGGAAACTGTAAATATTTGTCCGTAAGAGCGTTGAGCTCGTTTGATCATGCCAACAATCGCAGAAAACTCACCAACTTGAATGCGGCCTAAAAGGGTAGAACGATTTCTGATTCTAGGGTTGCCTGTTACCGCACCTACTTTAGGATTATCTAAAAAGTGTTTAACCATCCATGCACAGGCTTCTGGTGCTAAGAGGGCATCACCATCGATACAAATTAAGTATTCACTTTTTGCTATTAAGGCACCTGCGCGTAAGCCCATGGCTTTACCTTGATTGGTATGCAAGTTAACAACGCGCAATTCTGAATGTTGTGTTGCTAGTTCTTGCAAGATAGCGAGTGTGTTGTCTTTGCTACCATCGTTGATGGCAATAATTTCGTAGTTAGGGTATTTTTGATGTAGCAATATATCGATAGTTTCACGGATATTTGCGGCTTCGTTATAACAAGGGATTAAGATTGAGACAGGTGGGTATTCGGATAATTCTGGCAAATGTTCAGCATTACCCGTGTTGTGCCATTCAAATCTAAAATAAAAAATCAGTGCACCAAACATCCATATATAGGCCATAAACAGCGGGTAATAATAAATAAACCCTTCTATATTGGCATCAATGGGCGCCCATAAGTCTAGCATTGCATGCCACTGCGTTTGAATTTGGTTTGACCAGTCTTGCAAATTAAAAGTCATTATAAAGTGCTTTAGTTTTAACGGTTATATAAGGTGATAGGCCGAGCGTTAAGGAATGTCAGGTACAGTAAATTTTTCTTGTAAGTCTTTTAAATTGGGATGATTTTCAAAGACATTGTCTGGATAATAACCTAAATGTTTAACACCTAGTTTTTGCAATAAACTCACTTGACCAAAAAAAGTCGCCATGGGTATTTTTTGGGAGTTTCTCCAATCCACTGTTTGTAACTCAAACACTGTTTTATTTAAACCATTCGGATAGGTCGCTGCTTTTTTTACTAAATCGGTTAGCCATTGTGTTGGATTTTCGGCTTCTTCCATGAAAGGCATGGCCTCAATAGCGACATAATCATAATGTGCTAAAAAAGTGTCATAAGATTGCGCAAACCATTCTTCACTAAAAGGTTTAATTAAGGGTAAGGAATAAAAGTTTCTCGCGGTTTTAATACCAGGTCTGTAAAAACGAACTCTATTAGTCAGTTCATCGGTAAATTGGTTGATGAATTCTGTTTTATGTTGCGCCCATAGAAGACTAAGTTTGGGGTCTTTATGTAAGACATCAAATTGAGTAGACAGTCCCCACACTTCTTTACCATATTCTAAGGCTAAGGGTGATACATCTTCAAAATCTGACAAGATGCCGTCATCATGAAATAAGAGGCCATCAAAATTACAGTAGATAGCTAAGTCTTCATAGATATCAGTAATATATTGACGGGCATCTGGGTTAAAAGGCGATAAGCGCGTGTAGATATGACTGGCACTTTGGGCTTTGCCATCTCGCCATTCTTGTACATACCAAGACCCTGGGATTTCACCTTCTTGATAAGCCAAGATAGGCATCCAAGCATAGACTCGCACATCCGCTACTTTTTTTAATTGCCAAGCGACGCGGTTAAATAAATCAGCTTTAACGGGTAAGTGGCGATTAGGGAAGTAAAGTGCGTCGGCATTTCCATCACCATCTGGATCTGCATAAGCTTGCAAATACACAGTGGTAATGTGCATATCTTTTATGCGTTGAATTTCAATATCGATGTTATGTTCTAGTTGTGCTGGCGTACTGTCATATAGATAATCCATATCAACATGTGCGACACGTAGGGGTCTATCTGCTCTTAATTTTGAAACAATAGCTGCAAATTCTTTGATGTTAGGATCATCAGCAATTAGTAAGCGTTTTAAGTTACCTATATCCGCTAAAGTATTAGTACCGTCAATTAAGCCCATGGTCATGGGCATGCCAGCTTTTCGTGCGGCCATGAGTGTTAATTGGTTATATTCACCATATGGCCAAACCATCACTCTAGGTCTTACACCTGAATGTTGAAAGATAAGTTCGGCACTTTTTATTAAATCATTTTGAATGCGTTCTTGATAATCAGGACTATTTTCATAAATAAGCATCGGATCATCATAGACACGGGTTACCGCCGCCGCTTGGGTATTACCTTGAGGGTTGCCTAACACGCCTCTGTGTAAGTCAAAGCTGTGAGAGGCTATTTCTATTAAACCTGTTTGAGTGAGTTCTTTAATTTGCGCCCAAGACATTAAGGGTTTTTTAGGCTCATCCTCATCAGTGCCTTCATCCATCCAACTCCCTACTAAAGAAACAGTTGCAGGATAGCGATATTTTTTTAACAGAGGTAATGCGCGGGTGTAAAAACTTTGGTACCCATCATCAAAAGTTAGCACAACGGCTTTTTTGGGTAAACTGAATTTACCCGCCGCGGCATCAAAGACTTGTTGCACACTAATGACTTGGTAATTATTAGTTTTTAACCACTGTAATTGTTCTTCAAAATGTTTCTGACTTAAGTCGACAGCATCCTCTACAGCACTTTTGTTGTCGATAATATCGTGATAGTTAAGTACTAAGAAGTTTGATTCTTGGGCTGAGACTGTATTTATCAAGCAACTTAGAAAAATACCTAAGATTGTTTTTTTTAAGATGTTGATGGGTGTAATTGTAAACAAAAGTGTCATGATGATAGTGACAGAATGAAAATGTAATAGGTGTAAGGAATTGTAATAATTAGTATTCTGTCTGCTTAATTAAATAGACAGAGTCATAATATCCTAATAAGTTCTAGTGGTTAACTTAATAATTGTGGATATTAAAACTTAAGAAATTCGTCTAGTTCTTGCAAGCTAATGGGGGTTTGTTGCGCTAGATTTTTGTCTGCGAGGGTATTATAGCCCCATAATGCAAAAATGAGTTTAATCGGTTTAAGTTCAGAGTTTTGTATTACATTCAGGAGTGTAGGTAAGCGGTCTTCAACAAAGCAAATTTCTTGTTCTGGATGTTTTTCTAAAAGTAGTTTTAAGACAGATGGTTTATTCATATTGCGATCTAGACCATAGATGTGGTTTTCATCAAGTTCTATGGCATTAGCTTGCAAAATCTGTTTTACAAACCGCTCTTGTTTAGTTGTGACTATGTACCAAGTATTTTGCTGACTTAAGTGTTTTAATTTAGTGGCAATGTCTGTAAATAATGGATTATGTTTAATCCAGTCGGCAAGATCTTGTGCTATCCACTCATCTCTGGTTTTGCCAAATAAGTGTTTTAAATCAGATGGCGTGAGTTGAGTTTCATTGAGTGACGCTTGTGTTAAAACAGCATAGTTTTCATAAATTGATTCAATTGGTGTTTGTTGATAGAGCAGACGCATGGCCAGTATAGCTTCATAACCTGTTTCTATAATGGGTCTAACTAATTTAAATTGTTCAATCAAATCGTTGGGTACGCTAGGTGGCATGTCTTGCCAAATACTAGATGCTACTTTCCAACCGGTTATGGCTGTTTCTACTGCACTGTCACAAATGACACCGTCAAAATCTAATGCATAGATGGGTAAGTTGTTCATATGAGGATTTTTTGAGGTGTCAAAAGAGAGTTAAGACTTGCGGCTGTTTCAGAACACGTGATAATCGCGGTTTTTTCGATTTTGCTCAGCTTCTTAATAGCCATTTCGCGTTTTGTGGCGGTGCTACGATTGTGCCCAGTTTCTAAATAAACAAGTTCTTTAGGGCTTCTGTTTCTAAAGTATTTAGCGCCTAAGCCAGTGGAGTGCTCTTTAATGCGTCTTTCAATATCAATGGTGATACCTGTATATAAAGAGTCATCACTGCAAAGAATAATATAGACAGACCAATTCATGGATGTTTTAAGTGAGTTGTAGAGCTGTTTTATTGTTACTTAGTTATTAATAAGCTTGAAATATTCACTCTCTGCAAATATTTCTAGGTTATCTTCTACTCTATCTAAGTACACAATACCTTGTAGATGATCAAATTCATGTTGAAAAATTCTAGCCACAAACCCAGTGAGCTTTTGCGTGACTTGTTTATTCTCAATATTAGTATAAGTAATTTCTATGTCTGTATAGCGTGGTACTAAAGCTCTAATGCCTGGAATACTTAAACAGCCTTCCCAATCTTTTTCAATTTCCTCTGTCAACGGATTAAATTTGGGGTTTATCATGACAGTAGGCTCCATCATAGGAGCCTGTGGATAACGAACTGTCGGTCGTGAAGCTACAATGATAATGCGTTTTGATACACTTATTTGGGGGGCAGATATGCCGACGCCTTGCGTAGAAGCTAAGGTGTCCTGCAAGGCATGAATCAATTTAATAGTTTCTGAGCTATTAACGTTTTTGATTTTATCTGCTTGTAAACGGAGTACCTCCGCTCCTAACTGAGCAATTGCTCTAACATCTGCCATTAAGGTGCCTGTAGTTCGTTAAGAATCGCTGTTTGGGCTTGCACTAGCTCTTGATTGTTAGTGTTTAAAAGTTGCAAATAACTGCCATCAGGTTGAAGTAGCCAAGCTTGGGTATTATCTTTTAAATATAAATCTAAATCGTGGAGGATTCTAGTATAAAGCCTTTTGCTTTCAATAGGGAAGCATATTTCAACACGCCTAAACATATTTCTATTCATAAGGTCTGCACTAGATGCATAAACTTCGATATTGCCATCATTAGCAAAGGCATAAATCCTCGCATGTTCTAAAAAGCGCCCGATAATAGCGTGCACTTCTATGTTGTCCGAGACCCCTGGGATGCCAGGTCTTAAACAACAAATACCTCTTACCATTAGCTTAACTTCTACACCTGCTTGTGAGGCGCGGTACAACGCTTGTATCGCTTGTTCTTCAACAATAGCATTAACCTGAATAATTATTTTAGCGGCCTTGCCGTTTTTAGCATGCGTAATTTCGCGTTCAATTTTTTCCAGAATACCTTTATGCAGAGTAAACGGAGACTGTAGCAATTTATTAAGTTTTGTTACCTTTCCTAAACTGGTTAACTGGGCGAATACCCGTCTAACATCTTCTCCGAGTTCTTTGTTACAAGAAAATAAACCATAATCAGTATAAATCTGGGCAGTTTTTGGGTGATAGTTGCCTGTGCCTAAATGCACATAATTACGCAGTTCTTTTCCTTCTCTACGTAAAATTAAACACATTTTGGCATGAGTTTTATAACCAACCACGCCATATACCACGTGTACGGCAGCCTCTTGTAATTTAGAGGCTAAATCGATGTTGGCTTTTTCATCAAAGCGCGCTCTTAGTTCAATAACAACAGTCACTTCTTTACCCGCTCGTGCTGCTCTAATTAAGGCCGCTACGATCGGTGAATCAGCTCCTGTTCTATATAAAGTTTGTTTAATAGCTATTACTTCAGGTGAGGCAGCCGCTTGACGTAAAAACTCTACGACAGGTGAAAAGGATTCAAATGGGTGATGTAATAAAATATCGTGGCGTTTAATAGCGGCAAAGATATCTTTGTTACGAGCTAATTGGGGTGGCGTGCTTGGTTTAAAGGGTACGAACTTTAAGTCGGGTCTATCAACTAGATCGTTTATTTCTTGGATTCTGTTTAAATTAACGGGACCATCGACTAAGAAGAGTCTGTCGCGTTTCATTTCAAAACGATCTAACAAAAAGTTAACAGTGTCTTCTGGGCAGGCAGCATCAATTTCTAAACGTACTTCATCGCCATAGTTACGCATGGCTAATTCGCCTTGCACAGCGAGTAATAAATCATCAATAGCATCATCATCAACAAAAAAGTCACTGTTTCTGGTGACCCTAAATTGATAACAGCCTTTAACTGTCATGCCAGAAAATAACTCACTTACAAAGGCATGAATAATAGACGATAAAAATACAAAGTCACTAGGGCCACTTCCTGTTTCTTCTACGGGTAATTTAACAACTCGAGGTAGGGCTCTGGGAGCTTGTAAAACAGCTCGGCCACTATTTCTACCAAAGGCATCTTTGCCTGTTAGCGAGATAATGAAATTTAAACTTTTGTTAAGAATACGCGGAAAGGGGTGCGCAGAATCTAAACCTACCGGCGTTAGAATCGGCAGCAGCTCATCATTAAAGTATTGTGCTAACCATTTTTGTTGGGCTTCTGTCCAATCATTACGACGGATAAATCGAATGTTTTCTGCATCGAGTTGCGGAATTAAAATTTCATTAAGAACTTGATATTGTTCCTCTACCAACTTATGAGCGTGAATAGAAATTTGTTCTAATTGTTCTTTGGCTGTTAAACCTTCAGGCCCCATGGTATTGGGAGCAATGGCAGCCATTTCTAAGACGCTGGCCACCCGAACTTCAAAAAACTCATCTAAATTGGAGCAAGAGATACAGAGGTAATTTAGCCTTTCTAATAAAGGTACTGATTCATTCTTAGCTTGTGCTAATACCCGCTTATTAAATTCTAATAAACTTAGGTCCCGGTTAATGTAGAGTTCTGGGCTGTCAAGGCTGATAGGCTCAACGGTTTCTTGGGTGTCCATTTTTGTCCTTTCGTTTTGAGGTATAACGCCGGTAATAAAAACATGTCGATCACTGGTTTGCACAATATTAAAATTTAATTCTGCTTGTGCTAACTGTGCAGTAATTTCCTTAAGACTAAAAGCGGCTAATAAAGAATTGTAAAAGTCAGTTTTTAATATCTCAGGTTCATTTGAGGCATAGGTTTCAACTAATTGCCTAGCTTCTTCAGTACTCGCAGGTCTTATTAAGTCCATGATGATAATACGAGTTCCCGGCTTTGAGAATCTTTTTATACTTTCCCAAAGAATATTGGGATCATGTAAGTGATGTAACAAACTATTACTAAAAATTATCTCATAGCTTGGTGTCGGTAATATGACATCAGGTAATCGACCATAAATAAAGTTTAGGCGTTTTTTTAGAGGCGCTGCCAGTTTTGTCTTTGCATAATCCAGCATGGGTTGAGAGCCATCAAGCGCATCAATACTGGCTTTTGGGAACGTTTTAGCAAAACGATAACTAATATCGCCTGGTCCACAACCTAAGTCTAGTGCTTGTCCCGCAAAATTAGGGTCATTTACAAAGTTTTGTAATAGCTGGATAAATTGATGATGAGGTACTTCAAAATCCGCTTCAGCATAGGCTTTGACTTGGATTTCATCTTCCATTAGTTCTGGTTCTAAAACTCTATTCATTAAAGCCTCTTAAGCCTTGTAATCCCCCGGTATGAATAGCAATAATGCGTTGGCCCGGTTTAAATGTGTGTTTGGTTATTAAATCATACAGTGCGTAGAGCATTTTACCAGTATATAGCGGCTCTAGTACTATTCCAGTCGACTCATTAAACTTTTTAATAAAGTTTAAGAGTTCAGGTGTGGTTTTGGCAAAGCCACCAAAGTGATAGTCTAAATTTATTTGCCAGTTAGCAGGATCGTGGTGGAGTAAGGCAGTGACATCATTGTTTAAAAAACTCGCATTTTTTAAGGCTGCAAAACCTAATACAGAGGTGTTTTTAGGGGTTGCGGAAATAATGCCTGCTAAAGTAGTCCCTGTGCCACAGGGGGCACAAATGATGTCATATGGCAGGTCAATTTCTGCGACTAATTCAGCGACACCTTTTAAAGCCAGTTCTGTTGCACCACCTTCGGGTATCCAATATTCGTTGGGTTTAATATTTGGTAAATCTGTGGAGTGTCTTAACTCTCTATAATCTGACCTTGAGATATAAGAGAGTTGCATACCCCAGTCTTGTAAATCTTTTAATGTGGCTGTTGCGGGTTCTGCTTGCTCACCTCTGATAAAA
The DNA here is from genome assembly GCA_026399015.1 of Methylococcales bacterium. Taxonomy (GTDB): domain Bacteria; phylum Pseudomonadota; class Gammaproteobacteria; order Methylococcales; family Methylomonadaceae; genus Methylobacter_C. The sequence goes on along the minus strand of JAPLRS010000002.1, from coordinate 43,781 downwards.
CCTTGTGTTTTTAAGTTTAACAGTTTGCCTGTATAGGCTAGGGCATGTAAGTGGTTGGAATGTGCCCCACCCATACTAATTAGAGTGTCTTTATTTAATTTTAAAGCGTTATTTAGATTGTATTTGAGTTTGCGCCATTTATTACCTGAAATAATAGGATGTAAAAGATCGTCTCTTTTTAACCATAATTCAATCCCATATTCGACTAATAGAGGATCATTGATTGGGCTTAACGGAGAGGGTGAGAATGATTTTTCTAAGGCAATAAGCGCTGGATGCGGGGCAATAACAAACTCATCTTGTGTAATTTCTACATCATTATACTGACCCTCTGTAAAACTTATATCACGCACCTTTATGTTCCTTATTTAAATCATATCCACCGCAGTGATGTCAGTATATAGGCAGGTATTTAATCCTACAATTAGGCGTTAGGAGTAAAGCAGATTAAGCTGTTTTAGTAGGCGAGTATGAATAGTTTTTTCGGGCTAATTTAATTTATTAGACTGGCAAAAACTAACTAGATAGTGCTTTTACGCGGGGTGATGCTTGAGATTTAAATCTTAAGACTGCCATGTTGAATAATCATGGCAGTCTTTTTTGTTTAATATCATGAAAGTTGGATGTTGTTTGAAGTTTTGTTGTTCACTCTTATATAACTAGCGATTGCTGTAACGGCGAAAAGTGCGGAAGATAATATAAACTCACCTGAAATAAAACCAATCAGGCCGCCAATAAACAGTATAGCAATTATAAAATCTCGAATTAATTCGTTCATAATAATTCCTTATCAAGTTGATGGGTTTTTGTATTGCGACTGAACTATAACGCAGGTCTTTATTGTTTACAATGATATAAAATATTGAATTATTGTTTCTTTAAAATAAACAATAAATTAATGGTTTTTTAAAAAAAATTAGATATAATCCCTAAGTTTACTTAGCTCTGTGTTTTCATTTCCGCACTTTAGGCTTTTTCTTAGCCTACGCCGTAATTAATCCAAAATCGGTTTTTAATTCTGTATACCAAAACTTAGTAGGATTTTGACTGGATGAAATTTAAGATTCTTTATTTATTATTCTCACTAGCATTATTAGTGGGGTGTACAACTATGCCTCCTAAGCATCCGGACAATCTTTGCGCGGTCTTTAAAGAAAAAGACAGTGACGATTGGTATGAAGATGCTAAAGATTCTGCTGGTAAATGGGGGGTGCCAATTGATGTGCAGATGGCCATTATGCATCAAGAATCAAGATTTGTAGCGGATGCTCGTGCGCCACGTATTTGGCTTTTAGGGTTTATTCCGTGGTTTAGAGAAAGTAGTTCTTATGGATATGCGCAGGCTACAGATGGCACTTGGGATTTATATTTAGAGAGTGCAGGTAGTTGGTGGTCGGATCGAGATGATTTTTCTGATGCGATAGATTTTATTGGTTGGTATGGTAATACTGCACATAATAAATTAGGTATAGCGAATTGGGACGCAAAAAATCTGTATTTGGCGTATCACGAGGGTTTGGGCGGGTACCGTTCTAGGCGTTATTTAAAAAATGCGCAGTTAAAAAAAGTAGCGGATAAAGTCGAGTTGCGCTCTAAAATCTTTAAAAGCCAATTGAGTACTTGTAAAATGAATTAGTTTTATAAGGTTTTTTTGATAAACTATTGCGCTTATATTACTTTCGGGCTGAATCGTGAAAAAAATTCAAACTCAAGTTACTTCAATCATAATTGTTATTCTTATAGGATTTACTATGTTTTCAATGGCAAACGCCACTTCACCAGAAGAAAATAGAGCGACTGGTATCGCTTTCTTAGCTGAAAATGCTAAAAAAGCTAATGTTGTAACCACTGCAAGTGGGTTGCAGTATGAAGTTATAACAGCAGGTAAAGGTAGTGTTTCACCTAAAGCCACGGATACTGTAACAGTACATTACAGAGGCACAACAATTGATGGTGCAGAGTTTGATAGTTCTTTTAGTCGTGGTGAACCAACTTCATTCCCTTTAAACCGAGTGATTGCCGGTTGGACTGAAGGCGTACAATTAATGACAGAAGGCGCGACTTATCGGTTTTATATTCCGTCTGAATTAGCTTATGGTGAGCGCGGTGCGGGTAGTGCAATTGCGCCTAATGCTGCTTTAATATTCGATGTTGAATTAATTAAAATTCAATAAGCGTCTGCTTGCTAAAGGCGTAAGATGCAGGTCTAATTGACCGCGTCTTACGCCTTTTTTATTGCTTGATTTAAACCCCTTCCTTAATTTTTCTGCTGCGACCATTATGTCTACTTATTCTTTATTTGCTACCACCCCTAAAGCAATGGAAACTTTGCTGACCGATGAGTTAAGGGCTTTAGGTATGAATAATATCAAAGCGACTATGGCGGGTGTAGCATTTGAGGGAGACTTGGAGGACGCTTATCGGGCCTGTTTATGGTCAAGAACGGCTAACCGCATCTTTTTAGTTTTAAGTACATTTATCGTTAGATCCCAGGATGATCTTTATAAAGGTGTGCAAGGCATTAATTGGTTTGAGCATATCAATCCAGAAGATACTTTTGCCGTGTCTTTTAGTGCAAAAAATTCACCGGCTATTAACAATACGCACTTTGGCGCCTTAAAAGTAAAAGATGCCATTGTTGATCAGATGCGCGATAAGTTTGGCGTGCGTCCGAGTATTGATACAGAACAACCGAATATTCGTATTAATATTTATTTGCAAGGGGATCAGGCGCAATTGAGTTTAGATCTTTCGGGTGAAAGTTTACATCGTCGTGGCTATCGTGATGTAAGCATTAAAGCACCTATGAAAGAAAACTTAGCAGCAGCGATGTTATTACGATGTGGTTGGCCGGCTATTGCCAAAGAAAAAGGTTCCTTAATTGATCCTATGTGTGGATCGGGCACTTTATTACTTGAAGCAGCAATGATTGCCGCAGATTATGCGCCGGGTTTATTACGTGAATATTTTGGCTTTATCGGCTGGAAAAAACACGACGCCGCGTGTTGGAAGCGCTTAAAAACAGAAGCTTTGCAACGCCGCAAAGAGGGCATAGAAAAGTTACCGATTATTGTGGGTTTTGATCAAAATCGCCATACCGTTAATACGGCTTTAGCGCATATCGCTAATGCCGGTTTACAAAAAAAGATTCATGTGGAGCGTCGCGATATAGCCGATGCCCAACCCGCAGAGAGTTGGCAACCGGGCTTGTTAATATGTAATCCGCCTTATGGAGAGCGCTTAGGTGATGAAGAAGAAACCGCAGAGTTATATACAACGTTTGGTAATATTTTAAAAACTCAGTTTGTGGGTTGGAAAGCGGCCATGATTATCAGTAATCCTGAGTTGGGCTTTAGATTAGGCATTCGTTCAGAAAAACCGATTACTTTCTTTAATGGCGCATTGGAATGTAAGTTATTACGCTTTAATATCATCGAGAAAAAATTCTTTATTCCTAAAGCGCGAACTCAAGAAGAGCGTATCGCCAATGTAATGGCGCTTAGTCATAATAATAGCCTGCCAATTTCTGAATCAACAGGGCCATCAAAAACAGCTCTAGAAGCCATTAAAAAACTTGAATCAGTCCCTGAAACTAACCCTTCAAAGCATGATTATGTAGCAGTTGATAAAGTGATTACTGTGAGTGAAAAATCGGCAGTAGCTGAGCAAATTAAAGATAAACCTGTTATTGAAATTGGTGCGGTAGATTTTGCTAATCGTTTAAAAAAGAATATTAAAAAATTATCAAAATGGGCTAAACAAAACGCTGTGACCTGTTATCGCTTATATGATGCGGATTTGCCTGAGTATGCAGCGGCTGTTGATTTGTATCAGAGTGATAAAACCTGGGTTATCGTACAAGAATATGAGCCACCCAAGACTATTGATCAACAAAAAGCTGATCAACGCTTAGCCGGTTTATTAGCAGAAATTCCTCGGGTATTAGGCGTTGATGCAGAGCAAGTCATCTTAAAGATTCGTCGTAAACAAAGAAACACCGAGCAATACGAAAAACATAGCGAACAAGGTCAGTTTCATTTAGTTGCAGAGGGCGGTTGCAAATTATTAGTTAATTTTGAAGATTATTTGGATACCGGTTTATTCTTAGATCATCGGCCAGTGCGCTTAACAATTCAGCAACAAGCTAAAGATAAACGCTTCTTAAACTTGTTTGCTTATACAGGCAGTGCAACAGTTCATGCCGCAGTTGGTGGGGCTAAATCCACTACCACGGTTGATATGTCCAATACGTATTTGCAATGGGCTAAAAATAATCTAGCTCAAAATAGTGTGGCAGGCACACATGAGTTTATCCAAGCCGATTGTTTAGATTGGTTGGCAGAGCAAGCAAAGTTAGTTGTAGAGGCAAGTCAATCGGAGCATTCTAATTATGATTTAATCTTTTTAGATCCACCGACTTTTTCAAATTCAAAGCGTATGGAAGATGCTTTTGATATTCAAAGTGATCATGTGCAACTGATTACCCAGGCGATGACTTTGTTAGCACCTCATGGCGTATTATATTTTTCGACTAATTTTAGAAAGTTTAAGATTGATACCGAGGCCTTAGTCGATTTTAATCTTGAAGATATTACACTTAAGACTATTCCAGAAGATTTTTCTAGAGATTTAAAGATTCATTACTGTTGGAAGATTACTCATGTTGCGACGCGTTAAATTATTAGTTTCTGGTCGGGTGCAAGGCGTTTACTTTAGAATGTTTACGCATAGAAAAGCCAAGCAACTCGGCGTTAATGGTTATGTAAGAAATCTAGAAGATGGTCGAGTAGAGATTGTTGCTGAGGCTGAAGCAGATCTACTGGATAAAATGATTGCATGGGCACATAAAGGCCCGATTACTGCAAGAGTGGATCAAGTGGAACGCGAAGATTTGGCGGTTGATGAGGCTTATACAGGGTTTGATATTCGTTAAGCGAGTGAGTGCACAACTACCATTGCACACTCATTAACAATTTTTTTAAAAAATATTAAACAACCAACTTTTTAATCGGGTCACAAAAATCAGTTGTACCTTCGGGTGTGACAATTGCCATTCTAAAAAAATAATATTGAGCGGATATTAACCCCTCATGGATATAGGTTGCAGAAGTAGTGGTCGCAATAGTCATCCACACGGCATCTTCTGGCACTATAGAGCCTTTATACATCTGCCAAATACAGGCCCGACCATGCGGATCCTGCTTAGCGACTAATTTAACTGATCCTAAATGTTCACCATCTGTAGCTGCAATAGGTGGTTTATTAAACGGTACCGGATGTTTAGAAGCATGAAAACCACTGCTTAAAATCATGGTTTCATCACCATTTGATACTCTGTCTATATAACGCGCTTCTCTGATGAATAACTCATCCGCTGCTTTAACGACATCTTTAAGATGCGATTTGGCGGTGTAACCCCCGTCTTCAGCGGCTATCATTGCTGCTTGAATATTAGCCACTGCTGTTACTAAACTCGATAAAGGTACATCTGATGTTTGAAAATAAACATTTGCCGTTAACTTGGCTATCACGTTTAAATAAAACTCAACCTTTATCGCCACTAAATATTTAACAAAATCTAAGACAACTTTAGTCTTTCTCATGTCTATACCTTGCGTTGGATAAATAGGCATTACAGCAAACACAAATCAACTATTAAAACCGTGGTTGCAGTCATGCGAAAACTTAAGCGTTGTAGAAACAGTAAAGCCTATTTTCTACAGGCATAAGGCTTAGTTGGAAATGAAGTGCCGTGCGTTTCTCGCCAATGGCTTATGCGAGAGGGAGGTATGCGATTAATTTCGCCGATAGGAAGTTTGTTTTCGATTATAGCAACTGCGAGCCGCGGATAGTAGGTTAAACCCGCGGTTGGCGCGCGCGAAACGCGAATGCAAACTCAAAAGAACACGAAGAAAAAATAACAATCCGCGTATGGGCTAGAGCATACACCAATTCGACATGCAGTAGGCGAATTATTTTACGCATTAGAGTATTTAATATCTTAGACGCGGATTGAGGCCTTGGATACGCGGGTCGCGCGCGCTAAAAAATTATTGGAGTTCTCCGATCCGCGAAAAACTTTTGGCAACCGCGGATTGATGCTTTAGATTAGTTTATTGCGTAGGGTAATGGTGAATCGCGTTTCTGATATTTATATTGGAGGCTTCAGCCGTGCGTCGCGTAAGCTAACCGCGGGTAATTTTTTATAATCGATGTTTCGTGTCGACTTATCATGCTGAAAAGTATAGGGTTTTATTTTGTCATCCATTTGGCTTACGCTAAATTCCATGAAATTTATCAATACAGTATTTAAACGTCACAAACTGTCGCAGGGGAGTTAGATAATATTATCGTTAGCCAAAAGGGGGTAAATAATGACAACACAAGAAAATGGTACTGTCGTAGATTCAAGAATAATATACAAATTAAGAAAATGTAACCCTAATAGATCTCATAGATTCATTGGACCGGTTTCTAACGAACTATACGAAATGGTCGAAGTACAAGAAACTGTTTTCATCGAAGATGGTAAAAAAATAGTCTTATATTTTGATGTAGAAGAATTAGAAGACATGGACTACGACAATTGGGAAGAAGTACCTTATGAAGATGATGAAACAGTGATGGATTTAAATGATATGGATGATGCTGAAATCACTAAAAAGACTATCGAAATGCATGATCGTCTGGTGGTACTGTTAAATCAACTTGTTGAAGCAACCAGAAAATCTTAGCGTTGTGCGTTTTAGAGATAGTAAGGGATTAAATGTTGATAGCTATTAACCACAATAATTATAATTTTTTTGCGTTTAATGAATCGATGAGTATAATCCTGTAAAAGAATGCTTGGCTTTGATTAGCACTCTTTCATAAATTTTAATTGTAAAAACTAACGGTAATAATTTTATGAACTACGACATTATCGGCGATGTACACGGGCAGTATGACAAATTAGTGAGTCTATTAGACCATCTGGGTTATTCTGAAATTAATGGGGTTTGGCAACAAAGCACTCACAAAGCTATTTTTGTGGGTGACTTGATTGATAATAAAAATTTCGGTGCAGATATATCTCATATTAAGGTAGTAAAGTTAGTAAGGTCGATGGTTGAGGCGGGTAAAGCATTTTGCATTATGGGTAATCATGAGTTTAATGCGACTGCTTGGTTAACCCCTAATCCTGAAGAGCCAAGTGAGTTTTTAAGACCGCACAACGAAAATAATAGCAAGCAACATGAAAACTTTCTTGATGAAGTGGGGGAGTACTCTACGTTACATTATGAATTTGTTGCTTGGTTTAAAACATTGCCTCTTTGGCTGGAATTACCAGAGGGTATTCGTGTTATTCATGCTTCTTGGATTGAAGACTATCAAGCCACACTCAAACCTTATTTAAATGACGATAACACGCTAACGGATGAGTTGATTGTAAAAGCGAGTAAAAAAGGAAGTCCAGAGTATGAGGCGCTTGAAGCGTTATGTAAGGGTATAGAAATTAAGTTACCTGAGGGACACAGTTTTGAAGATGCGCATACAAAAACACGCCATCACGTCAGAATGCCGTGGTGGGCTAAAGAGTCTTATGGTACTTATAGAGAAGAGGCTTTAATAACCGAAAAATCAAGAGAAGATATACCTGATGAGCCTATTACCCAGATTGATCCAAGGGTAAAAAAATATACGGGTGTCCCAGTATTTGTTGGGCATTATTGGCAAACCATTCCACCTAAACCTTTTATGAGTAATATCGCATGCGTTGATTATAGTGCCGGCAGAGGCGGTCCCCTCGTTGCCTATCGCTGGGAGGGAGAGCAGGTGCTTACTAATACTGGCTTTAGATTTGTATCAGTATCTGAGTAGAGTAGTATGAGGCTATGTTAAATATAATCGCCATTGCTGATGATGACGCTTTAGTCGGTCATCTTGAGCCTGATGTAGAAGTTGATTTGTTGCTTTCTTAAGTTAATTGAACATGACGGTGAATTTAAATTAGTTAAGTTGATGCGCGGTATAATTTTCGGTGGTGTTTTTTGCGTTGGTACTAAAAGTTTTTTTTCCGGTTATCTGAAATTAACCTTAAAATCTGCTTGATTAACAACATCAATCTTAAATTCACTTTCCGCAACAAACTCACAGAAACTCTTATCAATAACACCTACTAGGCTGAGTTCTTGTAAACTTAGGTTTTGATCAATACTTGCCGATTTAACCAGAGTAAGTTGTTTAGCGGAGAGTTTATTAGCTAACCAAGCGGCTAAGCTATCAGAGGTAATATCCCAAGATTCTGGGATATCATTGGTTTCTAATTCGTGAATCGAGGGAGACCAGATCAACACATTATGCGTTTTAAACTGCTCGGTAATACTAGTCGTTGATTCTGCTAATGACCAATGGCTTTTTAAACCCTGTATTAGTATAGCCATTTGTTGCATGGCTAAAATAGCCATTTTATGGGCGGTTGAATCATCAAATAGCCAATGGCTTTGTGCGGTTCTAACTTGATCGGCAAATGCTCCGCCACCGGGCACAATAACTATTTTTTGCGAGGTGTAGTTTGTATCTATTTTATCCAGACACTTTAGTAGTGTGTTGGCTTGGGTTAAACTGCCACCCAATTTAATAACCCGCATTACTAATTACTCAGAAAATTCTTTCAGTAAATCCAGTAAGGCTTTGGCTTTATCAAAACTTTCTTGATATTCATCCGCCACATCAGAATCATTAACAATGCCGCCACCGGCCCAAAACCGAATGGTGTTATTAGAATGCACTAGGGTACGTATGGCAATGTTGGTGTCCATATTGCCATTAAAACCAATATAACCAATGGCTCCACAGTAAACACCGCGGCGGTTGGGCTCTAGTTCTTCAATGATTTCCATCGAGCGAATCTTCGGGGCACCAGTAATTGAACCACCCGGAAAGCAGGTTTTTAATAAGTCTAAGGCATGTTGATTATCATCTAACTCGCCTGTAATCGTGCTGACTAAATGATGGACTGTGGCATAACTTTCTACATTAAAAATTAACGGCACTTTAACAGAGCCTTTTTTGCAGGTTTTGCCAATGTCATTACGCAGTAAATCCACAATCATTAAGTTTTCAGATTTATCTTTATGGCTGTTTTGTAAAGACTGTATTTGTTGGGCGTCTTCGGTCACATTTTGTTTTCTAGGACGGGTGCCTTTAATGGGTTTAGTTTCAACTAGGCCTTGCGTTACTTTTAAAAAGCGCTCTGGTGATGAGCTTAATACTTGTGCATCAGGTAAGTTTAAATAGCCACTAAAAGGTGCGGCGTTAAGCTCTCTGAGTTTTAAATACGCGGTCCAAGGTGAGCCAGTACAGTCTGCGATAAAGCGTTGTGCAAGGTTAACCTGATAGCAATCGCCTTCTTTAAGATATTGTTTTATTTTCTTAAAAGCGTCGGCATAGGCGTGCTCATCCATGTTGGATTTAATAGCGCCGGCTACTTTAAAAGGGGGTGTTGATTCTGAAGTGGGCAATACACTAAATTGCGTGATTAAAGATTGCCATACCGCGTCGCTTTCAGCAAATCCAACTAAATAACTTTGTTGTTGGTGATGATCAACTATAACTGCCCAAGTGTAGATGCCAATTGCCATATCAGCGATTTGTTCTGCATCAGTTGCTATAACAGGGAGTTTTTCTAATCTTCTGGCCAAGTCATAAGAAAAGTAGCCGATAGCCCCGCCATTAAAAGGCAGATTTTGTGCTGTTGCGCTAGGTAGTAATTCGGCTTTAACCAAATCAAATGGATCTAGCGTTGATTCTGTCGTGATATTTTTACGCGTAATAGTCGTGATATCGCCTTGGGTTACCAAGGTGCAAATAGGGTTAGCGCTTATGATGTCGTAGCGACCTTGTTGACTGTTTGGGAAGCCGCTGTCTAAGAATACGGACCAAGGTTGTTCTGCTATTGCAGAAAATAAGGCCGAGCTATTAGTGAAGTAAGGTAATAAAAAAGTATTATTTTTTGGTGACATTAAGACGCAGTATTATTGAAAATCATAAATCCAAGTAGCATCTAATCATAAACGCTTCATAGGGTCAATGTATCAGTATCGTTAGGATGACTTAAGTTTCTGGAGCGTAATTAATTTATAATAAAGACCAACAATTTTTTTATTTGTTTAGCCCCTTAATTTTAAGATTTAGTTATGTCACAGTTCAATCTTGGTTCTTATACGCTTAGTTTAATTACGCGGTATTTTTCTAAAAGTATCAGAAAGGTTTATTACAGTACCCGAGAGTCTATTGGTGAACATAAACGCGAGATTGTGGTACATCAAGTAGGGCAGGCGTGTAAAAGTTTACAAGATACTAAAGAAGAGTTTGAAGATACTTTAGAGCGTTTTAAGCATTTAATTACGGTTAATGAGTCAACCCTAGAACATCGATATCATTTGTTAAATCGCCAATATCAATTTTGTTGTTCAAGATCAGAAGCCGTTAGTAACAGAATTAAAGCTATTCAAGAAGTGAGCGATGCTTTATTTGCGGAATGGGAAAATGAATTAGGTCAGTATAGCAATCGTACTTTGCGTAATAGCAGTAAACAGCAATTAAAGGCGGCTAAACAAAATTATGCGCGTTTAATAAAGGCGATGCAGAAAGCTGAAGGTAAAATGCAACCGGTATTAGCGGCGTTTAAAGATCAGGTGTTGTATCTAAAGCACAATCTTAATTCACGCGCGATTGCGGCCTTACAACACGAATTTATTGAAATGAGCGTGGATATTTCGCAATTGATTTTTGCGATGGAACAAACAATCGAAGAGGCAAACCAATTTTTCTCAACCTTGGTTGAGCAAAAAGCCTTGCCTCTTCGTTAGGTACTTATAATTTGTATAGTACTGAATCGTTTGGTTTGTTTGCGTTTGGATCCGCTTTACTTTTATTTATTTTATTTTCTTGGTCTGATCTTTCTTTGCCAAATTTTGAAATCATATCTTGCCAGCTGTTATAGGTTTCATAATCTTTAAACCCAGATGCTTTGCGTTCTTGATAGATTTGTTGGCCAGCTTCAATGATTTGTTCAGGTGTTTTTCCATCAACTGCATTTAGAAATTCTTTATCATCTTTTTTAAGATCTCTGATAGTCCAAAATGCAACTTCGAATTCAATTCTCTTTTCTACAGGTAGACGATTTTTAAGGCCTTTTACAGATCTGTAGGCAGTAGAAGTATTGTGGCCGTTTATTTCTTGGCCTTTACCGCAAGCGATAAGAGTAGTGCAACTAAGGATTAGAAGTAGAGCAGGTAATTTCTTCATTTAAGTTAACCTCGAAGTTAGGTATGGATTCATGTTATGGTATTTATAACACCAGATCATCAAACAAAGTAAAATGGTCGGACATTATAACCTTGAGCAAAGTTTAAATGCTGGAATTTATTCAATTACTAAATCAACGTTATCAAACTATTCTAAGTCAACGTGAGTATGATGTTGACAAAATAAGTTATCAGCAACGCATTGATCAGCTGGTTTTAACAGAGGCCTTTATTCGTAGAGGCCAGTACATTAAGGCTACAAGTTCTCAGCCCTTGCAGATTTCTGTAGTAGGACCCACCCAAGCTGGGAAAAGTTCTATAGTCAATGTACTGCTAGATTCTAATTTGGCAAATGTGAGTCCACTTGCTGGGCATACTATTCATCCACAAGGCTATGCACAACGCGATAATCTTGCTGAGTGTGAAGGCTTGCAACGCTATTTCGGTCGATTTCAACGTATGTCTCAAGATATGTTGCCGCGAGATAGGCACGATTGTTACTCTGTTAGCCAAGTCGATTCAAAATCAGCGTTCTTACCGTCAGCAGTGTTGTGGGATACGCCAGACTTCGATTCTATCGATTCTTCTGTTTACAGAGAAGGTGTGCTTAGAGCGATTGCTTTAGCCGATGTTATTGTTTTGGTTGTTAGTAAAGAGAAGTATGCCGACCAGTCAGTTTGGGACATGATGTCAGTACTAGAGGCACTGCATCAGCCGACTATCATTTGTTTAAATAAACTAAGTGAAGGCTCAGAAGACTTATTGTTGGAATCATTAAAAGAAAAATGGTCCTTAGTTAGAAAAGATAGCTTTCCGACAGTCGTGCCACTTTATTATCAAAAAAATATTGGTTTACCGCTTTGGCCAAATGCGCATAGAGATGTGCTTAAAAAGCTTATTTCTCAGGTTGATCGCAAAAAACAAGGACGCTATGAGCAAGAATTAGTTCAGACCTATTGGCAAGAGTGGTTAGAGCCTATTATTTCAGAGCATCAGGCCGCTGCTGAGTGGCAAAAGATGGTTGCAGTAGCTATTGAGCAAGCTTTGCAAAATTATCAGCGCGATTATTTAAATCACCCGCATCATTACGAAACTTTTCAACATGCCTTGGCTGAGTTGTTAACTTTGCTAGAAATTCCTGGGCTAGCTGGTTTTTTAACGGGCGCGCGTAAGGTGTTAACTTGGCCTATTCGTAAGATTATGAACTTGGGTCAAAAGCGCTTACATATTGCGGATAGTAGCCAAGAGTTAGTGTTATTAAATCAAATTGCTGAACATACGCTAATACAGTTGATGGACCAATTGATGGATAAAGCTGAATCAGAACAGCAGCGTTTGTGGTGGAAAGAGGTGAGTGGTTTATTAAGACGTCAGCGGCAAGATTTGTTACAGGCTTTTACGCAAGCAGCATTAAGTTATCATTTGGCTTTTCAGCAGGATGTTGAGAAAACTGCTCAGCGTTTGTATCATAAACTTGAGGAACAACCCCTACTTTTAAATAGTTTACGCGCAACTCGGGTGACTGCGGATGCCACCGCTATTGCGTTAACTTTACACATGGGCGGTATTGGGGTGCATGATTTAGTTTTTGCGCCTGCAATGTTAACCATGACAACTTTATTAACCGAAAGTGCTATGGGTAGTTATATGCACAGGGTAGAAAACGATTTAAAACAACAACAATTGCACACAGTTAAGCAAACCTTGTTTATTGAAAATATTGGCAAGGTGTTGGCAATTTTACCCGAGCAATTGTCCTCTTTAACCCATTTTAATATTTCGGATGCTCAGGTTAAGGCTGTTGAGCAACAATTTACAGAAAAGCGCCATGGCTTACGATTACTCAGATTTAGTTAAAAACTCACAACATTGGGCAGAGCAGGCCCTAACTTTAGGCTGGCTTAAAGCCGATGAAGCGCAAGCTTTAACGCAATTTGATAACGCAGCACCAGAGCAGTTATTTAGTTCTAAAGATAGGGGTGTTACTAATGAAGTTCGACCCCTCATTGTGGCTTTTATGGGCGGAACAGGCGTAGGTAAAAGTACCTTATTAAATCGTTTAGCGGGTAGAGACATAGCAAAAGCGGGAGTTGTGCGACCTACCTCTCGGGAAGTAACGCTTTATCATCACGAAAGTATTTCTATTCAGCATTTTCCTGCGCAATTTCCGTTAGCAAAAATCAATATAGCTCAACATGACAATGCGCAAAGAAAAGGCATTGTGTGGATTGATATGCCAGATTTTGATAGTACCGAGAAAAGTAATCAAGCACTTGTATTACAGTGGTTGCCACATATTGATGTGTTGATTTATGTGGTGAGTCCTGAGCGTTATAAAGATGAAAAAGCCTGGCGTTTGTTATTGGCTGAAGGGGCTAAACATGCTTGGTTATTTGCGCTTAATCAATGGGACAGAGGGCAGTTAGGGCAGTTTATTGATTTTACTCAACAGTTAAATAAAGTCGGTTTTGTGGATCCTGTTATCTATAAAACAGCGTGTATCAATGAAGGTCAGGATGAGTTTTCTTTATTAGAAGAGACTATCAATGCCTTGGCAACTGGACATGTGGTGCAAGAATTAGAATTGCGCGGTATGCAATTACGTAAGCGTGAGTTGCTTAACAAGTTGCAAGGCATTGAATCTGCTTTAGGGTCAGATATGGCTTTTAAACAGATAACAGGTGTTTGGCAGAATAAATGGCAACAAACCACGCAGCAATTGCAAAAAGGTTTTGAATGGCCGATGCAATATGTTGCTCAATATGCAGCAGAGCATGCAACAGACTTAGTATTAAAAACGGCAAATCAACAGCCAGCACTTTGGGATGATTGGGCACAGGCTAGATTTAATGATGTGACTGACGAGTTTTTGCTAGAAATAGATCAGTTGAATGTTCCGGTAGCACCTTTTAAGGCCCCCCTAAATGCGTTGCGTGAGAAAGCCCCTAAAATAATGCAAGCTCAGACTGAGTTAGCAATTAGATTAGCTTTAGCTAATCCTGGTAATGCCTTACAAAGATACTTTTTAAAAGTCACTCGGTTTTGTGAAGTTGTTTTGCCATTATTGGCAATGGCTTGGGTAAGTTATAAAGTGTTTTTGGGTTATTACTCAACGCCAGTGGCTGATAATCATTATCTAGGCGTTGATTTTGCAGTTCATAGTAGTTTAATGATTGCACTCACTTGGTTGATTCCGTTTTTTATTTTAAAAAAGGCCCAGCCTTCGCTGAAGAAAAGTGCTTTTAAAGGCTTAAAAAAAGGCGTGAGCAATGCTTTTATATTAATTGAACAAGAGGCTTTGCTTTTGGTAGAAAGTCTTTCTCAGCAACGGGAGAATCAAAAGTCAGTGTTTGCTAAACTTATGATTGCTTGCACAGAGTTGGTGAATGATAATTCCATGCAAACTGAGGTCGATACACCTCTGCAACGTATGTTGATTAATAATATCGATACTCACACGCCTTAATCATCATCTTCGCTGGGTATCTGACCTTTAAACTCTTCAGATAAAAGCATTTGTGCACCTGTAATAACGACTTCATCCTCTGGATTTAAAGTGTCAGATAAGTAAGACCCATCCGGTAACGCGTTATAGTTTAGTAAGGGGCGGCGAGCAAAGGTTTCTGCCGAGGTTTTTTGGTAAACAAAAGCTTGGTTTAAATACCAAATTAAGGCCGACTTAGGAAAACTAACTCCGTTAAGCTCAGTGGTTTGCTCTGGAATCCATACCATTACATGCATCCCTGATAGCATATTTTTGGCAGAAGTCTTAAAAAAGTAACTTTCACCTTGTGCAACGACATCTGATTGCGTTGCAACGGAAACAAACTGAGCAGTTTGCGCTTTAGTTCTATCGCCTGCGGTATTAACGTAAATTGTCTTGATAGTTTCAGGCAAATGTTTGTTACTGGGTAAGGTGACCTGAATTAACTTTTCTTGATTATTTAAAAATGGTTGTAATTGACGGGACTCTTTTGTTAAGGCCCAATCTGTTAAATTCTTACCCCATAATACAGTGGCTTCATTCAGTAGCGCTTTGTCCTGAAATTCAGTTGCTGTAACTTGAGCTTTATGACTTTGCCACAATGCCTCTTGTTCTTGTAGATTACGTTTAGAGGTCGCTCCATTTGTGTATAAATCTTGATGCCGAGACAGATTTTGTTCGGCTTGAGTTAATTTTGCTTGGCTATTTGTTCTGTCAGTTGAGACCAGCAGATATCTATTTCTTAAGTCTAATAAGGGCTGTATGTTAATAACCTTACCTTGGGCGATAAACTCTTCTTGATGATGATTTGCTTTAAGTTTAAGGGTCTGAATGCCAGAGGATTTTTGCAATGCACTATTAATTTTTATGCTGGAATGTTCGGAAACGCTGTTGGGGTTTTTAGTTTCTTGAACATCGTCATCATCAAGGGCAATAACCTTGAGAGGGAAGGTGACTAGTAACAAACAAGCCAATAGCAGAGCATTCATTTAGGTAGTCTTAATAATTAAAGCGATTGTGGTGTGTCTACCATTATCGCATTATTTTGTTTTTGACCATATGCCACTGCTAAAGATTTTTAGGCGAAAAAAAACCCTGACTGATTGCTCAGTCAGGGTTTTTTATAATCTAGCTAACTAAATAGTTCGATTAGTTGTTTGGTAATGCAAATACAGTGAATGCACCACCTTGCTTAGTGAAAGAACCCAAGCTAGCGTAAGCGCCATTAGCACCTAAACCTTCTTGTGAAATTTTCAAAGCAATTTTTTCTAATTCAGCTTTTTTAACTGGATCAGTTTCAGCCGCTGCTTTTTCTTGTGCAGCTTCTAACTGTTTACCGAAATCAGTAGCGATACCGATACCAGCCCAGCCGCCAATACCTGAAAGAACACCAACGTATTGTTTACCGTTGAAGCTCCAAGTATTTACGTTACCGATGATGCCTGATGGAGTTTTGAACTTATATAATTCTTTACCAGTTTTAGCATCAACAGCTTTTAAGTAACCTTCTAAAGTACCGTAGAATACTACGCCACCAGCAGTTGCTACAGAACCTGACCAAACAGAGAATGGTTCTTTGTTAGACCAAGCGATTTTACCAGTTTTAGCGTCATACGCAGTGAACTGACCTAAGTTAGTTGTACCATCTGGTTTGCCAGTTAAAACGTCAGCGCCAGCAGGTAACATGTCTAAAGTAGCACCTACATAAGGTTGGCCAGCAGTATATGAAACTTCGAATGGTTCGTAGTTCATACATAGGTGGTTACCAGAAATGTAGAATAAGCCAGTTTGTGGAGAGTAAGATACTGGTTGTTGGTTTTTACTACCTAATGCAGCAGGACATACACCGTCAGTTCTAACGTCTTCACCGTTTTGTTCAGTAGAGTATTTAGAAACAACTTGTGGACGGCCAGTAGTCATGTCAACGTGTGAAGCCCAGTTAACTGATTTGTCGAATTTTTCAGCAACTAATAATTCACCAGTTTCACGATCTAAAGTATAACCAAAACCGTTACGGTCGAAATGCACGATAGTTTTATGCATTTTACCTTTAACTTCTTGATCAACTAAGACAGTTTCATTGATACCGTCAAAGTCCCACTCATCATGTGGAGTCATTTGGTAAACCCATTTAACAGCACCAGTGTCTGCATCACGAGCCCATAAAGACATAGACCATTTGTTGTCGCCTGGACGTTGTACAGGGTTCCAAGTAGATGGGTTACCTGATCCGTAATAAACTAAGTTTAATTTAGGATCATAGCTTGTCCAGCCCCAAGTAGTACCACCACCGATTTTCCATTGGTCGCCTTCCCAAGTTTTGATACTTGAATTAGCGCCAACTGGAGTTACTTTACCGTTTTCCCAAGTAGTCGTTTTGCTTGGATCGATTAAAGTGTCTTTATCAGGTCCGATGCTATAACCTTTCCAACGTAATTTACCAGTGTTGATGTCATAAGCAACTAAGAAACCACGAACACCAAATTCACCACCAGAAATACCAGTTAAAACTGTATCTTTAACAACTAAAGGTGCGTTTGTGTTGGTCATACCTAATTTAGGATCACCGTTTTGAACGCTCCATACTCTTTTACCTGTTTTTGCATCTAATGCAGTTAAAACAGTGTTAGATTGTTGTAAGAAAATTTTGCCGTCACCGTAAGCTAAACCACGGTTAACTGTATCGCAGCACATAACTGGGATAGTTACGTCAGCATCTTGAGTAGGAGTAAATTCCCAGATAACTGACTGAGTTTTTTGATCAAGAGCGTATACGGTGTTAGGGAATGGAGTGTGAATGAAAACTACACCATCAACAACTAATGGACCACCTTCGTGACCACGTAATACGCCTGTAGAGAAAGTCCAAGCAGGTTGTAGATTTTTTACGTTGTTAGCATTAATTTCGTTAAGAGTACTGTAACGAGTGCCGGCGTAATCGCCACCCCAAGTTGCCCAGTTAGCTGGATCTTTTGTAAGAGTGTCAACACCACTGTTAGCTGTAGAGATTGCTGGTGCAGCTAATAATGCAGCTACACTTGAAGCAAGCAGCCAACTTTTTAAAGGCTTCTTCATATATTTTTCTCCTGGTATTTTGTTAATTAGACAAAATACTGATTATGATTTTTTAGACTAATATTAGTTTTTTTGGTTGAAATAATTGATTCCAAAACTCCGGGAATTACTCCTGCCAAGACACTAGATTTAATGATTTTGCATAAAAAGTCAAATATTAATATGCTTTATTGCAATATAAAAGTTATAGCTATAAAGTAATTAAACGGCTGTTATGCGTATAAATACCTAATATAAAAAGAATTTCGGTCATTTAAATAGACTCAATTAAATACCCCGAGTTATTCCAAGATAAAACACTTCCACTGCTATTATCCCAGGCGGCTAATACATAACGTTGTGCTGATATATTACCGATAGAAAAGTCATGAATAGCGGGTCTGTGCGTGTGTCCATGTATAAGTCTTTCACAGTTATATTCAGACATTTTTTCAATGACTGTTAATGGGTTAACATCCATGATATCCGTGGACTTTTTTCGTTTATGAAAATAACTGCGTATGCGATACCAGCGTGCTACTAATAGTCTTAAAAGTAGAGGTTTTGATAGCACATTAGATTTCCAGGCATCGGTATGAGATTTTTCTCGAAATTCTTGATATGCCAAATCGTCAGTACACAATAAATCTCCATGCGTTAGCAGTGTTGGCGTCCCAAATAAATCGATGACGACATAATCGTCTAACAAAACAACGCCAGTATCTTTACAAAACTTTTGGCCTAATAAAAAATCCCGATTTCCTGGTTGTAAAAATACAGGGACGCCGGATTGGACTAATTCTCTTAGGTGTTTACGAATTTGATTATTGGGTGGGGTGGGGTCGTCATCACCTATCCAAGCATCAAATAGGTCTCCTAGTATATAAAGAGAATCTGCTGTGTTAGCTCTGGTTTTTAAGAAGTGTAGAAAGCGACGAGTGATGTCTGGTTTTTCTAGCCCAAGATGTAAATCTGAAATAAATAAAATATCTTGATGCAAGGAAGTATCCTCAGGATAAGAAAAAAGCGGGGAGCTTAGGCATCCGTAAAAGATACCTAAGCAAATCTTAATAAATTATTCTGCTACAACTTCTGCTTTAGTGATAACGATATCAACAGTTGGAACGTCTTGGTAAGGACCACGAGAACCAGTAGCTTGTTTAGCCATTGCATCCACTACATCCATGCCTTCGATAACTTCAGCAAATACCGCATAGCCCCAACCACTCGCATTTTTGCCAGTGTGGTTTAAGAAAGTATTGTCTTTGTAGTTGATAAAAAATTGTGCAGTCGCTGAATCTGGAACATTTGTTCTAGCCATTGCAACAGTGCCGCGCGCATTAGCTAAGCCATTGTCAGCTTCGTTTTTGATAGGCGCTAATGTGGGTTTTTGGTTAAATTTAACATCGAAGCCACCGCCTTGAGCCATAAAACCAGGAATAACTCGGTGAAAAATTGTACCTTCATAGAGGCCTTGTTTAACATAAGTTAAAAAGTTTTCTGCTGAGATAGGCGCTTTTTCAGGGTTTAATTGAATAGTAATATCACCTAAAGTGGTGGTCAATTTTACTTTTGGAGCTGTTGTAGACATTGGTTTTCCTGTAGAAAAAGAGAGTGTTGAAGTTAACATTAACATCATAAAAACGATGATTTTTTGCATCTTAAGAACCTTTAAGCTGACATAAATAATAGATTTTATGTGTTTTTATCTTGAAAGAGAAGTATGCGCTTGGTAAATTGTACGGATTTCTTGCAGGTAAAACCTAATAGGTAACGTAACTTTGTTATATTATTAGCCGATTATTTCTGCCCCGCCTAACTGTTTAAATTGAATTTATGTTGAAGATATACAACACCTTAACCCGAAAAAAAGAAGTTTTTACCCCAAGAATTGAGGGTAAAGTTGGCATGTATGTTTGTGGTATGACCGTTTATGATTATTGTCATGTGGGTCATGCACGGGTCATGGTTGTATTTGATACGGTAGCCAGATACCTGCGTTATTCTGGGTATGATTTAACCTATGTTAGAAATGTAACAGACATTGATGACAAAATTATTCAACGCGCTAATGAGAATGGCGAAGATATTTCTCAATTAACTGAGCGTTTTATTGACGCGATGCATGAGGACGAAAGAGCGCTTTCAGTATTACCCCCTGATCATGAACCAAAAGCGACACAATCTATTCCAGACATTATTAGCATGATTGAAGTGTTAATAAAAAATGGCTTAGCTTATGTAGGAAATAATGGCGATGTGTTTTATGCGGTGACTAAATTTGATAATTATGGAAAATTATCAGGTAAAAATTTAGATGATTTACAAGCCGGTGAGCGTGTGGATGTGGATTTAGCAAAACATAATCCATTGGACTTTGTACTGTGGAAGATGGCCAAAGCAAATGAACCGGCTTGGGAATCACCTTGGGGTTTGGGTAGACCGGGTTGGCATATTGAGTGTTCAGCAATGTCGACTTGTTGCCTAGGAAATCATTTTGATATTCATGGCGGTGGCATGGATTTACAGTTTCCACATCATGAAAATGAAATTGCCCAGTCAGAAGGAGCAACAGGGGAGACCTTTGTAAACGTCTGGATGCATAATGGTTTTGTGCGTATTAACGAAGAAAAGATGTCCAAGTCCTTGGGTAACTTTTTTACCGTGCGGGAAGTTTTAAAACAATATAAGCCTGAAATAATCCGCTTTTTTATTCTTTCTAGTCATTACCGCAGTCCACTTAACTATTCAGATGAACAATTGAATGAAGCGGGTACCGCTCTAACTCGATTGTATACAGCTTTGAGGGATTGCGATGCTAATAGTCAAGATTTTGACATGGAATATAAAGCGCGTTTTGATCAGGCAATGGAGGATGATTTTAATACCCCAGTTGCCTTGTCAGTGTTGTTTGATTTAGCCAGAGAACTTAACAAATCTAAAGATTTAAAAGATAAAGCGGCTTCATTGGCTGCCACATTAAAACAACTCGCTGGCTTATTAGGCATATTGCAAGAAGATCCAGAGTCATTTCTTAAGAGTGGTGCAGTAAATGGCGAATCTGAGTCTGATGCGGCAATTGATCAGTTAGTTCAAGACAGATTAAATGCTAAGCAGTCTAAAAATTGGGCGTTAGCTGATTCAATACGCGATAATTTAAAAGCACTGGGTGTGATTGTTGAAGACTCTCCTAATGGCACAAGCAGTTGGCGCCGCGAATAGCGCAAAAATTAGCTTTTATCCAAACTGCAATTAATAAATTAGAGAACAAATGAGCGAAATTAAAGATAAATCAATTGAACTTTTTCTTGATGAGTTAGCCAGTAAATCTCCAACCCCTGGCGGAGGTAGTGTTTCAGCACTCATGGGAGCACAGTCTGCGGCTTTAGTCAGTATGGTTTGTAATTTGACTATTGGTAAACCTAAGTATGTAGAAGTAGAAGCTGAGATGATTGATTTACTAGAAAAATCAGAAGCGCTACGAGAAAAACTTATGGCTTTAATCTCTGCGGATGTATGCACCTTTGATCAATTAATGGCGGCCTATGGTCTGCCAAAAGAAACGGATGAAGAAAAGTTGCATCGCTCTGAGATGATACAGCAGGCCTTAAAGATGGCGACTCAAGTGCCTTTGGATTGTGCGAAGGCTTGTGCTGAAGCTATTAAATTAAGTCGCCGTGCAGCTAATAATGGCAGTTTAGTGGTGATTAGTGATGCGGGAGCTGCGGTTATGTCAGCATTTGGCGGCTTAAAAAGCGCAGCTTTAAATGTTTACATTAATACTAATAGCCTTAAAGACAGTGCGTTTGTCCAAGTCACTTTAGCCGAGTTAGATGCTGTTTTAAAGAATGTTGATGTTTCTGTTGAAGAAATCTATCAAACAGTCCGTGCGAAATTGTAAAAAACGTAATTTTTTTAAAAAAGTGTTTGACGAAAGCAGGTAACATCGCTAGAATAGTCAGCTCTTCAAGGGTGGTTTGAAACTAACAAACAATCTTAAAGATAATCGGGGTGTAGCGCAGTTTGGTAGCGCGCCTGCTTTGGGAGCAGGATGTCGGGGGTTCGAATCCCTCCACCCCGACCACTTTTGCGCTTGTAGCTCAACCGGATAGAGCACCGGCCTTCTAAGCCGGGGGTCGCAGGTTCGAGTCCTGCCAAGCGCGCCATTAAAGTAAATCACAATGTTATGGTGAGCGTAGCTCAGTTGGTAGAGTCCCGGATTGTGATTCCGGTTGTCGCGGGTTCGAGCCCCGTCGTTCACCCCAGTGATTTCAATAAGTTACGATTTTAAAAGAGTCGTAAAAATCAAATTAGTTACAACCCTCGTTACAATTACATCATATTTTGTATAAGCCTAATAGGCACTAGTGTTTGTGTTGCCAAATATAGAGCTTGTTTCTATTGTAGGTTGTTACTACAATAAGCCTATGAAAATTGACTTTGATGTTATTAAAAACGCTAAAAATATCCAAGAACGTGGATTAAGTTTTGAACGTGCATTAGAGTTTGATTTTTTATCAGCAACTTACCTCATTGATAATCGCAAAGAATACGGTGAATGCCGACAGATTGCTATCGGTTATCTTGACGGACGATTACATTTTTTATGCTTTGTGCAAACACCTGATGGCATTCGTGTTGTTAGTTTTCGCAAAGCTAACTCAAGAGAGGCACGTAAATATGATAAATCCATCACCCTTGACTGATGTGAGTGGCGAGGTGCGCGAATTGACTACTAATGATTTTAAACAATCTGTATCATTTTCAGCATTGCCGGACTCTTTAAAAACTACGCTACTTAGTTTAAATGGGCGTGGTAAGCAACAAACCCCTACCAAAGTTTCTACTACAGTACGCTTTGACCCAGATGTTCTAGCCGCTTTTAAAGCGACGGGTCGTGGCTGGCAAACTCGTATGAATAACGCTTTAAAAGAATGGCTTAACGAACATGCGACAGGTTAAATTCATTTTTGTTATTAATAATTATTAAATGATAAGCAATTTTTCGATTATGGAGATGCAAAAATCATTAGGTGAGATTAATGCATCTATTCAGGCTTTAAATAAAATAGTTGAAGGCACAAAATCAAAAGTCGATGACTTGGTTAAGTGGAAAAATATGATAATGGGCGGAGCAATAACTATAGGGTTTTTACTAGGGATTGGCTTAACCTTTTTCAAAGTATTTTTAAATAAATAGCCTCGTCATTCCTAGTTACAATTACCTAGTTTTTAGTCGGTTTTACCACATCGGGTAACACATCATATATACGCATCATTTCATCTGATCGATGACCTGCTGATGCTCTTCTTTCGTTAATCGTCGTGTCACTGATACCTTTTCGCTTGAGGTCGTGAAACGTAAAATTAACAAATTCAATTCCATCTTTTATTGCTTGCGCTTTTGCTTGGTCTTTTATCCGAGACATGGCGGTTTTCATTGAGCTGATAACAATTTTATCCCCTGTGCGTTCACTTATAAACAAATAACGCTGATCTGCTTTAAGCGGGTGGGGTTGTTTGCGGTCTTTTAAAATACTGTTACGTTTTGATTTGATTTCATCCCAGATTGCTCTTAAGCGCGGTTCCCAAGATGTGATATTAGTCTTACTGCCTTTGCGTCTATAAATGATTAAGCCGTTTTCTAACTCGTTGGCATCGGTCATATCCATGACTTCTGACATTCTCATCCGGCATAGGTATGCTAATTCCATTGCGTAGGGCATATACCAATAGCCGGATGCTTTGGCAATATTCAGCAAGTAATGGTAATCACGATCTTCGGCATAATGTTGGCGGGGAGCAACAGTTATTTTTTTTATGCCAGTCGCTGGATTAAGCGGGATTTTTTCGTATTCATACGCCCAGGCAAAGACGCGTTTAATATAGCTTAAGTCTTTATTGGCTCTGGATTCTGATTCTTCTGCACGTTTATCTCTATATTTTCTGACGATGCCGACTGTCCATTTATCTAGCGGAATATCACCTAGTTTACCTGTTGAAGTAGGTCGGTTAACAATGGCTTGGTGACAGCCTAAGTAATCTTTTTGCGTAAGTCCGCTTAATTTTTTCCAGATATACGTGGTTTGAAATTCGTTAGAAAGCGTTTTAAAGGTCGAAATAGTTTTTACTGCTTGGGCTTCTGCGGCTTGGTGTATTTCTGATAATGTTGCAGATGGCCCGCAGATACGTTTATTTTTACGCTTACCCAGTTCATCGTAGTAGCTGAGCATCCAACGACCTTGACCTGACGCATTAAACCAAACTCTATCGGGAATCTTGGTAATGTCTATATGGGGTGGGGTATTTTTGCTGGAGCGGTTACAGCCTACTTTTTTCATGATCACGTTCCTGAAGTCAGGCGAGGATGCTTATAATATATTAATTTCTGGTTCAGTGGGTTGGGTCGTATCTTTACTGATACCCATGGCGGCGTTGATTGCGTCAATTGTGGTGTAAATACCATGGCGACCATATAAAAAACGCACGCCATTTTTAACTAAGCATTGCTCAACGGCTGGCGCAGTTTTATAGCCAGTTATTTGTTTAAGCTCATTAAGTGATATTAGATCAGCCATAATTACACCTTACAAAGTTCTAAAGCTTGCTTAACTTGATCTGGCAACATAAGTGGTATGTCATATTCAGACATATACTCCATGGCTTCATCACAAGATAGTAAAGCATTACGCATTTCATTTATTAGCATATCTCGATGGGCTAATTCAGCTGCTATGGCTGATTTGCCGTTTAATTTTTCTAACGTCATTGCTGATAAGTGACGAATGTAATAGCCGCCTTTATTGTCTAGCTCAACTAAATTTCTTTTTGCGTATTGCTTAATCATTTCTTGCCTAGGCATATCTATTTCTAATGACATAAAATGCTCACCGAATTATGCCTAACAATATCTGTTGCTACTGATTCAGCAACTTCATGCAGTATGTAGGCCATGACAAAAAATATAAACATCATAAAGATTACGCTAGCAACTAAGTTATCTTCTTTGGATGTGTCATTTGGCATTTTATTTAATCCTACGGTTTTCGTTCCATTCACCTAGACATATAATAATCGTAGTTCTAGGTCTGTTGACTCTAGCAACCATCTTTCTTGCTTCCCATTTACTTTTTAACCTGGGGTGAGCGTATGTCCCTTTTAAAAACTCTAGAGTTAAGTTTATAGGTGGCTTCTGGGCTCTATTCATCCACTCAATAACTCTATCTTTGCTAAAAACTTGCTTTCTATCGACCTTGGTGATTAAAGGGTTGGGAAATCCATCGAGTTTACCTTGGCTTTTCATGTTTGAAAAATGCGTTAATGGCAGCGGGGTTTCAATTCCCATTAAATTTATTACATCAATTATGGTTAGCACTTCCATTAATCCTCCTCGTTTTCTGATTGCCAATCATCGCGACATTGAGCGTCGCACCAACGCCGACCCGGATCAACGGGTTCATCACAAAATAAACATAAACCTGTTGCGACATATGATGTCGTTATGCGCTTGCTTTTGTGGGCGTTGGCTTTATCGATTAGACTTTGATTATTATTAACTCGATCTGCATCATCCATAATTGACTCTAAAATGGGATGTCATCATCAAAATCAGTGTAATTAGTTTGTTGTGTAGCCGGCATTGCAGTTGTTGCTGGCTTTTGCTGAGTAATAGTCTGGGTTTGGGCTTGAGTAGGTTGTACGTTTTCGGGTCTTGAGCCAGCAAACTCTAAATTTAAAACTCTACCCACTAATTTACTGCCGGGTGTTCCGTCACGATTAGTGTAATGCTCAATATTTGGATCTTGAATAATTACGCTAACTTGCGTACCTTTTGTTAAATAGGCTACTAAATTTTCTGCTTGTTTCCCCCATAATGACGCATCTACCCATTGCGTTGATCTATTTCCGCCGGTATCTTTTTTACCATGTGAAAAAGCTAAAGCTAAATTACATACAGAGTCACCTGTTGCCGGGGTATATCTAAGCTCCGCATCTCTGCCCAAGCGGGCAATGCCTGTTAATATCATGCTGTTTCTTCTAGTTGGTTAAGGTCAGGGATTATTGCATCTAGCATTGTTTTAAGGTCGTCTGATAACAGATTGCCTAATTTTTCTAATGTGTTTATTTTTTCAAACTTATTAGTAATGGTTGGTGATTGAACGCTGGCAGCTGCTTCGAGTAATTTTAGAATATCAATAAATGGCGCGTGCAACTCATCTTGCGGATCAAGCACGGTTAAACCTAGGTCTTTAGCGCTTTTCAAAATTGTTATTTTTAATTCATCTGGCTCAATATCTAAGATATTAAAAGCATCTGATAGATCAGCTTGCTTTAGTGCTTTGGCATCAATTTTTGCTGGGACATTATTAGTAACTTGGTTATCTTTAAGCTCTAAACCTAACACTTCATCTATGTAGCTATCTAAAGCGGTTTTTCCCTTCTCGGTTATGCTATGTATTTTCTTTTTTTTGCTGTCAAACGTAGTGATATAGCCAGCGTTTCTAATAGCGTAGGTAATTTTGCTGATATGGTCAGGCTCGACTATGGGCGAGTCTTTTATAAATTCGACAATATTTTTAAATATTTCAGCGGTTGTTAAGCCCTCTGGTGATGTGCTTAATACGCTTAAGACATCGGCGTGTGATCTTGCTAACATTAAAATTCTCCAATTGATAATTAATTGCTGGTTACGGTTCCAGCACTAATTAAGGCTATTTAATTAGTCGTTATGCAACTCAGATTATGGTTCTAATCACGGAGCCATTCGGTGACCTGCTTGCATACTCGAGTGTTATATCCCCACATCTCGATAGGGTCATGAGTTTTTATTCGATGTCGTATAAAGTAATTACTTGTGGGTATTTTTTTAAATAGCTAACCAAATCCGGGGATTTTAAAGTTGATAAATCAGCTTTTTGTGTTGATGTTGGCGTAGTAGCTGTGGCGATTTTTGATATAACAAAAAAACTAATCAGTAGCGTGGCAAACACTATTAAATATTTGCATAGTTTTTTTGTAATTTCTTTACTTGGCTGACGTTGCTCGTCATTCCAGTGTTTATCAAAATCTTCTGTTAACCAAGCTTTATTGGCATGATCTTTCATGATTAGCGACATAGTCATCTCCGTTTTTTAATATTTTTTTGGAAAAAGACCCAGTTTTTAGGCTGGGTTAAGTTCCAAGGGATTATCAGGATAGTATTAGCTGTTGGGGGTAACTATAGTATTTACTAAATATTATGTCAATAATATTTGCTATACAAATTTATTTTAGGCATAAAAAAACCGCCGTTAAGCGGTTTTAGTTTGTCTAATAGGATTATTTAGTCTAATTATTTTTTTATGATGAATGCTTTAATAATTGCAGCTGTGGGAATGGCGGCAATTGCAAAAGCTAATGTTTCGTGATTCTGATATCCTAAATATCCTGATAGACTAATTGAAGTAATGCAAACTAAAAAGCCAAATATTTGCCCTAATATATCACTTCTAAATACTGCTTTTGTTTGTCTTAGATTAATTTCTGATTGTTGTTGCTGGGCTGAAATATTAGCATTTGCAACCTTAATTTCTAATGATCTTCGATGCTCAGATTCATCAAGTGCTAGTTGAATTAATTTAGCGGCTGTTCCAGGTACTAAATCATCTAAGCCTTGCAAAATATCAGGGGGCGGTATTGGCCCTTGATAATGCGTTAAAGATGGCTGGTTTGCAGTAGGTTGCTTAATAGCGTTTCTATTATTTTTCTGTACTGACTTTTGAGTCATATCGAGATATTACATTGTTAATGTCTGTGCCAATTTTATACCAATCACTTTGCAATGCATTGTCATCACTTATTGGTTGAGTATATATTTGTTTTACTTCTACTAGAGGCGGCGCTTCAAAGCTTCCAAACAACATGACGGGCGCCGCCAGTCCTTTTGAAAACCCATTTATAAATGCTTGTCTTGATGTTTTTGAAAAATCGATAATAACCATATTATTTACCTGTAATGATTATTCATAGTTGTGCTCCGAAGGTTTGTGGTCACTTGGTGACTCGTTTGACAAATGGCTTGTTAATCAGCTAATTTAATAAAATTTCCTGTATTTATATTTCCATCAATTATCTTTGCAGTAAATATTATTCCAATTTTTTTATTAGATTTAAAAGCATCAAATAATTTTGCTGTTTCATCAACATCGGCCATATTAGATTCTACTCGCATTGAAAAACTATGATCGTCTCCGTTATTCACATTAAGGGTTAAATAACCTCTATTCCTGCGAATTCCTTCAATATAAAGTGATAAGTTGAGCTCTTTTTTTTCTCTGTTTTTATCCGGCTTTTGAATAATTTCTTCAATTTCATCTTGGTTCCATGATTGATTTCCGATAGAAATTGTTTTAGCGCCATTGGCATATTTAAATATTGATTTAAAGCTTGATTCTGTGCGATCTTTAAACTCTGTGGCATTTTGGGGTATCTTCCCAGCTGCATATAATGCCTCAACGACCGCTTCTTTTTGTATCCTTAATGCATTATTTCCAGACTCATTGTTGTTTTCGCTTAATTTATTATCTGAATATTTTTCAAAAATTTTATATCCAGTGTAAGAGAAGACCAATATAGCGATGCCGGCAAGTTGTTCTATACCTGTCATATTAGAAAAAATTTTACTTACATTTTCAATAACTGCGTTGATAATATCAGACTCTTCAGCAGTGCCCTTTGTACAATTATCTTCAATCTTAAATACGAATTCTAAACGCTCTTTATCTTGAGGTGTCAATCGTTGAATATTGTTAGTCTTATAGCGTAATTCTGTATAAGCCCTATAAAAATCATCTTGAAACTCAATAAAGCCACGCATAAGTTCAGTTGGCATAGTACCATTGAATCTGTCTCCGTCTATTGTTATTTCAAGCTTTGGCCAACCAGAAAATCTTATGTTATCAATAACTACGTTTTGATTTGTTAAATTATCATTTATAAAGCTTAGCCAGTCTTGCTCTGATTTAATTAGATTCAAAATTAATACTCTTAAATTTAGGGCGTATGGGTGACTCGTTTTTATTTTATTTAAATAATAAAAGTCCTAAATAATAAATACCTAGGACAAGAGTATAGTAAAGCCAGCTAGGAAATTTGTCTAATTTAGGTTGATAGTTTAATTAAATGCAGATCGCTGGGTATATCCTGATTTTGTAAACCCTCGAGCACGAAATTTTATGATTCCGTCTTTTTTGGATAAATCATATTCATCGACAATAGCTTTTAATCCGTCAGGAACGGGGGAGCATTTACCGCTGTTTTCTATAAAATCAATAAAAGCCTCGTTATCTTTATCACTTACAAAGGTTAGTAGTTTTTCAAAACTCTCTTTGTCTATGCAGGCTACTTGATTATCTTTAAATAAAACATCATTAGCAGAAACGGAAAATGGTAATAAGAGAACTATTAATGCTAATAATCTAATCATAATTTTTAATTAAGTCTTTTTAATTCGGGATGATTCGCTATAATTTTATTTGCTACTTGATCAATATTTTCTGAAAGATATTCATAAGATTTTCCTTCAGATTTAAGTTCTAATAATGCAGTAGCAATTATTTTTTGAGTAGGTTTTTTTATACCTATTTCTTCTCTTAAATAAACGTCATTAAGATCATTGATAATTAAATTATAATCATCATATTCTTTTAATAACTCTGGATTTTCTTTTTTTAATATTCTTAAATGTTGTTTTTTAAGGGCTTTGGCAGTTCCTTTTGTTAATCCTTTTGGAATTGGAATATTAAAGTATTTTAAAAATTCTTTTTCAGAAGCATCCGCTTTTTGGTTATCAATATAGGCTTTAAATAAAGGTTTTAGAGATTTTTGAATAATAAGATCAAAATAAATTTCTAAATAATCATTTTTCCCCTGGTATATGCGTGTCAAGCGTGGTTGTATAGATTCAAATAATTTAGTTTCTGCTATTTGAGCAGCCAATTCTTTAGGAATGTATCCTATAAACGACCTGCCAGAAGATGAAACGCCTATAACTTTAATTGCATTTTTGTCTTCTTCATTTTGAGGCTCAAGTTCAAGTTCTATTGATAAATTGTCACTATTTGAGAATTTTAAAGCCGCGTTTTTTCTAAAATAGACTCCAGCAACTAACCCGCCTGCACAGCAAGTAAAGTCATTAGGCATTTCATAATTGAATTTTTGTATTTTTTTTGATGGATCTAGTGCATTAGACTTTTTTAATAAACTGTATAAAACAATAATGATTAGAAAAGCAATTAAGATAATCATCATAATTTTTCAATGATTTTGTTTTATAAATTTCATTAAACATCCGATCCCATAAAGATAACTACGCCACAAACGTGCATGCCTTCGACTAGCTCGATCTTATCGTATTGTGGGTTGAGGGGTACTAGCCATTTTTTACCTGATTCTTCTCGATAGACTTTAAAAGTTACTTCATTACTGTCTAGTAGTTTTGCAATAACTTTTTTACCCGATACTAAAGGGACTTCTGGATCTACATAAATTAATGTGCCTTCTGGGAAGCTGATAGAGCTACCGTAGGGCGCTACCATAGAGTCTCCTCTGACTTTTAAGGCATAAGTATGTTTGCTATGGGCTACAGGGCAGGGAATCCAGCGCTCTGCGTCACCTACATTGAAATTATCAACTGCTTCGCACCACGCTCCAGCTTGTACCCAAGAAATAACTGGTACGTCCCCTTTGTTATCTGGTCCAACTGTTAAGTTGTTGTCAAAAAATATTTTATTTAATTTTAAATCTTCTAATTTCTGATCATGAATAACATCCATATAGTTATCAGGAAGATTGAGTAATTTTTCTATTTTTCGAGCCACCTTTTCACCAAAGCTACAAGTACCAATTATTAATTGGCTTACATATCCAGGAGTTGATTCAATTGCATCAGCAAATGCTCTTTGGTTTTTAAATCCATCCGCAAGCATCTTTAAGTTATTTTGACGTATTTCTTTCATTTTCATTTCTAGAATTTTAGCAATTACTAAATTTCAAGCAATGAGTAAATACTATTGCTTTTTTGTATAGTAAACACTATACTGAATTTTATGATTAAAGATATCCCGACAAAAGAATTGGCTGAATTCCTCGGTAAGACGATGGGATTTGCTTCGCAAATTAAAAATGGCCGCTGCAAGTTACCTCCTAAAGATGTAATGAAAGTTTCAGAGCGTTTCAATATTTCACCTATTGACCTCCGTCCAGACATATTCGGTGATGAAAATGGAAAAATCGGTGATGAAAATGGAAAAAAACGATAGTGCAGTTGTTGCGCATTTACCTAAAGATTCTCAGCTTGAATTTGAGAGATTGGCTGAGCTTGAGGGTATTTGCAAATCTGAGTTAGCGCGGGTTATAATCTTGCAATATATCGATAAAAAACGCACTGACTTTAGGCTTATGAAAACAATTTTTGAAAAAAATTGATACAGAACCTTTAGATCTATAAGAACCAACCAAGGGCTTTAAAATGAATTTTTTGCAATCAGATAAGATTTTGACGGGTAATCGCCATTTGATTATTGGTTTTACCGGTAAGAAAGGCTGTGGCAAAACAACGGCTGCTAAGCATTTATGTAGGCATTTGGGGTTTGTTAAGCATTCGTTTGCTGATCCGTTAAAAACAATGACTTTTCATTTTATTAAAAGCTTTGGTTATAAGGATATTGAGGCGCATCGTTTTATGGATGAAGATAAGGCTGTCACTATACCCAATATCGGGCGCTCTGCTCGGTGGATAATGCAGACCTTGGGGACTGAATGGGGCAGGAATTTGATTAACGGCCATTGTTGGGTTAAAGCTGAAGCGCTGCGTTTACAAAATACGCTGGATCAGCGCATTGTGTTTGATGATGTGCGTTTTGAAAATGAAGCGGATTTAATTAGGTCTTTGGGCGGCGTTATTATTCATATTACTCGCAAACCTGAGGATATTGATCATCATGCTAGTGAGCGCGGCATTACTTTTAATATAAAAGATTTTGTTTTAGCCAATACTCAAGATAATGACTACGAGTTTTGCGCTCATGTTGAGTCAGTTGTTGTGCATAGATCTAAATTTTTTATGCACGCTGATAAATTATGAAAATTAATTTTGATGCGTTAAATCAAGCGCTTTTAGTAAATTTTTCTGCTTATTGTAGACAGTGGCTGCCGGATGGCAAGTTGTCTGACGCTGAATATTCTGCTTGTAACCCAACTCGATCTGATGCCCATGCAGGCTCATTCAGTATTAATACGTATACTGGGATTTGGGCGGATTTTGCAACCGGTGATAAGGGCAGTGATCCGGTGTCTTTATATGCTTATTTGTTTACCAGTAACGACCAAGGTAGGGCGGGAAAGGAATTAACTGAGTTGCTAGGATTATCGCCGCTTGATAAACCCGTTCCTGAACTTAAAAAACCGCGCACTGATTGGATACAGGTAGTGCCACCTCTTGATTACCCAGAACCACATCGAGCGCATATTAAACGCGGTTTTCCTGATACGGTTTATGCCTATCGAAATATTGATAATTCTGTTTTAGGTTTTATGTATCGCTTTGTTAAGTCGGATGGTGAAAAGGCTGTTTTGCCGTTGACTTGGTGTAAAAACTCAGTAACTAAAAAAGAAGAATGGCGATGGATGGGTTTTGCTACGCCACGGCCTTTATTTAATTTACAGGAGTTAGGTTTTGCGGCAGGCAAGCCGGTGTTGATTGTCGAGGGAGAGAAGTGTGCTGTTGCAGCTGCTTCGGCTTTGGTTGATTTTGCTTGTATCAGTTGGCCGGGCGGTACTAATGCGGTTGATAAGGTCGATTGGTCACCTTTAGCAGGGTTAGAGGTAATAATTTGGCCGGATGCTGATTCTGCGGTTGATGCGAATGGGGATTTTTTACCCGAATCTCAGCAGGCAGGTATGAAAGCCGCGTGTAAAATTGAGCAGATTTTGCTTGGTTTGCAGTGCCGCGTGTCTATATTAGATATTCCTAAGCCTGGGATTAAGAAGCACGGCTGGGATATAGCTGATGCTATCGATGAGGGTTTAAAAGGCGAGGATTTACGCGCTTGGATTAATAAAAATAGCCCTTCTGCTACATCATCGAAGCCTGCTGTGCCTGTTGATAATGATTTTGAGCCTATCGCTTCTGCCGGGCATTTATTGGCGCGTTATGCGTTGGTTTATGCGCATGGCGGTACGGTTTTTGATTTTGAAAAACGGGTAATGCTTAAGCAATCTGACATGATTGATGCGTGTATTAGTCGTGAATACGCCAAGCAATGGCAACAGTCAGCCAGTCGTAAGATTGTTTCGATTGAAAATGTAGGGTTTGATCCTGGTGAAAAAGATCTGAAGATTACTTGTAATTTATGGTCTGGCTGGCCGACGGTGCCTAAAAAGGGGGATTGCTCGCAGTTGTTAAAATTGATTCGCTATATGTGTAATTGCGAAGAAAAAGAAGCGGCTGATACTTTATTTGATTGGCTAATTAAGTGGATGGCTTATCCCATTCAGCATCCGGGCGCTAAGATGAAATCATCGGTGGTGATTCATGGCCCGCAGGGAACGGGCAAAAATTTGGTATTTGAGTGTTATATGGAAATTTATGGGAATTATGGGCGAATCATCGGTCAAGATGCGATTGAGGATCGGTTTAATGACTGGGCATCCAAGAAGCTGTTTTTAATTGCTGATGAGGTGGTGGCTAGGTCGGATTTGTATCATGTTAAAAACAAATTAAAGTCTTTTATTACGGGTGATTATATCCGTATCAATCCCAAAAACTTGATGGCGTATGAAGAGCGTAATCATGTGAATCTGGTTTTTTTATCTAATGAGCGCATGCCTGTTGTCCTCGAAGAAGACGATAGACGGCATGCAGTTATCTGGACACCTGAAAAAGCGACTGAAGATTTTTATAAAAGTGTCGCTGAAGAAAAAGCTAATGGCAGTGTTGCGGCATTTCATCAGTTTTTGTTGGATGTTGATTTGGGTGATTTTTCTGAGCATAGCAAGCCGCCCATGACTTTAGCTAAGAAGGAGTTGATTGATCTATCAAAGGATACGATTAATCGATTTTTTGAAGAGTGGGAAGCAGGGTTTATTGATGGCTTTACGGTAATGCCGGTGTTGTCTCAAGATTTTTATGAGCTTTATAAGATTTGGTGCGGAAAGCAGGGTGTTAAGCCTGGGAGTCAAACTAAGATGGTGGATATGATGCTAAAGCGCTTGTATTGCTCTAAAAAGCGCACGCGTTATTTAAGTGCAAAACATCCGCAAACATTTATTTTTTCTGAAAATTGCTCAGATGTTCCGGCAGGAATTTCTGAGGCTGCGTGGCTTGATAAGTGTGTTTCTGAGTTTAGAGAGCTACTTAGTAATTATCGTGGGCGTAATTATGAATAATTTTGTGCAGGGTGTGCAGGGTGTGCAGGGTGCGTTGTGCAGGGTTAAAGCCTTATGTGATGTGGCTTGTGCAGGGTGTGCAGGGTTATGCTTATACATGTGCGCGCACGCGCAATGTGATTTTTTTAATTTTTCTACAAGTTTTAACCCCTGCACACCCTGCACACCCTGCACAGACGTTGATATGCGTGGCTTTCGTGTTTTTCGTACTCTGCACAAAACCCTGCACACTTTTATTTACCATGCACATTTAAAAAATAATAGCTGTTATGGATAAAAAGCGCCAGCAATGGGAGTTGATTAAAAATAAGGCGCCAAGTTTGGCAGGCGATTTATCGTTAGTTAATAATTTTTTTGGTAAGCCTGAGTGGTGCGATATTGAGTTGTTGAGCGGTGAGACTATACAAATAGGGGTTGTTAGTTATGGTTTGGGCTTGGATTATAAAAGGGTTATTGTGAATAGCATCGATAGATTGATTAAAGATTTAATGGGTAGTGACGTTCAATCTGTTCGTTTTTTGGGTAAATTGGATCAGCGTTATAACATTTCGCTAGCTATGTTAGCTAATTATAGAAATGAGGATGTAGAGCCGCAAGATTTAAAGTTATTGTCTAAGTCTGAGGCGCATGATCTGTATGTGTCTGAGTTCTATTTTAAAACAGGCATCGATTGCTTACCCGAACTGCTACAGCCGGTTGTTATGGATATGATTGTAGATCTTGAGTTTGATAATGCTATTCGAGTTCTTCAGGGTGTTTTAAATAAGCTAGGAACGCCTGTATTGATTGATGGTGTTTTAGGTCCTAGAACTAAACAGTCGGCGTTGGTGGCTTGTAATATTTATCAGCATGAAGTTTTAAGAAATATCTGCTTAGCGCGTAAAGAGTTTTATCGCGATTTAGTAGATATGAATGCTCAATTGTCTATTTATTTAACAGCTTGGATTAATCGAGCTAATTCTTTTTTGATTGCTTAACTGGGGAGTAAGTATGAGTTTGGAAGTGTTGGCTTTATTAACAGCAGGGTCAGTTAATCCTGCGGCTGTGGGTGGCAGATCTTGTCGAGGCGATAGTTTGAGTAAGTCTGAAATTGCTGGCTTACTGGCCGGGTTATCTGATATTGAGATGGCTTATGCAATGGCTAAGTTTGCTGGCGACGATACTGCAGCTTCTGCGGTTTTAATTATGACTCGCAAACAAGCAATAACAGTTGCTGCTAGATCTGGCTGGAAAGTTAGGCCCTCACAATTAAAGGCTTTAGCTGATATTGCTACGCACGAAGCTTTATCACCCTGTAAATGCAAGCGTTGTGGTGGTATAGGCTTTAGATTAAATAAAGCCTGCATTCCTTGTAATGGCACCGGCTTAGGGCACGAGTCTACTAGGGCGATGGCGATTGCTATTGGGGTTGATGAAGCGGCTTATCGCCGCAATTGGCGGGAGAAGTTATCAGTTGTTTTGGCTTATCTTTATGAACTGGAAAGTAGCATCAATAAAAAAGTTTACTTAAATGGTTTGACAACGTCCGCACTTTAGGGGTATATTTTACCACAATACAGAGTAACTCTGCCTAGCTTGCTAGTCGGGGTTTTTTTATGCCTATCGATATGCCAATTCGCGCTAAATCCCCTTGTGTTTATGTTGGCTGTAAACAATTGGTTGATCGACCTGGTTGTTGTGATACGCATAAGAAACAAAAACAAAAGGCGCAAGATGTAGCACGGGGATCAAGCGCTAGTCGTGGCTATGGTTATCGTTGGCGAATAGCGCGTGACGCATACTTATCTAAGCATCCATTGTGTAAGCTTTGTCATGATGCTGGATTAATAACAGCCGCTAATGTTGTCGATCATATTATTCCTCATAAGAGTGATCAGATAAGGTTCTGGGATCAAGCTAACTGGCAAAGTTTATGCGCACCATGCCATAACCGTAAAACTGCGACCGAAGACGGTGGCTGGGGCCGGTAGAGCAGGGGGGTGGCAAAAACTTTACAGCGCTTGCCCTCGTGACCGTTCGCGCAATTATTTGAATATTTTTGTTTAATTAAATAGAAAAAGCCCATCGGAGGGTTTTATGGCTAGAGGTAAGAAGCCAGAACTCGCTATACCAGGTAAACATATCGCTTTACCGCTTCACGACGAACCACAAGCTATCCATATAGCAAAAGCCAATGATCTTCGACCTGATGATTTATTGAGCGCTGACGAACTAAAGGTTTGGGATCGAATCGCGCCAAGTTTGGCAATGTTGGGCAGATTAAAACCGCATTTTGTTGATGCTTTATGTGAATATTGCCGCATTGTGCGGCGTATATCCGATGCTCGTAAAGATCTAGATGAAAAAGATTGGACATATGCAACCGCTGGCCGCAATGGAATGCAACGTAAATCACATCCAGAAGTTGCCCAACTTAACGACGACTGGCGAAAATGGCGGTCTTTAGTAGGTGAATTTGGCCTAGCTCCGGCGGCAGAACGAGGGATGCAGTCTGGACAAGGTGATTTATTCGATGATTTCGACAAATTCTGACCCGCTTGAAAAAGCTGCACAATATAGTCGAGACGTTCTTACAGGAAAAATAAAAACCGGACGGCTAACGCGACTAGCTGTTGAGCGACACGACAAAGACTTAAAAGAAGCCCCACATCGAGGGCTTTTTTTTTGCGAAGAATCTGCTCGCCGCGCACTTACTCTCTTTGGTTATCTTAAGCACTCAAAAGGCGCTTGGTCAGGCACAGCAATAGAGCTTGAGGGCTGGCAATCGTTCATTATTGCTTGTGTATTCGGCTGGAAACACCAAGATACAGAAAAACGTAGATTTAGGACAGTTTACGAAGAAGTTGCGCGTAAAAACGGCAAGACGACAAAGCTGGCGGGTCTTGGTTTATATGGCTTAACCAAAGATAACGAGGGCGGGCCAGAAATCTATGCCGCCGCTACCAAACGTGAACAGTCTAGGATACTTTACGAAGAAGCTACTCGCATGGTTAAGCAGTCACAACCACTGCGCCGCCGCCTCGATATCCAACAAAATAAGATCATTAACCTCAGCAACTTTGGAAAATTTGAGCCATTGTCTGCTGATGGCAATACGATGGATGGACTTAATCCCCATATTGCCCTAGTTGACGAGTTGCACGCCCATAAAACCCCAGAGATATGGGATGTTTTAAAGTCTGCATTAGGCGCAAGATCGCAACCGCTGCTTTGGGCAATTACGACTGCTGGTTTTAACAAAAACGGCATATGTTACGAAGTGCGTGATTATGCAATCAAAGTTTTAACCGGCATTATTGATGATGATGCTTTTTTCGGCATCATATATACAATTGATGATGACGATGATTGGGAAGATGAAAGCAACTGGGTAAAAGCTAATCCCAACTTGGGTGTTTCGGTTGATTTAAAGTATCTACAAGAGCAAGCCCGGCAGGCAAAAGTGATGCCGACTGCAAAAATAAATTTTTTCACCAAGCATTTAAATGTTTGGGTAACAGGCGCAACTGCTTGGTGCAATACAGAGCTTTGGAAATTATGTGGTCAAGATTACAAACCGGATGAAATTGAAGATCCGGTTGAAGTCTATTTAGGTTTAGATTTAGCTTCAGTATCAGATATCGCCAGCATTGGCGGCATAGCCGTTATGGCAGATGGCACTTGGAAAACCTTTGGTAAACATTATTTACCCGCCGAAGCGGTTAATAATAACATCCGCAAAACTACAGTGCCCTTTAACAAATGGGAAGAAGAGGGCTGGCTGACGCTTACTTATGGCAACGTCATCGATTACAACTGGATAAAGCAAGATATTCTTGATTTTATGGAAAAATGGCCAGTTAAAGAAATTGCCTTTGACCGGTGGAACTCTAGCCAGCTAGTCAATGATTTAATGGAATATAACGCGCCAATGGTCGCATTTGGCATGGGCTATGCGTCCATGAATGCGCCAATGAAAGAACTAGAGCGCCGCTACTTAGCTAATGAAATACAACACCCGAATGACCCTGTTTTAAATTGGGCAATGAGCAATGTTGTCGTAGATCAAGACCCAGCAGGAAACGTAAAACCTGCCAAAAACAAATCAACTGAAAAAATAGACCCTGCCGTTGCTTTAATGATGGCAGTTGGCCGCGCAATGCTGACTGAACAAGAACCCGAACTTACTCCGCAACTGATAATTTTATGATCAAAGAACTCTTTGGCTTTGGCAGACAACAAAATCGGTACGGTGATCTTGCGCCAGCGCCTACAGCTGCGCCAATTAATAACTCGACCACTATTGCCAGCTCTGATTTCATCGACTGGACAACAACAGGATTTAGAACTGCAGGCGTTTCTGTTGTTGAGCAAACAGCTATGCAAGTATCAGCAGTTTACGCATCGGTTTCATTAATTGGCGGCGCCATAGCCTCGATGCCATTACCTGTTTACAAGCGGACCGCAAATGGCCGAGAAAAAACCGATCATGATGTATGGTGGCTATTAAACGAAGCCCCAAACAGCAATTACCCAGCCGCTACATTCTGGGAATCAATGATGTCGAGCTTATTGCTTCATGGTGATGCCTTTGCCATTATTATTAGACCGAGCAATATTCAAGGCAGCAATGTTTCATCACTAGATAAGATTTTGGGTTTTGAATGGATACACCCAAGGCGCGTTACTGTAAAAAAATCAGGCGGTGACCTGCAATATGATATCCAAGACGACCTATTTAATGGCACAACTGGAAAATCCACCTCATATACTTCTAACGACATTATTCATATCCCCGGCCCCGGCTTTAATGGCCTACGTGGTATGTCGCAAATCCGTTATGTATTAAGAAATGCCGCTGGCATTGCATTAGCAGCAGATCAATATTCTGCCAGCTTTTTTGAAAATGGCGCCAGACCTGATTTTGCCCTAGAGTTTCCTGGCAATCTTACCCAAGAACAACAAGACATGATCCGCAACTCGTGGAGTAATCGTCACGGCGGCTTAAACAATGCACATTTGCCCGCTTTATTATCCGGCGGTGCAAAAGTGCATGAAATAACCATGAGCGCCGAAGATTCTCAGCTTATTGCTACTAGAGAATTTCAGATTGAAGATATTGCCAGAATTTTTGGCGTACCCCCTCACATGATTGGCCATACTCAAAATAATACCTCATGGGGCTCTGGTATTGAAAGCCTAGGTATCGGCTTTGTTAAATACACATTAGGCCGACATCTAGCAAAAATAGAGCAGGAATTTAACCGAAAAATATGGCCAGGAAGTCAAAAATATTTCATTAAATTCAATACAGCCGGACTTGAGCGAGGTGATTACCGAACACGCATGGAAGGCTATCGTATCGGCTTAGGCCGCGCTGGCGAAGCCGGATGGATGACTCAAAACGAAATCCGCGCATTAGAAGATATGGCACCACTTGATGGGTGTGATGATATTAACCAAGGTATAAGCAATGAACCCACAACTACTCAAACTGCTAGCGCTTAATAAAGGCAAAGGCTATTTAAAGGCCGAAGTAAATGGTGTGGGCGAAGCCACGCTATATCTTTATGACGCCATTGTCTCTGATAGCTATTGGGGTGGTATTACTGCCCTCGATTTTATTAAAGAACTCAGCGCTATCACTGCCCCTATCATTCATCTACGCATCAATTGCCCAGGTGGTGATGTTTTTGCGGCCAGAGCAATGGTGCAAGCTATTAAAGAGCATTCGAGCAAAATAATAGCGCATATCGATGGCTATGCCGCCAGCGCCGCTACTTTTTTAGCTATCGCCGCAGATGAATCGGTTATCAGTGAGGGCGGTATGTTTATGATCCACAACGCCTGGACAATTGCTGGTGGTAACGCTAAAGATTTTACAGATATGGCTAATTTATTAAGTCGTACTGACCAAACATTGTGCAACGAATACGTTGCAAAAACCAACCAAACAGAGCAACAAATCAAAGATTGGATGGATGCTGAAACCTATTTCTTTGGTCAAGAAGCGGTTGATGCTGGGTTTATCGACTCAGTAGCCGATATCGCACCAAAAAACAGTATCAACTGGGATTTATCGGCTTATCAAAAAGCTCCGCCGATAAATCAAGATCAAGAGCCAATACAAACTGATAAACCTTATCCTGGGCCAGATCGAGAACATTTAACAGAGCCCGTTAACGCAACAGAATCCCAGGACAATTTGCCTAATCTTAAAAGAAAATTTGCTCTTGCAGAAAAACCCCCAGCTTAACCGCTTTAAAAATATCCCAACCCGCTTCGGCGGGTTTTTTTATGCCCAAAGGAAACTTATTAATGAAAAAATTAAATGACTTACGCGCCAGAAGATCTGCATTAGCGGTCGAAATTAAAGACCAATTAGATAGCTCAACAAAAGCTGAAAACCGCTGGGAGCCTGCTGATCAAGAAAAATATGACCAAAAAATGGCAGAAATTGATGCTATTGATGGCGAAGTTAAACGTATCTCTGATTATTTAAATAAAGTATCAGAAGAAAAAACTGAAGATACTATTATTGATCACTTCAATAACAAAACTAAAGATTCTGTTGCGCGTCAACTTTACGCAAAATACATACGCGGCGGCGATAGCGCTTTATCTGCACAAGAATGGCAACAAATTAACAATACATTATCAGTTGGCACCAACTCACAAGGTGGCTACACAGTACAATCTGAAGTAGCACAAACATTAATTGATGCTTTAAAAGCGTTTGGCGGCATGCGTGCAGTTTCTACAGTTATTGCTACCGAGCAAGGCAATCCATTATCATTTCCAACATCTGACGGCACAACAGAGGTGGGTGAGTTAATTGCAGAGAATACAACAGCAACCGCAGCTGACCCCAGCTTTGGCACTGTCGCTGTAAACCCTTACAAATTTTCTTCAAAAATTGTCGCAGTACCGTTTGAGTTACTACAAGATTCTCAAATTGACATTGAAGCCTTTGTTAATAAACGCTTAACTCAGCGTTTAGGTCGCATCACCAATCAAATGTTTACAACAGGTACTGGCTCATCACAACCAACAGGCGTTGTAACAGGCGCAACATCTGGCAAAGTAGGTACAACTGGCCAAACACTGACTGTTATTTTTGATGACTTAGTCGATTTAATTCATGCTGTTGATCCTGCTTATCGCTTAAATGATGCATCACCTGGTGATGTTTGCTTCATGATGGCTGATGCATCATTAAAAGTTATTAGAAAAATCAAAGATTCGCAAAACCGCCCCATATTCTTACCTGGATATGATGGCTTAGGTGGCGCAATGGCGGATAGTTTATTGGGTTATCCGATTCAAATTAACCAAGATGTAGCAGTAATGGCGGCAAACGCTAAATCAATTTTATTTGGTGATTTTTCTAAATATATTATTCGCGACGTAATGCAAGCAACAATGTTTAGATTTAACGACTCAGCTTATGCCAAGCTAGGTCAGGTTGGCTTCTTAATGTGGTTAAGATCTGGCGGTAACTTAACCGACGCTAAAGCAGTTGCTTATTACACTAACTCAGCAACTTAATAACTATAAAGAGCTTAGGTTTTTTAATTTAAGCTCTTATTTTTGACATACAGGATAAAAAACATGGCTAAAACTACATCAATTAATGCCCGCATCTTAGTTGCCAGCATTATTAATGGCCACGCTGTTCAACCGGATCGCGTAGCAACTATTAACCAAGATATAGCTGATGCTTTATATGCAAACGGCGCTATTGATACAAATGCTGATGCTATAGATTATGCATTAACGATCAACCCTGACATTTATGATACGACAGTAGTTG
This sequence comes from Methylococcales bacterium, assembly GCA_026399015.1. Lineage (GTDB taxonomy): Bacteria > Pseudomonadota > Gammaproteobacteria > Methylococcales > Methylomonadaceae > Methylobacter_C. The sequence goes on along the minus strand of JAPLRS010000002.1, from coordinate 1,735 downwards.
TCGCTTAATGAATTTAAAACTGATAACGCCGCCAACCGCGCTACCTTTAAGCATCATTGATGCGCGTCAGCATCTTAAGCAAGATTTGACCGATGACGATAACTTAATTGGTTTTTATTTAGGCGCCGCCGTTGAGTTTGCCCAAGCAAAAACTCGTCGGCAATTTGTTGCTGCGCGTTATCAATTAATTTTAGATGGTTTTCCTGCGCCAAACTTAATGCTGGCGACTTTTGGCAAAACTATAACTAAATATGACTATGTTATACAGTTAGAGCGCACCCCTTTAATACAAGTTGTCAGCATTGACTATACCGCACCAAACGGCACAGTAACAACCTTGCCAAGTTCTGAATATCAAGTGGACACTTCATTTGATCCACCAAGAATTTCACCCGCCTTTGGTAAGCAATGGCCTGGCGCGCAAGCGCAAATGGGTTCAGTTAGAGTAACTTTTGATGCAGGCTATATGGCACCTATTAGCGTTAATGTAAGCAGTAATGCGATAACCATAACTGGCTGGAAAACTTTAGCTGTGGGCGATATTATTCGTTTAAGCAATAGCGGCGGTGCATTACCAGCACCGTTGGCACAAAAAACAGATTATTACATTCAATCAGTTATTAGTGCAGGGGTATATACCTTAGCTACTACAGCAGGTGGAGCGGTGATTGACATCACTACTGCCGGCACAGGCACTCATTATATGGGTCAAGCTGGGATCAATAGCACAGCAGGTGAATTACCCGACGGCATTAAAGCTTGGATGTTATTACGCTGTGAATCGCTTTATACCAATCGCGGTGAAACCACCAACGCAAAAGGCGCTATCTCACCATTACCTTATGTAGATTCTTTACTTGATCCTTATAGCTTATTGGAATGGCAAACAGATAGGTGAAGAAATCACGCATAAGATATATGTTAGATATGGGTCAGGCTCAAGACCACAAGACTTAGGCGGTCAACATGTTGTCGATCATCCCTCAGGTAATAGTCGGTTTCGAATTATTCGTGCAACTAATATTAATGATGATGAAAACTTTACGATGTTGGAATGTAAAGATATAGGGCCGATTGTATGATTGACGTTGAAATTGATATTGACGGCTTTACCAGAATTTATTTTGAAAAAAAAGAACTTAAATCTGCGCTTAAAAAAAGCGGTGTTGTGGTTAGAAAAGAAGCTCGCCGTTTAATTGCTAGTCACGCTATTTCAGCCGCCGGACAATTTCCAGGCTCTAAAACAGGCGCGATGAGTAAATCTATAAAGATAAAAGTAGGTTCTGGCGGGGGGTATGTAAAAGTTATGCCTTACATGACGCCAATGATGGCATCAAATTCAGCTAGCAAAAATGACCCTGATGGCGCGTTTTATCCTGCTTTTTTAATTTACGGTACGCGCCGCGGCCTACAGCCACGTAAAGATTTTATGGTACAAGCACTAGATAACAAACAAGCAGAAATCAGAGCCGCTATAAGAGCGTCATTGCGCAATGCCTTACAAGCCAATTAGTAAATGAATCTAAACCCTGTCATTACTCAATTACGCACCTATTGCCCCAGTTTTGCAGGGCGTGTTGCAGGCTCGGCGCGTTTTAAAAGACTAGATGAAACTGCTAATATGGCTTTACCCGCTGCGTATGTTATTCCGTTAGATGACTCGCCGGGTGAGCGTATGAGTCTAAACGATATGCGTCAATCTTTAGTTGAGTCTTTTGCCGTTATTGTTGCTATT